>JOHN01000021.1 GCA_000719695.1 Streptomyces sp. NRRL F-6131
TTGAGTTCTCAAGGAACGGACGCTTCCTTCAGGCGGCTTTCACACCGGCCCTCCGGGCGCTTCGTTCTTTCGTGTTTCCAGCTTATCAGACGTTTTCCGCTCCGTTTTCCGGAGTTTCATTCATCGGATTTCCCGAACTGGTCGGTGTCGCTTTCTTGCGACGTCCTCCACATTAGCGCATTCCGAGAGTCAATCGAAATTGAGACTCGGGGAGAGACGCGCTGATGGGGTGGCCGCTTCAGCGACTCGTTCAACACTAGGCCACCTGGCGGACATCGTCAAACATGCGGGGCGGGATCCGGCTGGATCCCGCCCCCAGGGGTCGAAGCCGCAGGTCAGCGGCGTCGCGTTTCGGTCACTTGATCAGTTCGGCGGCGGCCAGGTTCCGCTTCCCGCGACGCAGGACCAGCCAGCGGCCGTGCAGCAGATCGGACTCGGCCGGCACCGCTTCCTCGTCCGTCACCTTGACGTTGTTGAGGTAGGCGCCGCCCTCCTTGACCGTCCGGCGCGCGGCCGAACGGCTCGGGGCGAGACCGACGGCGACCAGCAGGTCGACGATCGGCTGGAGCTCGGTGACCTCGGCCTTGGGGACCTCGGCCAGCGCCGCCGCCAGGGTGGGCGCCTCCAGGTCGGCGAGGTCGCCCTGGCCGAACAGCGCCTTGGAGGCGGCGACCGCCCGCTCGTACTGCTCGGCACCGTGGACCAGCGTGGTCAGCTCCTCGGCGAGCGCGCGCTGGGCGAGACGGGCGGCCGGGCGCTCGGTGGTCTCGCGCTCCAGCTCCTCGACCTCCTCCTTCGAGCGGAAGCTGAAGATCCGCAGGAAGTTGGAGACGTCCCGGTCGTCCGCGTTCAGCCAGAACTGGTAGAAGGCGTACGGGGTGGTCAGCTCGGGATCGAGCCAGACCGTGCCGGACTCCGTCTTGCCGAACTTGGTGCCGTCGGCCTTCACGATCAGCGGCGTCGCCAGCGCGTGCACCGACTTGCCGTCCGCCTTGCGGATCAGGTCCGTGCCGGCGGTGAGGTTGCCCCACTGGTCGCTGCCACCGGTCTGCAGGGTGCAGCCGTAGCGGCGGTTCAGCTCTAGGTAGTCCATGCCCTGGAGGATCTGGTAGCTGAACTCGGTGTAGCTGATGCCCGCGTCGGAGTTGAGCCGCCGGGCGACGGCCTCCTTGGCGATCATGTTGTTGACCCGGAAGTACTTGCCCACGTCGCGCAGCAGGCTGATCGCCGACATCCCGGAGGTCCAGTCCAGGTTGTTGACCATCCGCGCCGCGTACGGGCCGTCGAAGTCGAGGAAGCGCGAGATCTGGCCCCGCAGGCGGTCGACCCAGGCGGCCACCGTCTCGGGGTCGTTGAGGACGCGCTCGGCGGTGGGCTTCGGGTCGCCGATCAGGCCGGTGGCGCCGCCGACCAGGCCGAGCGGGAGGTTCCCCGCCTGCTGGATGCGGCGCATGGTGAGGATCTGGACCAGGTTGCCGAGGTGCAGGCTGGGGGCCGTCGGGTCGAAGCCGCAATAGAACGTGACCGGGCCGTCCGCGAACGCCTTGCGCAGTGCGTCCTCGTCGGTGGACAGGGCGATCAGCCCTCGCCACCGCAGCTCGTCGACGATGTCCGTCACGGTCACGCTTCTCCTTCGGTCGGGCGCCCGCCCGGTGCGGGCCCGGTTCGGCCGGGCCCGGGTGCGGGACGACTCCAGCGTTGTAGAGCCTACGCGGTCATGGCCAGCGGGTTTTCTTCGCACCGGCGCGGACGCGCCGGGCCCGCCCGGCCACGATGCCCTCCGGGCGTGCTCATGTCCCTCGCCGACACCGGAAATTCCGTTGTTCGACGGCCCCGGGCCCCTTCACAGTGGTCCCACCGCCGCGCGGCGGCAGTGACGTGTGTGGAGACGGTCGTGCCGCCGTGGCACGCCCGCGGAAGGGTGGCCGAGGTGCGCAGCACGCTGGTTCTGAACGCAAGCTACGAACCGCTGACGACGGTGTCGCTCCAGCGTGCCGTGGTCCTGGTGCTCCAGGACAAGGCCGTCGTCGAGCAGGCGCACCCCCTGCGCACCGTGCGCGGGACGGGGGTGACCGTGCCGGTGCCCCGGGTGATCAGACTCCAGCGGTACGTCCGGGTGCCGTTCCGACAACAGGCTCCGTGGTCGCGCCGCGGGGTGCTCGTCCGGGACCAGCACCTGTGCGCCTACTGCGGGCGGCGGGCCACCACGGTGGACCATCTGCAGCCCAAGTCGCGCGGCGGCACGGACACCTGGATGAACACGGTGGCCGCCTGCGCCGAGGACAACCAGTACAAGGCCGACCGGACGCCGGAGCAGGCCGGGATGAAGCTGCTCCGCAAGCCGTTCGTGCCGACGCCGCAGGCCACGCTGATGATGGCGCTGGGCCTGCGCGGCTCGGACGTCCGGGAGCTGGCCGACTGGCTGCCGGCCCAGGTGGTCGCCGCGGCCGCGCCCACCGCCGCCTGAGGCGGCGCACGGACCGGGGTGAATCCCGGGGGGCCGGGGAGAATCCCGGGGGCCGGGCCGGCGACCGACGGGGGAGGTCGGTCACCGGTCCGGCCCGGGCTCATTCCTTGGCCCGGTAGCCGGTCGCCGTGCCGAAGTTGGTCGAGTGCTCGGGGACGGCGACCACCCGGCCGCCGCCGATCAGGACGCGGCCGGAGACCAGCAGGGAGCCGGTGCCGGGCGGGAAGTTGCCGCCGACGGTCTCGCGCCCGTCGGTCAGGGCGAAGCGGCTGAGGTGGGCCGGCTGGTCGAGGCGCTCGTCGACGGCGAGCACCAGCGCGCCGCCGTCCACCCCGACGGCCCGGGCCGTGCCCTTCTCGCGCGCGGTGGTCCGCCAGCGCTGCTTGCCGCTGTCCAGGTCGTAGCCGACCACCGCGACGGAGCCACCGGAGGCGTTCGCCGGGGCGACCGTGGTGATCATCGTGCGGTCCTGGAAGAAGACCCCGGGGGTGGCCGAAAACGTCCCGTGGCCGACGTCGAGCCGGCCGCCGGCGTCGGCGACCGGGATCTCGGTGGCGGGGTCACCGCTCCGGCCCCAGGCGAGGACCCGGTCGTCCTCGGGCTTCTCGCCGGTGGTGAGGAGGACCGGTGGCTCGACGGAGAGGACGGTCGCGGTCCTCGGCCGGCTGTTCAGGCCGCGCGACCAGGTGACCTTGCCGTCCACGGTGTTCAGCGCGACGACCTGGTCCACGGGGCTGGAGTCGGCGCAGGAGCTGGCCACCAGCACGGTGCCACCGGCCACCCCGCCGGAGAGGGTGCAGAACTTCCCCTGCCCGGTGTACTGCCAGACGTCCTCGCCGCCGGCGGACTCCCAGGCGACGGCGTGGCTGTCGCCGACCGCGATCACCTTGTCGTCGGTGACGCCGACGCTCGCCCCGTAGGCGCCCTTGGCGTCGGAGAGCGATTTCGTCCAGGCCGTCCGGCCGGTCCCGGTGTCGACGGCGGCCACCAGGGAGCACGGGCTCTTGGGGTCGGCCCGGGGCCGGAACAGCACGGCCCCGAGGCCGGTCAGGTTGACGGTCGGCGAGAGGGCGCAGGGCACCGCTCCGGCGGCGGGCGGTTCCATCGACCAGGTGGGGCGGCCGTCCGCCAGGTCGTAGGCGCGGACACCGGTGGCGTCGGCGCGGACCACCGCGCCGGCCAGCAGCCAGCTGCCGACCAGGGTGTCGTCGCCGCCGGGCTGGACGACGGCGGCCTGGGCGGCCCAGGTGCGGGTGTGCACGACGGTGAAGCCGGGATCGCCGCCGGTGGCGCCGTCGGCGGAGCCGCCGCCCTGCCGGCCGACCATCAGGCCGGCCGCGACCAGGACGCCGAGGGCGGCGACGCCGGCCCCGGTGCGCATCAGCAGGGCGCGCCGGCCGGGGGTGTGCTCGGCGGCGACCACCGCGTCCGCGGCGGCCCGGGCCTTCCCCGCGAGGCCGGACCGGCCGGACCGGCCCGCACGGCCTGCACGGTCGGCCCGATCGGCCCGATCGGCCCGCCGTGACGGGGCCGTGGCGGGCGTCGCGGGTTCGGGCTCGGGAGCGGGCCGGGGATCGGCGTCGGGTGCCGGCTCCGGCTCGGGTTCCGGCTCCAGGTGCAGATAGCCGTCGGCGGAGTACTCGGCCCCGGCGGGTGCGTACAGCTCCGGCCCCGTCGGCTGCTGCGGGACGACGACGTAGGGCGCGTACAGCTGGTGCTGCTCCTCGGGGGAGCCGTAGCCGTAGGGCTGCTGCTGACCCTGGTCGTACGAGGGCTGGGGGGCGTGGGTGGGGTGGGAGCCGTAGGGGTCGTACGGCGCGTACGGCGCGTACGGCGTCTGTGGGTGTCCGCCCCCGTCGTGGACCGCGGCGCCGTACCCCTGTGCTCCGTACTCCCCCGGCCGGGCCTGCTGTGCCGCGTAGCCGGGGTGGGCGTGCCCGGCGCCCTCGGGGTGCCCCGCCTGCCCGGGGTACCAGGCGTACCCGTCGTGACCGGTGGACCCGGCAGACCCGGAGGCGCCGGTGGACCCGGTGGGCCACTCCTGGGGCGCCTGCTCCGGGTACCACTGGTGCGGGTGGCCGTCGCCGAGGGAGTCCTGAGCCATCCGTTCCGTCCCTCCCGACCGCCTGCACTGCGGCAGTCAGCATCTCACGCCCCCGGAGCGGGGCGGAGCGGGCGGTTCCGCCGCCGCTACCGGGCGGACCCGGCGGCCAGGGTGGTCTCGATCCGGGCGGCCAGTGCGAGGTCGAGGGCGGTGAGCCCGCCGGCGCTGTGGGTGGAGAGCACGAAGCGCAGGGTGCGCCAGCGGATGTCGATGTCGGGGTGGTGGTCCATCGCCTCCCCCGCCTCGGCGACGGCGACCACCATCCGGATCCCGGCCAGGAAGTCGGGGGCCTCGGCGGTCCGGGCGATGCTGTCGCCCTCCCGCGTCCAGTGCGGCAGCTCGGCCAGCCCGGCGGTGATCTCGTCCTCGCTCAGCCGTTCGCGGCTCATCGGCCTCTCCTGTCGCCAGTCGGTCGGTCCTCAGCCCGTCCGTCGGGGACGGGCGACCAGCTCGCCGCCGCAGTTGGGGCAGCCGCCGGCCATCTCCTCGGTGCACGGCCCGCAGAACGTGCACTCGTAGGAACATATAGAGGCCGGGCCGTCCGGGGTCAGCGACACCTCGCAGCGCTCGCAGATCGGGCGCATTTCCAGGGCCATGCGGGGTCCTTCCGGTTCGGGTGTCAGGTGGCGAGCGGCTTCAGGTGGCGAGCAGCTTGACGACGGCCGCCAGGCCGACGACGACGATGACGGCGCGCAGCGCCTGCGGCGGGAGGCGGCGGCCGACCTTGGCGCCGACCAGCCCGCCGACCAGCGAGCCGGCCGCGATCAGGCCGGCGGCGGTCCAGTCGACGGTCGAGGTGAAGAGGAAGAACAGGGCGGCGACGCCGTTGACGATCATCGCGAGGGCGTTCTTCACCCCGTTGATCCGCTGCAGGTCCTCCTGGAGCATCATGCCCATCAGGGCCAGCAGCAGGACGCCCTGGGCCGCGCCGAAGTAGCCGCCGTAGACGCCGGTGACGAAGATGCCGGCGAGCAGCAGCGGGCCGCCGTGCGGGTCGCCGTCGGGGCGGCGGCGGGCGGCGACGGCCTTGGCGACCCGGGGTTGCAGGACCACCAGGACGAGGGCGAGCAGGATCAGCACCGGGACGATCGCGTCGAAGGCGGCGCTGGGCAGCTCGATCAGCAGGTAGGCGCCGAGGACGCCGCCGAGCAGGGAGGCGGTGCCGAAGCGGGCCAGCCTGGCACCCTGGCCGGCCAGCTCGCGGCGGTAGCCGAGCACGCCGCTGGCCGATCCGGGGACCAGGCCGAAGGAGTTGGAGACGTTGGCGGTCACCGGCGGCAGTCCGACGGCGAGCAGCACGGGGAAGGTGATGAGGGTGCCGGAGCCGACGATCACATTGATCATCCCCGCGCCGACGCCCGCCACCAGGACGGCGATCGCCTCCCAGACCGTCATGAGCCACCTCCCGTTGGGGTCCTGTCGCGGTGATCATGCCGGACGGACCGGTGCCGGTTCCAGCGGTGCCCGGATTTCGGGACGTTGGCCACACCCTCGGCGCAGCGGCGGCGCAGCGGCGGGTCCAGCGGCGGGTCTACTGCTCGGGGTCGTTCTTGCGGTACTCCCGGAGCGGGTCGATCCGGGGCCGCGCGGAGCCCTTGGTGTCGGTGTCCAGCGGGCGCGGGCCGGCGGCCGGGTCGATCGGGACCTGGGTGGCCGGCGGCGCGGCCGGGGCGGCGGCGCTGGGGGCGGCCATGGCGCCGCCGTTGGCGCCGCCGGTCAGACCGGTGAACGCGCCGCCGAGGCCCTTGAGGGCGTCGCCGACCTCGCTCGGGATGATCCAGAGCTTGTTGGAGTCGCCCTTGGCCAGCTCGGGCAGGGTCTGCAGGTACTGGTAGGCGAGCAGCTTCTGGTCGGCGTCGCCCTCGTGGATCGCCTCGAAGACGGTCCGGATGGCGGCCGCCTCACCGTCGGCGCGCAGCACGGCGGCCTGGGCCTCGCCCTCGGCCTTGAGGACCTCGGCCTGCTTCTCGCCCTCGGCGCGCAGGATCTGGGACTGCCGGTTGCCCTCGGCGGTGAGGATCGCGGCGCGCTTGTCACGCTCGGCGCGCATCTGCTTCTCCATCGAGTCCTGGATCGAGGTCGGCGGCTCGATGGCCTTCAGCTCGACGCGGTTGACCCGGATGCCCCACTTGCCGGTGGCCTCGTCGAGCACGCCGCGCAGGCCGGCGTTGATGACCTCGCGCGAGGTGAGGGTGGATTCGAGGTCCATCGAGCCGATGATGTTGCGCAGCGTGGTGACGGTGAGCTGCTCGATCGCCTGGATGTAGCTGGCGACCTCGTAGGTGGCGGCCCGCGCGTCGGTGACCTGGTAGTAGATCACCGTGTCGATGTTGACCACCAGGTTGTCCTGGGTGATCACCGGCTGCGGCGGGAACGGCACGACCTGCTCGCGCAGGTCGATCCGGTTGCGGACGCGGTCGATGAACGGGACGACGATGTTCAGGCCGGCGTTGAGCGTCCGGGTGTAGCGGCCGAAGCGCTCCACGATCGCGGCGCTGGCCTGCGGGATGACCTGGATCGTCTTGATCAGCGCGATGAAGGCCACCACGACCAGGACGACCAGGACGATAAGGACGGGTTCCACGGACTCTCCCCTAGACGACCAGGGCGGTCGCGCCCTGGATTTCGACGACGTCGACCTGCTCCCCCGGCTGGTACACCTGCTCGGGGTGGAGCGCGCGGGCCGACCAGATCTCGCCGTTGAGCTTGATCCGCCCGCCCTCCCCGTCGACCTTCTCCGCGACGACCGCGGTGGCGCCCTTGAGCGCCTCGATGCCCATCTTGATCTGCGGGCCCTTCCGCAGCGCCCGGTAGGCGATGGGGCGGACGACGACCAACTGCGCGACCGAGACCGCGACGAAGGTCAGCACCTGCCACACCACGTCGGCGCCCAGACCCGCCACGCCGGCGGCGAAGAGCGCGCCCACGGCGAACATGGCGAGCTCCGGCATCGTGGTGATCACCAACGGTATGCCGAGGCCGACGGCGACCAGAAGCCACCAGATCCAGCTGTCCACGTGTCCATCCTAGGGAGGGAAGGGCCTATGAGGCGGTCAGTTCCCGCAGGTGGAGGGGCGGAAACCGGTCGCACGTGCGACCGGTTCCGGTTCGGCCGAGTTCAGCGGAGTTCAGTGGCGTTCAGCGGCGTTCAGTGGCGTTCGGCGAAGTCCCCGTGGGATCCGGCGGGGTCGGGCGGGATCCGGTGCGGCGCGGGCGGGTTCAGCCGAGCGGCAGGCCCTGGGCGGACCAGCGGTCGCCGTGGCGCTCCAGGGTCAGCGGGAGGCCGAAGCAGCGGGAGAGGTTGCGCGCCGTCAGCTCGGTGTCGATCGGCCCGGCGGTGAGCACCTTGCCCTGACGGATCATCAGGACGTGGGTGAAGCCGGGGGCGATCTCCTCGACGTGGTGGGTGACCATCGCCATGGCCGGCGCGAACTCGTCCTGGGCCAGGGCGCCGAGCCGGCGGACGAGGTCCTCGCGGCCGCCGAGGTCGAGGCCGGCGGCGGGCTCGTCGAGCAGCAGCAGCTCGGGGTCGGTCATCAGGGCGCGGGCGATCAGGGTGCGCTTGCGCTCGCCCTCGGAGAGGGTGCCGAACCGGCGGTCGGTCATGCCGGCCATGCCGAGGCGGTCGAGCAGGGCGAGCGCGCGGGACTCGTCGGACCGGTCGTAGGTCTCCTGCCAGGTGACCGTCATGCCGTACGCGGCGGTGAGCACCGTCTGCAGCACGGTCTGCTCGGCGGGCAGCTTGTCGAACATCGCCGCGCCGGCCAGGCCGATCCGCGAGCGCAGCTCGAAGACGTCGATCTCGCCGAGCTTCTCGCCCAGGACGCTGACCTTGCCGGAGGTCGGGAAGAGGTACGAGGACGCGATCTGCAGCAGGGTGGTCTTGCCGGCGCCGTTCGGGCCGAGGATGACCCAGCGCTCGCCCTCGGAGATGGACCACGAGACCTGGTCGACCAGCGCGCGCCCCTCCCGGACCACGGAAACGTCCACCAGCTCCAGCACGTCGCTCATGCCTACGCCTTCCCCAAAAACAGATATACGGCCGTCGGTGCGGGCGGGCGGCCACTCCGGCGGCCGGTGGGCACGGAGTGGGTGCGCCGCACGCGCATGGGCAAACCTACGCCACGCGGGTGGCCGCCGATTCCGTAGGCTGGCCGGATGCTCGCCACACCTGCCGACAATCCGTACGAAGAGCCCCGTTCGGGGCGGCTGGCCGCCTGGGGCAACGCCCTGCTGGCCGGTCTGGTGCCGCCCGACAACGCCGCAGCGGCGGTGCTGGGGGCCGACGAGAGCCACCGGGTGACCGGTCTTCCCGGGGACGGCCCGGACGAGCGGCACGGGCTCACCTGGGCGCTGGGCCGGCTGCGGGTGCTCGGGGTGCGGGGGTTGCGGCTGGCCGTGCCGTCGGCCGGGCACCCGCTGGGCCTGACCGGGCCGGCGCCGTTCAACGAGCGCGCGATGGCGGCCGGCGAGGCCGTGCTGGCGGTCGGGGTGCCGCTGGGGCTGGTGCCCGAGGTGGAGGTCTTCGGCCCGGCCGGGGACCGGTCGGCGACCGTGCTGTGGCGCTGCTACCCGGTGAACGACGCGCCGCCGGCCGACGTGCCGTCGCTGCACGAGGCCGAGTTCGAGCTCGCGGACGGGCTGCGCCGGGCGACCCAGCTGCTGACCCGGCTGGACGTGGCCGGGGCCGGACCCGAGGCACTGCGGGCCCTGGAGGAGTACCGGCGGCGCGGGCACGCCGAGCTGCTCGCGCCGGGGTACCCCCCGCGCGCGGTGCGGGTGCTGGAGTCCGCCCGCCAGGTGGCGGCGCTGCTGACGATCGCCTCCGGCGGCCACGGCGCGGCGGTGAGCGCCTCCGAGATCGCCGCCCGGCGGGAGGCGCTGGCACCGCTCTGGCGCACGGCCCGCCGGGCGCAGGTCGCCGCCTACAACGCGCTGGTGGACGAGAAGGAGCGGTAGCCGCGGGGCCCTGGGGGGACCTGCCCCTAGCGGGTCTCGCCGTGCCGGACGGCCCAGAGCGCGGCCTGGGTGCGGTCGGCGAGGTCCAGCTTCATCAGGATGTTGGAGACGTGGGTCTTCACGGTCTTCTCCGACAGGTGCAGGCTGCGGGCGATCTCCCGGTTGGAGCGGCCGTCGGAGATGTGGCCGAGCACCTCGCGCTCGCGCTCGGTGAGGGTGCCGCCGCGGCCCTGGGGCGGGCGCGGGCCGTCGTCGGCGAGCAGGGCCTCGGCGAGCTCCGGCTGGAGCAGCACGTGGCCGGCGTGGACCGAGCGGATCGCGCCGGCCAGCGCCTCCGGGTCGACGTCCTTGTAGACGTACCCGGCGGCGCCGGCCCGCAGCGCGGGGACCATGGTGCGGTGCTCGGTGAAGCTGGTCACGATGAGGATCCGGGCCCGGCTGCCGTCCTCCTTGAGCGTGCGCAGCGCCTCGATGCCGTCGACGCCGGGCATCTTGAGGTCCATCAGGACCACGTCGGGGTCGAGCGCGCGGGCCTGGGCGACGCCCTCGGCGCCGTCGGCGGCCTCGCCGACCACCTCGATGTCGTCCTGCACCTCCAGGAAGGTGCGCAGACCGCGGCGGACCACCTGGTGGTCGTCGACCAGCAGGACGCGGATCGCGGACAGGGTGTCAGGCACCGGGGACCTCCATCTCGACGACCGTGCCCGCTCCGGGGGCCGAGTCCAGGGTGAGCCGGCCGCCGACGGCGGCGGCGCGGTCGCGCATCGAGGCCAGGCCGAGGTGGCGGCCGGCCCGTCGGACGGACTCGGGGTCGAAGCCCCGGCCGTTGTCGCTGACCCGCAGCACGGCGCCGCGGGCGGGGGTGCCCGCCAGGGTGACGGTGACGCGGCCGGCGCCGGAGTGGCGCAGCGCGTTGTGCAGCGCCTCCTGGGCGACCCGCAGCAGAGCGGCCTCCTGGGCCGGCGGCAGGGCGCGGACGCGGTCGGCGGCGAAGGCGATGTCGGCGCCGTGGGCGCGGTCGAGGACCTGCACCTGGGAGGCGAGGGTGGCGCTCAGGCCGTCCTCCTCCAGTGCGGCGGGGCGCAGTTCGACGACGACGGCGCGCAGTTCGTCGGCGGCCTCGGCGGCGAGCCGGGCGACCTCGGCGAGTTCGGCGCGGGCGCGGGCCGGGTCGCGGTCGACGAGCTTGGCGGCGGCCTTGGCGGTGAGGCGCAGCGAGAAGAGCTTCTGCGCGACGGCGTCGTGCAGGTCGTGGGCGATCCGGGCGCGCTCGCCGGCCAGGGTGAGTTCGCGGCTGCGCTCGTAGAGGCGCGCGTTGGACAGCGCCAGTGCCGCGTGGGCGGCGAGTATCCGCAGGAGTTCCTCGTCGTGGTCGGTGAAGCCGCCGCCGCCCCGCTTGTTGGCGAGGTAGATGACGCCCAGCACCTCGGGCTCGTCCTCGGCGTGGTCGGTGTCGACGATGGGCATGCCGAGGAAGGCGCCGAGTTCGGGGTGGGCGTCGGGCCAGCCGCCGAAGGCGGGGGCGCTGCGGACGTCGTCGAGCCGGATCGGGCCGGTCTCGTGGAGCATCGCGGCGAGCACGCCGTGCTGGCGGGGCAGCGGGCCGATGGCCTTCCACTGCTCGTCGGTGACGCCGTCGACGACGAACTGGGCGAAGCCGCCGTGGTCGTCGGGGACGCCGAGGGCCGCGTACTCGGCGCCGAGCAGGCGGCGGGCGGAGGCGGTGATCCGGCGCAGGACCTCACGGACCTCCAGGTGGCGGCTCATTCCGAGCAGGGCCTGGCTGACGGCCTCGATGCCGGCGAGGCAGGGTTCGCAGGCGGGCAGGGTGCCGTCCGGCGGCGGGCCGACCGGGATCCGGTCGGCGGGCAGCAGTCCGGCGTGCCGGTGGTCGCTTGGCACGGTGGGCATGACGCCAACCTACCGCCGTCCGCGGAGCCCGCGCGTCGGTCCCCGGCCCGGCCGGACGCAGGTCCGCAGACCTAGGTCGTGACCTGTCGCGCCCTTCGGATCAGGCCGGGGAACGCCGCGGGGGCGGCCCTCCCCGGTCGGGGTGGGCCGCCCCCGTGGTGGTGGCGGTGCCGGGCGTCAGCCCTTCTGCATGACCTCGGGCTCGTGGCGGCGCTGGAGGCGCGTGACGATGACGCCGATGGCGATCGACATCAGGACCAGGATCCCGGCGTCGATCCAGAACTGGGTCGCGGTGTGCTCCCACAGCGGGTCGTACTCGGGGTTCTGGAAGTCCTTGTTCCAGGGGCCGAGCAGGTGCGAGAGGTCGAGCGTGGTGGCGACCATGCCGGTGCCCCAGCGGGCCGGCATCAGCCAGGCGAACTGCTCCAGGCCGGGCTTGGAGAAGATCTGGAACAGGCAGCCGGTGAAGACCACCTGGATGATGGCGAACATGACCAGCAGCGGCATGGTCTTCTCGGCGGTCTTGACCAGTGCGGAGATCGCCAGGCCGAACATCATCGAGGCGAAGCTCAGCAGGATCAGGCCGAGGCTCATCTCCAGGATCGGCAGGTCCTTGATCACCAGACCGTGCGCGGGCAGCTTGCGCGGCAGGAAGCCGACGGCGGAGATGATCGCGCCCTGGATCACGCTGAAGAAGCCCAGCACGATGATCTTGGACATCATGTACGCCGAGCGGGACAGGCCGGTGGCCCGTTCTCGTTCGTAGATCGCCCGTTCCTTGATCAACTCTCGGACCGAGTTCGCCGCGCCGGAGAAACAGGCACCGATCGCCAGGATCAGCATGATCGTCGCGGCGCCGCTGTTCAGACCGAGCTGCGACTTGGGGTTGGGCGCCAGACCGGGCTCGTTCGGGATCAGCACGCTGACCGCGCCGAGCACGGCCGGCAGCAGCACGGACAGCGCCAGGAAGCCCCGGTCGGAGGCGAGCACCGAGGCGTAGCGGCGGATCAGCGTCCACAGCTGCGAGCCCCAGCTCTGCGGCTTCGGCGGACGGACCGCCTCCTGGACGATCTGCGCCGACTGCACGGTGCCCGACTCGACGTCGGCCGAGTACTGCTGGTGGTGCACCGAGCTCCGGTAGCGGCCGGCCCAGTCGTGGTCCGGGTAGTTCTCGAAGGCCTGGAAGACATCGGCCCAGGTCTCGTACCCGAAGAAGTGCAGCGCCTCGTCCGGCGGGCCGAAGTAGGCCACCGAACCGCCCGGGGCCATCACCAGCAGCCGGTCGCAGAGCGCGAGTTCGGCCACCGAGTGGGTGACGACCAGGATGGTGCGGCCGTCGTCGGCGAGACCGCGCAGCATCTGCATGACCTCGCGGTCCATGCCCGGGTCGAGGCCCGAGGTGGGCTCGTCCAGGAAGATCAGCGACGGCTTGGTGAGCAGCTCCAGGGCGACCGAGACGCGCTTCTGCTGGCCGCCGGAGAGCGCGGTGATCCGGTTGTCGGCCCGCTTGTCGAGGCGCAGCTCGTAGAGCACCTCGTCGATCCGCGCCTCGCGCTCGCGGGCCTCGGTGTCACCGGGGAAGCGCAGCCGGGCCGCGTACTTGAGGCCGGTGCGGACGGTGAGTTCCTTGTGCAGGATCTCCGACTGCGGCACCAGGCCGATGCGCGAGCGCAGTTCGGCGAACTGCTTGTAGAGGTTGCGGCCGTCGTAGAGGACGTCGCCCCGGTCGGCCGGACGGTAGCCGGTGAGGGCGCGCAGCAGGGTCGACTTGCCGGAGCCGGACGGGCCGATGACCGCGACCAGGGACTTCTCCGGGACGCCGAAGCTGACGTCGTTGAGCAGGACCTTCTTGCCGCCCTTGAAGTCGACCTCGACGGTCAGGTGGCGGGCGGAGAAGGAGACCGCGCCGGTGTCGACGAACTCCTGCAGCTGGTCGCCGACCAGCACGAAGCTGGAGTGACCGACGGTCAGCCGGTCCTGCGGCCCGATCAGCTGGCGCTCGACCCGCAGACCGTTGAGGAAGATGCCGTTGTGGCTGCCGAGGTCGACGATCTCGTACCGGCCGTCGGGCAGCTGGCGCAGCTCGGCGTGGTGGCGGGAGACCTGGAGGTCGGAGACGACGATGTCGTTGTCGAGCGCGCGACCGATCCGCATGGTGTTCATGCCGGCGGTCAGGTTGCGGATGACGGTCGGCTGCGGGCCGCCGTCGTGCGCGGCCGGCGCCTGCTGCGGGAAGCCCTGCGGACCGGGCTGCCCCGGGAAGCCCTGCTGCTGCGGGAACGGCTGCGGCTGGGCCTGCGGCTGCTGCCACTGCTGCGGCGGCTGCTGCTGCGGGTAGGGCTGCTGCTGGGCCGCCGGGGGCTGCCACTGCTGCTGCGGGGCGGCGCTCCGGCTGGTGGCCGCCTCGTGCCAGGCCGGGGCCTGGGCGGCCTGGGCGACCGGCGCGGAGAAGGCGAGCCGCGGGCCGTTCTCGGCGTTGCCGAGGTTGACCACGGCACCCGGGAACAGCTGCGCCTGCAAGGTGCGGGCGCCGCCGGTGTAGGTGCCGTTGGTGCTGCCGTGGTCGTCCAGCTGCCAACCCGCCCCGTTGAAGGAGATGGTGGCGTGCTGCCAGGACACCCGCGCGTCGTCGAACTGGAAGTCCGCCTGCGGATTGCGACCGATGGTGTAGGACCGCCCGGGTTCCAGGACCCGCTGCTGTCCGTTGATCTCGATGACGAGTTGCGGCACTCTCGTCTGCCCCGCTCTCTCGGTTCCCCCGATGGTGCGCCCCGGCCAGGTGGGGCGAAATGATCGTGATTCTGACGGGGGAATCATTCCAGCCCGTCGGCCGTGGGTGAAAGTCGCCCCCGGGGACTGTGACCAGGCGGCAACGATTCGCGGACCGGCCTTGTACGACCGGCCCGTCCGACTCGTCCACGACCCGGACGGGTGCCGTGGCCCCGTCGGCCTGCGGGTAGCGTGGGAGACACCATGAACGCATCGCCCTTGGCCGCCGAGCCGTTCCCCGCCCCGCAGCCCCGGACCGAGGACGGGCGCACCCTGCTCGTCAAGGTGTTCGGCAAGGACCGCCCCGGCATCACCGCCGGGCTCTTCGCCACCCTGGCCGGGTTCGGCGTGGAGGTCGTCGACATCGAGCAGGTGGTGACCCGTGGCCGGATAACGCTCTGCGCCCTGGTCTCCGCCCCCGCCGCGCGGGGCGCCGAGGGCGACCTGCGCTCCGTCGTGCACCGCTGGGCCGAGGAGCAGAAGCTCCAGGCCGAGATCATCTCCGGCATCGGCGACAACCGGCCGCGTCGGGAGGGCCGCTCGCACGTCACCGTGCTGGGCCACCCGCTGACCGCCTCCGCCGTCGCCGCGCTCACCGCGCGGGTCACCGCCGCCGGCGGCAACATCGACCGTGTCTTCCGCCTGGCCAAGTACCCGGTGACCGCCGTCGAGCTGGCCGTCTCGGGTGTGGCCACCGACCGGCTGCGGGCCGAGCTGGCCCAGGAGGCGGCCACCCAGCGGGTGGACGTCGCGGTGGTGGCGGCCGGGCTGGAGCGCCGGGCCAAGCGGCTGATCGTCATGGACGTCGACTCGACGCTGATCCAGGACGAGGTGATCGAACTGTTCGCCGCCCACGCGGGCTGCGAGGCGAAGGTCGCCGAGGTGACGGCGGCGGCGATGCGCGGGGAGCTGGACTTCGCGGAGTCGCTGCGCGCCCGGGTGGCGCTGCTGGCCGGGCTGGACGCCGCGGTGACCGAGAAGGTGCGCGCGGAGGTCCGGTTCACGCCGGGCGCTCGCACCCTGATCCGCACGCTGCAGCGGCTGGGCTTCCAGGTGGCGGTGGTGTCCGGCGGCTTCACCCAGGTCACCGACCACCTGGTGGAGCAGCTGGGGCTGGACTTCGCGGCCGCGAACACCCTGGAGGTGGTGGACGGGAAGTTCACCGGCCGGGTGGTCGGCGAGATCGTCGACCGGGCGGGCAAGGCGCGCTGGCTGGAGCGGTTCGCCGAGCAGGCCAAGGTGCCGCTGGAGCAGACGGTGGCGATCGGCGACGGCGCCAACGACCTGGACATGCTGAACGCGGCCGGGCTGGGCGTGGCCTTCAACGCCAAGCCGGTGGTGCGGGAGGCCGCGGACACGGCGGTGAACGTGCCGTTCCTGGACACCGTGCTGTACCTGCTCGGGATCACCCGCGAGGAGGTCGAGGCGGCCGACGTCGCCGAGGTCCTGGACGACCCGGCGGCCGGCTGACGGCACCGGGGGCCGCGGCCCGGCCGGCACCACTCCGACGGGCGACAGCGCGACGCCCCCGACGGACGGACCCCCACGGACGGACGGCGAGGGGCGAACGAACGGCGAGGGGCGCGCGGACCATGTCCGCGCGCCCCTCGCCGTCGTCCGGGTGCTCCCCGGGCTCAGTCCTGCGGCGTGAAGTACGAGACCAGCTCGGCCACGCCCGGCTCGACGTTCTTCCAGGAGCCGGAGAAGCTGAGCACCGCGACGGCCGCGGTCGGGAACCCGCCGAGCCGCAGCCGCTCCAGCGCGTCCCGGTCGCCCTCGTCACCGGCCAGCACCTGGGTCAGGCCGAGCACCCCCGGGTTGTGGCCGACCAGGACCAGGTCGGCGTACTCCTCCGGGGTCTCCTGGAGGACGGTGATGATCTCGCCCGGGCTGGCCTCGTAGATCCGGTCCTCGTAGACCGTCTTCCGCGCGCGCTTGGGCAGCTCGTGCGCGGCGAGCTTCCACGTCTCCCGGGTGCGCAGGGCGGTGGAGCAGAGCACGTAGTCGGGGTTGATGCCGGAGTCGGAGAGCCAGCGGCCGGCTTCCGGGGCCTGGTGGCGGCCCCGGTCGGCCAGCGGCCGCTCGTGGTCGTCGACGCCGTCCGGCCAGTCGGCCTTGGCATGGCGGAGAACGATGATCCTGCGGGGCGTGTCGGCGCTCATACCCAGCAAGCTTGGCAGAAAAGCCGGCCGGGAGCGCGGTGCTGCCCCATGGCGCCACCCTGCGCGGCGGGGAGTGCCATCATGCGGGGTTCACCGGGGCGTCCCCCCGCGGTCAGCCGACGTTCCGGGCGACGATCGCGACGACGACCAGCAGGGCGACGATGCCGCCGATGATCGCGGCGAGCTGGCCGAGCTTCTTGTGGCCGTCGGTGGGGTTCGGTTCGAGAACGGGCATGCCCGGATTCTCCCACCCCGAACACGCCCGTCCACCACCGGCCCCGGCGGTCGCCGGGCGCCGGTGACGGACGGGACCGGTGGTGGACCGGGCCGGTGGCCGTCGGGCCCGGCGACCGTCGGTCCGGTGGCCGTCAGGCCCGGGACGCCGCCGGGAGCGCCTCGTCCTCGATGTGCCGGGCCCGGGCCGCCCGCAGGCCGAACAGCATCTGCGGCACCAGCAGCACCGCCAGGAAGCCGAGCGGCAGGTACCACTCGCCGGTGGCCTGGTACAGCCGGCCGATCAGGATCGGGCCGGGGATCGAGATCAGGTAGCCGACGCCCTGGGCGAAGGCCGACAGCTGGGCCACCCCGCCGGCCGTCCGGGCACGCAGGCCGATCATGGTCAGCACCAGCGGGAACGCGCAGTTGGACAGGCCCACCAGGACCGCCCACAGCCAGGGCGCGCCGGCCGGGGCCAGCGCCAGCCCGGTGTAGCCGACGATGCCGAAGCTCGCCAGGACCACCACGAAGAGCCGCTGGTCGCCACGGCGGGCGGCCAGGTTGGGCAGGACGAAGGAGACCGGCACGCCGATCACCATGGTCAGCGCCAGGAGCACGCCCGAGGTGCCCTCGGAGACCCCGGCGTCCTGGAAAATCGTCGGCAGCCAGCCCATCACCACGTACGCGCCGGTGGCCTGGAAGCCGAAGAAGACGGCCAGCGCCCAGGCGGTGCGGCTGCGGGTGATCGGCAGCCGCACGGCGCCGGCCGCGTCGCCCGCCGCCCCGCCGGACTCCCGCCGCCGGGACAGCAGCACCGGCAGCCAGAGCAGCAGCGCGAGGGCGCCGAGCCCGGCCCAGACCCCGAGGCCGAGCCGCCAGTCGCCGCCGAGCGCCTTGGTCATCGGAACGGTGACGGCCGCCGCCAGCGCGGTGCCGGCCGACAGCGCCATCGAGTAGAGGCCGATCATCGGCCCGACCCGGTCCGGGAAGTACCGCTTGATCACGACCGGGATCAGCACGTTGGAGACCGCGACACCGGCCAGCGCGAGGGCGGTGAGCAGCAGGAAGACGGCCGTGCCGCCGGCGAAGGAGCGCGCCAGCACGCCCGCGGTGATGGCGCCCATGCTCGCGGTGACCACCGCGACCGGGCCGAGCCGGCGGGCCAGGCCCGGCGCGGCGAAGCCGAACAGGGCGAAGCAGAGCGAGGGGACGGCGGTGAGCAGGCCGGCCACCGTCGGGCTCATCCCGAGGTCGGTGCGGACCTGCTCCAGCAGCGGCCCGAGGCTGGTGACCACCGGGCGGAGGTTGAACGCGGCGGCGGCGATCGCGACGGCGAACAGCCAGCCGAGGTAGCGGCGGTGGGGCGGGGCGGGCCGCTCGGTCTGCGGCCGGGTCCCGACCCGGGGGGAAGCGGTGACGGGATCTGCGGTGTCTGCTGCGGACGACATGCAGGCCATCATAGAATGATGGGATGAATTAGCGCATCCTTGAATTGGCATGATGGCCCGACCCACCCGACCCAAGGAGTCCCCCGTGGCGCTGTCCTCGCCGAGGCGCACCCCGCTGTCCGACCAGGTGATCGCCCAGCTGCGCGCGCAGATCACCTCCGGGGAGTGGCCCGTCGGCTCGCGCATCCCCACCGAGGCCGCCCTCGTCGAGCAGCTGGGCGTGGCCCGCAACACCGTGCGCGAGGCCGTCCGCGCCCTCGCCCACAACGGACTGCTCGACATCCGCCAGGGCTCCGGCACCTACGTCCTCGCCACCAGCGAACTCGCCGGCGTCATGCACCGCCGCTTCGCCGACGCCGACCGCGCCCAGGTCGCCGAGCTGCGGAGCACCCTGGAGACCTCCGCCGCCGGCCTCGCCGCCGCCCGCCGCACCGACCGCGACCTCGCCCTCCTGGACGCCGCCCTCGCCCGCCGCGAGGACGCCTGGCGCTCCGGCGACGCCGAGGACTTCGTCCAGGCCGACGCCGCCTTCCACCAGGCCGTCGTCGCCGCCGCCCACAACGACGTGCTCGCCGCCCTCTACGCCGACCTCGGCGAGGTCACCCGCGCCCACCTGCGCCACGACGTCGGCCCCGAACTCATCGCCGAGCGCTACCTCGGCCACGACAAGATCGTCGACGCCATCCGGGCCCGCGACCCCCAGCGCGCCTCCCACGAGGCCGGTCGCGCCATCGGCGCCTGCGGCGACCCGGAGGCCTGACCCGCCCATCCGGTCCGCGGCCGCTCGCGCCTTGCGGGCGAAGGGATTTGGCGTGCTAACGTCCCGTGAAAATTCGCGGACGGCCGGTCTCCGGCCGCATGTGGACCACAACGGGGAGAACTGATGGCGGATCCGGACCTGAAGCTGGGCCAGGGACCGGGTGGGGGGCCCACCAAGGTGTCGACAGGTGCGCTGGACAAGGCGGCCACCGCACTCGACGGCATCGCCACCGACAGCACGGCGGCCGGGAAGGCCGCCGACGAGTCCACCGAGGCGGCCGCCGGGAAGCTGAGCGGCTGGGACACCGCGACGGCCCTGCGCGGAGCGCTCAAGGAGTGGCACGAGCAGGTGTCGCAGCTCAACGGCCGGCTGAACCAGGAGGCCGGGATGATGCGGCAGACCCACACCAACTACCTGAACGTCGAGCACGGCATCGCCACGTCGTTCGCCGGGAAGGCGTGAGCCCGTGAGCCTGCTCGGTTTCGAGGACGTCATGAAGGCGGACCCGTCCGCGATGGCCAAGGCCGCCGCCGACTGGACCGAGATGGCCCGCAAGTACCAGGGCGTCCAGCAACGGCTGGAGACCGAGGTGCTCTCGGTCACCGGCGGCCAGAACCTGTGGTTCGGGTCCACCGCCTCCGCGGCCAACCAGCACGTCACGATCACCCGACAGCAGAGCATCGACGCGCAGACCGAGGCCAAGGCCGTCGCCTCGATCATCAAGGACGCCCAGGGCGACTTCGAGGCCGCGCAGAAGAAGCTCAAGCAGGCCGTCGCGGACGCCCAGGCCGACGGCATGAAGGTGACCGGCACCGGCAACGTGCTGTTCGACGTCGGCGCGCTCTCCCCGGACGAGCGCAACTTCTACCACCACGACCCGGACTACCAGCAGTCCCGGCACGAGGCCGCCGGCCAGTGGTCCCAGAAGATCAAGGTCTACCTGGAGGAGGCGACCGCGGCCGACCAGCGGGCCGCCCTCCAGCTGCGCCGCGCCGCCAAGGTCGGCGACCCGCTGAACCAGTTCAACGGCCAGGCGGTCGGCGGCGGCGACGAGGCGGACGGCCGGCGCGCCGCCGACCTCGCGGCCCGGCTCAGGGACCGCAAGGACCTCAGCCCGGAGGAGCTCGCCGAGCTCAACAACCTGATGAAGGCCAACTCCGGCAGCCCCGTCTACGGCCAGACCCTGCTCGACGCGCTCGGCCCCGAGGGCACCCTGCTGCTCGCCGACGAACTGGAACTGCGGCTCAACGACCGGAACGGCAAGCTCAAGGGCGAGTACGGCGAGCTGCAGACCAACCTCGCCAACACGATCGCCGGCGCCACCCGGGACCCGAACACCAAGTTCTACCAGGACTTCCGCAAGGGCCTGCAGGAAGCCGGCGTCAAGAACATCAACGCCCGCCACTTCGGCGGGAAGACCGAGCCGATCTACGGCTACCAGACCCTGGCCACCCTGCTCCAGCACGGCAACGCCGGGTACGGCAAGGAGTTCCTGAACGACCTCGGCACCGACGTCCTCGCCGCCGAGCGCAAGGACAAGAACCGCTGGTCCGCGCACCAGTTCAACGGCCCGCGCCCGGACCTCGTACACGACCCGGTGGACGGCGTGCTCAAGCTGATGGGCCAGAACCCCGACGCCGCCACGATGTTCCTGGACCCGAAGTCGCCCGGCGCCGAGGACCGCCTCACGTACCTGCTGCGCGACCGCGAGTGGCCCACCACGTACACCAACACCCTGTACAGCGCGCCGATCGTCGACAGGACCACCCACCAGGACGGCCTCGCCGCCGCCCTGGAGGCCGCCGCCACCGGCGACGTCCCCGGCGAGGGCAGCCACCACGGCGGCCCGCACACCCCCGCCCAGGCCCGCGTCATGCAGGGCGCGATCGACGCCCTGGACGGGGACGGCAAGGGCGCCGAGGACATCCACGACGACCTCAAGACGCCGCTCGCCAACGCGCTGTCCGACTACGTCGACGACACGCACCTGATCCTCAGCGAGGACGTCTCCACCGTCCAGCACGACGGCGCCTGGGAGAAGAACGGCGAGGGCCACCTCGGCGGCAGCTCCGACCACATCATCAGGGTGATGCGCGGGATCTCCGACGAGCCGGAGGCCTACGCGACGCTGTACAACGCCGAGCGGGCCAAGGCCGCCGAGGCCCTGGCCGTCCTCCCGGTCGATCCGCAGCACGCGGCGGAGGAGCGGGACATCCCGGCCCGGCAGGTCGGCACGGCGCTCGGCGCCTACGACGCGATCCGGACCTCCGTCATCCTCGACGAGAAGGACGACCGGATGGAGTGGGCCGAGAAGACCGGTGAGTTCGCCTCCACGGCGAGCGGCACCGTGACCGGGTTCATCCCGGAGGTCGGTGACATCGCGGGCGGCCTGGTCGACCTGGGCATCTCCGAGTGGACCGACAACGTCAAGGAGGACGCCCAGAACGCGGGCAACTCCAAGTCCGCCGACGCCCACTACGCCGCGCTCACCCAGGGCAAGGCGATGGCCGCGGGCTGGGGCGACGCGAACCACGCCGATCCGCGGGCGACCAGCGTGGTCGCCCAGGAGCTCGGCACCGGCCACACCACCGGTCACGCGAACGCCATGAGCGCCCTCGGACGGAACGGCCAGAAGTGAGGCTCTCCCGACGCGCGTGGGCCCTGGTGGCGGCCGTCGTCCTCGTCCTGGCGGCCGGCGGCTACGCGTCCTGGCAGTACACCGACCTCTTCCTCCCGGACCGGCTCTGCGACGGTGCCGTCGCCGCGAAGGACGTCCGGCAGGTCCTGGGCGGCGGCAGGATCGAGGTCGTGCAGAGCCGTCTGCCCGAGGACCGCACCGAGCCGGACGGCCGTTGCGTGATCCGGGTGGGGAACGGCGCCGACCTCACCCTCCGGACCCACGGTGTCGAACGCGCCGAGGACCGCGGTCCGGTCGATCCCGCGATGTCGCAGCCGGACCGGGGGCCGCTCGGTGCCTTCGGCAACGACACCGGCTGGCTGGTGCTCCCGGCAGGGTGCCGGAAAGCCGCCGCCCGTACGGACGCCTTCCCGGACCGGGACGCGGACATCCTCGGTGCGGACGTGCGCCATCGCGGCAAGCACGACCTCATGTGGCAGGACGACCCGTCCAAGGAGACTCCCGACCAGGAGGCCCGCGCCGCCCTCGCCCGGCTCGCCGCCGACTTCGGTGCGGCCCTCGCCAAGTCGTCCGGCTGCGGCTCCGCCGAGGTGCCGGACATGCATCTCACCGCCCCCGGCCCGGCCGTCACGCCCGCGACCGACGGGCAGCTCTGCGGCCTGCCGGGCGTCGGGACCGGCCGGAACCTGCCGGAGCTCGCCCAGCGGGTCAGCGATCCTGCGGCGCCGCTCCGGTCCTGCTGGGTCTACAGCCAGATCATGTCCGAGCCCGCGCTCCGTCTCACCGTCACCACCGACACCCGCTACCCGACCTTCGTCGCGAGCCGGAAGAGCCTGGACTCGCCCCTGCCGACCGGCTGGCGCGGCACGGGCTCGGACGGTGCCGTCCACGCCCGGTGCGGGACGGACGACCTCTTCCTCCACCTGTCCGGGCGGAACGACCTCGTCACTCCCGGACCGACGGCCTTCAGCACGCCGCTGTTCACCTCCTGGGCGAACGCCGTCGCCGCGCAGCGCGGCTGCGAGCCGATCGCCCCGGGGTAGCACCGCCCGGGAACGCCGCTGCCCGGCACCCCTCCTCGTCCGAGGAGGGGTGCCGGGCAGCGGTGCTCGTACCTGCCGGAGGCGTCAGGCGCCGATGGCGTGCAGGCCGCCGTCGACGTGGACGATCTCGCCGGTGGTCTTCGGGAACCAGTCCGACAGCAGGGCGACGACGCCGCGGCCGGCCGGCTCCGGGTCGCTCAGGTCCCACTTCAGCGGGGAGCGGTTGTCCCAGGTGGCGGCGAGGTCCGGGAAGCCCGGGATGGACTTGGCGGCCATCGAGCCGATCGGGCCGGCCGAGACCAGGTTGCAGCGGATGTTCCGCTCCCCCAGGTAGCGCGCCAGGTAGCGGTTGGTCGACTCCAGGGCGGCCTTGGCCGGGCCCATCCAGTCGTACTGCGGCCAGGCGTACTGGGCGTCGAAGGTGAGGCCGACGACCGCGCCGCCGTCCTGCATCAGCGGCAGCAGCGCCGTGGTGAGCGACTTCAGCGAGTACGCCGAGACGTGCATGGCGGTGGCCACGGACTCCCACGGCGTGTTCAGGAAGTTGCCGCCCAGGGCGTCCTGCGGGGCGAAGCCGATCGAGTGGACGATGCCGTCCAGGCTCGGCAGGTGCTCGCGCACCTGGTCGGCGATGCCGGCCAGCTGCTCCTCGCTGGAGACGTCCAGCTCCAGCACCTTGACCGGGTTCGGCAGCTTCTTGGCGATGCGCTCGGTCAGGCTCGGCCGCGGGAAGGCGGTGAGGATGACCTCGGCGCCCTGCTCCTGGGCCAGCTTGGCGGTGTGGAAGGCGATGGAGGACTCCATCAGCACACCCGTGATCAGGATGCGCTTGCCCTCAAGGATTCCGCTCATGACTCAGTGACCCATGCCCAATCCGCCGTCCACGGGAATGACGGCTCCGGTGATGTACGCGGCCTCGTCCGAACCGAGGAACCGCACGGTGGAAGCGACCTCGGCGGGCGCCGCGTAACGGCCCAGCGGCACGTCGGCGACGATCTCCGCGCGGCGCTCGTCGGTGAGCACCGCGGTCATGTCGGTGTCCACGAAGCCGGGAGCGACCACGTTGACGGTGATGTTGCGCGGGCCGAGCTCGCGCGCCAGCGAACGGGCGAAGCCGACCAGGCCGGCCTTGGACGCGGCGTAGTTGGACTGGCCCGGCGAGCCGGAGAGGCCGACGACCGAGGAGATCAGCACGATACGGCCCTTGCGGGCGCGCATCATCAGCTTGGACGCGCGCTTCACCACGCGGAAGGTGCCGGTGAGGTTGGTGTCCACGACGGACGTGAAGGCCTCCTCCGACATCCGCAGCAGCAGGGTGTCGTTGGTGACGCCGGCGTTGGCGACCAGCACCTCGACCGCACCGCCGTGGGCGGCCTCGACCTCGGTCAGGGCGGCGTCGACCTGGGCGCTGTCGGTGATGTCGCAGCGCACCGCGAGCACGTCGAACTTGGCCAGCTGCTCGGGAACCTCCCCCGACCGGCTGGTGATGGCGACCTTGTCGCCCGCCTCGGCGAAGGCCAGGGCGATCGCGAGGCCGATGCCCCGGTTTCCTCCGGTGACGAGAACCGAGCGGCTCAACGATCCACCTCTCTCCGTTGTGTGCGCACGCCGTGATGCCCGCGTACCACTCCGTGATGTCCGCGTACGTCGCAACGATGTACGCGGTGTGACGCTATCGGTCGCCCCGGCGCGGCGACGAATCGGGCTCCCACAGCGCCGCACCGGCGGAACTGTTGGTACCCGACAATCCGGTCCGGGGCGGATTTCCCTCCGTTCCCCCTTCCGGTGGGGCCGTATTGTCGTGTCCACTGAGCCGCACGTCCGGGAACCCGGCAGCGGGGCGCGCCCGTTGTGCCCCCTGGTGCGGCACGATGCCGGGGCCGCCGCACCGGGGCCGACCCGGGCCCACGGCCGGACACGGCCCCGGCGACGAGCGGATGCGGAGCGCGGAATGAGCGAGGCACAGGCCGGGGGCACCCACCGGCGCGGACGACTGGTGGCCCTGGCCGCGCTGGCGGCCGGCGCGGGAGCGGTCGCCTGGGCGCTGCGCGACCTGCCGGCGGCGTTCGGCCGGCGGCCGGACGGCGAGCGGGAGGAGCGGCTGCGCAACTCCCCGCAGTACCGCGACGGGGTCTTCCACAACGCGCCCTCCGAGCTGGCCCGGCCGGCCGCCCAGTCGGGCATCGACGTGGAGACCGTGCGCCGGGCGCTGTTCCGGCGCGACGGCCGGACGCCGAGCCGTCCGGTGCCCACCGTCCGCCCGGCCGAAGGCTCCGGCCCGGCGGCCGCGGGCGTGGCGGTCACCTGGTACGGGCACGCCTCGGCCCTGGTCGAGATCGAGGGCTCGCGGGTCCTGCTCGACCCGATCTGGAGCGAGCGCTGCTCTCCCGCCGCCCAGGTCGGCCCGCGCCGGCTGCACCCGGTGCCGGTGGAGCTGGAGGAGCTGCCGCAGGTGGACGCGGTGCTGATCTCGCACGACCACTACGACCACCTGGACATGGCGACCGTGCGACGGCTGGTGCGCAGCCAGTCCGCGCCGTTCGCGGTGCCGCTCGGCATCGGCGCGCACCTGCGCCGCTGGGGCGTGCCCGAGCACCGGATCATCGAGCTGGACTGGGACGAGACCTGCACGCTGGGCGACCTCGCGCTCACCCTGACCGCCGCCCACCACTTCTCCGGCCGCGGCCTGACCCGCAACACCACGCTCTGGGGCTCGTGGGTGGTCGCCGGTCCGAACCGCCGGATCTACTACACCGGCGACTCCGGCTACTTCGAGGGCTACGCCCGGATCGGCGCCGAGCACGGCCCGTTCGACGCCGCGCTGGTCCAGGTCGGCGCGTACGACCCGGCGTGGGCGGACATCCACATGACGCCGGAGGACGCCGTCCTCGCCCATCGCGAGCTGAACGCCGGGCTGCTGGTGCCGGTGCACTGGTGCACCTTCAACCTGGGCCTGCACCCGTGGGCCGAGCCGATCGAGCGGCTGCTGGTGGAGGCCAAGGAGCAGGGCGTGCGGCTGGCGGTGCCGCGCCCCGGCGAGCGGGTGGACGTCGACAGTCCGCCGGAGCTGGACGGCTGGTGGGAGGGCGCGGTCTGAGCGGCCGCTGCTCAGCCCTTCCCGGCCGTTCCCCCGGCCCGCCCCGACCCGTTCCCCCGGCCCGCGGCGGGGGCGGCCGGCACGGTGGTCGGGGGCGCGGCCGGCGGGCGCGGCGGGCGGGCCACGCCGGGGAAATGCGCTGGCCGAAACCCCTGTGACGGGCCATGATGCCGTGCGGGTACCCCTGTTCACCGGGGGTGCCGCACCGCCGTCCCCCCGACCAGGGAGCCCGATTGCCTCCGCTGCCCCCGACCAGCACGCCCCCGACCCGCGGCAGCGCCCCGCGCGCGGTCGACCCGCTCTTCCTCTCCTACCCGCTGCGCACCCTCGCCGACGCCGCCCTCGCCCGGGCCCGTGAACTCGGTGCCGCGCACGCCGACTTCCGCCTGGAGCGGGTCCGCAGCGCCTCCTGGCGGCTGCGCGACGCCCGGCCGTCCGGCACCTCCGACAGCGTCCAGCTCGGCTTCGCCGTCCGGGTGCTGCTGGACGGCGCCTGGGGCTTCGCCGCCGGGGTGGACCTCACGACGGACGCGGCGGCACAGGTGGCCGAGCAGGCCGTCGCGGTGGCCCGGCTCTCCGGCGGGATCAGCCGCGCAGCGGGGTCGGCGGAGCGGGTGGAGCTGGCCGCGGAGCCGGTGCACCGGGACGTCACCTGGGTGTCCGCGTACGAGGTGAACCCCTTCGAGGTGCCGGACGCCGAGAAGACCGCGCTGCTCGCCGACTGGAGCTCACGGCTGCTGGCCGCCGAGGGCGTCTCGCACGTCCAGGCGACGCTGCTGACCGTGCAGGAGAACAAGTTCTACGCGGACACCGCGGGCACCGTCACCACCCAGCAGCGGATCCGGCTGCACCCGGTGCTGGAGGCCACCTCGGTGGACGGGCGCACCGGCGCCTTCGAGTCGATGCGCACCCTGGCCCCGCCGGTGGGCCGCGGGTGGGAGTACCTGGCGGGCACCGGCTGGGACTGGGACGCCGAACTCGCCGAGCTGCCCGTCCTGCTGGCGGAGAAGCGGAAGGCGCCGAGCGTCGAGCCGGGCCGCTACGACCTGGTGATCGACCCGTCCAACCTCTGGCTGACCATCCACGAGTCGATCGGCCACGCCACCGAGCTGGACCGCGCCCTCGGTTACGAGGCCGCCTACGCCGGCACTTCCTTCGCCACCTTCGACAAGCTCGGCTCGCTGCGGTACGGCTCCGAGCTGATGCACGTCACCGGCGACCGCACCGCCGAGCACGGCCTGTCCACCGTCGGCTACGACGACGAGGGGGTGGCCGCGCAGTCCTGGGACCTCGTCAAGGACGGCGTGCTGGTCGGCTACCAGCTCGACCGGGCGATGGCCGGGCTCAAGGGCCTCGGGCGGTCCAACGGCTGCGCCTTCGCCGACTCCCCCGCACACGTTCCGGTGCAGCGGATGGCCAATGTCTCGCTCCGGCCGGCCGCCGACGGCCCGTCCACCGAGGGCCTGTTCGCGGGCGTCGAGAACGGCCTGTACATCGTCGGCGACCGCTCCTGGTCGATCGACATGCAGCGCTACAACTTCCAGTTCACCGGGCAGCGCGCGTACGCCATCAGGAACGGCGAACTCGCCGGCCAGGTGAAGGACTTCGCCTACCAGGCGACCACCACCGACTTCTGGGGCTCGATGACGGCCGTCGGCGGCCCGCAGACCTACGTACTGGGCGGCGCCTTCAACTGCGGCAAGGCACAGCCCGGCCAGGTCGCCGCGGTCAGCCACGGCTGCCCCTCGGCGCTGTTCCGCAACGTCAACGTGCTCAACACCCAGCAGGAGGCGGGTCACTGATGACCGCGACGCAGCCCCACGAACTCGTCGAGCTGGCGCTCGGCCTCTCCCGCGCCGACGGCTGCGTGGTGATCGCCGACGAGGAGTCGACCGCCAACCTGCGCTGGGCCGGCAACGCCCTCACCACCAACGGCGTCACCCGGGGCCGCCGACTCACCGTGGTCGCCACGGTGGCCGGCGCCGAGGGCACCGCCTCCGGCGTGGTCTCCCGCGAGGCCGTCGTGGCGGACGAGGTGGCGGAGCTGGTCCTGGCCGCCGAGGAGGCCGCCCGCGCGGCCGGCCCGGCCGAGGACGCCCGGCCGCTGGTCACCGCCGCCGAGCAGGCGAACTCCCCGCACTTCACCGAGCCGCCGGCGGAGACCTCGATCGAGGTGTTCGCCCGGCTCGCGCCCGCCCTCGGCCGGGCCTTCGCCGACGCCGCCGGGCGGGGCGAGCTGCTGTACGGCTTCGCCCGGCACGAGCTGGTCTCCAGCTACCTGGGCACCTCCACCGGCCTGCGGCTGCGGCACGACCAGCCGACCGGCACGGTCGAGCTGAACGCCAAGACCGCCGACCTGTCCGGCTCGGCCTGGGTCGGCGCCGCCACCCGGGACTTCGCCGACGTGGACGTCACGGCGCTGCACGCCGAGGCGACCCGGCGGCTCGGCTGGGGCGCGCGGCGGATCGACCTTCCGGCCGGCCGCTACGAGACGCTGCTGCCGCCGTCCGCCGTCGCCGACCTCATGGTCTACCTGGCCTGGTCGGCGGGCGGCCGGGACGCCTTCGAGGGCCGGACGGTCTTCTCCCGGCCCGGCGGCGGCACCCGGATCGGCGACAAGCTGGCCGGGCTGCCGCTGACCCTGCGCTCCGACCCGGCCGAGCCGGGCCTGGAGTCCGCGCCGTTCGTGCTGGCCCACGCCAGTGAGGACGAGGCCTCGGTGTTCGACAACGGCCTGCCGCTGACCGCCACCGACTGGATCCGGGACGGCGAACTGGCCTCGCTGGTCACCAGCCGCCACTCGGCCGCGCTGGGCGGCCTGCCGGTGCGCCCGGCGGTCGACAACCTCGTCCTGGAGACGGCCGGCCGGGAGGCCGCGCCGACCCTGGAGGAGATGATCGCCCGCACCGAGCGCGGCCTGCTGCTCACCTGCCTCTGGTACATCCGCGAGGTGGACCCGGCGACCCTGCTGCTGACCGGACTGACCAGGGACGGCGTCTACCTGGTGGAGAACGGCGAGGTGGTCGGGGCGGTCAACAACTTCCGCTTCAACGAGTCGCCGGTGGACCTGCTCGGCCGGATCACCGAGGTGGGCCGCACCGAGCGCTGCCTGCCGCGCGAGTGGGGCGACTGGTTCACCCGGACGGCGATGCCGCCGGTCCGGGTCGCGGGCTTCAACATGAGTTCGGTCAGCCAGGCCTCGTAGGCAGGGCGACCACCGGGGAGGATCGAGGGGCATGGACGAGAAGCGCACGGTCAGGACGAGCAAGATGCTGTCGCGGATCCTGCGGCACGAGCCGGAGCGGGTCGGGATCGCCCTGGACCCGGCCGGCTGGGTGCGGGTGGACGTCTTGCTCTCCGCGCTGGCGGCCCGGGGCACCCGGCTGAGCAGGGCTGAGCTGGACCACGTGGTGGCGCACAACAACAAGCGCCGGTTCGCCTACTCGCCCGACGGCCTCTCGATCCGGGCCAGCCAGGGGCACACGGTGGCGGTCGACCTCGGTCTGGCCGCCGCCGAGCCCCCGCCGGTGCTGTTCCACGGCACCGCGACCCGGAACCTGGACGCGATCTTCCGGGAGGGGCTGCGCCCGATGGCCCGCCGGGACGTCCACCTGTCCGCCGACGCCGGCACGGCGACCGCGGTGGGCTCCCGGCACGGCCGCCCGGTGGTGCTCCTGGTGGACACGGCCGCGATGGCCGCGGCGGGCCACGAGTTCCGGGTGAGCGCCAACGGGGTCTGGCTGACGGACGCGGTGCCGCCGGAGTACCTCTCCCAGGCCTAACGGGGGCGTGTCCGCCCGCCCCGGTCTCGTCGGCGGTCGGCTCCGGGCGTACCGTGAGAAGGCCGCGCGGCGAGGCGCGCGGGTGCGCGGACGAGGGCGGTAGGGACATGGGCAAGAGCACCGAGGCCGAGCAGGTCTACCGGATCACGGGGGCCCGCAGCAGCCTCACCGAGGACGTCCGCGGCCGGCAGCGCCGGTACGTCGCCTCGATGCTGCTGCGGACGGTCTGCGTCCTGCTCGCGGTGGTGCTGTGGGACGTCCAGCGGTGGCTGGCGCTCGCGGCGCTGGCGGGCGGGGTGCTGCTGCCGTACTTCGCGGTGCTGCTCGCCAACGCGGGCCGGGAGCGCGCGCCGGGCCTGCCGTCCACCTTCGACCTGCCGCCGGAGACGCCGCTGATGCTGGGGCCCGGTGGCACCGGTGGTGGCGGTGCGAATGTGACGCACGGTACTGATGGGGCCGGCCGTGTGCCCACCGATTCTTCACAGAGCCAGAGCTGACTGTCCGTTTTGAGCGACTTTCCACCCCTTGCCAAGGCGGAAAGCTCAAAAGAAGCTCAGATTAATCATGCAAGACCTCCCCATACCCGGCCCCGACCGTGACATACTGCGTACGCGCTCCGCATCCCCCGTCGGAGCGACGGACCGACGCCGGGCGGCTCCCCCCGTGGCTGCCCGGCGTCGCCATGCCCGGCGCCCTTCTTTTGCCGCTCGGCTCGCCTCCGGGCCGCTTGGATCCGGTGCCGACGGTCGGCGCTCCAACGCCGCTCGTACCTCACGTCGTCCTCGCGCTCTCCCTTTCGGCACCGGCGCGGCCCTTCGGCTCGCTCGCGAGGGGGGCTCTGCGGGGCGGTCGGTTCGGCGGGGCAGGGGGCTCTGCGGGGCGTGACAGACTGGCGGTGACGACACCCGCCGACCGCCCGAGGACTCCGATGCTGCTCCCCGACGCCCCCCAGCCGCAGACCCCGATCTGCTCCGCCAAGGGCTGCCGCGCGGACGCCGTCTGGGTGCTGGTCTGGAACAACCCCAAGCTGCACACCCCGGACCGCCGCAAGACCTGGCTCGCCTGTGACGAGCACCGCGAGCACCTCTCGCAGTTCCTCGGCGTCCGCGGCTTCCTCAAGGAGGTCCTCCCCTTCGCCGGGTGGACCCCCGAGGCCGGTTAGGCCCCTCGCGGCCCTCAGCCGCCGATCGCCGACATCGGGCGGTCGGGCTGGTGGAAGTCCGGGGCGTCGATGCCGGCGCCCGCCTTCTTGCCCCACATCGCCGTGCGCCAGAGGGCGGCCAGTTCGGCGTCGTCGGCGCCGGAGCGCAGCGCGGTGCGCAGATCGGTCTCGCCGGTGGCGAAGAGGCAGTTGCGGACCTGGCCGTCGGCGGTGAGCCGGGTGCGGTCGCAGGCGCGGCAGAACGGGCGGGTCACCGAGGCGATCACCCCGACCCGGGCCGGGCCGCCGTCGACCAGCCAGCGTTCGGCGGGGGCCGCGCCGCGGGTGGCGGAGGGCTCGGGGGTCAGGTCGAAGCGGGCCGACAGCCGCTCCAGGATCTCCTCCGCGGTGATCATCGAGGAGCGGTCCCAGCCGTGCTGGGCGTCCAGCGGCATCTGCTCGATGAACCGCAGTTCGTAGCCGCGCTCCAGGCACCAGGCGAGCAGCGCGGGCGCCTCGTCCTCGTTGACCCCGCGCATCAGCACCGCGTTGAGCTTGACCGGGGTGAGCCCGGCGGCCTCGGCGGCGGCCAGGCCGTCCAGCACGTCGTGGTGGCGCCGGCGGCGGGTGAGGGTGTGGAAGGTGTCCGGGTCGAGGGTGTCGAGCGAGACGTTGACCCGGTCCAGGCCGGCCGTGCGCAGTGCCGCCGCGGTCCGGGCGAGTCCGATGCCGTTGGTGGTGAGCGAGAGCTCGGGGCGCGGGTCGAGGTCGGCGCAGGCCTGGACGATGCCGACCAGTCCGGGGCGCAGCAGCGGCTCGCCGCCGGTGAAGCGGACCTCCTGGACGCCGAGGTCGCGCACCGCGACCGTGACCAGCCGGACGATCTCCTCGTCGGTGAGCAGTTCGGGCTTGGCCAGCCACTGGAGGCCCTGTTCGGGCATGCAGTAGGTGCAGCGCAGGTTGCACCGGTCGGTGAGGGAGACCCGCAGGTCGACGGCGCGGCGGCCGAAGGTGTCGAGCAGCACGGCGGTCCCTTCCCGAGTGAGGTGCCGCCTGGGGGAGCGGCCGGCCCGGCCACCGTCACGGCGGGGCCGGGCCAGCTTAGTCATCACCCGTTCGTCAGTGGGCGCCCAGTCCGGTCAGTGAGCGGACCTCCAGTTCAGCGTACTTCGCCGGGTCGGCCTCTTCACGGGAGAGCACGGTGCCGATCCAGCCCGCGAGGAAGCCGATCGGGATGGAGACCAGGCCGGGGTTCTCCAGCGGGAACCAGTGGAAGTCGGAGTGGGTGAAGAGCGAGTTCTTCCCCCCGGAGACGACCGGCGAGAAGGTCACCAGCAGCACCGAGCTGATCAGTCCGGCGTAGACGGAGCTGACCGCGCCGACGGTGTTGAACCGTTTCCAGAAGAGCGAGTACAGCAGGGTGGGCAGGTTCGCCGAGGCGGCGACCGCGAAGGCCAGGGCGACCAGGGCGGCGGTGTTCAGCTTGTCGGCGAAGAGGCTGAGCACGATCGCCACCGCGCCGATCCCGGCGGCGGCCCACTTGGCCACGTGCACCTCCTCGCGCTCGGAGACCTTGCCGCGCCGGATGACGTTGGCGTAGAGGTCGTGGGCGAAGGAGGCCGAGGAGGCGAGGGTGAGTCCGGCGACCACGGCGAGGATGGTGGCGAAGGCGACCGCGGAGATCACCGCGAGGAGGACGGCGCCCCCGGTGGTGCCCGCGCCGCCGCCGAGCTCCTCGGCGAGCTGCGGGGCCGCGGTGTTGCCGGCCGCGTTGGCGGCCTTGATCGCCTTGGGGCCGACCAGCGCGGCCGCGCCGAAGCCGAGGGCGAGGGTCATCAGGTAGAAGCCGCCGATGATCCCGATCGCCCAGAGCACGGACTTCCGGGCGGCCTTGGCGGTGGGCACGGTGTAGAAGCGGACCAGGATGTGCGGCAGGCCGGCGGTGCCCAGCACGAGCGCGAGGCCGAGGCTGAGGAAGTCGAGCTTGCTGGTGCCGGTGGCGCCGTACTTCAGTCCCGGCTCCAGGAAGGCGTTGGCCTTGCCGCTGGCGTCGGCGGCGGCGCCGAGCAGGGTGGAGATGTTGAAGTGGTACTTGGCCAGCACCAGGACGGTCATCAGGGCGGTGCCGGCGATCAGCAGGACGGCCTTGACGATCTGCACCCAGGTGGTGCCCTTCATTCCCCCTATGGCGACGTAGAGGACCATCAGCGCGCCGACCGCGACGATGGTCCACCGCTTGGCGCCGTCCCCGCTGACCCCGAGGAGCAGCGCGACCAGGCTGCCGGCGCCGACCATCTGGGCGAGCAGGTAGAAGATCGACACCACGATGGTGGAGATGCCGGCGGCGGTGCGCACCGGGCGCTGGCGCATCCGGAAGGCCAGCACGTCGGCCATGGTGTAGCGGCCGGAGTTGCGCAGCGGTTCGGCGACCAGCAGCAGGGCGACCAGCCAGGCCACCAGGAAGCCGATGGAGTACAGGAAGCCGTCGTAGCCGAACAGCGCGATGGCGCCGGCGATGCCGAGGAACGACGCCGCGGACATGTAGTCGCCGGAGATGGCGAGGCCGTTCTGGAAGCCGGAGAAGCCGCGGCCGCCGGCGTAGAAGTCGGCGGCGTCCTTGGTCTGCCGGCCGGCCCAGACCGTGATGCCGAGGGTGGCGAGCACGAAGATCCCGAACAGGGTCATCGTGAGGCCGCGGTGGTCGGTGGCGGAGGTGGCGAGCAGGTTCATTCGGCGGCCTCCCGGGGGGCGTGGACGACGGCGCCGCGCGCCTCGCGGATGGCGGCCGCGGGCGGGTCCAGCCTCCGGTCGGCGTAGCGCGCGTACCAGGCCGCGATGGTGAAGGTGGTGACGAACTGGAGCAGTCCGAGGACGAGGGCGACGTTGATGTGTCCGACGACCTTGGTGCCCATCAGGCCGGGGGCGTAGCTGGAGAGCAGGACGTAGAGCAGGTACCAGAGCACGAAACCGATGGTGACCGGAAAGGCGAAGCTCCGGAACGAGTAGCGGAGGGTGCGGAACTCCACACTCTCCTCGATGAGTTGGGTTTCGGTGGCGGTGGTGTCGATCGGCGGCGATTCCACTCTGACTCCTCACTCGTTCGGCGTAGTGGTCGCACCAGTGGAACGATCGGACGTGAGCGGCGTCACAGTCCGGATGCGCGCCGCGCAATGCTAGGAGGGTGGCGCGTAAGCCGAAAGGGTTTGACCGTGACCAGCCAGACGTTCACCCCTCTGCACTAATCGATTGGCCGAAAACCACCGTATCCGGGCACGCCGAAGGGGCGGCTCCGACGAGTCGGTGCCGCCCCTGGCGGTGCGTCAGGACCCCTGTGCGGGAGGCCCGGTGGCGGTGGTGGATCAGAAGGCGATGCGCACCTTCAGCGCCGAACGGTCGTCCATCGCCCGGTAGCCGTCCGGAACGCCGTCCAGGTCCACCGTGCGGTCGAAGACCAGGCCCGGCTCGATGACGCCGTTGAGGACGTCCGGCAGCAGCTCCGGGATGTAGGCGCGGGCCGGGGCGACGCCGCCGTTGAGCGAAACGTTTCGGCCGAACATCTGACCGATGTCCACACCCGCGCTGCCGCCGTGCGGCACGCCCACGTAGCCGACCGCGCCGCCGTCCCGGGCGATCGACACGGCGGTGCGCATCGACTCCTCGGTGCCGACCGCCTCCAGCACGGCGTGCGCGCCGTGCCCGCCGGTCAGCTCGCGGACCGCCTCGATCGCCGCCTCGCCGCGCTCGGCGACCACGTCGGTCGCGCCGAAGCGGCGGGCCAGGTCGGTCCGGGCGGTGTGCCGGCCCAGCGCGATGATCCGACCGGCGCCCAGCCGGTGCGCGGCCAGCACCCCGCACAGGCCCACCGCGCCGTCCCCGACCACCGCCACCGTGGCGCCCGGCCGGACCCGCGCCGAGACCGCCGCGTGGTGACCGGTCGCCATCACGTCGGACAGCGCCAGCAGCCCCGGCAGCAGCTTCTCGTCGCCCTGGGCCTCCTTGGGCAGCTTCACCAGGGTGCCGTCCGCGAACGGGACGCGCACGGCCTCGCCCTGGCCGCCGTCCGAGCCGACCTGGCCCCAGAAGCCGCCGTGCGGACAGGAGGTCTGGAGCCCTTCGCGACAAAAGTCACACGTGCCGTCCGACCAGACGAACGGCGCCACCACCAGGTCGCCCGGACGGAAGTCGCGCACCTCGGCGCCGGCCTCCTCGACCACGCCGAGGAACTCGTGCCCGATCCGCTGCCCCGCCACCCGCGCGGCGACACCGCGGTAGGCCCACAGGTCGCTGCCGCAGATGCAGGCGTTCACCACCCGCACCACCGCGTCGGTCGGTTGCTGGACGATCGCGTCCGGCACCTGCTCGATCCGGATGTCGTTGGGGCCGTGGATGACCGTGGCGCGCATGAGGGTTCGTCCTTCGCAGAGGCGTCCGCAGGGGTGTCGCGGGCGACCGGGAAACAATCGACCTGGTGTACGACGACTGCACCGTCCACTCTATTCCGGCCAGTCCCCGGCAACATTCCGGACAGCCGCGGACCCGGGCGGACCGCCCTCCGCGGTCCTCGCCGGGCCTTATTCTGTTGCACCATGTACGCGATCCAGCCCGAGACCCCCGGCGCAGCACCGCGGACCGCTCCCCTCCCGGCCCAGCGGTCCGCCGCGCCCGCCGGCGGTTTCGCGGTGGTGGACGTCGAGACCACCGGCCTCGGCCGGACGGACCGCGTCATCTCGGCGGGCGTCTACCAACTGGACGACGAGGGCGAGGTCACCGACCACTGGTACACCCTGGTCAACCCCGAGCGGGACCCGGGCCCGGTCTGGATCCACGGCCTCACCGGCGACCTGCTGGCCGGCGCGCCCACCTTCCCGGAGATCGCCGACGAGTTCGCCGAGCGGCTGCGCGGCCGGGTGATGGTCGCCCACAACGCGCTCTTCGACTGGAACATGATCTCCCGCGAGTTCTCCCGGGCCGGTCTGCGCGCCCCGGTCGACCAGCGGCTGTGCACCATGGTGCTCGCCCGCGACCTGCGGCTGCCGCTGCCCAACGGCAAGCTCTCCTCTCTCGCCGCGCACTTCGGCGTCCACCAGCGGCAGGCGCACAACGCGCTGGACGACGCCCGGGTGCTCGCCGAGGCGTTCCGCCCCAGCCTGCACCTGGCCCGCTCCGGGGGCGTCCCGCTGCCGCTGCAGTCCTGTGTGGCCGTCACCGACCTCGGCGAGGACGCGCCCGCCTCCCCCTCCCGGGCCTCCTGGACCGGCGCGGCCTACCGGCAGGCCAGGAAGCGCCCGCCCTGCCCGTACCCGAACCCGGGCCGCTGGGAGGACGGCAAGCCGCTGGTCCAGGGCATGCGGGTGGCGTTCACCGGCGACACCGCCACCGACCGCGAGGTGCTGGAGGACCGCGCCGTCGAGGCCGGTCTGCACATCGCCGGCTCGGTCAGCCGGCTCACCAGCCTGCTGGTGACCAACGAACCGGACAGCTGGAGCGGCAAGGCTCGCAAGGCCCGCGAGGTCGGCACCCCCGTGGTCGGCGAGGACGCCTTCCTCCAGTTGTTGCGCGAGGTCGCCCCGCACCCCGGTGCGTGAGCCGGTTGTGAGCAGGGCGTACCGTGCCCATGTGTACCGTTTTCTGCTCTCCCGGCGCTGGCTGATCACCCTGCTGATCGCCCTGCTGCTGATCCCCACGACGATCCGGCTGGGGTTCTGGCAGCTGCACCGCCACGAGGCACGGGTGGACCGCAACGAGCTGATCGCCCAGGCCCTCACCGACCGTCCCGTGCCGTTCGACACCCTGTCGCCCGAGCCCGGCTTCGCGGTCCCCAAGGGCCTCACCTGGCGTTCCGTGACGGCCACCGGGCAGTACGACACGGCGCACGAGTTCGTGGTCCGCAAGCGGACCGACTCCAGCGGCGACAAGATCGGCTACTTCGTGGTCACCCCGCTGGTGCTCGCCGACGGCCGCGGGAGCGTCCTGGTCAACCGCGGCTGGGTGGCCTCCGGAACCTCCGCCGTCGACTACCCGCAGGTCCCGGCGGCACCGGCCGGCCAGGTGACCCTGACCGGCCGGCTGCGCGCCGACGAGACCGCCACCGGCAGCATCAAGGACCGGGCCGGACTGCCCGACCGGCAGTTCAACCTGATCAGCACCGCCCAGCAGGCGAAGGAGACCGGTGCCGCCCTGCTGGGCGGCTACCTGGAGCTCACCGCCACCGAGCCGGCCCCGGCCGACCAGCCCGAGCTGCTGCCCGAGCCCAACCACTCCGACATCGGCCCGCACATGGCGTACGCGATCCAGTGGTGGCTGTTCACCGCGCTGATCCCGGTCGGGTTCGTGGTGATGGCGCGGCGCGAGGCCAAGGACCGCCGCAAGGATGCCGCCGAGGCCGAGGGCCTCACGGTCGCCGTCCCCGCCTAGGGTCCGTCTTCCGGATCACGCCCGGCGGGCAGCGGTCAGAGCACGTCCGCCAGGTCGCGCAGCAGCCGGGCCTTGGCCCGGGCGCCGACCACCGACTTCACCGGCTCGCCGCCGCGGAACACCATCAGCGTCGGCATCGACAGCACGCCGTAGGCCGCCTGGGTCTCCGGATTGCGGTCGACGTCCAGGCTGACCACGGTCAGCCGGTGCGCCTCCTCCCGGGCGATGTCCGCCAGGACCGGCACCATCTGGCGGCAGGGCGGGCACCAGTCCGCCGTGAAGTCCACCAGCACCGGTCCCTCGGCGGCCAGCACCTCGGCGGCGAAGGTCTCGTCCGTCACCGTCGTGACTCCCGCGATCCCCATCATCTGCTACCTCGTCTCCCCTTCGATCCGGTCGGGGGCCGCCGACGCGGCCCACTCGCACTGCGGCGGCTCCGTGAGGGCCCCGGCGGCCAGCGCGTCGCGCTCCCGCTCGGCCCGGGCGAACTGCTCGGACACCTGGGAGCGGACCTCCTGGAGCCGGGCGATGCAGTCGTCCAGTTCGGACAGCTTCTTCCGGTAGACCTCCAGCGAGGCCGGGCAGGAGTCGCCGTGCGGATGGCCCGCCTGCAGGCACTCGACGAACGGCCTGGTCTCCTCCAGGCCGAAGCCGAAGTCCTGCAGGGTGCGGATCTGCCGGAGCAGCCGCAGGTCCTCCTCGCCGTAGGCGCGGTACCCGTTGCCGGCCCGGCGGGCCGGGAGCAGCCCGAGCTGCTCGTAGTACCGCAGCGCCCGCGTGGTCGTCCCCGCCCGCTTCGCCAGTTCACCGATCCGCATGTCCGGACCCCGCCCTTCCGGCAGCCGTTCGAACGCCGCCGGGAACGACGGTAGACCTTGACGCCGACGTCAACGCCAGCGCCCGCGGCCCGGCCCGCCGGTGACCGGGGCCGGGCCGGGGGCCGGGCCGGGGGCCGGGCGGGTCAGTGCTGGGTGTTGTAGAAGCCGATCACCACGGCCCCCCACCAGCCGACCTGCGAGATCAGGGCGGACGCCGCACCCCGGACGAGCAGCCGGGCCGGGGGCCGGCGCTCGCCGTAGGCCGCGAGCCGCCGGTGCAGGGTGGTGGCGTACACGCCGTTCAGGGCGATCACCAGCACCAGGAGGAGCTTGAGCTGCGTCAGCCCGGCGTCCAGGTGCGGCTCCAGCAGCGCACCGCTGAGCGTCAGCCCGAGCAGCCCGCCCCAGACCGGCACGTGCAGCGGGGAGGTGAAGTCGACCACCTCGCGCAGGCTGCGCCGGCCCAGCACCCAGAGCAGGCCGTAGTAGTCGATCGCCAGCACGGCCCCGAAGCCGACCACCAGCGCGGCCAGGTGACCGAAGAGCGCCACGGTGTGCAGCGTGGGATCGGTGTGCAGGTGCCCGGCGGTCCAGGCGCTGCTCCCCCAGAGCAGGCAGACGGCGGCGACGGCGCCGGCGACGCGGGTTCTGCGCGCGGCGTCCTCCGGCGCGTCCGCGGCTCCCCCCGGGGCCAGGACGGTCGGGTGGTACTCGGGCATGACGACTCCGTGATCGAGGGGAGGGCGGCTGAAGCAAGGGTAGGTTTGCCTAACTTTTGTACCGCCGTCAACTTTCGGCCAAGGATCGTGATGATTCGGCCACGGACCAGCCGGTCGGCGCCGTCGCGCCCCGCTACCCGCCGTCCGGGGCCACCGGGCAGGATGGCTCCCATGGATCTTGGACTGCAGAACAAGGTGTACGTGGTCACCGGCGCGACCCGGGGCCTGGGGCTGGCGACCGCGCGCGAACTCGCCGCCGACGGCGCCCGGGTGCTGGTCACCGGCCGCGGCGCGCCGGCCGTGGACGCCGCCGTCGCCGAACTCGCCGCCCTCGGCGGCGGGACCGACGCGGTGCACGGGCTGGTCGCCGACAACGCCGACCCGGGGACCGCCGACCGGCTGGTCGCCGCCGCCGTCGAGCGCTTCGGCCGGCTCGACGGCATCCTGATCAGCGTCGGCGGACCGCAGGCCGGACCGGTCGTCAGCACCCCCGAGGAGGCGTGGCGGGACGCCTTCGAGTCGGTCTTCCTCGGCGCCCTGCGGATCGCCCGCGCCGCCGCCGGGGCACTCGGCGAGGGCGGCGTGATCGGCTTCGTGCTCTCCGCGTCCGTCCGCCAGCCGATCCCCGGCCTCGGCATCTCCAACGGTCTGCGCCCGGGCCTGGCGATGGCGGCCAAGTCGCTGGCCGACGAGCTCGGGCCGCGCGGCATCCGGGTGGTCGGCCTGCTCCCGGCCCGGATCGACACCGACCGGGTCCGCGAGCTGGACGCGCTCGGCGGCGACGCGGAGGCCGCCCGCGCCCACCACAGCGCCGCGATCCCGCTCGGCCGCTACGGCACCCCGGAGGAGTTCGGTAGGGTCGCCGCCTTCCTGCTCTCCCCCGCCGCCTCCTATCTCACCGGCGTGATGGTCCCGGTGGACGGCGGCGCCCTGCGCGGGCTCTGACGCCTGGACACAGGCGGCGCGCTGCGCGGACTCTGACGCCGAGGCGCATCGGAGCACCGGCCCGGCGTGCGGCCCTCGACCGCGCCCCTCGGCCGGGGTCAGCGCCCCGGACCGGGGGCCCGGGGCGGACCCCGGCCGGGTCAGACCACGCGTGACTGCTTGCGCCGGCGGTGCTGCCGTCCGGTGACCTCCGGCCGGGCCGCGACCACCCGGATCCGCAGGTCCGCCGGCAGCTCCGGCAGCCCCAGACTGGCCCGCGCCCCGGTGCGCGGGCCGGTCTCGAAGTGCTCGGCGAGCGCGGCCGGATCACCGCCCGGGGTCATCCGGACGGCCGCCCGCAACCGGGGGTGCCGTCGCCCGCGGACCAGCCGGACGCCCACCCGCTCGACCTCCGGCAGGGTGACCGCACCGGTCTCCACGGCCTCCTCCAGCGCCCTGGTCCGCAGCCGGAGCCGCAGCCCCGGCACCCCGGGCGTCGGCAGGGCGACGGTCGTGGGGCCGCTGCGACGCAGCTGTGCCACCAGCCACCAGGCGGTGCCCACGACCACCACGGCCAGCCCGGCGATCACCACCGGCCACCACCAGGTCCCGCCGGTCCACCGGGTGCGCGAGCCCGCGCTCACCACCGGCCGGTCGGGCGAGGTGAGCGGCCACCAGGACGGCGGGTCGACGCCGAGGTGCCCGTACAGATCGAGCCCGCCCGCCAGCACCAGCACGCCGGACGCCAGCAGCACCGCCCCGACCACCCCCAGCAGCAGCCGGTTGACCGTCGCCCGGCTCACCCGCCGTCACCGCCCTCCGTCGAACCTTCGGGACCGACGGGACCGACGGGACCGGCCGGACCGGCCGGACCGGCGGGGCCCGCCGTGCCGGCCGTTTCGGCGTCGGCCCGCGCGCGCCTGCGGCGGCCCGCCGTCCGGACGTCCAGCCGCAGCGGCCGGGCCAGCGTCACGGTCGCCAGCTCCGTGCGCAACCGCCGCTCCACCGAGGCCGGATCGGCCGGGCCGACGAGCGCGATCCGCACCCGGCGCCGGTTGATCCGCACCTTGAGGTGCTCGACGCCCGGCAGCAGCGCGGCCCGGTCGGCGAGCAGGGCGGCCACCCCGGACCGGTCGATGGCCGCCGCGGTGTCCCCGTGCGGGCGCAGGGGCAGCCAGCGGTTCAGCCCGGGGGCGAGCGCCAGCCAGAGCAGCCACCCGCCGAGCAGCGTGGCCGCGCCGGCGCCCAGCAGCACCGCGAGGTCGTCGAGGTGCCGGGTGGCCAGTTCGTCGGCGAGCTCCGCGCGCCACCTCCGGGCCGGGTGCCCGGTCCGCACGGCCACCACGTCGTACAGCAGGGCCACGGCGAGCACCAGCAGCAGGGTCGCCACCACGGCGGCGGCCGTGGTGCGCGGCGCGCGCAACCGCGGCACCTTCACCCCCGGCTCCTCGGCCGGCGGCGCCACGTCGACCTGCTCCCCCACCGAGCGCTCCCCGACCGGGTCCTCCCCGACCAGGCGCTTCCCGGCGAGGTGCTCCCCGACCGCAGGCCGCCCGGCCGGGGGCTCCTCGCTCATGACCGCCCCTCCGCCCCCGGCCGGCCGACCCGGCGCGCCACGGCCGGCGCCCTCCGCACGACGGGGCCGGTCATCCAGCAACCGCCGTGACAGGCCGGTCCGAGGGCCTGGCCGGGCCGGCCGTGCTTCCAGCCCGGCCCGGTGGACCCCCCGCAGCGCCCGCCGCCGGGGACCCAGCCGTCTCGCCGGCCCACCCCGGCCCGCCAGCTGCTCGTCCTGCTCGTCCCGCTCGCCCCGCTCATCCCGCCACCTCCGGCACCAGGTGCTCGATCACCACGACGACCTCGGCCACCCTGGTCCCGGTCAGCGCCCGGACGTCGGCGGTGATCCGGTCCTGGACGGCCCGGGCGAGAGCGGTGAGGTCGGCGGGGAAGGGCAGGTCGACGGCCACCCGGACGGTGACCGGGGCGCTCGGCGCGGCCTGCCCGCCCACCGAGACCGTCGGCGGCCCGCCGCGCCCGGTCCGGCCGCGCCAGGCCTCGGCGAGCGCCTCGCGGGCGGCCCGGGCGGCGATCCGGGCGTACACGCGGTCCGCGATCCGCAGCCGGCCGCGCGCGCCGGGCTCCCGCTGGGCGGGCGCCGGGACGAGGGCGGCCATCAACGCCGCCGGTCGCGGCCGCGGAGCAGGTCACCGAGTTCGCCGAGCTCGATGTCGCCCTCCAGCAGACGGCCGACCACGAATCCGACCACCCCGAGCGCGGCCACCAGCAGGAAGGCCGCGAACCCGCCGAAGTAGCCGGCGAAGCCCAGGGCCATTCCCACCACCAGACCGACGATGGCCAGGTTCATGCGTTCCACCTCGTCTTCCGCTGCGGACTACTTCAGCTTGGGTCGCTGCCCCGAGGAGGGGGCCTCCTCTTCCTCCTCCACGACGTCGGGCTCGTCGGGCAGGTGGACGTCGTTGACGGCGATGTTGACCTCGACGACCTCCAGCCCGGTCATCCGCTCGACCGCGTCGATGATGTTCTCCCGCACCTGGCGGGCGAGTTCCGGGATGACGACGCCGTACTCGACGACCAGCGCGATGTCGATGGCGGTCTGCTTCTCCCCCACCTCGGCCTTGATGCCGCGCCCGATGCTGCTCCGCCCGCCGGGGACCCGGTCGCGCATCGCGCCGAAGGTGCGGGCGAGGCCGGAGCCGAGGGCGTGGATGCCGCTGACCTCGCGCGCGGCCATCCCGGCGATCTTCTCGACCACGCCGACGGCCAGCGCGGTGCGGCCGCGGTCGCCGACCAACGCACTGTCCGCGCCCGTCGAGGACGCGGCGGCACCGACCGAGGGGTTCTTGTGCAGGGTGGCGGGCGTCGGAGTGTCAGACATGGCTCATCTCCCGTTGTGCGGCTCCAGCTATATCGCAAATCGCTCCAACTCTGGCATTTCGCCACGATTTCCGCTCCCGGAGCAGTCCGACGGCCGCCACGCCGAGGGGCCCGGCCCCGTGGGTGGTGTCCCCACGGGGCCGGGCCCCTCGGTGCGGTCCGGCGGTCAGTCGCCGATGCCGGCCAGGTCGCGCAGGCGGCGGGCCTGGGCCGCCCGTTCGGCCGTGCGCTGCTCGTCGTAGGAGCGACCGGCGGCGCCCTGGAGGAGGGCCTTGGTCTCGATGACGGCGTTGCGCGGCGCGGCGAGCAGGGCGGCGGCCAGCTCGCGGGCGGCGGTGTCCAGCTCGGCGGCCGGGACGGCCAGGTTGGCCAGGCCGATCGCGGTGGCCTCCGCGGCGCCGACCCAGCGGCCGGTGGCGCAGATCTCCAGCGCCCGGGCGTAGCCGACCAGGTCGGTCAGCGGCTTGGTGCCGCCGAGGTCGGGGACGAGGCCGAGCGAGGTCTCCTTCATGGAGAACTGGACGTCCTCGGCGACCACCCGCAGGTCGCAGCCGAGGGCGAGCTGGAAGCCCGCGCCGACGGCGTGGCCCTGGACGGCGGCGACGGTCACCAGGTCGGGCCGGCGCCACCAGGTGAAGGCCTCCTGGTAGCCGGCGATGGTCCCGTCGAGCTCCTTGTCCTCCGCCGCGGCCAGCTGGAGGAAGCTGGGCTCGCCGGGGATGCCCTCGGGGGAGAACATCGCGCGGTCGAGGCCCGCGGAGAAGGAGACGCCCTCGGCACGGAGCAGCACCACCCGGACGGTCCCGGGCAGCTCGCGGCCGACGGCGGTGAGGGCGCGCCACATGGCGGGCGACTGGGCGTTGCGTCGCCCGGGCTGACAGAGGGTGACGACGGCGAGGTCACCGTCGATCTCCAGGCGGACGCCGTCCTGCTCCCGGTTCGGGGTCTGCGGATCGGTGACGGGAGCGGTCATGCGGGAACCTCCGGTGGCGAGGGTGCTTGGCTACCGGAGAGTAACAAAACTGGTGGCGCAGCGGCAGGGGCCGGTCGACGGACATCGCGCGACGCCGGCGACCGGGTCACGACCGGGTCGCGACATGACGATCGGCGGCCGGTCCAGTCCGGCCGGGGGCGGGCGATCGACGGTCGCCTCCCCGGTCGGCGCCCTGCCGCCGAGTCATCCGTCCGATGAAATGACGGAGCGTCAGGAATGAGCCCCGGCAGTAGCTTTGTTCTTGCCCCGCGTGGCACCGCCGCGGCCCCGGAGGATCACCCCGGATTCGCTCAGCATTCGGTGCACGAAGCCGTACGAGCGACCGGTCTCCTCCGCGAGGGCACGAATGCTGGCCCCGGAGTCGTACTTCTTCTTGAGATCGGCCGCGAGCTTCTCACGCGCGGCACCGGTCACCCGGCTGCCCTTTTTCAGAGTCTCGGCCACCCGTGCCTCCTCGTAGCGTTGCTCGGTCAGATTCCCATGATCACCCATCCACCGCGTCCTGGCCACCCATTCGACAAGGTCCATGTCGGGAATGGGCGGTCCTGCGGTGGTGATCCGAGCGCACAAGGGCGCTCACGCTGAGTGCACGCCCCCGGAGGGCTACCGCCGTTCGGCGCGAACGGGCTGATCAGCAGCGTGGGCCCGACCACGATCGAGTGGTGGGCCGACGGAAGCTCCTCAAACGGAATGCGCGACCTCTTCATTCCCGGACACGCCGGAAGGACTAGTTTTTCTGGTCCAAAAAGGGGAGGAAACGTCTAGCCCGGGCCGGACGGGAAGCCGAAGGCCCGGTCGTCCGTACGGACGACCGGGCCCTGGCGCAGTGGAATCAGGCCAGCGTGACCAGGTCGGCGTAGGCCGGGCTCCAGAGGTCCTCGACCCCGTCCGGGAGCAGGATGATCCGCTCCGGCTGGAGCGCGTCGACCGCGCCCTCGTCGTGGGTGACCAGCACGACCGCGCCGCTGAACTCGCGCAGCGCGCCGAGGATCTCCTCGCGGCTGGCCGGGTCGAGGTTGTTGGTCGGCTCGTCGAGCAGCAGCACGTTGGCGCTGGAGACCACCAGCGAGGCCAGCGCGAGGCGGGTCTTCTCACCGCCGGAGAGCACCCCGGCCGGCTTGTCGACGTCGTCGCCGGAGAACAGGAACGAGCCGAGGATCTTGCGGATCTGCACCAGGTCGGTGTCCGGGGCCGAGGAGCGCATGTTCTCCAGCACCGTGCGCTCCGGGTCCAGGGTCTCGTGCTCCTGGGCGTAGTAGCCGATCTTCAGGCCGTGGCCCGGGATCACCTCGCCGGTGTCCGGCTTCTCCACCCCGGCCAGCATCCGCAGCAGGGTGGTCTTGCCGGCGCCGTTGAGGCCCAGGACGACGACCCGCGAACCGCGGTCGATCGCCAGGTCGACACCGGTGAAGATCTCCAGCGAGCCGTAGGACTTGGAGAGGTCGGCGGCGGTCAGCGGGGTCTTGCCGCACGGGGCCGGGTCGGGGAAGCGCAGCTTGGCGACCTTGTCGCTCTGCCGGACCTGCTCCAGACCGGAGAGCAGCTTCTCGGCGCGGCGGGCCATGTTCTGCGCGGCCACCGTCTTGGTCGCCTTGGCGCGCATCTTGTCGGCCTGCGCGTTCAGCGTCGCGGCCTTCTTCTCCGCGTTGGCCCGCTCGCGCTTGCGGCGCTTCTCGTCGTCCTCGCGCTGCTGCTGGTACTGCTTCCAGCCCATGTTGTAGACGTCGATCGCGGAGCGGTTGGCGTCCAGGTAGAAGACCTTGTTGACGACCGTTTCGACCAGGTCGACATCGTGCGAGATGACGATGAAGCCGCCCTTGTAGGTCTTCAGGAAGTCCCGCAGCCAGACGATCGAGTCGGCGTCGAGGTGGTTGGTCGGCTCGTCGAGCAGCAGCACGTCGGAGTCGGAGAAGAGGATCCGGGCCAGCTCGACCCGGCGGCGCTGACCACCGGAGAGGGTGTGCAGCTGCTGGCCGAGGATGCGGTCCGGCAGGCCCAGCGCGGCGGCGATGGTCGCGGCCTCGGCCTCGGCGGCGTAGCCGCCCTTGGTCAGGAACTCGGTCTCCAGGCGCGCGTACTTCTTCATCGCGTTCTCCTGGGTGGCGCCCTTGCCGTTCGCCATCCGGTCCTCGTTCTCGCGCATCTTGCGCAGCACGGTGTCGAGGCCGCGGGCGGAGAGGATGCGGTCCTTGGCCAGGACGTCGAGGTCGCCGGTGCGCGGGTCCTGCGGCAGGTAGCCGACCTCGCCCGAGCGGGTCACCGTGCCGGCCGCGGGGATGCCCTCGCCGGCCAGCACCTTGGTCAGGGTGGTCTTGCCGGCGCCGTTGCGCCCGACCAGACCGATCCGGTCACCGGGGGCGACCTTGAAGCTCGCGGACTCGATCAGGATCCGGGCGCCGGCGCGCAGTTCGAGGCCGTTGGCGGAAATCATGGCTGGGGAATTCTCCTGGGACGTGGGCGGGCGACCGGACGGACTCGGGCCGGGGCGGCGGGAAGGGGCGTCGTCGACGGGTTCGGCGGACCGCACGGGGCGGCGCCGCTCGCCCGCTAGTGCCCGGAGAGAACAGCCATGGCGGCAAGTCTACCGGGCCGCGCGGGCGACCCCGGAGGCGATGGCCCGCCCGGGGCACCGGGCCGCCTGCCGGCGACCCCGCTAGCGCGCCCGCGAACCGTCCTCGTCCGCCGTGCAGCCGCCCGCCGGGCGGACGGCGGCGAACGGCTCGGCCGCGCTGCCGCAGGCCGCCTCGGGCGCGGCCGCCCAGGTGTCGAAGACCCGGGGAGCGACGATCGGCCCGTCCGAGATCAGCACCCGGCGGCCGTCCAGCGCCTTCATCGAGGCGCCCGGACCGGCGTTCAGCTGCCAGCCGGTGCTGTCCATCCGGAAGCCGGTGATCCCGCCGGAGACCGGCTGGCCGCTGCTGTTGGCGCAGCTGCGCGGGATCAGCACCGCGAAGTCGGTGGCCACCGTGCGCTCCGGGTCGTAGACGCAGTTGCCGGCCGGCTTGGAGTTGTAGCGCAGGTCGCCGTCGGCGTCCCGGAAGCCCATGGTCAGGTCGGGCGTGACCACCGCCACCCACGGCGTCGACTGCGCGACGGTGCGCAGCGCCGCCGCGGCCCGCTCGGTCGCCTGCTGCTTGCGCTGCTCCTCGGTCCGCCGGTCGGGGCCCGGCTCGCCCGAGCCGCGCAGCCACTCCGCCATGCCGGGCACCGCGCGGTGCCAGCGCACCTGCTGGTCGCCGGGCCGGACCGAGGTGACCAGGCCGTCGTCCCAGACCACCACGGCGTTCTCGCCGGCCATCGCCAGGTAGAGCGCGGTGGCGCCCTCCCGCTGGTAGGACCAGGCGTGCTCGCCGGTGCCCCGGTGGTAGGCCTCCAGACCGGGGCCGACCCGCAGGTCCAGGTCGGCCGCGTCCAGGGTCGCGGTGGCGTCCGCGCTCGCGTCCGCGACGCCCTTGGCGGCCACCCGGTCGCCGAACGGGACCGGCTTGTTGGCGTGCGCGGCGGCGCCCGCCACGAGGACCAGCAGGACCGCCGAGGCAGGCAGGATCGACCGGGGGCTGAGGGCGCGCGACTTCCAGGACACGGGCGGAGCGTACCTTTCGGCACCCGCGCGAGTCAGCCGGACTTCTCCGTGCGGCCGAACGGCGGAACCCCGTCCGCCGGTTCCGCGCGCCCCGCCCGCAAGCACCCGGCGACCTGCGCCGTCGGGCCCGGCGCGGCTCCCGAGGGCGCCGGGACGGGGCGGCGCGGTAGGGCCCCCGGGGCCCTGCGGACTGTTACGGAGGTGATACACGGCACACCGCCGGACGGCGTTCGAATACCGCCCACTTTAGGGTGACATTCGGCTTTTCCCCGGCCGGGCGGCCCTACTGTCGGCAGTCGGGACACCACTGTGCGTGGTCCCGCCCGACCCGCCCCGCCCGCCGCGCCCACCGTGGCACCGGCCGGGGACCCGTCCGAGGAGAGACCATGCGATTCGGCCGCCTGGCGCTGGCCGCCGCCACCCTGCTGCTGCTCACCACGGCCGGCGTCCCGGCCGGGACGCCGCTGAGCCAGACCGAGCGGCACTCGCTCTCCTCCGACGCGATCTCGCCGCGCGGGGCCGCCCCCCGCCCCGCGGTGCAGCGGGCCCCGCACGAGCCGCCGTTCGGGGCCTTCGTCGGCTCCTGGGACAACTACATCCCGCAGATCGGCCGGTACGCCCAGTGGCTGGGCAACGCCAACCTCCAGGTCGGGCACACCTATCTGGCGGGCAACGGCTGGGCGGACATCGAGGGCGAGCCGATGGTGCTCGGCATGTGGTCGCAGTGGCGGCTGGCCGACCCGTCCCGGATGCTCGTCCTCGGCGTGCCGATGCTGGTGCCCAACGAGGCCAACGTGCCGGACGGCGAGGTGGCCCGGCTGCTCGCCCAGGGCGCGCACGGCGACTTCGACCGGCACTTCCTGCGGCTGGCCCGCCGGCTGGTCGCGCTCGGCGGCGCGGACACCGTGCTCACCCTCGGCTGGGAGATGAACGGCGTCACCTACACCCACCGCTGCAAGCCCGACCCGGCCGCCTGGAAGACCTACTGGCGGCGGATCGTCACGGTGATGCGCTCGGTGCCCGGTCAGCGGTTCCGCTTCGACTTCGCGCCCAACCGGGGGCTGGACGCGATCCCGTGGACCAAGTGCTACCCCGGCGACGACGTGGTCGACATCATCGGCATGGACAGCTACGACCAGCCGGCCGGCGGCACCTTCGACGACTACGTGCGCGAACCGTACGGGCTCCAGGACCAGGTGGAGTTCGCGGCCAAGCGCGGCAAACCGGTCTCGTACCCGGAGTGGGGGCTGTTCCGCAACGGCGACAACGCCGAGTACGTGCAGCGGATGGTCGAGTGGATCCGCACCCACGACACCGCGTACCAGACCGTCACCGACTACTGCCCGCACGGGTTCTGGCAGTGCGACCGGAACCCCCGGGCCAGTGCCCGGTTCAAGCAGCTGATGACCGGCTCCAAGGGGGCCCCGGCCTCGCCGACGGCGCCGACCGTGCCGGTGGCACCGAGCGTCCCGGCGCAGCCGACGCCCCCCGCGACGCCGACGCCGGCGGCCTCTCCGACCGCCACCCCGACGGCGCCGCCGAACCCGGGCGAGCCGTCGCCGTCCCCGGCACCGACCGCCCCGCCCGCGCCCGCGGCGCCGACCTCGCCGTCGCCGTCCGCCGTGCCGTCGCCCGGCCCGACCGCCCGGCCCGGCTGGCACTGGTGGCCGTGGTGGTAGCGGGGCGGGCGGTCAGCCGCGGCGGCGGGCGGCCAGCGCCTCCTTGAGCCGCGGCATCCGGGTGGTCACCACGTGCACCGCCGCCCGCCGGGCCCGGACCGCGCCGCCCCGGGCGGCGGCCGCCGGGGCCGGACCGCGCGGGCCGAACAGCAGCCGCTGGTTCGGCAGCCGGTCCGGCCGCCAGCGCTGCTTGTACGCCTCCTGGCCGCGCAGCAGGCTTATCACCGGGATCCCGGCGTCGAGCGTCTCGTCCAGCGCGGCGCCGAACAGCAGGCCCGCGATGTCCATCCGCTCGCGCAGCTTGGGGTGCGCGCCGTACAGGTAGAGGCCGCTGAAGGACGGGCAGAGCAGCACCAGGTTGACCGCCAGCAGCTCGTCGTCCAGCCAGAACTGGTGGACGGCCGCGCGCCCGGTGGCGATCAGTCCGGCGGTGGACTCGACGAGGTGCCGGGAGAACCGCTCGGTGCGGTGCTCCGGGGTCACGCCCCGCTCCTCCCACTGGAGGAAGTGCAGCCGCAGCAGCCCGGCCACCGCCTCCGGCACCTCCTCCGGGGTCGTCGAGCGCACCTGGACGCCCGACTCGGCGATCCTGCGCAGCTTGACCCGGCTGCGCTGCGCGGTCTTCCCGGGCACCCGCTTGAGCAGCTGGTCCATCGGGAGGGCCGGCAGGTACTGGCAGAGCGAGTCCGCGAACCGGCGGCGCCGGCCACGCCACTGCTCGAAGACCCGCTGGACGGCCGCCTCCGGGTGCACCTCGCGCAGCTCCAGGCTGTGCCACGGGCGGGTGAGCGGGAGGGCCGCGGCGAACTCCGCGGCGGCCCGGTCGGCGCAGCCGTCGTCGAGCAGGACGTCGGTGAAGTCGATCAGCCCGGCGCCGAGTCCGGTGAGCCCGCCGAGCGGGCCGCCGCGGCGCCGGAACGCGCCCGCGCCCATCAGCCGGCCCTCCCGGCGCACCAGCACCACCAGCAGGGCGCCGGGGCGGCCGTACTGGCGCCACCACGAGCGCTGCCAGACCGAGGACTGGAAGAAGGTGGCCGTCCCGCAGCGGCCGACCAGGTCGTCCCACTCCTCGGCGAGGGTGTCCAGGGCGTCGTCCTCCCGGCGCAGCTCGGTGGTCCAGCGGGCCGAGCGGGCCTGGGCGGGGAGGCCGGCGGTGGGGGTGACGGCCTCGGTGCTCATCGACCGCTCCCGGCTGCCGCCTCGGCCTTCGGGCCCGCCTTCGCGGCGGTGTTCGCCGCGGTCTTCGCGGCAGTCTTCACGGCGGCGGACTCCGGCTTCGCGGCGGCGGGCTCCGGCCCGGCCGCGGCGGGCTCGGGCTCGGCGGGCTCGGGGGCCGGTTCGGCGGCGCGCGGGCGCGGGGTGGTCGGGCCCCCGGGCTCGGCGGGCGCCTGCGCCGCGGCGGCCCCGGTGCCCCGGCGGCGGGTCATCATCACCAGCGCGCCGAGCAGCAGCCCGGCCGCGCCGCCCACCGCGACGTCCAGCTTGCCGGAGGGCGTGGTCGGCCGGTCGGGTTCGGCGGCGCCCGCCAGCGGGACCAGCCGGACGCCGGTCTCCTTGGTGCTGCCGTTGGCGAACGCCACCAGCGAACGGGCCACCGCGTCGGCCGCGCGGACGGCCTCCCCGGGCTCGGCGCCGGTGCCGGTGATCTCGATCATCGGGGCGTCCGGCGAGGTGGTGCCGTGCACCAGGGCCTCCAGCTCGCCCCGGGTGTGCCCGGTCTCGGCGGCGGCCGCCGCGAGCACCTGCGGCTGGCCGGCCAGCCGCCCGTACGCCTGGGCGAAGTTGACCGCGGTGGCGGCCTCGCCCTGGGTCTCGGCCACCACGATCACGTAGGAGTTGGCGGCGTACGAGGGGTGGGCGACGACGGCGTACCCGGCGCCGGCGGCGGCTCCCAGCGGCACCGCGAGGGCCATCGGCCACCAGCGGCCGACCAGCCGACGGGCGCTTCGGCGCGATTCGGTCATGGGGACTCCTTGGATATGAGGGCCGCCCGGCCGGCGGCCCGGCGGCTGCGGGGGTGCTGCCGGCTCAAGCCCGGGCCAGCCGGTCGTAGAGCGCGCCCAGGTCGGCGGCCACCCGGACGATGTCGTAGTGGCCGACCGCGGGAGGGCGGGGCAGCGGGTCGGGGCCGCGGTCGTCGAGGTGGCGCAGGTCGCGCAGCGCGGCGGTGTAGGCGGCCGCCTCGGAGGGGATCCGGCGGGCCTGCGGGGCGGCGCCGGGCGGCAGTTCGTCCAGGGCCGGGCAGGCGCTGTGGCGCACCGGCAGGCCGGCCGCCAGCCCCTCCAGCACGCCGAGGCCGAAGGTCTCCTCGGTGGAGGGCGCGGCGAGCACGTCCAGGGCGGTCAGCAGTTCGGGGACGTCGTCGCGCTCGCCGGTGAGCACCAGGCGGTCGCGGACGCCGAGTTCGCGGGCCCGCCGCTCCAGGGCGGCCCGTTCGGGGCCCTCGCCGATCAGGACCAGACGGGCCGCGCCGTCCAGTGCGGCGAGCGCCTCCAGCAGGACGGCGAAGCGCTTGCCGGGCACCAGCCGGCCGATTCCGCCGATCACCCAACCGCCCTGCGGCAGGCCGAGTTCGGCGCGCAGCCGGGCCCGGGTCGCGGCCCGGTCGGCGGGCGGGAGGTGGTAGCGGGCGGCGTCGATGCCGTTGGGGATCAGCTCGACCCGGGCCGGCGGCACGCCCCAGCCGTGCAGGGTCTGGGCGACCTGCCGGGAGACCGCGACGGTGGTGGTGCCGAGGCGTTCGGCGGCCAGGTAGAGGCCCTTGACGCCGCGGGTGACCGGGCGGCCCTCGATCACCCCGGCGTGCAGCGAGTGCTCGGTGGCGACCACCGCCCGGACCCCGGCCAGCCGGGCGGCCAGCCGCCCGTACAGACCGGCCCGGTAGAGGTGGGTGTGCACCAGGTCGTACCGGCCGGACCGGACCAGGCGGGCCAGCCGGGGCAGCGCGCCGACGTCCCGGTTGCCGCGCATGCCGAGGTGGTGGACGGTGATGCCGTCGGCGCGCAGCGCGGCGGCCACCGTGCCGGGGTTGGTGAGGGCGAGCACCTCGCACTGCTGGTGGGCCGGCAGGTGGCGGAGCAGCAGGTGGAGCTGGCGCTCGGCCCCGCCGGAGGCGAGTCCGGTGACGATGTGCAGGATCCTCACGGCACCCTCCGCAGGCGTGCGGCCCGGGCGGCGAGGCGGTGGCGGCGGAGTTCGGTGACGGTGTCGCGCAGCCGGTGCCGGCCGCGTTTGGCGCGCAGCCGCCAGGCGCCGTCGCGGTCGCCGACGTAGCAGCGCGGCAGCGCGTACCGGCCGGTGAGCGGGGAGTGCGCGATGGCGCAGGCGTAGTCGTAGCCGGCGTCCCGGACGGCCTGGGTGGCGGCCAGGTCGACGGCGCCGTACGGGTAGCAGAAGCCGGTGACCGGGCCGCCGACCACCTCCTCCAGGAGCCGGCGGCTCTCCCTGGTCTGGGTGGCCAGCACCTCGGCGGGCAGTCCGGGCAGGGCCCGGTGGCCGAGGCCGTGCGAGCCGATCTCCCAGCCGGCGGCGGCGAGGTCGGTGACCTCCTGGACGGTGAGCAGGGTCTTCCGGGGGCCCTCGACGTCCCAGTCGTTGGCGCGGCCGAGCAGGTCGGCGACCACGTAGGCGGTGGCGGTGAAGCCGTACGCCTGCAGAATCGGTACGGCGTGCCGGGCGAAGTCGGCGTAGCCGTCGTCGAAGGTGAGGCCGACCAGCTTGTCGGCCCGGCCGGCCGCCCGGGCCCGCATCAGTTCGCGCACCGAGACGCCGCGCCGCCCGCGGCGGTGCAGCCAGGCGATCTGCTCGGCGAACCGCTCCGGGCTGACGGTGAGCTGGTACGGGTCCTCCTTCTCGACGGCCACCGAGTGGTACATCAGGACCCACGGCGAGGTGGTCTCGGCGAGCGGGAGTTCGGCGAGCGGGCTCCGGCTCCTGGGCAGCCGGGCCGGTGGCCGGCGCGCCCCGGTCTGCGGCGTCCCGGTCTGCGGCGCGTCGGTGTGCCGACCGCCCACCGCCGGGGCGGCGGGGCGGCGTACGCCCGACGGGACCGACCGGACGGTTCCCCGTTCAGCGTCCATGAGGAGGCTTCCCTTCATCGGCGACAGGTGACGGGCCGGGGACCGGTCCCAGGGCCCGGGCGGCGGCGCGGAACGGACCGCGCACCTCACGGGCACCGAGACCGGTGCCCAGGGCGGCGAAGGCCAGCGCGACGGTGAGGCCGCCGAGCACGGTGGAGAGCAGGGGGTCGGCGGTGAGGCCCGCCACGGGCACGCCGACCGCGGCCGCGCCCGCCGCCGCGGCCAGCAGCCGGGCCTGGCCGCCGAGGACCAGCCGCAGCCGCAGCGGGATGCCGCGCAGGACCAGCCCGCGCAGCAGCAGCGCCGCGGTCGTGGTGATGCCTGCCGCGTTGCCGGCGGCCAGGCCGAGGGCGCCGAACCGGGGGGTGGCCAGCAGGCCGACGGTGACGGTGACGACCAGGCCGAGCGCCATGGCGGCGGCCGGGTACCAGTCGAGCAGCCGGCGCCCGCCGTCGTCGGGGCTCGGGTCGCCGGCCCGGCGGACCACCGGACGCAGCGAGAAGTACGGGCGGATCATCACGCCGATCAGCGCCTGGGCCAGCAGGCCGACGCTGTAGATCCGGATGACGGCGGCGGTGGCGGCGGTGTCCCGGGGGCCGAAGGCACCGCGTTCGAAGAGCAGCGCGACCACCGACGGGGCGCAGGCCATCAGGAAGGCGGTGCCGAGCAGCACCACGGCGGCCGCCTGGCCGAGGTCCTTCTCGACCCGGTCCCGGGCGGCCGTGAGGTCCCCGGCGGCGAGCGCCCGGGCGACCAGCGGGAAGGTGACGGTGCAGATCAGGATCCCGGCCGTCATGGCGAGCTGGGAGACCTTGGCGGCGTAGTTGAGGTGGGAGATGGTGCCGGGCGGCAGCCCCGAGCCGAGGTAGCGCTCGATGAAGACCTGGGCCTGGCGGGTCAGGGTGAACACGCCGACCGGCAGCAGGGCCAGCGGGATCAGCACCAGGGCGTTGCGGGAGCGGCGGCCGCGGGCGGTGCGGGCGGTGCCGCCGCCGAGCGCGCGCAGGAACGGGCCGACCAGCAGACCGGCCATCAGCAGGCTGCCCAGGGCGACGCCGAGCGCGGCGGAGCGCACCCCCCACAGCGCGTGGCAGGTGAGCAGGACGACCAGGATGCCGAGGTTGTAGGCGACGTAGATGCCCGCCGGGGCGGTGAACCGGTGGTGGGCGCGCAGCGCGGCGGCGAGGTAGCCGGCCACGCCGAACGGCAACACGGTGAGCGCGGTGATCCGGGTGCAGGTGACGGCGAGGTCCGGGTTGGCGAGGCCGGGGGCGAGCAGGTCGACGAGCCGGGGCGCGCCGAGGGCGGCGCCGAGGGAGAGGGTGGACAGCGCGAGCAGCAGCCAGGGCAGGGTGGCCCGGACCACCTGGCGGACCGGGTCGGGGCCGTCCGGGCGCTCCTCGCGGAGCACCAGGGCGAGGGCGAAGGCGGGCACCATCAGGAAGGACATGGCGTCCTCGATGAGCAGCGGTGCGGCGGTCTCGGGGACGGTCCAGGCGACCAGGAAGGCGTCGGTGCCCTGGTTGGCGCCGAAGTAGCGGGCGAGCAGGAGGTCGCGGAGCAGGCCGAGCGCGGAGCCGGCGGCGCTGAGCACGGCGGTGACGCCGAAGGCCCTGGCGAGGAAGCCGCCGCGGGGGGCGGCGGCCGGACCGGGCTCCGTCGGCGCGGACCTGGGGCCGGGCAGGGTGGCGGGCAGGACCGTCGGCTGATCCGTCGTCATGCGGTGGCCTCGTGGGGTCGGGCCGCGCGGGCGGCGAGGCCGAGGACGATCGAGGTCAGCACCGTGGTGGTGCCGCCGATGTCGGCGTAGAGGAAGTCGATCAGCACCCAGGTGAGCAGGGCGAGGGCGGCCAGGGCGGGCCCGCGGGCGTGCCGGAGGCAGCCGAGCAGCAGGCCGAGGAAGAGCAGGCCGTAGGCGACGATGCCGATCAGGCCCTGCTCGCTGAGCACCAGGAAGTACATGTTGTGCGGGGAGAGCAGCGGTTCGCGCTGGAAGCCGATGGTGGCGTCGGCGGCGTCGCTGCCGGAGGAGAGCCGCAGCGGGGCGTGGCTGTCGCGCAGCTGCTGGAAGGCCTTGGGTCCGGCGCCGGAGACCGGGTGGTCCTGCCAGATCCGCCCGGCGGTGGCCCACAGGTCGTAGCGGTCGGAGACCGACTGGTCGGGGGCGGCGGAGACGGAGCCGATCGAGCTGAGCCGCTCGGTGACGCCGGAGCCGCCGAGGCCGAGGCCGCCGACCAGGACGACGGCGGCGGCCGCGGCGAGGATCGCGCCGCGGACGGCGAGCCGGGCGTCGGCGCGCAGCAGCAGGACGGTGGCGGCCGCGGCGGTGGCGATCCAGCTGCCGCGGCTGAAGGAGACGGCGAGCGGCAGGGCGAGGAAGGCCGCGGCGGCGAACAGGGCCCGCCGCAGCCGGGGACTGCCCTGCTCCCCCCGCTCGCCGAGCGCCAGGGCGAGCGCGGCCAGCAGGCCGTAGGCGACGACGGTGGACATCGCCATGATGTCCAGCGCGCCGAAGGTGCCGACGGCGCGGATCGGGCGGCCGGTGTAGGAGGCGCCCGTCCCGGTGAGGAACTGGTGGACGCCGACCACGCCCTGGATCAGCGCGGCGGCCACGAAGGAGCCGAGCACGAGCCGCTGGTCGGTGCGGTCCCGCAGGGCGCACAGCACGGCGGCCGGGACGAGCACGAAGACCTGGGTGAGCCGGACGAAGCCGGTGAGGCTGGTCGCCGGGTCGATCGAGCCGACGGTGGCGACGGCGGCCGCGGCGACGATCGCGCCGAACCGGACGGCGTCGGCCCGGCCGATCGCCGGGGTGCGGCCGCGCAGCAGGTGGACGGCGGTGAGCGCGACCAGGGCGAGCGAGGCGAGGTCGGCGGCGGTGACGTGGACCGCGGCCGCGACGTCCTTCTCCCCGGTGGGGACGCAGACCAGCAGCACGGTGGCGGCGGCCAGCAGGCTGGGGCGCTCCTGGAGGACGCCGCCCGCCCGCCGTAACAGCCGGGCGGGGTGCGGGGGTGCGGCGAGGGTCAGGGCCACGGCGTCGATCAGCTCCCGTCCGGGTGGAGCATGAGGGCCGCGGTGCGGCACAGGATCTTGACGTCCTGCCAGAGGCTCCAGCTCTCGATGTAGCGGTTGTCGAAGCGGGCCCGGTCCTCGATCGAGGTGTCCCCGCGCAGGCCGTTGACCTGGGCGAGGCCGGTGAGGCCGACCGGGACGCGGTGGCGGTCCGCGTACTCGGGGTAGGCCTGGCTGAACCGCATGACGAAGTAGGGGCGCTCGGGGCGCGGGCCGACCAGGCTCATGTCGCCGCGCAGCACGTTCCACAGCTGCGGCAGCTCGTCCAGGGAGCTGCGGCGCATCAGCCGGCCGACGGCGCCCATCCGGTGGTCCTGCGAGATGTTCCAGCGGGTGGCGGACTCGTGCTCGTTGCTCGGCCGCAGGGTGCGGAACTTGAGGACGGTGAAGACCCGGCCGTCGAGGCCGGTGCGCTGCTGGCGGAAGAGCACGCCGGGGCCGGTGTCGAAGCGGACGGCGAGCGCGCAGAGGGCGAGCACGGGGGCGAGGAGCAGCAGGCCGATCGCGGCGGCGGTCACGTCGAGGGTCCGCTTGGCGGCCCAGCCGGGGCGGCGCACCGCGGCGCGGCCGACCCGCAGGCAGGGGAAGCCCCAGAGGTGGTCGGCGCCGAGGAGCCGCCCGGCGCCGAGCGAGCCGTACTCCCGCAGGGCGGGCACCAGCCAGACCTGGCAGCCGAGCCGGGCGGCGTCGCGCAGGGCGGCGGCGGTCTCGGCCTCGTCGGCGGCGCCGGCGGTGGCGACCACGTGGTGGACGCGGTGGCGGCGGACCTCGCGTTCGAGGACCTCGCGGCCGCCGAGCACGGGCAGGTCGGTGTCGCCGGCGAGCAGCGGCGGGTCGGCGTCGAGGAAGCCGACGGGACGCATCCCGTACTCGCGGCGCTCGCTGAGGGCGGCCGCGACCCGGCGGCCGAGCCGACCGGCGCCGAGCACCAGGACGGGGCTGGGCCGGCTGCGCCGGATCCGGCGGACCAGGTGGTAGAGCAGGGCGCGGCCGCAGACGGCGAGCAGCAGCTGGGTGCCGAGCAGGACGGTGAGCCGGGCCGGGGTGGCGGGGCCGGAGTCGGGCCAGTGGCCCTCGAGGCAGCCGGCCAGGGTGACGGCGAAGGCGGCGGCGACGAGCGCCCGCGCGGTGAGGGCGGGCAGCTCGTCGAGGACGGAGAGGGTGAGCCGGGTGCGGTAGAGGCCGCCGGCCAGGTTGAGCAGGATCAGCAGGGGCAGCAGGGCGGCCACGCCGAGCAGGGGCGCGACCCGGACGGCGGGGTCGAGGGCGCGGTTGGCGACCCCGGTGGCGGTGCAGAGGGAGACCGCGTCGACGGCGACCAGGGCCACGGGCAGCGCGAGCCGGGAGCGGACCGGGCGGCGGCGCCGGCGGGTCGGTGCGGCGCTGCGGGCCTGCGCCGAGCGCGCCGGGCGGTCGAGCAGCCCGGTGGCGGGGCGGCGTGGGCCGGACAGGGACCGCCCGGGCCGTGGCACGCTGTCGTGGTCAATGGTCATCAGCGCACGAACTCCCCTGCTGTGTGCCCGGGGTGACGGCGTCCCCGCACCGGTTGGTCGGGGGCGGCCGTCCCGGCCCGGTGGGCGCGGTCCTGACAGCACCTGCTGCCGCTGGCGGCTTTCGATTTCCTCGCGAATTTCCGGCGTGAAATCGAAACGAAGCAGGCAAAATCAGACGTTACCGAACGCTGGCTTGAATGCTGGAAGCTGACTTGCCATTTCATTCCAGCCGCCCATTAATAGGTATTTCTGATTTGACCCCTCGCCCACAACCGGTTGAGGGTGCGAATACGACGGCGCCGGATCGGCGGGGCATTCACGGCATGTGAAACGATCAGATCCGCTGCGGGACACGGGCGCGACGCCGCCCCGCCGCCGGACCGGCGCCCAGCAGGTCGCGGTAGAGCGCGTCCACCTGTTCGACCACCGAGCGAACATCATGGCGAGCCGCGGCGTGCTCGCGCAGACGGCCGCCCCGTCGCTCGCACTCGATCGGATCGGACAGGGCCTCGGCCATTCGGGTGATGAGCGCGGCCACGTCCTCGGGCGGCACCACGGCCGACGCGCGTTCGACCGGCGGCAGGCACTCGCGCGCGCCCGGCACGTCGGTCAGGAGCACCGGCCGCCCCGAGGCCATCGCCTCCAGCGGGGCCAGCGCCATGCCCTCCCAGCGCGAGGGCAGCACCACCAGGTCGGCCGCGGCCAGCCACGGCCGCGGGTCCGCGACGTCCCCGACCAACCGGACCCGGGACGGCTCGGCGGACTCCCGGACCGTCGCCGCCAACCGGGCCTCCTCCGGGCCGCCGCCGACCAGGGCCAGCCGGGCCGCCGGCACCCGGCGCTGCACCTCGGACCAGGCGGCGAGCAGCACGTCCTGCCCCTTCTGCCGGCAGAGCCGGCCCACGCAGACCGCGAGCGGGGCGTCCAGTTCCAGGCCGAGCGCGATCCGGGCGGCCCGGCGGTCGGCGGGGGCGAAGTGGCGGACGTCCACGCCGTTGGGCACCACCGCCCAGTCGGCGTGCAGCCCGGCCGCGACACCGTCGGCCCGCTCCTGGACCGAGACGCAGAGCAGCCGGTGCGCCCAGCGGGTCGCGTACCGCTCCCAGCGCAGGGTGGCGGCGGCCGGCGCGCCGTCCACCGCGGCGAAGGACCACGCGTGCGGCTGGAAGACGGTCGGCACCGCGCCGCGGACGGCGAGCCGGCCGGCCAGCCCGGCCTTGGCGCTGTGCAGGTGGAGCATGTCGGGCGCGACGGCCCGGACGATCCGGCGCAGCCGCCAGACCTCGGCGGCGGTGGCGGGGCCGGGCGAGCGGCGGGCGGGCCAGTCCTGGACGAGCGCCCCGACGGCGGCGGCCTCCTCGGCCAGCCGGCCGCCGCGCGGACAGGCGACCAGCACCCGGTGGCCGGCCTCGCGCTGCCCGCGGACGAGGTCGACCACGACGCGGGCCACTCCGCCGTCGACGGGTTGGGAAATGTGAAGGATCGTCATATGCACGGCGGCGAGCCTAGGGTCGCCGCACGGTGCCGCGGGGCCGTCGTCACCCGGAGGTGGCGGGGCGTCCACCCGTACGGCGTTCCGCTCGTACGGGTGGGCGAACTCCTCGAATCCCTGGACGGGTCGGCGGGCGCTCCGGAACGCGCCCGCGGGGCCGGCCGGAGCCGGCCCCGGAGGGCGTCAGCGGACCTCGGTGGCCAGGTTGGCGAGCACCTGGTCGTGGATCCGGTTCAGGCCCTTGGGCGCGAAGGTCCGCTCGAAGAAGCCGCCGATGCCGGTCGCCCCCTGCCAGGTGGCCGTGACGGTGACCTTGGTCCGGCCCTCGCCGGCCGCCGCGACGGTCCAGGTGATCACCATGCTGGAGTTGGCGTCCTTCTCGACCAGCTGGTCGGGGCGCGGCGCCGAGACGGTGAACAGGCAGTCCCGGATCCGCTTCTCGGTGGCCCGGAGCTTCCAGTGCACCTGGGTGCCCGCGCCGGTGCCGCCGACCCGGACCTCGTACTCGCTGTACTGCTCCGGCAGCAGCTTGGGGCGGATCACCTGGTAGTCGGCCAGGACCTCGTACACCCGCTCCGGGGCCGCGTCGTAGACCCGCTCGGTGGTGGCCTGCACCTGTCCCATGGTCGTGCTCTCCTTGTCCGGTCGTCCGGCACCGGTTCGGTCCGGGGTGGTCACCGACAAGACAACCACAGCACCCCGCGCCCGCCCGGCGGCGCCCTCCGCTCCGGCGCGGACAGGGCCCGCGTCCCGCTTTCGGGGCTCGACGGCCCCGCGAGGGACCCGGGAGCGGCCCGGGAGCGGCCCGGGAGGGATCCGGGGGACAGGGCTTAGGGTGGCGGATGTGCTCGAACAGGTGACAGCAGTGCGCTACGTCGACCCGCTGCGGGCCGGCGGTTCCGTCCCCGGCGTGGTGGAGACCGACGACCTGGGCACCTACGTGGTGAAGTTCGCCGGTGCCGCCCAGGGCCGCAAGGCGCTGGTGGCCGAGGTGATCGTCGGCGAGCTGGCCCGGCGGCTCGGGCTGCCGGTGCCGGAGCTGCGGCTGGTCGACTTCGACCCTGCGGTCGCCGAGGACGAGCCGGACCACGAGATCCAGGACATCCTGCGGGCCAGCCGCGGGCTCAACCTCGGCATGGACCTGCTGCCGGGCGCCCGCGACTTCCGGCCCGGCATGATCGACGTCGGGCCGGTCGAGGCCGGCCGGGTGATCTGGCTGGACGCGCTCACCGGCAACGTCGACCGGACGGTGCACAACCCCAACCTGATGGTCTGGCACGGCGGGCTCTGGCTGATCGACAACGGCGCCGCGCTGATCTTCCACCACCGCTGGTCCGCGGCCGGGTCGGCGGTCGGCAAGCGGTACGACCTCAGCGCGCACGCCCTCGGCGGGTACCGCCCGGACGTCCGACTGGCCGACGAGGAGCTCGGGCCGCGGGTCACCGTCGGACTGCTGACGGAGGTGGTGGCGCTGGTGCCGGACGCCTGGCTGGCCGACGAGCCGGGGTTCGACTCGGTCGAGGAGCTGCGCGGGGCCTACGTGCACCACCTGGCGGCCCGGGCGGCGCGCTCCGCCGAGTGGCTGCCGGACGGGTTCTCGACCCCCGACCAGCTGCGCGAGGCGGAGCGGCGGCGGGCCGCGCGGACCAGGGCGGGGCGGCCGGCCTGGCTGCGGGAGGTGCCGGACCTGCACGGCAAGCCGTCGGTGGAGACGGTCTGGGAGCAGCACGTCGACTGATCCGCCCCGGTACCCGTGGCAGGTGCCGGGGGCGCCCGGCGCGGAAGGCCGGGAACGCGGAACGGGGGCGGGACTCGCGTCCCGCCCCCGTCGGTGGCTCAGGTGTTCAGCCGGTCAGCCGTGGCTCAGCGCCACCACTGGACCGCCTTCTCGGCGTTGATGATGCCCGCGCCGTAGAAGCCGTTGTCGTCCACGCCGCCCTCGCAGGTGGCCGCCCACTCACCGGTGCCGCCCGGGTTGTACGGAGCGGTCGGGCAGGCGTGCGACTCGGCCTGGTTGGTCAGCATCTCGGTCAGCTCGTCCGCGCTGGCCCACGGGAAGGTGCTGGCCAGCAGGGCGAGCACACCGGCGGCGTGCGGGGAGGCCATCGAGGTGCCCTGCATGTAGCCGTACTGGCCGCCCGGGATGGTGGACAGCGTGCGGCCGTTCTTGTCCGGGGTGTCCGGGATCTGGTAGCGGCGGTCGCCGCCGGGGGCGGCCACGGTGACCTTGTTCTTGCCGTAGCTGGAGTAGTACGACTTGTCGCCGTTGACACCCACGGAGGAGACCGCGACCACGCCGTCCAGCTCGGTCGGCAGGTTGAGGCAGTCCTGGGTGATCGGGCGCTCGACCGGGGTGGTGTCGTCCGGGCTGGCGACGTCCTTGGTCTTGTGGGCCAGGTCGATGTTCTCGTTGCCCGCGGCGGCGACGTTGAGGACGCCCTTGCGCTGCGAGAACTCGACGGCGCGGCGGACGGCGGTGGTGATCGCCGCCTGGTCCGCGTCGTTCTGGCAGTTGAACATCCACGGGTCGACGAAGTAGCTGTTGTTCGTGACCTTGAACTTGTGCTCGCCGGCCCAGACGAAGCCGCAGATGGCGTACTCGGGGTAGATGAAGCCGCCGTCGTCGACGACCTTCACCGCGGCGAGCTTGACGTTCGGGGCGATGCCCTCGATGCCCTTGCCGTTCTTGGCGGCGGCGATGGTGCCGGCCACGTGGGTGCCGTGGGCGCCGTCGACGCCCGGCTGCCAGGCGTCCCAGGCGGTGTTCGGCTTGCCGCCGTCGATGCAGGAGACCGACTGCGAGGCGTCGATGTTGGCGGCGAGGTCCTCGTGCGTGCCGTCGATGCCGGAGTCCAGCACGCCGACGGTGACCTTGTTGCTGCCGAGGGAGAGCTTGTGGGCCTTGTCGACGCCGATCTGACGCATGTCCCACTGGTTGGCCCAGTAGGGCTCCTCGCCACCGGCGGTGGCGGCGGTCGGCGCGGCGGCGACCTCGGCGGTGCGGTCCTCGGCGGCGGTGATGCCCTTGGTGCGGCTGGCACCGACGGACTCGACGCCCTTGGCCTTGCGGAGCTTGGCCGCGAACTGGGTGTCGGTCGAGCGGGCGATCACCACGCCGATCTGCTCGTAGGAGTAGACCACGGACCCGCCGAGGGCCTTGACCGCGTTCTCGACCTTCTGCACCTGGCCGTGGTTGGCCTTGGTGTTGACGACGTAGCTGAGCAGCGGACCGGTGGTCGTCTCCGCCCCGGCGGCGAAGGCGCTGCCGGCCGGCAGCGCGAGGGCGCCTGCGGTGGCGAGGACGACGCCCACCGCCGCGATCCGGGTCCGGCTGATCCGAGGAACACTCATAGGGGTTGGCCCTCCCGAGTCGTCATGCGGGCAACTGCGGTTGGCAGGTGCACCTGGAATGATCGGGACGCTAGTGAACAAGTGTTGCAATCCGCAAGAGGTAGTCATCCAATCGTCACAAGTCGTCCACCGCCGGAAGGTATGACTCCGGTCCTGCTGGGCAGGGGCGGGCGATCGGGTGACAGCACGGACGACCGGACCGCCCACAGGACGGACCGGAGGACGGCTCGGAGGACGGCTCGGAGGACGGACGACGCCGGACGGGTACGGACCCCACTGGCGGGCGATCCTAGTCAGCGGGACCGACGGGGGAACAGGCATCCGCCGCGGCCGAAAGCGGCCACTGGCGGATGGCCGCCAAGCCGCGGCGTCGGCCGATCAGAGGGCGTACAGTCGACGGGCGTTGTCGGCCGCCACCCCGCGGGCCAGCCGCTCGGCATCGGCCGCGGTGCAGGCGCCGTCGGCGCGCCAGCCGTCCAGCAGGGTGCCCAGGCCGTGGCGGAACTGCGCCGAGCCGACCAGGTACAGCTCCGGCAGCCCGTAGGCGTCGGTGGAGAACAGCAGCTTGCCGAACGGCGCCAGCTCCAGCATCTCGCCGAGCACCGCCGCCGCCCGGGGGCCGACGTAGGAGGTGGTCAGCCCGAGGTCGGTGTGCACCAGCGGGAAGGCCTGGGCCAGCCAGCCGGCCTGCCGGTGGTACGGGTAGCCGTGCAGCAGCACCAGCGGGACCCCGGACGGCTCGGCGGCGCGCACGAAGTCGGCCAGCAGCGACGGGTCGGCCCGGTGCAGGGTGACGTCGGGGTCGCCGAAGCCGGTGTGCAGTTGGAGCGGCAGGCGCAGCTCGGCGCAGACCTCCAGCGCGCCGTGGAGCAGCTCGTGCAGCAGGACGGGGTCGGTCAGCCGGCCTCCCCCGGTGCGCTGCCGCGCGGTGGCGGCGGCCGTCACCGCGGCCGGGGAGGGGCGCTCCGCGGGCACCGCCAGCCCGGCCCGGTAGGCCACCACCGACTTGACCGCGACGGCGCCGGCGGCCGCGGCGGCCAGCGCCTCGCGCACCGCCCGCGCCCACCGCCGGGGCGGGTCGGCGACGGCCTCGGCGACCGCCTCCAGCCGGACCACCTCGCGCACCCGGGCGCCGGACGCCTCGGCGAACTCGCCGAGCGGCAGCAGCGGACGGCCGGCGGCGGTGGTCAGCCCGGTGTCCACCAGGCAGGTGTCCAGCCCGGCGGCGGCGAGCAGCCGACGGGCGGCCTCCGGCGCGCCGAGTTCGCGCCGCCGGGCCAGGTACTCCGCCGCGGGGGCGTGCGCGGGCAGCCCGAGCGCGGGCGGGCACCAGCGGCGGACGGCGAGCCCGAGCGCGCTGTCGAACGGCGAGGTGCCGGGCGCGGGCGGGCGGTCGGACTCGGTGAGCAGCCCCGCCAGGGCGTCGTCGGCGAGGTCGGCCGTCAGCACGCTGTGGCAGTGGTGGTCGATCAGCGCGGGGACGTCCAACGGGGGCACCGGTCAGTACCGCCAGCGGGTGGCGGCGGCCAGCCGTTCGGGGGCGGCGTCGGCGTACTGCTCGGCCTCGGCCTGTCGGACGGCCAGCACCGCCTCGAAGAGCGGCTCGCCGAGCGCCTCGCGCAGCACGGCGGAGCCGCGGTAGGCGGCGAGCGCCGCGGCCGGGCCGGCCGGCAGCCGGGGGACCGTGCCGGGCTCGGCCTGCGCCGGGTCCCCGGTGAACTCCGGTGGCAGCGCGAGCCGCTGGTCCCGCCCGGCGAGGCCGGCGGCGAGCACCGCGCCGACCGCCAGATAGGGGTTGGCGGTGGCGTCGAAGCACTTGATCTCGGCGTTGGCCGCGGAGGACCGCTCGCCGGTGGAGCCGGTGACCAGGCGGAGCGCGGCCTCCCGGTTCTCCAGGCCCCAGCACTGGTAGGCGCCCGCCCAGCGCGAGGGGAGCAGCCGCAGGTAGCCGGCCGGGCTGGAGCAGCCGAGCACCAGCAGTTCGGGCAGTGCGCCGAGCACCCCGGCCAGGAAGCCCTCGGCCTCGGCGGTCAGCCCGTGCGGGCCGGGGCCGCCGTGCGCGAGGTTGCGCCCCTCGCGCCAGAGGCTGAGGTGGAGGTGGCCGCCGTTGCCGACCGAGCCGGCCTCGACCACGGGGGCGAAGGAGGCCCGCAGGCCGTGCCGGGCCGAGACGGCGCGGACGGTGTGCCGGACCAGCACCGAGGTGTCGGCGGCCTCGACCGGGCCCTCCGGGGCGACCGAGACCTCGAACTGGCCGGCCGCGTACTCGGGGTGGATCTGGAGCACGGTCAGACCCTGCTCGCCGAGGGCGCGGAGCACGTCGCGCAGGTAGTCGGAGAGGTCGGTGAGCCGCTGCATGCCGTAGGCCGGGCCGGCGGTCGGGTAGCGGGGCTCCTCCTGCGGCGGGCCGGCCAGCGCGACCACCCACTCGATCTCGATGCCGGCGCGGAGGGCGAGCCCGCGCTCGGCGGCGGCCGCGACCATCCGGCGGGCGAAGAGCCGCTGGCACCCCGGGTGCGGGGCGCCGCCCTGGGTGTAGCGGTCCCCCGGGGCCCAGGCCCAGCCGGGCTGGGCGGCCAGCGGGACGATCCGCTCGACGTCCGGGTAGAGCCGGAGGTCGCCGGTGGGGCCGCCGATCAGCCGGCTGGTGACGACGGTGTCGTCGGCGAGGAAGACGTCGAAGCAGGGGGCCGCGCCGATGCCCCACTGGGCGGCGTGCACCAGGCCGGCCAGCGGCACCGCCTTGACCCGGGCGATGCCGGCGTTGTCCACCCAGGTGACGGCGACCGCCTCAACCCCGTGGGCGCGCAGCCGCTCCGCGGCGGCCTGGGCGCGCTCCCCGCGCTCGGCCCGGTCCGCGCGCGGCGGCAGCGTGACCCCGCCGGGGGCGGGCCCGGCGGCGGGATCGGGCGCGGCCGCGACGGACGGCCCGGCGGAGGGCTCGGCGGAGGGCTCGGGACGACCCGGGGCGACGGTTCCGGTGCTCATGCCCCCATGCTTCCCCGCCCCGTGGAGGCGGGGAACTCCCCTATCGGGTGGTCCGAACGGACGTCCGTCCACCGCGTCACCCGTGCGAGTGACCGAGCGGAGCCGGCAGCGGGAGCCGGCGGGGCGGTCGACGGCGGGGCGGTCGGCGGCGGGGCGGTCGACGAGCGGACGCCGGGAGCCGGCGGGCCGGCCGCCGCGGCGATCACCCGCGCGCGAGCAGGGAAAGTCCGGCCCGCCACCCCCTTCCTACTCGCCAGTAACCCCGCTACAGTGTCGGCACGCACCACTGCCGGGCTTCGGGAGCCGCACCGGCGGGGGCGTCGTCCGTCGCGCCGGAACCGCGCGGAGCGGACGGCGCGCGACGGTGCGTTCGTTCACCGGTCGGTGCCGCGGATCGCGGCCGGGGCCGGGTTTCTCTCCTCTGTGTTCAGAGCCGCTTCCTTCATGTCGAGCGCCTGAGTACCACGGCACACCCGCAGCACCGCCGGAGCGGACCGGCGGCTGCGCGGTGGCCGCAACCGTCATCCCCCCGCCCCGCGCGCGGACCCTCCTCCGTGGGGCGCGCCCTCCGGAGCGCGCGCGGGCCTTCCATGACAAGGAGTCAGGACAGATGGAGCGTCCCTTCCCCACGGTCGCCGTGGTCGGACTCGGCACGATGGGTGCCGGCGTCGCCGTCGCGGTCGCCCGCAGCGGCCGCCGGGTGATCGGCATCGAGGCCGACGCCGACTCGGCCGCCCGCGCACTGGCCCGGATCGAGGAGGCGACCGCGCACGCGGTCGCCCGGGAGCGGCTGACCGCCGAGGAGCGGGCCGGGCTGCTGGCCCGGCTCACCGTCGGTCACGCGCTGGAGGCGGCCGCCGAGGCCGACCTGGTGATCGAGGAGGTCCCCGAGCAGCTGGAGCTGAAGCGGCGGGTCTTCGCCGAGCTGGACCGGATCTGCCCGGCCTCGACGGTGCTGGCCACCGGCACCACCGCGCTCTCGGTGACCCGGATCGCCGCCGCGACCGCCCGCCCCGACCGGGTGCTCGGCCTGCACTTCTTCAACCCGGTGCACACCATGAAGCTGGTCGAGGTGGTGCGCACCGTGCTCACCGCCCCGCAGGTGGCCGAGGACGCCGCGGCGCTCGCCCGGGACCTCGGCAAGGAGCCGGTGGCGGCCGGCGACCGGGCCGGCTTCGTGGTCAACGGCCTGCTCTTCGCGTACCTGAACCAGGCCGCCGCGATGTACGAGTCCAAGTACGCCACCCGGGAGGACATCGACGCCGCGATGCGGCTGGGCTGCGGCCTGCCGATGGGCCCGCTGGCGCTGCTCGACCTGATCGGCGTGGACACCGCCCGGACCGTCCTGGAGGCGATGTACGAGCAGTCCCGGGACCGGCTGCACGCGCCCGCGCCGATCCTCGGCCAGCTGGTCTCGGCCGGGCTGCTGGGCCGCAAGACCGGCCGCGGCTTCTACACCTACGAGGCGCCCGGCTCCTCCCGGGTCGTCGGGTCCGCCGCCGGCGCGGCGGGTTCCGCCGTCCCCGGCCGGGAGGTGCGCACCATCGGTGTCTGCGGCTCGGGCACCATGGCCACCGGCATCGTCGAGGTGTTCGTCAAGGCCGGGTACCCGGTGCTGCTGGCGGCGCGCAGCCTGGAGAAGGCGGAGCGGGCCAAGGCGCAGCTGGCGAAGTCGCTGGAGCGCTCGGTGGCCAGGGGCCGGCTGACCGCGGAGCAGCGGGACGCCGCGCTGGGCCTGGTCACGCCGGTCGGGCAGTACGGCGAGCTGGCCGAGGTGGACCTGGTGGTCGAGGCGGTCGCCGAGGACCTCGCGGTCAAGCGCGAGCTGTTCGCCACCCTGGACGCGATCGTCAAGCCGGGCGCGGTGCTGGCCACCACCACCTCCTCGCTGCCGGTGGTCAGCTGCGCCTCGGCCACCCGTCGGCCGCAGGACGTGGTCGGCATGCACTTCTTCAACCCGGCGCCGGCGATGCGGCTGGTCGAGGTGGTCTCCACGGTGCTGACCGCGCCGGACGTCACGGCGACCGTGCTGGAGCTCTGCGCGAAGGTGCGCAAGCACCCGGTGGAGTGCGGGGACCGGGCCGGGTTCATCGTCAACGCGCTGCTCTTCCCCTACCTGAACGACGCGGTGCGGATGCTGCAGGAGCACTACGCGACGGTGGACGACATCGACACCGCGATGAAGCTCGGCTGCGGCTACCCGATGGGCCCGTTCGAGCTGCTGGACGTGGTCGGCCTGGACGTCTCGCTCACCATCGAGCAGGTGCTGCACCAGGAGTTCCGCGAGCCTGGCCTGGCCGCGGCGCCGCTGCTGGAGCACCTGGTGGCGGCCGGCTGCCTGGGCCGCAAGACCGGCCGCGGCTTCCGCGACCACGCGCGCCGATGACCACCACGCCGTCCTACGGGGGACAGCCCGGCCGGCCGCCGTTCCGCCCGGAGCGGGCCGGCTGGGGGCCGGGCGCGGTGTCCGCGCACTGGCCGAGACCGGCGGTCAGCGGACCGGTCGCCCCGGTACGCCGGGGAAGGCCCCCTGCTCCGGCACCGGGGACGTGTAGCGTTCCGGGCATGGATCGGGTTCAGTCAGTCTCCCCGCAGCAATCCGCCCCCGCGCGCGACGGCCGACCGGCCGGGACCGGTGCGGACGGGGGCCAGGGCGGTCGCCGGGCGGCGGCGCAGCGTCAGCAGATGCGCCAGGACCTGGCCACCGCCGCGATGGAGCTGTTCGCCTCGCAGGGCTACGAGGAGACCACGGTCGACCAGATCGCCGCGGCCGCCGGCGTGGCCCGGCGGACCTTCTTCCGCTACTTCCGGTCCAAGGAGGAGGCGATCTTCCCGGACCACGACGACACCCTGGTCCGGGTGGCCGACCTGCTGGCCAGCGCCGAGCCCGAGGAGCACCCGCTGGACGTGGTCTGCCGGGGCATCAAGGAGGTGCTGCGGATGTACGCCTCCACGCCCGGGGTCTCGGTGGCGCGGTACCAGCTGATCCGCCAGGTGCCGGCGCTGCGCGAGCGGGAGATCGCCGTGGTGGCCCGCTACGAGCGGCTGTTCACCCGCTACCTGCTGGGCCGGTTCGACACGGCCGGGGAGATCCCCTCGGGCTGGCAGCGCGGCGGCGAGGACGACTCGATGCTGGCCGAGGTGTCGGCGGCGGCGGTGGTCGCGGCCCACAACCACGTGCTGCGGCGCTGGCTGCGGGCGGGCGGGCGGGGCGACGTGGAGGCGCAGCTGGACCACTCCTTCGAGGTGATCCGGCGGACCTTCTGGGCGGCCAGCGAGCCGGGTGCGCGGCGGCGTGGTGCCCTGGTGGCACCCGGTGCCAATGGGGCGGAGGCGGAGGTCTCCGCAACCGGAGCACTGAGTGCCACCCCCGGAGGTGAGGTGCTCATCACAGTCGCCCGTACGGACGCCCCGCTGGACGTGGTGGTGGATGCCGTGCGGGCCGCCCTGGAGGGCGCCAAGCTGGCCTGAGCGCAGGCGTTTTCGCAGGTCGTCGTGGGTTTCTGGGCCCGTGCCAGAGTGTCGGCACGGGCCCTTTCCATGCCCTCCGCGGGCCCTCCGGAGGACTCTGCGACGCGCCGGAATTGATGGCACCCCGTGTCTTTACGAGTGGCACAGGGTGCCATTACCTTGTTACCCACCAGTCGCGGCGCCGCGGCTCCCCACCTCGGCGCGCCGTCGTACCGGCGCTCCCCCATCCCCGGGAGCGACCCACCGCAGTGCCAGGCCCACCAGCCACCCACCCACCACCCCGTTCAGCGAAGCCGGTGTCCGCTCCCGGCTCCCCCAGACGCCCTGTGCCCTCACACAGGTACGCCTTCGGAGGCAGCCATGAAGGAAATCCTCGACGCGATCCTCAGCTCCGACAGCACCTCGGCGGACTTCGCCAACGTGAAGCTGCCGGAGTCCTACCGGGCGGTGACGCTCCACAAGGACGAGGAGCAGATGTTCGCCGGCCTCGACAGCCGCGACAAGGACCCCCGCAAGTCCCTCCACCTCGACGACGTCCCGCTCCCGGAGCTGGGCCCCGGCGAGGCCCTGGTCGCCGTCATGGCGAGCGCGGTGAACTACAACACCGTGTGGAGCTCGATCTTCGAGCCGGTCTCCACCTTCGGCTTCCTGGAGCGCTACGGGCGGCTCTCCCCGCTGACCAAGCGCCACGACCTGCCGTACCACGTGCTCGGCTCGGACCTGGCCGGCGTGGTGCTGCGCACCGGCGCCGGGGTCAACGCCTGGAAGCCGGGCGACGAGGTGGTCGCGCACTGCCTGTCCGTCGAGCTGGAGTCCTCCGACGGCCACAACGACACGATGATGGACCCGGAGCAGCGGATCTGGGGCTTCGAGACCAACTTCGGCGGCCTGGCCCAGCTGGCGCTGGTGAAGACCAATCAGCTGATGCCCAAGCCCGCCCACCTGACCTGGGAGGAGGCCGCCTCCCCCGGCCTGGTCAACTCCACCGCCTACCGCCAGCTGGTCTCGCAGAACGGCGCGGGCATGAAGCAGGGCGACAACGTGCTGATCTGGGGCGCCAGCGGCGGCCTCGGCTCGTACGCCACCCAGTACGCGCTGGCCGGCGGCGCCACCCCGATCTGCGTGGTCTCCAGCCCGCAGAAGGCCGAGATCTGCCGCTCGATGGGCGCCGAGGCGATCATCGACCGCTCCGCCGAGGGCTACCGGTTCTGGAAGGACGAGCAGAACCAGGACCCGCGCGAGTGGAAGCGCTTCGGCGGGCGGATCCGCGAGCTCACCGGCGGCGAGGACGTCGACATCGTCTTCGAGCACCCCGGCCGGGAGACCTTCGGCGCGAGCGTCTACGTCACCCGCAAGGGCGGCACCATCGTCACCTGCGCCTCCACCTCCGGCTACATGCACCAGTACGACAACCGCTACCTGTGGATGTCGCTCAAGCGGATCGTCGGCTCGCACTTCGCCAACTACCGCGAGGCCTGGGAGGCCAACCGCCTGGTGGCCAAGGGCAAGATCCACCCGACCGTCTCCAAGGTCTACTCGCTGGAGCAGACCGGCCAGGCCTCGCTCGACGTGCACCAGAACAAGCACCAGGGCAAGGTCGGCGTGCTCTGCCTGGCCCCCGAGGAGGGCCTGGGCGTGCGCGACGCCGAGCTGCGCGCCAAGCACCTGCCGGCGATCAACCGCTTCCGTGACATCTAAGGCGACCCGATGACCGATCAGAAGCGCGACCGGCCCTGGCTGATGCGCACCTACGCCGGGCACTCGACGGCCAAGGACTCCAACGCGCTGTACCGGCGGAACCTCGCCAAGGGCCAGACCGGCCTCTCGGTGGCGTTCGACCTGCCGACCCAGACCGGGTACGACTCCGACCACATCCTCGCCCGCGGCGAGGTCGGCCGGGTCGGGGTGCCGGTGGGGCACGTCGGTGACATGCGGACCCTGTTCGACGGCATCCCGCTCGAGCAGACCAACACCTCCATGACGATCAACGCCACCGCGATGTGGCTGCTGGCGCTCTACCAGGTGGTCGCCGAGGAGCAGGGCGCGGACATCGCCAAGCTCACCGGCACCACCCAGAACGACATCGTCAAGGAGTACCTGTCGCGCGGGACGCACGTCTTCCCGCCCGGCCCCTCGGTGCGCCTGATCACCGACATGATCGCCTACACGGTCGGGAACATCCCCAAGTGGAACCCGATCAACATCTGCAGCTACCACCTCCAGGAGGCCGGGGCCACCCCGGTCCAGGAGATCGCCTACGCGATGTGCACGGCGATCGAGGTGCTGGACGCCGTCCGCGACTCCGGCCAGGTGCCGGCCGAGCGGATGGGCGAGGTCGTCGCCCGGATCTCCTTCTTCGTCAACGCCGGCGTGCGGTTCGTCGAGGAGATGTGCAAGATGCGGGCCTTCGGTCGGCTCTGGGAGAAGGTCACCCGGGAGCGGTACGGCATCGAGGACCCCAAGCAGCGCCGGTTCCGCTACGGCGTGCAGGTCAACTCGCTCGGCCTGACCGAGGCGCAGCCGGAGAACAACGTCCAGCGGATCGTGCTGGAGATGCTCGCCGTCACGCTCTCCAAGGACGCCCGCGCCCGCGCCGTCCAGCTGCCGGCATGGAACGAGGCGCTCGGCCTGCCCCGCCCGTGGGACCAGCAGTGGTCACTGCGGATCCAGCAGGTGCTCGCCTTCGAGTCCGACCTGCTGGAGTACGGGGACATCTTCAACGGCTCCGAGGTGATCGAGGCCAAGACGGCGGAGCTGCTGGCCGGCGCCGAGGCCGAGATCGCCAAGGTGCTGGAGATGGGCGGGGTCATCCCGGCCGTCGAGTCCGGCTACCTGAAGTCCAACCTGGTCTCCTCGCACGCCGCCCGGCGGGCCCGGATCGAGTCCGGCGAGGACAAGATCATCGGGGTGAACTGCTTCGACACCACCGAGGAGAGCCCGCTCACGGCCGACCTCGACACCGCGATCATGGTCGTCGACCCGGCCTCCGAGCAGTCCGTGCTGACCGCGCTGGAGGCCTGGCGCGGACAGCGCGACGAGGCCGCCGCGCTGCGCGCCCTGGAGGAGCTCAAGGCCGTCGCCGGCACCGACGAGAACCTCATGTCGGCCACCCTGGCCTGCGCCCGCGCCGGGGTGACCACCGGCGAGTGGTCCTTCGCCCTGCGCGAGGTGTTCGGCGAGTACCGCGCGCCCACCGGCGTCGGCGGCGCCCCGGTCGCGGTCGCGGCCGAGCCCGGCGGCGAGCTGGCCGCCGTCCGCGAGGCCGTCGCCGCGACCGCCGCCGAGCTGGGCGCCGGCAAGCTGCGCCTGCTGGTCGGCAAGCCCGGCCTGGACGGGCACTCCAACGGCGCCGAGCAGATCGCCGTCCGGGCCCGCGACGCCGGGTTCGAGGTGGTCTACCAGGGCATCCGGCTGACCCCCGAGCAGATCGTCTCGGCCGCCGTCGCCGAGGACGTCCACTGCGTGGGTCTGTCGATCCTCTCCGGCGCCCACTCGGAGCTGGTGCCGGACGTGCTGCACCGGCTCCGCCGGGCCGGGGTGGAGGATGTCCCGGTGATCGTGGGTGGCATCATCCCGGCAGCGGACGGCGAGGCCCTCAGGGCCGCCGGCGTCGCCGCCGTGTTCACCCCGAAGGACTTCGGCATCACGACCATCATCGGCCGGATCGTGGACGAGATCCGGCTGGCCAACAGGCTCCAGCCCTGGACGCCCGCCCCGGCCACGACCACCGGCTGACCCGGAAGGAACACCCCTCGTGACTCTCAACCGCCTCCGCCCGCGCCGCTCCTGCCTCGCCGTACCGGGCAGCAACCCCCGCTTCCTGGAGAAGGCCCAGGGCCTGCCGGCCGACCAGGTCTTCCTCGACTTGGAGGACGCCTGCGCCCCGCTGGTCAAGGAGAGCGCCCGGCACACCATCGTCGACGCGCTGAACAACGGCGACTGGGGCGGCAAGACCCGCGTCGTGCGCGTCAACGACTGGACCACCCACTGGACCTACCGCGACGTGATCACCGTGGTCGAGGGCGCCGGCCCGAACCTCGACTGCATCATGCTGCCCAAGGTCCAGGACGCCGAGCAGGTGCGGGCGCTCGACCTGCTGCTCACCCAGATCGAGAAGACCATGGGCTTCGAGGTCGGCCGGATCGGCATCGAGGCGCAGATCGAGAACGCCAAGGGCCTGATCAACGTCGACGCCATCGCCCAGGCCTCGCCGCGGCTGGAGACCATCATCTTCGGCCCGGCCGACTTCATGGCCTCGATCAACATGAAGTCCCTGGTGGTCGGCGAGCAGCCGCCCGGCTACCCGGCCGACGCCTACCACTACATCCTGATGCGCATCCTGATGGCGGCCCGCGCCCACGACCTCCAGGCGATCGACGGCCCCTACCTCCAGATCCGCAACCAGGAGGGCTACCGCGAGGTCGCCGGCCGCGCCGCCGCGCTCGGCTTCGACGGCAAGTGGGTGCTCCACCCGGACCAGGTCGCCGCCGCCAACGAGATCTTCTCGCCCTCCCAGGAGGACTACGACCACGCCGAGCTGATCCTCGACGCCTACGACTGGTGCACCTCCGAGGCCGGCGGCTTCAAGGGCTCGGCGATGCTCGGCGACGAGATGATCGACGAGGCCAGCCGCAAGATGGCGCTGGTCGTGTCCGGCAAGGGCCGCGCGGCCGGTCTGCAGCGCACCTCCAAGTTCGAGCCCCCGCAGGCCTGAGCCCCCCGAGACCCCGAGGACCATCGATCATGCAGTTCGGACGCACCTACGAGGAGTTCGAGGTCGGCGCCGTGTACCGGCACTGGCCCGGCAAGACGGTCACCGAGTACGACGACCACCTCTTCTGCCTCCTCACCATGAACCACCACCCGCTCCACATGGACACCAACTACGCCGAGCGGACCACCGACTTCGGCAAGAACGTGGTGGTGGGCAACTACATCTACTCGCTGCTGCTCGGCATGTCCGTCCCGGACGTCTCCGGCAAGGCGATCGCCAACCTGGAGATCGAGTCGCTGCGGCACGTGGCGCCGACCTTCCACGGCGACACGATCTACGGCGAGACCACCGTGCTCGACAAGTGGCCGTCCAAGTCCAAGGACGACCGCGGCATCGTGTACGTCGAGACCAAGGGCTACAAGCAGGACGGCACGGTCGTCTGCGTCTTCCGCCGCAAGGTGATGGTGCCGACCGCGACGTACATCGAGGCGCGCGGCGGCGAGCAGCCGGCCCGCCCGACCCCGCTCGCCTGAGCCCTCCCGCAGGTCTCGAACCCCCTCAGGACCCCGGACGGGCCGGCCGCCGTCATCGGCCGTGCCCCGAACCGGTTCACGGGGGCTCCGCGGAGCCACGCCCGCGGAGCCCCCGTCCACCCCCCACTCCGCTTTCCAGGCATGACAGGAGCCGCACGATGGGACGCCTCGCGCAGACCGACGGCCTCACCGAGATCCAGCGGGACATCCTCGCCACCGTGCGCGAGTTCGTCGACAAGGAGATCATCCCGGTCGCGACCGAGCTGGAGCACAAGGACGAGTACCCGACGGCGATCGTCGAGGGAATGAAGCAGCTCGGGCTCTTCGGCCTGACCATCCCCGAGGAGTACGGCGGCCTCGGCGAGTCGCTGCTCACCTACGCGCTGGTGGTCGAGGAGATCGCCCGCGGCTGGATGTCCGTCTCCGGCATCGTCAACACCCACTTCATCGTGGCGCACATGATCAACGCGCACGGCACCCAGGAGCAGAAGGACCACTTCCTGCCGAAGATGGCGGCCGGCGAGATCCGCGGCGCCTTCTCGATGTCCGAGCCCGGGCTGGGCTCCGACGTCGCCGCGATCAGCACCAAGGGCGTCCAGGACGGCGACTTCTACGTCCTCAACGGCCAGAAGATGTGGCTGACCAACGGCGGCACCTCCACCCTGGTCGCGGTCCTCTGCAAGACCGACGAGGGCGGCTCCACCCCCTACAAGAACATGACGACCTTCCTGATCGAGAAGACGGCGGGCTTCGGACCGAACCCGACCGTCCCCGGCCTCACCGTGCCCGGGAAGATCGAGAAGATGGGCTACAAGGGCGTCGACACCACCGAGCTGGTGCTCCAGGACGTCCGGATCCCGGCCGACCGGATCCTCGGCGGGGTCCCCGGCCGCGGCTTCTACCAGATGATGGACGGCGTCGAGGTCGGCCGCGTCAACGTGGCCGCCCGCGGCTGCGGCGTCGCCCGCCGCGCCTTCGAGCTGGGCATCTCCTACGCCCAGCAGCGCACCACCTTCGGCAAGAAGATCGCCGAGCACCAGGCGATCCAGTTCAAGCTCGCCGAGATGGCCACCAAGGTCGAGGCCGCCCACCAGATGATGGTCATGGCCGCCCGCAAGAAGGACGGCGGCGAGCGCAACGACCTGGAGGCGGGCATGGCCAAGTACCTCGCCTCCGAGTACTGCAAGGAGGTCGTCGAGGACGCCTTCCGCATCCACGGCGGCTACGGCTTCTCCAAGGAGTACGAGATCGAGCGGCTCTACCGCGAGGCGCCGATGCTGCTGATCGGTGAAGGTACTGCGGAGATCCAGAAGATGATCGTCGGGCGCCGGCTGCTGGAGGAGTACCGCATCGCGGAGTGAGGACTCCACGACGCGGAACTCGCGGCCGGCCCGCGAGGCCGCCGGTCGACGGGCGTGCGGGCCCGTCCCGGCTCCGCGCCGTGTCCCGCCCCCGTTGCCTGGTCCGCCCGGGGGCCGGCACGGCCACTCCGAAGCGGCCGCAGGGCGTACAGCTGCTGTCACGCGCCCTGCGGCCGCTTCGGCATCCCCTCGCCACACCCTCGACGCGCCCTCGACGCGCCCTCGACGGGCAGCCGCCGGGCGACCGACCGGGCAGTCTTGAGACAAGAGTCACCAGCTTCGCCCGGTCCCTTGGGAACCGGAGCGGGTCGAGCTACGGTCGTATACAACGGGGCGCTCCGGCGCCTCCCGCAGGTCACATGAACGAGCAGGCGGGTTGCCCACCCACCGTGTGCTCCCGATAGCATCCACCGGGACAGCAGACGTCCCTCTCTTACCCGATCCCGCGGTGGCCCCCGTCCAGCGGCCATGATCCCCCGCGACAAAGGTCTTCGATGCCCATCAGCCCGTCCCCTCACACCTCCGTCACGGACAGCGACGCCCTCGCCGCCACGACGGCCGGTCGGCGACCCCGCGTGACCATCGCGCGCGGAGCCACCCCCTGGTTCGTCCCCACCCTCGCCACGGCCGCCGTCACCACCGCCCTCACCCGGCGCAGTGGCAGGTGGGCCCTGGCCGCGGTACCCGCCTGTGCGCTCGGCGCCGGCATGCTGTGGTTCTTCCGCGACCCCGAGCGTGAGATCGGCACGGGCAGAGTCATCTCCCCCGCCGACGGCGTGGTCCAGAGCATCGACGCGTGGCCGGACGGCCGGACCCGCGTGGCGATCTTCATGAGCCCGCTCAACGTCCACGTCAACCGGGCGCCCCTGCCCGGCACGGTGACCTCCGTCGAGCACGTGCCCGGTGGCTTCGTGCCCGCGTTCAACAAGGACAGCGACCAGAACGAGCGGGTCGTCTGGCACTTCGACACCGAGCTCGGCGACATCGAGATGGTCCAGATCGCGGGCGCCGTGGCGCGTCGCATCGTGCCGTACGTGGACGCCGGTACCAAGGTCGAGCAGGGCGAGCGGATCGGTCTGATCCGGTTCGGGTCCCGGGTCGACACCTACCTGCCGGCCGGCGTCGAGGTCGGCGTCGAGGTCGGCCAGAAGACCACCGCCGGGGTGACGCGCCTTGACCGTGACTGATCCTGAGACGATCGTCGGGCTGGACGACGAGGAGACGGCCCTGCGCCGTCGTCGTTGGGCCCGCGACCGCGAGCTGCGCGCGCCGCGCTCCCCGCAGCACCTCTCCACCGCCGACTTCCTGACCCTGGGGAACGCCGTCTGCGGCTTCCTGGCGATCTACTCGATCACCACCGGGGTGCTCGTCCCGCACATCACCAACCCCGACGCCGCGCCGGACAAGCACAGCGCCGCCACCGCGGTGACGCTGCTGCTGATCGGCTCGATGTGCGACCTGTTCGACGGCCTGGTGGCGCGCAAGCTGCGCTCCTCCGCGCTGGGCGCCGAACTCGACAACCTGGCCGACCTGATCAGCTTCGGCATCGCGCCGGCCTACTTCGTCGCGGTCTGGGGCATGGTCTCGCCGGGCTCCAACAGCCGGCTCTCGGCGCTGATCGCGCTGACCGTGCTGCTGGCGGTGGTGCTGCGGCTCGCCCGCTTCTCCGCCGTGAAGATGCGGCCCGGGGTGTTCCAGGGCATGCCCTGCCCGATGGGCGCGATGACGGTGATCGCCATCGTGCTGCTCGACCCGCCGTTCCTGCCCGGTCTGCTCGCCATCTTCGGCGCCGCGTACCTCATGGTCAGCCGGATCGAGTACCCGAAGCCGCAGGGTCTGCTGGCCACCGCCACGCTGTGCTGGATCGTCGTCTCGATCGGCTGCCTGGCGGCCTGGGCGACCGGTCTGCCGGGCGGCGACAACCTGATGCACATCGGGGCGTTCGCCCAGATCGCGCTCGCCGCGATGGCGCCGCTGCTGGTGATCCGCCGCAAGGTGGGGCAGAAGGTCGGCGACGTGCGGGCCCGCCGCGCGGAGTCGCGGATCGGCTGACGACCGCCGCAGGACAGTGGAAGGGCCCGGCTCCCCTCGGGGAGCCGGGCCCTTCCACATGTCCGGGCGGAACCCGGGCACGTCGTGCTCAGGCGCCGCCGCGGTGGACGCTGAAGGCCGAGCGGCGGGCCGCCCGGGCCACGCCCGGGTCCGGGTGGACGCCGGAGACGGCGGTCAGCACCGAGGCCGCCCGGGGGTGGCCGGACTGCCGGGCCCGGGCGAACAGCCGCACCGGGTCACCGGCCGAGGCACCCTCGACGTGGCCCACCAGAAGTTCCGTTTCGCCGTGGTCCAGCACGGCCGCGGCGGTGTCCACCCAGAGCCAGGCGGCGTCCTCCGCGCCCAGCACGTCGGCCGGGGAGACCCCCTCGTCCGAGCGCTCGGCCAGCCAGAGCAGCGCGTAGGGGCGCAGCACCGGCTCGTCGACGGCGGCCCGGACGGCCTGCTCGGCCGTGGATCCGGCCACCCGCAGCGCTTCGAAGGCCAGCCCGCGCAGCAGCGCGTCCTCGCCCTGGGCGGCCTCCAGCAGCTCGGCCACCGCCCGGTCGGCCGGGCGGGCGGCCAGCCAGGCCCGGTACTCGGCGCGGGCCGGGCCGGGCGAGTAGTCGGCGCAGGCGCTCAGCAGCTCCAGCGCGCTCTGCTCGATGTGCCCGGCGGCGGTCTGCGCGACGGTGCAGATCTCCTCCAGCTTGGCCCGGACCGCCCAGTGCCCGAGCGGGGAGAGCTCGGCCGCGTTGTCCCGGCGGACCAGCGCGCCGACGGCGGCCAGGCCGTCCAGCATCCAGTCCAGGACGGCGGCGACGTCGGCGGGCGAGGCCGGGGTGTCGATCTGCGGCTCGCGGCAGGTGCCGCGGACGGCCGAGACGGCGGAGGCCGCGTGCGGGACCGGCGAGAGGCCGAAGGCGCCCTCGCCGCCGCCCACCCGGCGCTCGTCCAGACCGCGCCGGAGCAGCTCCAGCAGTTCGATGTCGGCGACCGGGCCGTCCACCAGGTGCAGGAAGGAGAGCAGCTGCGGCGCCTGGTCGACGGCCTGTCCGGCGAGCACCGCGAACACGCCGCGCAGGGCGGCGGGCGGGACCGGGGCCAGCAGGGTCCAGGCGTCGAACAGCGCCGACCAGCCGCGGACCACGGCCTCGTCGTCGTGCTCCCAGGCGTGCAGGCGCCAGCCGGGGACGGCGCCGCCGTCCCGGGGCTCGACCAGGCCGACCAGCAGGGCCTGGCCCCAGGCCTTGGCGGCGGCGCCCACCGTCATGGCGAGGGCGCGGCCGGCGGCGCGGGCGTCGTCCGGGAGGAGTTCGCCGCGCTTGTCGACCTCGTCGAGGTCGCCCGCCCAGCGGGCGATCCGGACGGCGTCGACCAGCATGCGGCGGGCCAGCGGGGCGAGTTCGGCGGGTGCGGGGAAGCCCTCCGGCACGGGGACCCGGCCGCGGCCGGGGGCGGGGGCGGGGCCTCGTCGGCGGGGTACGCCCTGGCTCCCCGGCCTCGCGCCGGCGGGGCGGTGGGCCGTTCCGGGGAGACGGGTCACCGTCGCACCGGTACCGATCGTCGGCGGGAGCGGGGCATCACGGTCGCGCGGATTCCGAGACGTCACGTCGAGCAGTCTTCCCCTTGTACCGGCCATCTGTCACATCCGGTTGTCCGCGCGGGGCGGGCGGAGGGTGCGGGGGCTCGACAAGATCGGGCAACAGAGCCCAAACCGACTGGCTTGATCTTTGTGGCGGGTCCATGCCAGGTCAGACGGCGGGGGTGGACGGGTGGTCCGTACGAGGTCCCGTGCGGCCCGCGCGCCGACCGCGGACCGTCCCCGCTCCCCCGGCTCCCGCGCCCCGCGGAGCACAGGAAGGCGCGGGAGGACGCGGGAGGACGCGGTGACCGGGGTCGGTGGGGGTGCGGGTCCGGGTGCGGCGCGCGGGTGGGGGCGCGGGGTCAGCAGAAGGGCGTGAGCCAGCGGCGCAGGGTCTCGGCGTAGCGGTCCGGGGCGGTGTTCCACAGGGCGGCGTGGTCACCGCCGGGGAAGGGCTGGAGGTTCACCAGCTCCGGGCGGCGCGCGGCCAGCCGCTCGGCGGCCCGGAACGGCGCCACCGGGTCGTCGGGGCCGTGCAGCACCAGGGTGGGCACCCGCAGGTCGGTGCCCTCGGCGAGGCGGGCGAAGTCGGCCAGATCCACGCCGGTGCGGCCCTGGGCGGCCAGCGCGCCGAGTTCGGCGGCCGCGCCCCGGAAGCCGGCCCGGGCGGCGTCCCGGCGGGCGGTGGCCGGCCAGTCCAGCACCGGCGAGTCCAGAACCAGACTGCTGATCGAGGGGGCCAAGTCGGAGCGGGCGGCGGCCTGCAGGGCCATCGTGGCGCCCAGCGACCAGCCGTAGAGGATCACCCGGCCCGCGCCGCCGTCCAGGGCCAGCCGGATCGCCGCCTCGACGTCCCGCCACTCCGTCTCGCCGAAGTGGCCGAGGCCGTCCGGGGAGGCCGGCGCGCCCGCGTCGCCCCGGTAGCTGACGGCCAGCGCGGGCAGGCCGAGCCGCTGCAGGACGGGAAGGACCGGCAGGGTCTGGCCGCGGTCGGCGTCCGGGCCGTGCACCAGGATCACCCAGGTGCCGCGCTTGCCGTCGAGCCACCAGGCGGGCAGTGCGCCCAGCTCGCCCTCGACGGCGGTCTCGCCGAACGTCAGGCCGAGCGCCGCGGCCGGGTCGCCGAGGTACACCCGCGGGGTGAAGCGGACCTCGGTGCCGGGGGCGAGGGTGCCCCGGTCGGCACGGACCAGACGGCGGGTCACCCCCTTCTCGTCGCGGTGCAGGACCTCCTCGACGACGGCGTGCCCGTCCTCGCCCCACTCCACGGCCCAGCGGCCGGGCCGCTCGCTCACCGGGCTCCGGGTGAAGGTGATCCGGCCGGCGCCCAGGCTCTGGACGACCACCGGGCCGGTCCACTCCCGGACGTCCCCGGTCGGACGGACCATCCGCTCCGAGGCCCGCCGGCCGATCACCAGGACGGCCGCCCCGGTGCCGACGGCGGCGGCCGCCACGGTGGCCGCGATTCCCCAACGCATACTCGCTCCCGGCTGATCGGTGTCTGGACCCACGTCACAGCCCAGTCCACTCGGCGGGGCGGGGCGGGGCCAGCAGGACACGGCCGTACGGGTTGTCACGCGAGGAACGTCACACCGGGAATGTCAGATCGGAGGGCCCCCGGCGGGCCCGCCCCGGCCGGATCGGACCGGTACGGCCGGATCGGACCGGTACGGCCGGATCGGACCGGTGGGGCGGGACCGGCCGGGAAGGGGGCGGGACCGGACCGGCGGGGAGCGGGACCGGAGCGGTGCGGCGGGTTCAGACCGGTATGCCGGGTTCGCGCCGGGCGAGCAGCTGCCAGAAGCGGTCCAGCAGCGGGACGTCGACGGCGGACGGCGTGTCCGGCGCCGAGGACGGCCCCCAGCCGCCGGCCCCCCAGTGCGCGGGCACCTGGCGCTCGTCCTGGAGCACCGGCAGCACGGCGCCGAGGTCCTCCCGGTCCACCGGCACGATCCGGCCGATCGCGTCGGCCTGCGCCTGCCAGCGGCCGTCGACGCAGCGCCGCAGCCGCCGCTCCAGCTCCTCCCGGCGGCCGGTGGCGTCGACCAGCTCCCGGAGCGTCATCCCCAGGACGTGGGCGAGCGCGGCCGTCGGCTCGGCGTCACCGTCCCACTGCCCGGTGGCCTCGGCCCGCCGGTACTCCTCGGGCGGGACGCCGATCCGGTGGGCCGCGCCGTCCGGACCGAGCTCGCGGGCCAGCCGGAAGTCCCGCAGGCTCGCCGGGCGCACGCCCATCAGCAGCTCGGGCGGGCACCACAGGGCCCGGGCCAGGGCGACGAACTCCTCCTCGCCGGGCACCAGCCGGCCGTTCTCCCAGTCCAGGACGTGGGTCGGGAGCAGCCGGACGCCGTGCGCGGCCATCCCCTCGGCCACCTGCTCCGGGGTCAGGCCGAGGCCGGCCCGGTAGGCGCGGGCGGCGGCGGGCGAGAACGGCACCGGGGGCGGCGTGGCGGGCGGGGCGGCACGGACGGACCAGGTGGGACGCGGGAACCGCTGGGGGCGCTGGGGTCGCATGGGTCCCGACGGTAGGCGCGGGGCCGGGTGGCGCCCCAGCCGACGAACGCACGAAGCGGGGCGGGCGGGCCGCCCGGGCGCGATGGAGGATCGTCCAGCGGGCCGCGGTCCGGCGGCCGACGGGATCGGAGGTAGCGACGGGAAACGGCGGGCGCCGGGAGGGGTCCGCCGTGTGACCAACCCCTCCGCGACCTCGGTTGACTCCCGGATCGGGCCCGTGATGGGATCCTTCAGCCATTACGGAGGCATGCAGAGGAAGCCGGTGCGAGTCCGGCGCGGTCCCGCCACTGTCACCGGGGAGCACGACCGGAAGCCAGCCGCAGCGAGCCGTCAGAAGCCGCCGGAGGGCCCGGGAGCGCGTCCGACCCGGAAGCCAGGAGACTCTCGCCCCCGGTACGTCGATCCAGGGCGCGGACCCTGAGTGAGGACACGCACGCGATGCAGGCTGCCCCGCCGGGCCGAGACCTCCTCCCGACGACGCCGTGCACCGTGCCGTGCGTCCGCTGACCCGGGCCGCCGCGTTCGGCGCGGGCGCCGTCGCCGGGTACCTGGCCGACGCCCGGTTCGGCGATCCGCGCCGCGGCCACCCGGTGGCCGGCTTCGGCACCGCGGCCGCCCGCCTGGAGCAGCGGCTCTGGCGCGACCACCGCGCCGCCGGCACCGCCCACACCGCCCTGTGCGTGGGCGCCGTCGCGGCCGGCGCACTGGTCGCGGACCGGCTGCTGGCCCGCCGTCTGCTCGGCCGGGCCGCGCTCGCCGCCGCCGCGACCTGGACGGTGCTCGGCGGCACCTCGCTGACCCGGGAGGCCCGCGCCGTCGGCCGTTCGCTGACGGCCGGTGACCTGACGGCGGCCCGGGAACGGCTGCCGCACCTGTGCGGACGCGACCCGAGCGGGCTGGACGAGCAGCAGCTGGCCCGGGCGGTCGTCGAGTCGGTGGCCGAGAACACCGCCGACGCCGTGGTCAACGCCCTGGTCTGGGGCGGGCTGGCGGGCACGCCGGGGCTGCTGGCGTTCCGCGCGGTGAACACCCTGGACGCGATGGTCGGTCACCGCTCGCCGCGCTACGCCCGGTTCGGCTGGGCCTCGGCGCGGCTGGACGACGTGGCGGGGTGGCCGGGCGCCCGGCTGACCGCGCTGCTGACGGTGGCCGCCGCCCCCGAGCCGCGCACCGCCTGGCGGGTCTGGCGGCGCGACGGCTCCGCGCACCCCAGCCCGAACGCCGGGCAGGCCGAGTCGGCGTTCGCCGGCGCGGTGGGCGTCCGGCTCGGCGGGACGCTCCGGTACGGCGAGCGCACCGAGCACCGGCCGGTGCTGGGCGACGAACTGCGGCCGGTCGGGGTGGACGACATCGAGCGGGCGTGCGTGCTCTCCCGGCGGGTGAGCGCGCTGGCCCTGGGTACGACGGTCGCCGGGCACCTGCTGCTCCGGGCGGCGCTGGGCAGGCCAGGGCGGTGGGGTTCGTGGGGTTCGTGGGGCTTGTCGGGCAGTCAGGGCCGACCGGGCCGACCGGTCGGGAAGGCAGCGAGCAGGAGAAGGGGCGGGGCATGAGCAAGGCACTGCTGGTCGCCGGGACGACCTCGGACGCCGGCAAGAGCGTGGTCACCGCGGGCATCTGCCGCTGGCTGGCCCGGCAGGGGGTCGCGGTCGCGCCGTTCAAGGCGCAGAACATGTCGCTGAACTCCTTCGTCACCGCGGACGGCGCCGAGATCGGCCGCGCCCAGGCGATGCAGGCGCAGGCCGCCCGGGTCGAGCCGGAGGCGGCGATGAACCCGGTGCTGCTCAAGCCCGGCGGGGACGGCCGCAGCCAGGTGGTGCTGCTGGGCCGCCCGGTCGCCGAGGTCGGCGCGCTGGACTACCGCGACCGCAAGCCGGTGCTGCTGGAGCGCGCCCTGGAGTGCCTGGCGGACCTGCGCCGCCGCTTCGACGTGGTGGTCTGCGAGGGCGCGGGCTCGCCCACCGAGATCAACCTGCGCGACCGGGACATCGCCAACATGGGCCTGGCCACCGCCGCCGGGCTGCCGGTCGTCGTGGTCGGGGACATCGACCGGGGCGGCGTGTTCGCGGCCATGTACGGGACGCTGGCGCTGCTGTCGGCCGAGGACCAGCGGCACGTGGCCGGCTGGTTCGTCAACAAGTTCCGCGGCGACGCGCGGCTGCTCGCCCCCGGGCTGGAGATGCTGCGCGAGCTGACCGGCCGTCCGGTGCTCGGCACCCTGCCGATGCTGCCGGACCTCTGGCTGGACGCCGAGGACTCGCTGGACCTCTCCACCGTCGTCGAGCGGACCGCCGCGCGCGGACCGCTCGGCGCCGACGTGCTGCGGGTCGCCGTGCTGCGCTTCCCCCGGCTGTCCAACTTCACCGACCTGGACGCGCTCGTCCAGGAGCCCGGGGTGCTGGTCCGCTGGGCGACCCGGCCGGAGGAGCTGGCCGACGCCGACCTCGTCGTGCTGCCCGGCACCCGGGCCACCGTGGCCGACCTCGCCTGGCTGCGCGAGCGCGGCCTGGAGCCGGTGCTGAGGGCCCGGGCGGCGGCCGGTCTGCCGCTGCTCGGCGTCTGTGGCGGCTACCAGATGCTGGCGCGCTCGATCGTGGACGAGGTCGAGTCGAAGGCCGGCGCGGTGGACGGCCTCGGGCTGCTGCCGACGCACGTGCGGTTCGGCGCGGAGAAGGTGCTCGGCCGGCCCGTCGGCGAGGCCTACGGGCAGCGCGTCGAGGGCTACGAGATCCACCACGGCGTGGTCGCCGTGGAGGGTGGGGAGCCGTTCCTGGACGGCTGCCGGGTCGGCTCCGTCTGGGGCACCACCTGGCACGGCGCGCTGGAGAACGACGGCTTCCGGCGCGAGCTGCTCCGCGAGGTCGCGGCGGCGGCCGGCCGGGCGTTCGTCCCCGCGCCGGACACCTCGTTCGCCGACGCGCGGGAGGCCCGGCTGGACCGGCTGGGCGAACTGATCGAGGAACACGCCGACACCGACGCGCTGTGGAAGCTGATCGAGGGCGGGGTGCCGGCGGCCGGATCGCTGCCGACCCTGGCGCCCGGAGCCCCTGGGGAGCACGCATGACTGACGTCCGATACCCGTTCACCGCGATCGTCGGCATGGCCGACCTGCGGCTCGGCCTGCTGCTGAACGCGGTCTCCCCGGCGGTCGGCGGGGTGCTGGTGCGCGGCGAGAAGGGCACCGCCAAGTCGACGATGGTGCGCGCGCTGGCCGGGCTGCTGCCGTCCATCGCGACCGTCGACGGCTGCCGCTTCGCCTGCGACCCGGCGGGCCCGGACCCGCAGTGCCCGGACGGCGCGCACACCGGCGCCGCGTCCTCCGAACGCCCGGCCCGGCTGGTCGAGTTGCCGGTCGGCGTGTCCGAGGACCGGATCGTCGGCTCGCTGGACCTGGAGCGCGCGCTGGCCGAGGGCGTCACGGCGTACGAGCCGGGGCTGCTCGCCCGGGCGCACCGCGGCGTGCTCTACATCGACGAGGTCAACCTGCTCCAGGACCACGTGGTGGACCTGCTGCTGGACGCCGCCGCGATGGGCCGCTCCTACGTGGAGCGCGAGGGCGTGTCGGTGCGGCACGCGGCGCGCTTCCTGCTGGTCGGCACGATGAACCCGGAGGAGGGCGAGCTGCGGCCGCAGCTGCTCGACCGGTTCGGCCTGACGGTGGAGATCGCCGCCACCCGGGAGCCGGTGGAGCGGGCCGAGGTGGTGCGCCGCCGGCTCTCCTACGACGCCGACCCGGCCGCCTTCGCCGCCCGGTTCGCCGAGGACGAGCGGGCGCTGGCGGACCGGATCACCGCCGCCCGCGAGCTGCTGCCGCGGGTGGAGCTGACCGACACGGCGCTGCGCCAGATCACCGCCGTCTGCGCGGCGTTCGAGGTCGACGGGCTGCGCGCGGACATCGTGATGGCCCGCACCGCCGTCGCCCTGGCCGCCTGGGCGGGCCGCACCGAGGTGCTGGCGGAGGACGTCCGCAAGGCCGCCCAGCTGGCGTTGCCGCACCGGCGGCGGCGCAACCCCTTCGACGCCCCCGGGCTGGACGAGGAGCAGCTGGACCGGGTGCTGGAGGAGCAGGCCGCGCAGGAGCCCGAGCCGGAGCCGGAGCCCGCGCAGGCCCAGGACCCCGACTCCCAGGATCCTGACGCCCAGGACCCCGACTCCCGGGGCCCCGAGGACGACCCCGACGGCGACGGCCCGCAGGACGGCGGCCCGGACGGCGGCGGCGGTGCCCCCGAGCCGGCCGGTCCGGACGGACCGCCGGAGGCGGCCGCGGACACCCCGGCCCCGGACGACGCCCCCGCCCCGCAGCCGGTGCCGCTCCAGCCCCCCTCCCCCGCCCGGGAGACCGCCCCGGTCGCGGCCGGCGACCCGTACCGCACCCGGCTGTTCGCGGTGGACGGCACCGGGCGCGGCGCCCAGGGCCGCCGCTCCCCCGCCGAGACCGACGGCGGCCACACCGTCCGGGCCCGCCGCCCGCGCGGCCGGCTGGCCCGGCTGCACCTGAGCGCCACCCTGCGCGCCGCCGCCCCGCACCAGTTGGCGCGCGGCCGGTCCTCGCGGGCGCTGGTGCTGCACAAGGACGACTTCCGCGAGCAGGTGCGCCAGGGCCGGGAGTCCAACCTGGTGCTGTTCGTGGTGGACGCCTCCGGCTCGATGGCCGCCCGGCAGCGGATGACCGCCGTCAAGGGCGCGGTGCTGTCGCTGCTGATGGACGCCTACCAGCGCCGGGACAAGATCGGCATGATCACCTTCCGCGGCGCCGGGGCCGAGCTGGCGCTGCCGCCCACCTCCTCGGTGGAGGTCGGCGCGGCCCGGCTGGAGTCGCTGCCCACCGGCGGGCGCACCCCGCTGGCCGAGGGCCTGCTGCGGGCCCACGAGGTGCTGCGGGTCGAGCGGCTGCGCGACCCGGACCGCCGCCCGCTGCTGGTCGTGGTGACCGACGGCCGGGCCACCGGCGGGCGGGACGCCGTCGCCCGCTCGCACCGCGCCGCCGGGCTGCTGGCCGGGCAGGGCGTGGCGAGCGTGGTGCTGGACTGCGAGTCCGGCCCGGTCCGGCTCGGTCTGGCCCGCACCCTGGCCGGCCGGCTGCGCGCCACCGCCGTGAGCCTGGACGAGCTGCGCGCCGACGGCGTCGCCTCGCTCGTCCGCGAGAACCGTCCGACCACCACTGCTTCGCGAAAGGCGGCCTGAGCCGACATGCCCAAGGGTGTCCCCGAGAGCGTCCCCGACGACGGTCTGACGACCCGTCAGCGTCGTACCCAGCCGATCACCGCCGTGCACACCGGCCCCGGCAAGGGCAAGTCCACCGCCGCCTTCGGCATGGCGCTGCGCGCCTGGAACCAGGGCTGGCCGGTCGGGGTGTTCCAGTTCGTGAAGTCCGCCAAGTGGAAGGTCGGCGAGGAGAACGCGCTGCGCGTGCTCGGCGCCTCCGGCGAGGGCGGCACCGTCGACTGGCACAAGATGGGCTCCGGCTGGTCCTGGATCCAGCGCACCGGCGCGATGGAGATGGACAGCGAGGCGGCGGCCAAGGAGGGCTGGGAGCAGGTCAAGCGCGACCTCGCCGCCGAGACCTACCGCTTCTACGTGCTGGACGAGTTCACCTACCCGATGCACTGGGGCTGGGTCGACCCGGAGGAGGTGGTGGCCGTGCTGAAGGACCGCCCGGGCAGCCAGCACGTCGTCATCACCGGCCGGTACGCGGCCGAGGCGCTCACCGACTTCGCCGACCTGGTCACCGAGATGACCAAGGTCAAGCACCCGATGGACGCCGGCCGCAAGGGCCAGCGCGGCATCGAGTGGTAGACCGCCGGGCCCGGCGGGCCCGCCGAACCTCCCGGCCGTAGCAGCGAGAGAAGCAGCAGCACCGTGAACATCCCCCGTCTCGTCGTCGCGGCGCCCTCCTCGGGCGCCGGCAAGACCACGATCGCCACCGGCCTGATCGCCGCGCTCGCCGCCCGCGGGCTGGCGGTCTCGCCGCACAAGGTCGGCCCGGACTACATCGACCCGGGCTACCACGGTCTGGCCGCCGGCCGGCCGGGCCGCAACCTGGACGCCTTCATGTGCGGGCCGGAGCGGATCGCCCCGCTCTTCCTGCACGGCGCGGCCGGGGCGGACGTGGCGGTGGTCGAGGGCGTGATGGGGCTGTTCGACGGCGCGTCCGGGCGGGGCGAACTGGCGTCCACCGCACACGTGGCGAAGCTGCTGCGGGCGCCGGTGGTGCTGGTCGTGGACGCCTCCTCGCAGTCCCGCTCGGTGGCGGCGCTGGTGCACGGCTTCGCCTCCTGGGACCCGGAGGTCCGGCTGGCCGGGGTGATCCTCAACCGGGTCGCCTCCGACCGGCACGAGCAGCTGCTGCGCGAGGCCCTGGAGGAGGGCTCGGGGGTGCCGGTGCTGGGGTCCGTACGGCGCTCGGCGGCCGTCGCCACGCCCTCCCGGCACCTGGGGCTGATCCCGGCCGTGGAGCGCTCGGAGCAGGCCCTGCGGGCGGTCGCCGACATGGGCGAGCTGGTCGCCGCCTCGGTGGACCTGGACGCGGTGCTGGCGCTGGCCCGCACCGCCCCGCCGCTGGACGCCGAACCGTGGGACCCGGCACGCGAGGTGGCCACGGCCGTCGCCCCCGGTGCGGCCCGGCCGCGGATCGCGGTGGCCGGGGGCGCGGCGTTCTCCTTCTCGTACGCCGAGAACGCCGAGCTGCTTGCCGCCGCCGGCGCCGAGGTGGTGCCCTTCGACCCGCTGCACGCCGACGGCCTGCCGGCGGACACGGCGGGCCTGGTGATCGGCGGCGGCTTCCCCGAGCTGTACGTCCGGGAACTCAGCGCGAACGGCCGACTGCGCGCCGCGATCGCCGAGTTCGCCGCCTCGGGCGGCCCCGTCTCGGCCGAGTGCGCCGGACTCCTCTACCTCGGGCGGGAGCTGGACGGCCTGCCGATGTGCGGGGTGCTGGACACCGCGGCCCGGATGACCGAGCGGCTGACGCTCGGGTACCGGGAGGCCGTCGCGCTGCACGACTCCCCGCTGGCGCCGACCGGCACGCGGGTGCGCGGGCACGAGTTCCACCGGACGGTCTGCGAGCCCGGCGCCGGCGAACGGCCCGCCTGGGGCTGGCGGTTGCCGACCGGCCCGCGCACCGAGGGGTTCGCGGGCGCGACCGGCGCGGAGAATGTTCACGCTTCGTATCTGCACCTGCACTGGGCGGGATCCCCGCAGCTCGCCGCCGCCTTCACGGCGGCGGCCGCGTCGCACCGGGCGCGCTGAGCCGGGACGCCCCGGATCCGACGACCCCTCGGGTCTGGTGCTTTCGCCGTCCGCGGCGTCAGAATGGTGACAGACAACCACATATCGCCCCTTTCGCAACCGGTACCGGCCAGACCCGACCGCCCTTCGGCGAGCCGACCGATTGCCGGCGACCGCCCACTCGGCGGGGCGCCGAACCCGCCCCTGCGGCGCGGCACACGCCCCGGCGGGGTGAGCAGGCTCGAAGGAGCCGTCACGATGCGTTACACATTAACCCCGCTGCATCACCACCCCACCCCCGTCGACCTCCCCCACGACCGTCCGCACGCCTGCCCCGTCCCGCTGTCACCGACCGCGCTGGACGAGCTCCAGGACGAGTACCGGGACCTGATCGCGTCCCGGCGCCTCCCGGACGGCGTCTCCTTCGCCCAGTACTACCGCGTGCTGCGCACCCAGTGGCGCGGCGAGAACGTCGTCGGCCTCGACGACGGCGCCCTGCGCCCCGGCCCCCGCAGCGACGCCCAGCTCATCGACCACCCGTCGGAGAAGCTCAAGGGCGTCGTCCCCACCCTGGTGCTGCTGGTGGACTTCCCCGACCGGCCGCACGACCCGGCCCACACCGTCGAGCACTTCGAACAGTTGCTGTTCAGCTCCGGAACGTTCCCGACCGGCTCGATGCGCGACTACTACCGCCGCGTCAGCGGCTTCGACCCCGCCGACCCGACCGGCGGGGGCATCGACGTCCAGGGCAAGGTGCACGGCTGGTTCCGCCTGCCGAAACCGCTCTCCTTCTACGCCAACGGAATGTCCGGCCAGAACACCCGGACCTTCCCCAGGAACGAAGTGGGCATGGCCGCCGACACCCTGGAGATCGCCCGCCAGCAGGGCGTCGAGTTCCCCGAGGAACTCGACGTGCTGGGCGAGGGCATCGTCACCGCGCTGTTCATCGTCCACGCCGGACCGGGCGCCGAGGCCGTCCCGAAGCTCCAGCGGCCGGGAGCCCTGTGGAGCGCCAAGTGGAGCTTCACCCCCGGCTTCCCGACCGACTCCAGCCTGACCGTCCAGACCTTCCTCACCGTCCCCGAGGACTGCCGGGTCGGCGTCTGCTCCCACGAGTGGGGCCATCTCGCCGCCCGCTGGGCCGACTTCTACGACACCGGGAACCCGAACCTGGAGGCGGTCTCCAGCGGACTCGGCAACTACTGCCTGATGGCCTCCGGCTCCTGGGGCGGTCCGGACAAGCAGCACGCCGGCGACCGGCCGGTGTACCCGAACGGCATGCTCCGGATGTTCCACGACTGGACCCGGCCGCAGAAGATCACCAGCACCGTCAAGGACGTCGTGCTGCGCCCCGTCTCCGAGGGCGGCGACATCCTGCGCGTCCGCAGCCCGCGGATGGACCCCGAGCAGTACATCGTGGTCGAGTACCGCCGCAAGAGCGGCCAGGACGCGTTCCTGCCGGACGAGGGCATCGCCGTCTACGTGGTGGACGAGTCGATCGACAACGTCAACGACGAACGCCACCTCGCCATCGAGCTGATGCAGGCCGACGGACAACGCGACCTGGCGGACTCCCTCGTGCCCAACCGCGGTGACGAGGACGACCTCTACCCGTCGCTCGGCAACAACCTCCTCGGCGAGCACAGCAACCCGCCGCTGAACGAGCCGGACGGCCGGTGGAGCGGCGTCACCATCGAGGTCGCCGGGACACCCGGGGACGACCACATGGAGGTGAGCGTCACCGTCGAGTGAGGCACCCGCCCCGGGAACGCCCTGACGGGCCTGCGGACCGGCGGACGACCGCGCGCCGGCGCCGCCGCTCCCGGCCCCCGGAGCGGACCAGGACGATCGCCGCCCTGCCCACCGTGCCCGCGCGGCCCCGCCGGTGGCTCCGGCGGCATCGCGCCCGGCACGGCAGGTGAGGCCGGACCGGGCACGCGGCGGCGATCAGGACGACACCCCGCCACGGCCCCGGAGGACGGCCGCGGCGGGGCCCCGGCGTGTCAGGAACCGTGCGTCGACCCGTCGTCGGCGAGGTCGTGGCCGGCGAGGTCGTGGCCGGCGGGGTCCTGGTCGGCGAGGTCGTGGCCGGCGGGGGCCGGTGGGAGGTGGAGGGTGGCGACGGCGCCGGCGGTGGGGTGGTTGGCGAAGGTCAGGGTGGCACCGATGACCCGGGCGTGGCCCTGGGCGATGGTCAGGCCGAGGCCGTGGCCCCGGCCGCGTTCGCGCACGCTGGTGCGGAAGCGCTGCGGGCCGTCCCTGAGCAGCTCGTCGGGGAAGCCGGGGCCGTGGTCGCGGACCGTGATCCGGGGGCCGTCGACGCGCAGGTGGATGGCCCCGCCGCCGTGGCGGTCCGCGTTCAGGAGCAGGTTGCCGAGGATGCGGTCGAGGCGGCGCAGGTCGGTCCGGACCGAGGCGTCCGCGGCCATCTCCACCTCGACCTCCAGCCCGGTCAGCGCCACCGTGCGGCGCACCGCGCGTTCCAGCGGCACCGCCGAGAGGTCCGGCAGTTCGACGTCGGCGTCCAGCCGGGACACCTCCAGGAGGTCCTCGACCAGGGCCCGCAGCGCCTGCACCCGGTTCTGCACCAGCTGCGTCGGCCGGCTCGGCGGCAGCAGTTCGGCCGCCGTGACCAGCCCGGTCAGCGGGGTGCGCAGCTCGTGCGCGACGTCCGCGGTGAAACGCTGCTCGTCCGCCAGCCGCCGGTGCAGCTCCCGGGACATCAGGTCGACGGCCGCCGCGAGGTCGGCCACCTCGTCCTGCCCGTCGACGAGTTCGCCGATCCGGGCGTCGGTGCGCCCGGCGGCGATCCCGCGGGCCGCGGTCGCCGCCGTGCGCAGCCGTCGGCTGATCCGGTCCGCGACCAGGACCCCCGCGAGCACGGTGATGAAGACGGCGGCGACGACGGTGATCAGGATGATCCGGTCGAGGTCGGCGATGGCCCGCCGGTCCTGGGTGAAGTCGCCCCGGACGGACAGCACTTCGTCGCCGCGGACGGCGACCGCCGCCCACATCGCCTCGCCCTCGGGCGCCTGCGCCAGCAGCGACCCGCGCCGCCCGTCCACGGCGAGGGTGCGCAGCCGGGTCGGCAGCGCCGGGTCGTCAAGCGTGGCGTGCCGGGCGCCGCCCGTGAACTCCTCGCCGCGCCCGTACGATCCGAGCGCCGCGTCCAGGGCGGTGAGCGCCGAGCCGCGCGCCTGGTCGACGTGCTGGCGGACCATCGCCTGGTGGACGAGCAGCCCGACCGCCACCGCGACCAGGACGGAGATGGCAGCGACGGCGGTGGCGATCTGGCGGCGGAGCGTCATCCGCCGGAGGGTGATCCGGCGGCGCTTCGTGCGGCGGAACTCCGTACGGCCGAGCTTCGTGCGGCGGAGCTTCGTGCGGCGGAGCTTCATTCGGGACGCCGTAGCTTGTAGCCGAAGCCGCGGACGGTCTCGATCCGCCCGCCGCCGATCTTGGCGCGCAGTCGCTGCACATGGACGTCGACCACCCGGGTGTCGGCACCCCACTCGTAGTCCCAGACCCGTTCCAGCAGGACGGCGCGTTCCAGCACGATGCCGGGCGCGGCAGTGAACTCCAGCAGGAGCCGCAGTTCGGTCGGGGTCAGCGGGACGAGGCGGCCGTGCACCCGGACCTCCATGGAGTCGGTGTCCACCTCCAGGCCGTCGAAGCTGCGGACGGGTGTGCGGGGTTCGGGTGCCGGGGGCTCCGGAGACATCGGGAGCACCCGGGGCTCCGGGGCGGGGGCGTCGGCGGCGGGGAGGGCGGCGGCGGGCTCGGGGGCGGCCGGGACGACCCGGATGCGGCGCAGCACCGTGCGGATCCGGGCGACCAGCACCGCGCTCTCGAACGGCTTGACCACGTAGTCGTCCGCGCCCGCCTCCAGTCCGGACACCACGTCCACCGGATCGGTGCGCGCCGACATCATCAGGATCGGCAGCTGGCTCTCCTCCCGGATCCGCCGGCACAGCCCGACCCCGTCGAGCAGCGGCAGCATCACGTCCAGCAGGACCAGGTCGGGCCGCACGGCGTGGAACGTCTCCAGCCCCTCCAGGCCGTCGGCGGCCGTGGAGACCGGGAAGCCGTAGCGCTCCAGGGCCATCCGGGTGGCCTCCCGGATCACCTCGTCGTCCTCGACGATGAGGATGTGGGGCTGGCTGGGTGCCGCGGGGCTCATGGCTTCTTCTCCGGGACGGGCACGGCGGTGGGGGTGTTCGGGCGGGACGGGGCGGCGGGCTGCGGCTCCTTCGGCACGGTCGCCCCCGCGCCCGAGCCCGTGCCGCCCGACGGCGCGGGCGCCGGGTCGGGGGCGCCGGACCGGCGGACGGCGGGCGTCGACGGGACGGGTGCCGCGCCGGGCCCGGTACCGGGCCCGGTCGGACGGACGGCGCTCGGCTTCTCGGGGATCTGCGGCGTCGGCGCGGGCTCCGGGGTGGGCCCGATGCCCTCGACCTTCTGGTCCGCCAGGGCCAGCCGCACGCCGTCCCAGAGGTAGAGGCGGCTGGTCCGGGTGTTGGCGGTGGTCGGCTCGTACAACCAGAGTTCGGTGCCGACGGTCTCGGCGCCGAACAGCTTCAGCAGGGGCACCCGGAGGACGGGCAGCAGCCGGTCCCCGGAGGCGGTGTAGACGTGCAGCACGGCGCCTTCGGCGAGGCCGACGGCGACCAGCAGTTCGGGGCGGCCGTCGCCGGTGAGGTCGCGGAACTCGGCGTTGCGCAGTTCGCAGCCCGCGCACGGTTCGAGGACCCGCCGTTCGTCCGCGCTCACGCCGGGGTCCTTGGCCAGCAGGGCGCGGACGTCCACGGCGGTGATGTCCTGCCCGGGCACGGCCACGTCCGGGACCGGCTGCGGCGACGGCTCCGGGCTGCGACCCGCCGTGGAGTCCAGCGGTGTCCGCGACGGGGCGGTGGCCAGGCCCGGCCAGAGCGGCACCTTGGCCGGCGGGCGGGTGACGGGTGCGGCGGCGCCGTGGTCGCGCAGTTCGCCGGGGGCCGCGCAGCCGACCGGCAGGGCGAGGGCGGCTGCGGCGAGGAGGACGAGGAGCAGCGGGTGCGGGCGGCGCCGGTGGGCGGTGCGCCGGCCGGCGGTGCGGCGGTGGGCGGTGCGGCGGTGGGCGGTGCGGCGGTGGGCGGTGCTCATCCTCCGGGGCCCTTTCTGCTGCTGCGCGTGCGCTGTCTCTGCTCTGGTCTGCTCTGGTCTGGTCTGGTCTGGTCCGGTCCGGTCTGCTCGGTGTGCTCCGGGTGCTCCGTGTGCGAGTTGCCGGGGCGACCGGCAGGACGTCCGGGCGGCGCCCGGCGGTTCCCCCGCCGGGCGCCGCCCGGTCCGCCTTCGGCCACGTCAGCCTACGGGCGTCGCCAGATCGGCCAGCACGATGATGTTGTCGGTCCAGTGACCGTCGCTCCCGATCCGGCCGCCGCAGGTGATCAGGCGCAGTTCGGGCGCCGCCGTGTCGCCGTACACCGCCTCGGTGGGGAACCGGTCCTTCGCCGCCTGGAGCAGCGTGCGGACCCGGAACTCCACCGTGCCGCCGTCCTCCCGCCGCACCTGGATCAGGTCGCCCGGCTTCAGCTTCGGCACGCCGTGGAAGACGGCGGGGCCGTGCGCGGTGTCGTAGTGCCCGATCAGGACGGCCGGTCCGGTCTCCCCGGGGGTCGGCCCGTTGCGGTACCAGCCGACCTCGCCGGCCCGGTCGGCGGCCGGGACCTCGACCGAGCCGTCGGCGTTCAGGCCGAGCCCGGTCACCGGGGCGTCGACCCCGGCCGCCGGCACCAGCAGACGGGTCGGCCGCGAGGCCGCGAACGGACGGGGAGCGGCCGTGCCGTCGGCGGCGGCTCCGGTCCCGGCGGTCCCGCTGCCGGTCGTCCCGGAGCCGGTGGCCCCGGACGTCGGGGCGGCGGAAGCGGCGCCGGTGCCGCCGGTGGCCGCCGGGGCGGTGGGGGCGCCCTGACGGGCCGAGGTCTCCACCCGGACCACCGGCGGCTCCCCGCGGCCGGAGACCGCGACGGTCGTACCGATCGCCAGGCAGAGCAGCCCGGCCGCGCCGAAGACGCTCCGGTTCAGCCCGCCCGGCCCGCCGCGTCGGGCACGCCGCCCGTGGCGCCCGCGCTGCGCGTCGTCCCGGTTCCGGCGCCGCGCCGCCCGGCCCCCGTCGCCACCGTCCGGATCGGCGGCGACGGGGTGCGGGGCGGGCCCGGGACGGTCGTCAGCCGCGCGCACCGGAGCGGCGGCGCAGCACGGCGAAGCCCAGCGCGCCGGCACCGAGGGCGGCCACCGCGCCGCCACCGGCGAGCTTGAGGCCGGAGGAGTCGTCCGCGCCGGAGCCGTCACCGGCCTGGGCGGCGCCCTTGGGAACCTCACGGACCTGCGGCTGGGTGCCGGTCGGCGGCTTCGGGTGGACCGGGGCCGGGCCGGTACCGGGACCCGGGGCGACCGACGGCGCCGCGCCCGGCTCGGCGGGCCGCGGCGGCGCGTCCTTCTGCGGGCCGGCGGAGGGCGTCGCCGGGGCCGGCGCGGCGGTCGGCCTGGCGGTCGGGGTCGCCGGGGCCGGAGCGGACTCCTTGACGGCGGCACCGCTGCCGGTGTCGGCCCCCGCGGCCGGGGCCTTCGGGGCCGGGGCGACGGGCGCGCCGCCGTCGGCCCAGGCCTGCCCGCCGGTGACGGTGGCGAGCAGGGCGGCGCCGGTCAGGGCGCAGACGGCCGACAGCCGGGAGACACCGGTCGTCCGCCGGCCGCTGTTCCTGGTCGTACGCATGGCCATACGAACTCTCCTTCATCGTGGGTGACGCGGGCTCCGGCACCCTGCGGCCGGTGCGTCAGGACTGACCGTAGGAAGTCCGTGTCGCGGTCCCCGGCCGGTCGTGTCACGACGGCTCATCGGCTGCGTAACATCCGTCCGGCGATCCGCGGAGCGGGTGCCGGGCCGGTCGCCCCCGGCGGGAAAACCGCTGGTCGACGCCTCTGTGTCACCCGTAACATCCGCCCGTGACCGAGAGCGAGAACGCACCCGAGAACACGTCCGAGCACCCCCACGAGAGCGGGGACGACCACGAGGAGAGGGTCCGGGAGGTGTGCTGGCGGGGCCGGAAGGTCGCGTTCGCCACCGTCGACGTCGACGACGCCGAGGTGCTGCAGCGCTGGCGCTCGGACCCGGTGGCCGTCCACCAGATCGGCTACTGGCCCCGGGCCCTCTCCGCCCTGCGGGAGCGGCTGGAGCGCCAGCGGGACGACAACGACCGGGACGACTTCCTGGTGCTGCTCCCCGACGGCACGCCGATCGGCCACATCGCCCTCTTCGACCAGGACCTCGCCGACGGCACGGCGGAGATCTCGCTGCTCATGGACCCGCGGCACCGGGGGGCGGGCCACGGCTCGGACGCCGTCGACGCGCTGGTCGACCTCGCCTTCGGCGAACTGCCCCTGCACCGGCTCCAGGCCGTCACCCACACCGGCAACGCCGCCGCGCTCGCCGTCCTCCTCGGCGCGGGCTTCGTCCAGGAGGGCGTGCGGCGCTCGGCGTGCCTGCACCGGGGCAGCCGGTACGACGCGGCGGTGCTGTCGCTGCTGCGGCCGGAGTGGGAGGCGCTCGACCGGCCGCGGTCCTGGGAGCACTGATCCGTCAGCGAGCGTCCTCGCCCCCCGGGGCCGGGGTGGTCCCGACACGGGCGTGGGCGGCGAGGACGGTGTCCAGGAGTGCGGGGAAGCGCTGCTCCAGGTCGGCTGTGCGGAGGGTGGAGAAGCGGCGGTTGGCCTCCTCGCGCTGGCTGATCACGCCGGACTCGCGCAGCACCTTGAAGTGGTGGCTGAGGGTGGAGGGCGCGACGTCCACCGGGAAGGTGCCGCAGGCGCGTTCCGACTCGGCGCGGAGCACCCGGACGATGGTCATCCGGGTGGGGTCGGCGAGCGCGTGCAGGACGTCGAAGAGGTCGATCTCCTCGGTCGCCGGGTGGGTGAGGGTCGGTCGGCGGCGCGTACTGCGAGGCATGGTAGACCTCTCTGATCTGCGATGTTCGACATCCATCGAAACTGCGTGGTACCACTGTGCCAGGTTCAATTTCGTAGTTCGTCGAACATCGTAGTCGAGGGGGCCGACACCCATGCGCGCACTGGTCATGACCGCACCCGGCGGATCCGAGAACTCGCGGGTCCAGCAGGTCGGGACGCCCGAGCCCGGCCCCGGACAGGTGACGGTCGACGTCGCCTACGCCGGCCTGAACTTCGTCGACGTGATGACCCGCCGGGGCGACGCCGCCTATGCCGCCGACTGGCCGTACCGGCCCGGCAAGGAGGTGGCCGGCACCGTCCGGGCGCTCGGCGCGGGCGTCACCGGACTGGCCGTCGGCGAGCGGGTGGTCGCCGCACCCGTGGGCGCCGGGCTCGCCGAGGTGGTGACCGCCGAGGCGGCGCTCACCGTGCCGCTCCCCGACGGGGTCGGGCTGCGCGAGGCCGCCGCCGTCCCGCTGGGCCTCGCCACCGCGCTGCTGCTGCTGACCGACGCCGGCCGCTTCACCCCCGGCGACACCGTCCTGGTGCACTCCGCGGGCGGCGGCATCGGCCACGCCCTCGCCCGGCTCGTCCCCCTGCTCGGCGGCGGCCGGCTGATCGGCACCGTCGGCCGTCCGGAGAAGGCCGCGGCCGTGCTCGCCACCGGCTACCGGCACGTCTTCGCCCGGGACGAGGCACTGGCGGAGGCGGTCCGGAGCGCCACCGACGGACGGGGCGTCGACCTCGTGCTCGACCCGCTGGGCACCGAGGCCCTGGAGCTCGACCTCGCCGTAGCGGCACCCGGTGCCCGGATCGTGCTCTTCGGCAACGCCGGCGGCGGCGCCGTCGCCGACCTGCCCCCGCTGGCCCGCCTGATGGCGGGCAACCTGACCGTCACCGGCTTCAGCCACCGCGGCCTCGCCGCCACCGCCCCCGAGCGGCTCGCCCGGGCGGTCCGCCGGGTCGTCGACCTGCTGGCGGACGGCGACCTGGAGCTGCCCGTCGTCGAACTGCCCGACCTGGCCGCCGTCCCGGCCGCCCACGACGCGATGGCGGCCGGACGGGCGACCGGCAAGTACGTGGTGCGGGTCGGCGGATGAACCCGGCCGGGGAGCGTGACCAGGCACGACCGCTTCCGACCGGCCCCGACCGAAGTGGCGGAAGGGACCTAGGTCGCAGGGTCGAGGGCGACCCGAACCGCAGCCGGAGGCCCGGCCACCGCCCGATCCGTACGGTGGCGGTATGAGCGTCGACCTCGGCAAGTACTTCGCACGCATCGGGTGGGACGGCGAACGGGCGCCCACCCTGGCCACGCTCCGTTCACTGCAACACGCGCACGTGGTGGCCATCCCGTTCGAGAACATCGACGTGGTGGTCGGCACCGTGCCCTCGCTGGACCTCACCGACCTGGAGGCCAAGCTCGTGGCCGGCTCGCGCGGCGGGTACTGCTTCGAGCACAACACCCTCTTCGCCGACGTGCTGGAGCAGCTCGGCTACGGCGTCACCCGGTACACCGGGCGGGTGCGGGTCGGTGCCCGGCCCGGGGAGGTGCGGCCGCGCACCCACCTGGTGCTGGCCGTCGAGGTGCCGGGGTCGGACGGGACGCCGCACCTCGTGGACGTCGGCTTCGGCTCGCTCGACGCGCTGCTGGAGCCGCTGCCGATGATCCCCGGGGTGGTCCGGGAGGGCCGCGGCCGCCGGCACCGGCTGGTGCTGGAGGAGGCGGACGGCCCCGCACCGGTCTGGGTGCTCCAGGCGCGGTCCGGGGACGCCTGGATCGAACTGGTGTCGTTCACCCGCGACACCGCGCCGCTGACGGACATCGGCGTCGCCAACTGGCACGTCGCCACCCACCCGCGCTCGCCGTTCCGCCGCCTCTTCGTGCAGCGGACCGACCCCGCCGGTCACCTGGCGCTGGACGGCACCACCCTCACCCGCACCGCGCCCGACGGCACGGTGACGGTGGAGCAGGTCGACGGGGCGGAGGAGCTGCGGGAGCTGCTGGAGACGGAGTTCGGCATCACCCCGCCGCCCGGCGTCCGCCCGCAGCGCTGAGGCCCCGCCTCCGGACGCCGGGTCGCGTCCGGAGGCGGGGGGCGGGCGCCGTGCCGGTCAGCTCCCCGCGGGGGAGACGACGGCGTACGCGCCGCGGGCCGCCGGCGAGAAGTGGTGGCGGATCACCTGGTCGCTGGAGTTGCCCTCGATGGTGTCGACAGTGCCGTCCGCGTAGGCCTTCTCGACGAGGCCGACGTGGACGCTGGTGCCGGTGCTCTGCGGGCCGGTGCCGAAGACGATGGCGTCACCGGGCTGCGGGTTGCTCAGACCGCTGTGCAGGGTGCCGTGGTTGCGGCCGTAGTAGTAGAAGTCCCCGCTGAAGGCGGTGCTGAAGTCGACGCCGGCCTGCCGCCACGCCCAGCTGGCGAACAGGGCGCACCAGGCCTCGCACGGCCCGTACGGGTTGCAGTTGTTGCCCCACTCGTGGACGCCGAGCTGGGACCGGGCCGCCTGGACGATCTTGTCGCGGACGCCGCCCTCCAGCGGCGGCACGGTGGGGCTGCCACCGCTCTCGCCGCCCGGGCTGCCGCCGCCGAGCTCGCGGGCGATGCCCATCGACGCCATGGTCCGCGGGCCGGCGATGCCGTCGACCTCCAGGTTGTGGGCGCTCTGGTAGGCGCGCACCGCGTTGAGGGTGGCGGTGCCGTAGTCGCCGTCGGCGGGGGTGTTCGCCTTGCCCTGCACCTCCTTCACCTTGGCGGTCAGCGCCGCGTTGGTCATCGGTCCGGCGATGCCGTCGACCGAGAGGGCGTTGTCGCTCTGGAAGGAGAGCACCGCGTTCTTGGTGGCCGGGCCGTAGACGCCGTCCACGCCGTCCTGGCCGAGGTAGCCGAGGCCGACCAGGTTGCGCTGGAGCAGCTTGGTGTCGCTGCTGGTGCCGGTGCCGCTGGAGGTGATGCGGTCGATGTTCATCGCGCCCATGGTCAGCGGGCCGGCTATGCCGTCCACGCCCAGGCGGTGGGCGCTCTGGAAGGCGCGGACCGCGGCGGTGGTGCCGGGGCCGTAGTCGCCGTCGGCGGAGACGCCCGCCTCGGCCTGCACCTGCTTCACCTTGCCGAGCAGCGCGGCCATGGTGTTCGTCCCGGCGTCGCCGTCGACGGCCAGGCCGTTGTCGCGCTGGAAGTGCCGCACCGAGTCGGTGGTCTGCGGGCCGTAGGAGCCGTCGACGCCGCTGAGCGGGAGGTAGCTGAGCCCGGCGAGGTCGCGCTGGAGCAGCCGGACGTCCACCGCGTGGGCCTGCCCCGCGACGGGGCCGAGCAGCAGGCCGAACAGGAGCACGGCCATGGCCAGGACGGAGGCGGCGAGGCGGGCGCCGGGCGCCCGGGTGGATGGGCGGAGGACCGCTGTGGACATGGGGAGGTGTCTCCTTCTGGATTCGTCCGGGGAGTCCGGGACGCGTGCGCGGGGCCGCGACGGGTCCACCGGTCGGCGGCGCCACGTGCGGGGCGGTCGGGAGACGGCGGTGGTCCGGCCGGTCCCCGCCCCGGAGCGCCCACTCTGGCCCGGCGGTGAACCGCGGGTCGAGGGGTGCCCGGATCCTTGAGACCGCGCGGCGCGTCTCAGGCCGCTGACCTGCCCGGTGAGACACCGTCACATCCCAACCTGAGACGCTCCGCACTCCAGTGGGAACGTGTTTGACGACTCGTCATCACCTCCGCGGACGGCCGGCGGAGGGGCCGCGGCCCAGGTCGAGCAGGCTCAGGCCGAACATCAGCACGCCCAGTGGCACGTGCAGCGCCGGGTGGTGGGTGACGCCCAGCACCACCTGGGCGGAGGCCAGCACCAGGAAGCCGGTGGCGTACAGGACCGGCCGGGCGGGGCCGCCGCCCGGCCGCCAGGCCAGGACCGCGGCCAGCAGGTAGAGCATCGAGGTGCCGTACATGACCCGCGCGCCGACGCTGTGCAGCGTCTCGCCGTAGGAGGTGGAGAGCAGCAGGCCGGCGGTGGTCGCCTGGAAGAAGATCGCCAGGGTCTGCAGGGCGACCGAGATCCGCAGGAGGGCGGGACGGCGGTGTGCGGTGGGGGTGGTCGGGGTGGTGGGGGCTGTCGTGGTGGCCATCGTGCGGTCCCTCTTCCTGCCTCGCGGCGGTGGGTCGGTAGTGTCCCGCTGGTTCGACGAAACAGGCCCGCGAAGTGTGAGGCGGGCGGCGAGGAACAGGGGGCGACCTGCATGAACACCGGGTACGGGCGGTCCGGACCGCCGGCGGACGGCGCCGTCGGCGAACGGCGCCACCTGATCGACCTCGCCTACCGGATGCTCGGTTCACCGGCCGAGGCCGAGGACGCCGTCCAGGAGGCCTACGCCCGCTGGTACGCGACGGCGCCGGAGCGGCGGGACGCGATCGCCTCGCCCGGCGCCTGGCTGACCACCGTGGTCAGCCGGATCTGCCTGGACGTGCTCGGTTCGGCGCGGGTCCGGCGCGAGCGCTACGTCGGCGAGTGGCTGCCGGAGCCGCTGCCGGACCACGGCGAACGGGCGGCCGGGGCCGGTGATCCCGCCGACCGGATCACCCTGGACGAGTCCGTGGGCATGGCGTTCCTGGTGGTGCTGGAGTCGATGACCCCGGCCGAGCGCGTGGTGTTCGTGCTGCACGACGTGTTCCGCTACCCGTTCCCCGAGATCGCCGCGATCGTCGACCGGACACCCGCGGCCTGCCGCCAGCTGGCCGCCTCGGCCCGCCGCCGGGTCGGTGCCGCGCCCGCCCCGGCGGCCGGGAGCGCCGGCGTGGTGCGGGAGTTCCGACGGGCCTGGGAGGCCAAGGACATCCGCGCCCTGGTCGGCCTGCTCGACCCGTCGGCCGTGCTGGTCGCGGACGGCGGCGGCCTGGTCGGCGCGGTGCTGCGGCCGGTCGAGGGCGGCGAGCGGATCGCCCAGTACCTGGCGCTCATGGCCGAGAAGGCCCCCGGGCTGGTCCTGCTGGAGCGCACCGTCAACGGCCGACCCGGCCTGGTGGCCCGACGCGAGGGCGTGACGGCGACGGTGGCGGCACTGGACGTCGAGGACGGCCGCATCACCCGCATCTGGGCGGTCCGCAACCCGGAGAAGCTGGGCCGCTGGGCGACGGTCTGAGGGTCCGGCGTGACGGTCCGACGCTCGGGCGACGGGCGACGGGCGGTGGTCCGGCACTTGGCCGACGGACGGTGGTCCCGCGTCCCGCCGTACGGGCCCCGGGAGCACGGTCCCGTGTCCGGGCCCGACCCGGAGCACGTTCCCGGGTGCGGTTTCGTCCCCTGCGCGGACGGATTGACGGCCCGTCGGATGGTCCTCTTGAAGGGCGCCGAGAACAGCTCCGGCGCCCTGACCAGAGGGGTTTTCCCGTGAACGAGCACGCATCGCAGCAGCACCTTCCCGGCCGCCTCCGCGCCGACCGCCTCCGCGCCGGGCGGCGCAGGACGGCGGCGGCCGTGACCGCGGTGGTCGGCGCGGCCGTGGTGGCCGGCGTCCTGGCACCGGGCCCGGCGGCCTCCGCCGCCCCGCGCCCGGACGTCGTGCAGCAGCGCCTCGACGCGCTGGTGCAGGAGGGCAAGGTGCCCGCGGCGCTCGCCACCGTCAAGGGCCGCGACGGCCGCACCCGCACCTACGCGGCCGGCGTCGGCGACGCCGCCACCAAGGCCAAGGTGCCGATGGACGGGCAGGTGCGGATCGCCAGCAACACGAAGTCCTTCACCGCCGTCGTCGTCCTGCAACTGGTCGCCGAGGGCAAGGTCGGCCTGGACAGCAGCGTGGACACCTACCTGCCCGGCCTGGTGCGCGGCGAGGGCATCGACGGCCGGAACATCACCGTCCGCCAGTTGCTCCAGCACACCAGCGGTCTGCCCGAGTACGTGGACCGCGAGGGCATCCTCAAGGCCCCCCAGCGCTACTACGAGCCGCGCGAACTCCTCGACGCCGCCCTCGCCCAGAAGGCCCACTTCGCGCCCGGCACGCAGTGGGAGTACAACAACACCGGTTACCTGCTGGCGGGCATGATCATCCAGAAGGTCACCGGACGCCCGCTCGGCGAGGAGATCACCAAGCGCGTCATCGACCGGATCGGCCTGCGCCACACCTACTTCCCCACCCCCGGGGACATGACGATCCACGAGGCCCACCCCAAGGGCTACCAGGACAACCCGGACGGGTCGCTGCGCGACTACACCGAGCTGGACCCGTCCTGGGGCTGGGCGGCCGGCGCGGTCGTGTCGACCAACACCGACGTCACCCGGTTCTTCGGCGCCCTGCTCGGCGGCCGGCTGCTGCCCGCCGCCCAGCTCGCCCAGATGCGCACCACCGTGCCGGCCGAGGCGATCGGCCCCGGGGCCGGCTACGGGCTCGGCCTGATCAGTCACCCGCTCTCCTGCGGCGGCGTCGCCTGGGGCCACGGCGGGACGATCCCGGGCTACGAGACCGCCGGCGGCACCACCGACGACGGCCGCGCCGTCAACATCGCGGTGACCACGATCCCGGACGCCGAGACCACGATGCGCGTGGACAAGGTGGTGGACGAGGTGCTCTGCCGCTGATCCCCGGAGACCCGCCGCCTCCCCTTCGCCCCGTCACCCCTTCGCCTTTCAGCAGTGGAGTCCCGATGAACGAACACGCCCCGCAGCGCTGGGCGCACCGCATCCGCCTCGCGCGGTACGCCACCGCGGCCACGGCCACCGCCGGGCTCGCCGTGGCCGCCCTCGCCCCGGCCGCGTCGACGGCCCACGCCGCCCCGCGCCCGGACGTCGTGCAACAGCGCCTCGACGCGCTGGTGCAGGAGGACGGGATGCCCGCCGCCCTCGCCACCGTCAAGGGCCGCGACGGCCGCAGCCGCACCTACACCGCCGGCGTCGGCGACCTGGCCACCGGCTCCGGGGTCCCGGTGGACGGGCAGATCCGGGCCGGCAGCAACACCAAGGCGTTCACCGCCGTCGTCGTCCTGCAACTGGTCGCCGAGGGCAGGGTCGGCCTCGACACGGCCGTCGACACCTACCTGCCGGGCCTGCTGCGCGGCGACGGCTTCGACGGCCGGACCATCACCGTCCGCCAGCTGCTCCAGCACACCAGCGGCCTGCCCGACTACATGGACGCCCCCGCGCTGGCCGACTGGACCACCATCCAGTACCGCTACTTCGAGCCGCGCGACCTGCTCGACGGGGCACTGGCGCAGAAGGCGCGGTTCGCCGCCGGGACCGGTTGGGAGTACAGCAACACCAACTACCTGGTGGCCGGCCTGCTGATCCAGAAGGTCACCGGCCGCCCCTTCGGCGAGGAGGTCACCAAGCGCGTCATCGACCGGATCGGCCTGCGCCGCACCTACGTCCCGGCCACCGGGGAGACCGCCCTCCGCGGGCCCCACCCGCACGGCTACCTGCGCACCGCCCCGGACGCGCCGCTGGTCGACTACACGGCGATGGACTCCTCGATGGCCTGGGCGGCGGGGGCGGTCGTGTCCACCAACACCGACCTCAATACCTTCTACGGCGCCCTGCTCGCCGGCCGGCTGCTGCCCGCCGCCCAGCTCGCCCAGATGCGCACCACCGTCCCGGCCGACCTCCTCGGCGAGGGGGTCCGCTACGGCCTGGGGATCCAGAGCAGGCCGCTGACCTGCGGCGGCCTCGTCTGGGGCCACGGCGGCACCTCCCCCGGCTACCGCACCCGGGGCGGCGTCACCGAGGACGGCCGCGCCGCCAACATCACGGTCACCGTGATCCCGGACGCCCCCACCGCCAAGCGCCTCACCGACGCGGTCGACGCGGCCCTCTGCCGCTGAGCCCCTCCCGGGCCCGCCGGTGTCTCCGAGGTGGCGGCGAAGTCGGAGACGGTCCCCGTGCCTGGCCTGTTGCAGACGATGCCCTCTGCGGCCGCCCTGGCAGCGGCCGCAGTTCGACGCGGTCGGATCAGCGAAGCTCAGGCAGACGAACGGTTGAAGTTCCTCGCGAACCGGCAGCGTCTCCTCGTCAGGTCGGATCCGCCACTTGTGCATGCCGTGCTGGATGAGAGCTGCATCCGTCGGCCGATAGGCGGCCCTGAGGTGATGGCGGAGCAACTCGCCCACCTTGAAGGCTTGTCCTCGAGCCCAAGGGTCATCCTTCAGGTCTCTCCCTTCGGACTTGCGGAGGAGGCTCCTTTCCGAGTCTCGACGACCTTGCTGTCCTTCTCGGACCGAACCGTGGTCGGCTACTCGGAGTCCCTCGAACGTGGCTACGTCGTGCGCACTTCGGCCACCGTTGCCCTTCCTGGTTCAAGTCGACACACAGCGACAACGGAGGAACGTGTGTCGAGGTGACGGCGGAATTTCCCGGCACCGTGCCAGTTCGGGACTCCAAGGACCCCGCCGGCCCCGCGCTCGTCTTCCCCTCCGACGCCTGGCGATCCTTCGTCACCGCAGTCCAGGCCGGCGAGTTCGGCACCGTTTGAACCCCGCACGACCCGTGAGCCCCGACCGCCGAACGCGGTCGGGGCTCACGCCGCTTTCCACCCGTGCGCGTACTCGATGTGCAGCATCCCCGGACCGCCCACCGGGCCCCTCGCCGTCCGGTCCCCGTCGTGCTCCAGCGTCACGCAGTCATGCGTCCCCGGATAGTCCAACACCCGCGCCGGACCGTCACTCACCAGCGAATGCACCAGCGCCCCCGTGGACCGGAACGCCTCCGCGCTCCCCGTCAGGAACAACGTCTCGGCGGCGAAGCCGAACCTCAAGTCCTCCCTCTCCCACCGCTCAACCCTGCGTTCCCCCGCAAAATCCGTCTCCGGGATCTCCACCGTGTGCGGCCTCCCCGCCCCCAACCGCCCCCGGACCGCCTTCCACCGCGACGCCGGAAACCCCAACCCGCTCTGCACCAACACCAGATCCACCACCGGTGCCTTGAACCACTCAGGCAGCCCCTTCGGCCCCTCGACCTCCGCCCGCAACGGCACGTACACCAGCGACCGGCTCGACCGCGCCGCCAACCCCCACGCCACCGCGAGACTCCGCGCCCCCTCCAGGTCCACGAACATGTCCAGCGACCACTCCTTCCGGAACAGCACCGCCCGCCCCGTCCGCGGCCCCGCCTTCACCACCCGGTACTCCTCGCCACCGTGCCGCACCCGGTGGACCGTCGTTCTCAACTTCACCCGGCAGTCCTACCGCTCCAGGACGCCCTCTGTCCCCCGAGTTTTCCTTCACCTACCGTGGAACGGACCGTGAGCCGACGGAAGGGAACTCCTGGACCATGTCGTGGCGGAAGAGCACCTACAGCGACGGTGGCGGCGGCTGTCTCGAAGTGGCCGACGACTCCCCCGGCCTCGTCCCCGTCCGCGACTCCAAGGACCCCGCCGGCCCCGCCCTCCTGTTCCCCGCCGACGCCTGGCACGCCTTCGTGACCGCCGTGAAGGACGACGAGTTCGACATCCTCTGACCCCTCGCCGCGTTGAGCTGACCCGCGCCCCGCGCGGCTGATTCGATGGGCGGATGCCCGCAGCCTCTGCCCCAACGCCCCCACCGCCCCCGCTTGCCGAAGTCCTCGGCGTGCGCCGGATCAGGCTCGCCGAGGTCGCCGCTCCTCGCCTCACGCCCGAGGAGCGGCACGCCCGGGACCAGGTCTGGGCGACCATGGTCCTCGCCAATCCCACCCTCTTCGACGGCCCCGCCGTGGCGTGCGCGGGCACCTCCTGGCCCAGACCCGGCGAGCTCCACATCCTCTGGACCCGGGTGACCTACCGCCACTACGCCCTCCGTCGGGTCACCGCCTCCACCGCCCCCACCGGCTCGCTCTCCGTCAGCGTCCTCCAGCCCACCGACGACGGCCGCGTCCTCGTCGGCCGGATGTCCCCCACCACCGCCGCCCCCGGACGCTGGCAGTTCCCCGGCGGCTCCGTCGAACCGCCGCCCGACGGCGACCGCCTCGACCTCGCCGCCCTGCGCCGCAACGCCGTTCGCGAACTGGCCGAGGAGACCGGAGTCTCCACCACCGCGACGGAGTTGGAGCTCTGGGCCGTCACCCGCGGCCAGTACGGCAGCATCGGCGTACTCTTCCTCGCCCCGCCCCTCCCCGAACCGGCCCTCCGCGAACGCTTCACCGCCCTCGCGCCCCCGGAACGGGAGCTGGTCGAGCTGGCCTTCGTCCGCTCCCCCACCGACCTGCCGGGCCTCCCCGGCCCCCACGCCGACTACCTGCCCCCGGTCGTCCACCGCCTCGCCCGCCGACAGCCGGAACGGCCCCGGTAGGCCCGCGCCTCTGTCGCACCCGGGCGCTGCCCGGCGAAGCTGGTTCCCGCCGCGGCTCGGCCCGACCGGGGCCGTCGACCCCCGACGCTCCTGACGGACCCCCGGTGGGGTGGGCACCGCGGTGCCCACCCCACCGGCAACCCTGAGGACCCTCCCGTGCTCCCCGCCCCCGCCCTGCGCGTGGCGGCCCGCACCACCCACCTCCCCGCCATGGTGACGGCGGCCTGGGTCCGCCACGGCCTCGTCGTCCTCACGGTCCTCAACCGCGACCGTCCTCTCCGCCGCCCACAACGCCCGCCCCCGCCTGTGGGGCCTCCTGGTCATGTGGTGGTCCGTCGACACCGGCCCGACGGTCCTGCACGGCCACCTGGGACCGGGCGGGCGACCCGCCCCGGCCGGTCAGGCGCCGTCGAAGCGGTGGCGGGCGGACTCGATGGCGCCCAGGTGGGTGTGGGTCCAGTCGCACATGGCGTCGACGGTGGCGCGCAGCGCCCGGCCCGGCTCGGTGAGGGTGTACTCGACGCGCGGCGGGACGGTCGGGTGCACCGTGCGCTCCACCAGGCCGTTGCGCTCCAGCAGACGCAGGTTCTGGGTGAGCATCTTGTGGCTGATGCCGTCGACCCCGTCGCGCAGCTCGGTGAAGCGCAGGGTGCCGTCGCCGAGCGTCTCGACGATCAACAGCGCCCACTTGTTGGCGATGTCCGAGAAGATCTCCCGTGCCAGCGAGTCCGCCCGGCTCAGATCCGCGTCGTCCTTGTCCTTGACCTGCTTGGTCACCATCAGGTTCCCCAGTCACCGAAAAGTGCGTTCTTCCACGTCGCCCCACACTCTCCTACGGTGACCGAGTCACCACAAGAGAGCACGAGGAGACAGCGATCACCATGGCCATCACCCTGCTGAACCCCGAAGGACTGCCCGCGATCGACGTCTACCGACAGGTGGCGGTCGCCTCCGGTGCGCGCACGGTGTACGTCGCCGGGCAGGTCGCCTGGGACGCCGACGGGACGACCGTCGGCGCGGGCGACCTGGCGGCCCAGGTCGAGCGGTGCTACCTCAACGTCGCCACCGCCCTGGCCGGGGCGGGCGCCACCTTCGAGGACGTCGCGAAGCTGACCGTCCACGTCGTCGACTGGACGCCCGACAAGATGCCGCTGCTCCTGGACGGCATCGCCCGGGCGGCGGCGAGGCTCGGAACCACCGCCGCCCCGCCGGCCACCCTGCTCGGCGTGGCCGCCCTGGACGTCCCCGAGCACCTGGTCGAGGTCGAGGCCGTCGCCGTCCTGGACTGAGCGCGCGCGCAGGAAGTCGGCCCCACCGACTTCCTGCGCGACTACCCTGCCGGGGTGGGGCATCACGAGCACGAGCACGAGCACGACGACGACCCGTGGGCGGCGCTCCTGGCACCGCCCGCGCCCTCCGAGCAACTCGCCGAGGCGTGGCTACGCGCTCTGGGCTTCAACCCGGGCGCCCCGGAGGACGTGCTCCTCGCGATCCTCGACGCCGGGCACGCCGAATTCCTGTTCCGCACCGACCTGCCGCCCGCCGTCCTCGATGCGGCGGTGTCCAGCCCGCACCGGCGGGTGTGGGGCCGGGCCGCCGAGAGCGGGCACCTCTCGGCCGCCCAGTGGGAGCGCCTGCTCGCCGCCCGGGCCGGGCAATCGGGGTTCACCCTGGCGAGGGAGCTCGCGGCGGACGCGGCCGCCCTCCGCGCACGGGGACCGGTCCGGCGGGGCGTCGCCCCCGCGCCGGACGCCGACGCCCGGCCGCCCGCGACGCCGGAGGAGATCACCGCGCTGGCCGACGCCGTCCCCGACATCGACCGCCACCACCACTCGTACGCCCTCTGGTGGGTCGCCGCCCTGTTCGACGACCCCGACGCCATGCGGCAGTTGGCCGCCTCCCCCAGGCTCTGGATCCGCCGCAGCGTCGCCCGCGCACCCCGCCTCCCCGCCGACGTCGCCGAACTCCTCGCCCACGACGAGGACTTCGCCGTCCGGCTCTTCCTCACCGAGTCCTGCGACGACGCCCCGCCCTGGCTGCTGCTCGACCTGTGGGCGGGCGGCTGGACCGGCACCTTCTCCTTCCCCGGCCGCCCCCGCAACCACCCCGAGTTCCCCCGCGACGGCCTGCTCCGCTTCGCCGACGACCCCCGCCCGCGACTGCGGCTGCTCGCCCTCGACGACCCGGCGTCCACCGCCTCCCTGGCCGAACGCTTCGCCCACGACCCCGACCCCGAAGTCCGCACCCGCGCCGCCGAGGACCCCCGCCTCTCCCCCACCACCGCCGCCACCCTGACGGCCGACCCGTCCCCCCACGTCCGCCACCCCGCCCACCGCCACCCGGCACTGCCGCCCGCCCTCCTGGTCACCCTGCTCCGGGACCCCGCCACCGCCGACTCCGCCGCCACCAACCGGCGATCCCGCCGACCGTGATGCACCGCATGGTCGCGGCCTCCGCGGCAACTCTGACGTAGGAAATCGACCCGGCCGACTTCCTGCTCCACGGCCGCCGGGCCAGCTCCGACGGGGCTCGGGCGAGGCCGCCGCCACCCTCGCCCGAGCGCGACTCTCCGGTGCCTCGCGCGGGAGGTCGGCCCCACCGACTTCCCGCGCGAACCCCGAGGCCGGGACCCCCGGCAGCCGTCGCGAGCCGCGTGATAGCGTCACTCCCTTCTCCGGCAGGCCGGATGAGGTCTCCCGGCAGGTGCCCGTGACCACTCCTCCCCAGCAGCTCCGGAGCGCTCTCGACGCGCTCGACAGCGCCTTCGCGCCGCTCTCCGAATCCCCGTTCGCCCTCGGTGGCTGCACCTACTGCTACAGCGACACCGACCTCGAAGCCCTCGCGGGCCCAGCACACCGCGTGCCGGACGAACTGATCTCCTCCGTTGCCGCCGAAGTGACCGACCACTGGAGCGCCTTCGCCGCCCTCTACCGCCGGATGACACCCCGGATCGTCCGCCTTCTGACCACGGACCGCCTGCACGTCGGCCACGGCCTGGTCGCCTCCCGACTGCTCACCGCCAGCTGGCGGAGCTGGGCCCTGCCGGAGCGGCAGGCACTCGAACGCGTCTGGGACGCCTGGTGGCGGTCGGCCCTGCACGACTACCCCGGCCTCGGCCGCGCCACCGACGTCCTGGAGACGATCGCCGTCAGCACCGGAAGCCTCTCGCCGTGGCTGGCCGTCTGGACCGAGACCCGCACCGAGGCGGCGGCCCACCACCTCGACGACGCGCTCGACCACTGGCTCGCCGACCGGAAGCTCGCAGATCTCCGGCTCGGCTTCCACGACGAACTCCACGCCGGGCCGGAGCTGCTGAGCTGGCTGCTCTCCCTGGAGAACGGCCGCGTGGGCGCCGCCCAGCTCTTCGAGGTCGAACGACTCGCGTACAGCTGAGCGCCGCGCGAGGAGCAGGACGTCGGCCTCTCCGACTTCCTGCGCGGACTCCCTCGCGGGCTGTCCCGTCGCACGGGCCGGACACCCGCACGACGGCCGCCGGGTGTGGGCGTCGTCGAGGCAGCAGGCGGTGGAGCCCGCGTGGGAGGGCTGGTGGCAGTACACCGGCGGCGGTCGCGGCACCGATGTCCTGGAGACGATCGGCGTCGGCGCCGGAGGCCTCTCGCTAAGGCTGCTCCGTGGACGCTCGTGGTGGGGTACGGGTGGCGGGCCTGGCGGCGTACTCGTCCGTGAGGAGGGTGCAGGTGCACCAGTCGCCCTCGCACGGGCGGCCGGCCTCGGTGCCGTACGGGCCGAGGCCGGTCATGAGGCGGAGCACTTCCGTGCGGTCGTCCGGGGAGAGGACCGGGAGGGTGGACCGGGCGTGCAGTTTCCAAGCGGCGGGGGTGTCGTCCAGGTCGCCGACGACCTGTCCGTCGATGAACAGGGTGTGGAGGGGGTGTTCCGGGAAGTCGTTGAGCCGGAGGACCAGCCACCGTCCGTCGACCCGGGCCGCGTAGCGGAAGACCGTGGTGCCCGTGTCGTGCCACGCGACCCGTGCGGGCAGCTCGGGCCGCGGCGTCGGCGGCGGGTTCATCGGCACGGCTCCCCTCCTGCAATCACCGCTCTCCCATGTCAGCGGGCGGCGGTGCTCCCGGTGCCCGGGATGCTCGCCGTGGCCGTCGGGCGGCAGAGGTTGAGGCTGTGGGCGGCCTGGCACTCGGTCTGGGCGGGGACGACGCCCGTTCCGCGGACGCCCTGGAGCAAGCTGACCAGGACGACGGCGGCGAGCGCCGCCTTCACCGTGCCCGTCAGGGTGCCGGTGAACCTGGCCGTGTGGAAGCGGCGGTAGGCGTAGGCGAGGCCGGCCAGGGCGGCGACCAGGGCGGAGAAGCTGAAGTAGCTGTAACCGGTGATCCGGCCGTTCTCCTTCACCGTGCTCTCCAGGTGCAGGTCGAGCAGCACGGGCAGGACGGCCACGACGGCGGCCGTCAGGGCGATCCTGACGGCGAGGCTGCGACCACGGAAGTACGCGAACACGGATTCCCCCCAACGCTTTTGGGGGAGGACGCTCCGCCGCCGCGACCGGTTCCGGGTCAGGGTCAGGGTCAGGGTCAGGGCCCGGGTCAGGACAACTGGTCGTGGATCTGCCGGGTCACGCCTTCGAGGAGGTCCTGGAGGTCGGCCGCGACGAGGTCGAACCGGCCGGACGGGGAGGCGGTGGCCGAGCGCCAGACCCGGCCGGAGCCCGCGAGGGCGAAGAGGTGGCCCCCTCCGTCACTGCCGAACACCAGCGCGGGCTCCTCCTCGCCGTCGATCGGGATCTCCCCGTACTCCGCGAAGTCCTCGGCGACCTTCGCGGCGTCGTGGACGAAGAAGCCGACGTGGACGTCGGGCAGCGAGATCTCGCCGAACACCCAGTACAGGGTGGTCAGGTCGGAGGGAACGGGCGTCGACTCGACCAGCGCGTCCGTCTGCCGGTGGCTCGCCTCCGTCGCCCACGCGACCGCGTTCGGGCCCGGCGGGTAGCCGAAGCGCGCGCGGAACACCCGCATCAGCTCCGCCACCGCCGCCTCCGTCCGCGCGCCCCAGCCGCGGAGCCACTCGGCCTCCAGTCGCGGTGCGCCAGCCATGGTCGGCCACGTCCTCTCCTCCGGCGTATCACCGGGGAACACTACGGAACGGAGACGAAAATGCCGCGCCCCGCACGGGCGGTTGAAGCAGAATCGCCCCATGGCGGACATGCAGGCGTTCCGGGACGCGGTCGGCACCTGGGCAGCGGGCGGTGAGCCGGCCCGTGAGCTGGCGGAACAGGTGGGGGTCCGGACGGCGGTCCTGGTGGAAGGGCCCAGCGATCTCGCGGCCGTCGAAACGCTGGCCGCGCGCCGCGGCCGGGACCTGGCCGCCGACGGCGTGTGCGTCGTCTCCATGGGCGGGGCGATGAACGTCGGCCGCTACGCCGAACTGCTCGGACCGCCGGGGCTGGGGCTGCGCCTCGCCGGGCTGTGCGACGAGAACGAGCAGGGCTACTACGACCGCGGGCTCGACCGGGCCGGTGCGCCGCGCGAGGGGTTCTTCGTCTGCGTGTCCGACCTGGAGGAGGAGCTCATCCGCGCCCTCGGCGTGGCCCGGGTCGTGGAGATCGTCCGGGCCGAGGGCGACCTGGCCGCGTGGCAGACCTTCGGCCGGCAGCCCGCCCACCAGGGACGGCCGGCGGAGCACCGGATGCGGCGCTTCCTCGGCACCAAGAAGGGCCGCAAGATCCGCTACGGGCACCTCCTGGTCGAGGCCCTGGACCCCGGGCAGGAGCCGGCTCCGCTGCGCGACCTGCTCGCGCGGGTATGAGGGTCGCCGAGAGGCGGCCCGAGGGCGCCGGGCAGGTGCGGGAGATCCACCAGCTCGTTCGGCGCGGCCCGGGTGCGGCCGCGCCCGGTCAGTACTCGACGGCGTCCAGGTGGTACGTGGTGTCGACCCAGAAGTCGCCGGCCTTCGCCTTGATGGAGAGCACGTACTGACCGGGCGCCAGCGGGTCGAGGGCGCACCACTGGCCCCAGGCGACCCGCGGGATGCCCACCGCCAGGAACCGCTTCGAGGCGAACTCGTGCACCCTCAGCGGGACGCCGTTCAGCGTCGCCACGGCCTCGGAGGTCTCGACGCGCCACGGCGCGGAGGAGAGCCCGAGGGCGATCCGCTGGGTGTTGAACACCGGGAAGAAGACCGGCCGGCCGGCCGCGATCGGGCAGCGGCGCACCACGCGGCCGCCGTAGGTGCCGGAGAGGAACCAGACGTCCGAGGGCTGCCGCCAGCCGGCGAACTCGCCGGTGGTGTCACCGACCGGGCTGCGCTCCGCCGGGGCCGAGAGCGCCCACTTCCACCAGCGTGCCGCGAGTTCCGCGCCCCGGCGGGGGTCCACGGTGTCGGCACCGGTCTCGGGGGAGGCGGCCTCGCCCACGTCTGCTCCTTCGGTTCCACGCGCGCACCGCAGATCGGTTCGCCCCGTGACTTTATCCCGTGGCCGTGGGGCCCTCCCGTCCGGGAGGGCCGGGGCCGGGGGCGGGGGCCCGGGGACGCGGGGAGCCGGGGAGCCGGGGAGCCGCTCAGGCGTCCAGGCGGCGGACGGTGATCTCGTACTGGTCCACCGCGCCGTCCCAGCGGACGACGACGGTGCCGCCGTCCGTCTCGTCGTAGCCGTCCTCGTCCTCCTCATCGTCGGCGTCATCGTCGTCATCGGCGTCGGCGTCGGCGTCGGCGAACAGCACCAGGGCCAGGTCGTGGGACTCCGGGTCGCAGAAGGCGGCCAGGTAGTCCCGCAGGGCGGGGTCGGTCACACCGGCCACCTGCTCGTGGGCCTCCTCCGCCACCTCCTCGCGGGCGTCGCCGAGCCCGGCCGGCAACAGGTCGGGCGCGGTGGCGGCGGTCAGTCCGGTGGCGGCGCACAGGGCGTCGAGCAGGGAGTCCCCGGAGGCGAGCCGGGCCTGCCAGAGCGTCCACAGCTCCGCGGGCAGTTCGGCCGAGGCGAGGTCGACGCCGTGCCGCTCGGCGATGCGGCCGAGGTCGGCGCCCAGCAGCGCGCCGCGCCACCGCCCGGTCGCGGACTCCTCGACGGCGGCGGCGAGATCGGCGGCGAACGGGGCGAGTCCGGCGGGCAGTTCGCGCGACTCGACCCAGAACAGCGACCGGCTCGCGTCGAAGACCAGCTCCGACTCGTCGAGGTCGCCGGGCGGCGTGAGCAACAGGTGCGGGGTGGTGACCGTCTCCTCCCCCGCGAGCGCGGCCCGCCCCACCCACACCGGGTCCCGCTCCAGCTCGCTCTCGGCGAGGAAGTTGCCGCTGTAGTAGGTGCCGTAGCGCGCGTTCCCGTCGAACCCGGCCAGCGGCCGGCCGAGCACCTCCCCGAAGGCCTGCGCGAGGGCGGCGCCCCACTCCTCGGAACGGACGGGGCTCGTGGTGTCATCAAGCGTCATGCCGGGAGTACAGCACGCCCAACCGACAACCCGACCAACAGGGTTGACTCAGCGGCTGTAGTCCTTGAGCTCCTCGGTGTCCAACACCATGCCGAGGCCTGGAAGCTCGGCCCGCTCCCCGTGGTCGTAGCTCCGGATCTCCCGGTAGCGCCCCTTGACCGGCTCGCTGTGGACGGTGACCGCGTCGCTGTCCCGGTCGACCAACAGATAGCTGGGGATACCGCTTTCCGCGTACGCCCGGGGCTTCTTGAGGCGGTCCCGCTCGTCGGCCCGGCGGTCGAAGGAGGTGACCTCCGCGACCAGCAGGACGCCCCGGGAGTCGGCCCACTCCCCCTGGCCGGCGAAGTACTCGGCGGGCGCGAGAGCGCCGTCCGGGCGAGCAGCGCCGTTCCCGGAGGCCGGGATGCGCAGGCCCTGTCCCGCGAAGAGCCAGAGGTCCGGACGGTGCTGCACGCAGGTCCGTTGGAGCCACGCGACGATCTGGCCGTGGTCGCCGTCGGGCCGGGGCCTGACTCCGAGTTCACCGTCGACGAACTCGAGCGCGACGCCCTGGAGCGCCGCCACCTCGGCGATGGCCTCGAAGGCGTCGAGGCTCATCTGCGGGCGGTCGTGGACGACCACGGCGTCTCCCTCTCCCCGGGCCCGTCGAGGGTACGGCGACCACCGTACGGCAGCGGACGGTCAGCCCGTGGCGCGGACGTAGATGTCGGCGGCGCCGGGGAGGCCGACGGGGTCGGGGGCGACGTAGATGCGGCGGGCCGGGGTCACGGTGGGGGTCGGGGAG
>JOHN01000022.1 GCA_000719695.1 Streptomyces sp. NRRL F-6131
CGCCGCGCCTTCGCGCGCCCCCGGCCCCGCCCCCCGGCCGGGACCCCGTCCGCACAGCCGTCCGTCCGCCCGTCCGCCCGCGGTCTCGGCTTCGGCTTCGGCCGCGGTCTCGGCCGTCCGCTCGGCCGGCTGTCGCTGCGCGCCCGGCTGCTGGTGCTCGTGCTCGCCCTGGTCACCACCGGGCTGGTGGTCAGCGACACCGTGGTGCTCGGCACCGTCCGGCACCAGCTGGTCCAGCGGCTCGACGAACAGCTGGAACGCTTCGGCGAGCCGCTGGCCCGCCGCGCGCCCGGCCGGGGCAGCTGGCCGGAGTCCCGGCAGCAGCCTTCGGTGGGCGGCAAGCGCTCCCCGCAGTACCTGGCCGCGCTGCCCAGCCAGTACCTGGTCCAGTACCTGTCCGCCGAGGGCAAGGTGCAGTTCGTGGTGCGCCAGCCGATGTCCGAGACCGACCCGGCGCCGCTGCTGGACGGCTTCGACCCCACCGCGGTCGACCCCGACAGGCCCATCGACCTGCCCGACCAGCGCGGCCGGCGCAGCTGGCGGGCGATCGTCCTGCCGGTCCAGCGGCAGACCACGCCGGCCAGCGTTTTCGCCGCGCCCGTCCCCAGCTCCGCCTACGTCATGGTCGCCGTCTCCCGCGAGGACATCGACGGCACCGTCGCCCGGCTGCGGACCGCCTTCCTGGGGATCGGCGGCGCCGTCCTGGTGGTGATCGCCGCGCTCGGCTTCTTCGCGGTCCGCACCGGGCTGCGGCCGCTGCGCCGGATCGAGGAGGGCGCTCAGCGGATCGCCGCCGGCGAGCTCTCGCACCGGATGCCCGTGCTCCCGGCGCACACCGAGGTCGGCCGGCTGTCCGTCGCGCTGAACGGCATGCTGGCGCAGATCGAGGCCGCGTTCGCCGCCCGGGCGGAGTCCGAGGGCCGGATGCGGCGGTTCGTCGCGGACGCCTCGCACGAGCTGCGCACCCCGCTGGCCGGCATCCGCGGCTTCGCCGAGCTCTACCGGATGGGCGCGCTGCCCACCGACGCCGACGTCCGGCGCACCATGGGCCGGATCGAGAACGAGGCGATCCGGATGGGCGCCCTGGTCGAGGACCTGCTGGTGCTCGCCCGGCTGGACGAGGAACGCCCGCTCGACCTCGCCCCGATGGACCTGCGCACCCTCGCCGCGGACGCCCTGCACGATCTCACCGCGCTCGACCCGAGCCGCCCGGTCGCCCTCACCGGCCCGGCCGGCAGCGGCCCGCCCGGCCCGGCGCCCGTCCTCGGCGACGAGGCCCGGCTCCGCCAGGTGGTCACCAACCTGGTCGGCAACGCCGTCAAGCACACCCCGCCCGGCACCCCGGTCCGGATCGGGGTGGGCGCCGAGGGCGGCCTCTGCCTGCTGGAGGTCGCCGACTCCGGCCCCGGTCTCACCGCGGACCAGGCCGCCCTGGTCTTCCACCGCTTCTACCGGGTCGACGCCTCCCGCAGCCGCCACGACGGCCGCGGCGGCGCCGGCCTGGGCCTCGCCATCGCCACCGCCCTCACCCACGCCCACGGCGGCGCCCTCACCCTGCACACCGCCCCCGGCACCGGCGCCACCTTCCGCCTGGAACTCCCCCACCAGCGCTGAAACCCCCCGATCGGGTGAATCCGCGTCGTTAACCCCGCCATCGGGCTACCGGGTGCGAGTGTGCGCGTACGGCTTGTGCGGGGTTGTACGGGCTGATCACACTGGACGGGAATGAGGGGTGCCTCAATGTTCGCGCTCGTAGCCGAGGAGACCGTCGTGGACCTGGACCAGGCGCTGTGGCAGGTGTGGAAGGCGATGGAGGTCCCCGAGGGCTTCCGTGCGGAGATCATCGAGGGAGCTATTGAGATGTCACCCACCGGTGGACACCGTCATTTCAGCGTCAATCGGCGGTTGAGCAAGGCGCTGGACCGGCACCTGGTCGGCACCGGGTTCAGCTCCGCCCAGGACGGAAACGTCATCGCAGGAATGAAGGTGATGATCCCCGATGTCTTCGTCGCACCTGACGAGGACGACGAGATCGAGCATCCGGAGGGTCTCGGTGTGCTCGCCTCGGGTGTGGTCCTGGTGGTCGAGACGATCTCACCGGGCAAGGAAGGCCGGCAACGCGACCGTGTCATCAAGCACCGCGCCTACGCGACCGCCGGCATCCCGGTCTACGTGATCATCGACGACTACGACGACGGCGGCGCCGTCACCGTCCTCTCCGGCCCGGACCCCGAGCGCGGGGCCTACGCCCGCTCCGAGCGCACCCCCTACGGTGAGGAGGCCGTGATCCCCGACGGGCCCGCGAAGGGCTTCGCGATCGGGCCCGGGATCACCGGGGAGCGGAGGGGCTGAGCTCCTCGTCGGCGAGCAGGCCCTGGGCGAGGAGGCCGGCCTGGAAGCGGGAGCCGGCGCCGAGGGTGGTCATCAGGTCGGCGACGCCGCGGCGGTAGGTGCGCAGGGAGACGCCGAGGAGGCGGGCGCCGGTCTCGTCGGTGTGGCCGGCGGCGAGGGCGCGCAGGATCTGCCGGGAGCGGTCGTCCAGCGGGGGCGGCGGGGCGGTGCAGTCGGCGAGGCCGGTGGCGGTCTCCCAGGTGGCGCGGAACAGCGAGCGCACGCCGTCGACGACGTCCGGCGCCTGCACCACGGTGTACGCCCGGACGCCCCGCACCGGTGCGCCGGCCAGGATCGCGGTGCGCCGGTCGATGACGATCGCCTCCCGGGCTATCGGCCCGTCGGAGATCCGGACCTCGATGCCGGAGGCGGCGATCCGCCGCAGCCGCCGGAGCGATTCGGGGTCGGCGAGGGCCCGCCGGCTGTACAGCTTGCGCAGGGTGAGGCCGGGGACGACGTGCGGCCGCTTCCCCTCGCGGAAGGCCGCGTTGACACCCGCGGAGAAGGTCATCAGATCGGTGGCGGCGACCAGGAACTCCTCGTGGGAGGCGACGAAGAGGTGCCCGGCCCGCTGAACGAGTTCGCGCTCGCCGTGCAGAGTGATGATCTGATCGGTGCTCATGGCAGCAAACTGCCAGATCGGTCGGGGCCGCCGCGAGCCGGGCCGAGGCTTGGGGCCATGACGACGACTCCCGCACCCTCCGCGAACGCCGCCGGCACCTTCCTCCTCGGCGGCGAACTGCCGGTGTCCCGGATGGGCTTCGGCGCGATGAAGCTGCCCTCCCGCGACTGGGACGGGCCCGCCTGCGACCCCGAGCAGGGCCTGCGGGTGCTGCGCCGGGCCGTCGAGCTGGGCGTCGACCACATCGACACCGCCTGGTTCTACTTCTTCCGGGACGTCTCGGCGAACGGTCTGATCCGTCGCGCCCTGCACCCCTACCGGGACGACCTGGTGATCGCCACCAAGATCGGCCCCGGCCGCGACCCGGAGGGCCGCTGGCTCGAGCCGGCCGACCGGGAGGCGCTGCGGGCCGCCGTCCACCGCAATCTGCGCGAGCTCGGGGTGGACCACCTGGACCTGGTCTACCTGCGCCGGATGCCCAACCAGTCCTCGATCGCCGAACCCTTCGCCGCGCTGGCCGAGATGCGCGAGGAGGGGCTGATCCGGCACCTGGGCGTCAGCAACGTGAACGCCGTCCAGCTCGCCGAGGCCGAGGCGCAGGCCCCGGTCGTGGCGGTGCAGAACAAGTTCAGCGTGCTGGACCGCACGGCGGACCAGGACCGGATGCTGGCCGACTGCACCGAGCGGGGCATCGCCTTCGTGCCGTTCTTCCCGCTCGGCGGCACCGGGGTGCCCGACCACCCGGCCCTGCGCCGGGTCGCCGAGCGGCACGGCGCCACCCGGGCCCAGGTGATGGTGGCCTGGCTGCTGACGGTCTCGCCGTCGGTGCTCGCGATCCCGGGCACCTCCTCGCCGGCGCACCTCGAGGAGAACATCGCCGCCGCCGCGCTGCGCCTGGAGGCGGCGGACCTCGCGGAGCTGGGGGAGCTGACCCAGCAGGACGTACGGACGACGCTACCCGTCGGCGAGGGCGGCCTCGGTCTCCTCGACCAGCGCGCGGGCGGCGGCCACGGTGGCGGTGAGCGCCGCCGGGTCGCCGCCGGGGGCGGCGAGCAGGGCGCGGGCGCGCGGGCCGAAGCCGGGCGGGGCGGTCGGCAGGGTCTCGGCCACCGCGAGGGCGCCCTTCTCGTTGAGGCACCACCGGCGGTCGGCCGCGTACAGCGCCTGCACCAGGACGCCCACGGCGCGGGCGAGGCAGAGCGCGACATAGAGGGTGTCGCCGCGCGCCGCGCCCTTCGCGGCGCCGTCGAGCAGGAAGCCGGCCTCCCAGGTGCTGCCGGTCAGGGCGGCCCGCAGCGCCTCCGGGTAGTCGGCGTACGCGGCCCGGCGCTCCGTCAACTCCCCGGCCGGGTCGGCCAGCACCACGCCGAGGGCCAGCTCGCCGACGTAGCAGGGCGACCAGAAGCCCAGCGGGTGCCCGGCCTGGACCCCCACCTCGTAGCGCCCGTCGAGGCAGTCGGCGCGGACCCGGTCGACCCGGTCGAGGTCGCGCAGGATCCAGTCCACCCGGCCGAGGCCCTCGACGGTCAACCAGGCCCCGCCGTCGACCCAGGGGCCCCAGCCGCCCGGCCCGGCCACCTCGACGCCCGCGCCGGCGACCGCGCGCAGCGCGTCGAGGTCGAGGCCCTCGCGGTAGTAGACGCCGAGGTCCCAGTCGGACCCCGGGGTGTGCTCGCCCCGGGCCCGGCTGCCGCCGAGCATGACGCCGACCACGCCCGGCACCCCGGCGAGCCGGTCGGCCATCGCCTCCACGATCGTTCGCACGGTCCGCAGGCCTTCCTGTCAGGGACGGGGGCTGTCAATGCTACGGATCGTCCAGATCGACCGCCCCACCCGCCCGCGTGCTCGTTGTGGCCCGCCGCCCCCGTTCGCAGACTGTGCGCACGGCATCGCCGCCGGTCGAAACCCCACCCCGCCCGATCCCCGCCGGTAAGCGTGGTGGATACTGAGCTTGTGAACGTGTTCACGTTCACAAGCGGGCAAGCGTGCGCGTCTGGGCGGCGACACCCGGCTGCAGATCAAGTTTGTCCGAAACATGACCTCGACAGGTCGGTCGGAGAGAGGGCGACGTGGAACTGGCAATCGCTCACGAAACCATCGCGCGATGGCAATTCGGCATCACCACCGTCTACCACTTCCTCTTCGTCCCGCTCACCATCAGCCTCGCCGCGATCGTGGCGGGACTGGAGACCGCGTGGGTGCGGACCGGCAAGGAGAAGTACTTCCACGCCACCAAGTTCTGGGGGAAGCTCTTCCTGATCAACATCGCGATGGGCGTGGTCACCGGCATCGTGCAGGAGTTCCAGTTCGGCATGAACTGGTCGGACTACTCCCGCTTCGTCGGCGACGTCTTCGGGGCCCCGCTCGCGATGGAGGCGCTGATCGCCTTCTTCTTCGAATCGACCTTCATCGGCCTGTGGATCTTCGGCTGGGACAAGCTGCCGAAGAAGCTGCACTGCGCCTGCATCTGGATGGTCGCGCTCGGCACCGTGCTCTCCTCCTACTTCATCCTGGCGGCCAACTCCTGGATGCAGCACCCGGTCGGCTACACGATCGACCCGGCCACCGGCAAGGCGCAGCTCACCGACATCGTCCCGGTGCTGTTCCAGGACACCACCGTCACCGTCGTCCTGCACACCCTGACCGCGGCCTTCCTCACCGGCGCGGCGTTCATGGTCGGCATCGCCTCCTTCCACCTCTGGAAGGCCAAGCGCAGGCCGGGGAGCGCGGCCCCCGAGAAGGTCGCCGTGATGCGCACCTCGCTGCGCCTGGGCCTGGTGCTCGCGGTGGTCTTCGGCCTGGGCACCGCGCTCAGCGGCGACGAACTCGCCAAGGTCATGTTCCGCCAGCAGCCGATGAAGATGGCCGCCGCCGAGGCGCTCTGGGACACCAAGGCGCCGGCGCCGTTCTCGATCTTCGCGGTCGGCGACGTCGGCAAGGGCCACAACTCGGTCGAGCTGGAGGTCCCCGGGGTGCTGTCCTTCCTCGCCAACAGCGACTTCAGCTCCTCCGTCCCCGGCATCAACGACACCGCCGAGGCCGAGGCCGCCAAGTACGGCGGCGACCCCAAGGACTACATCCCGAGCATCTTCGTCACCTACTGGGGCTTCCGCCTCATGATCGGCTTCGGGATGACCTCCTTCGTGGCCGGGGTGATCGGACTCTGGACCACCCGGAAGAAGCGCTTCCTCGCCCCGGAGTTCCGCACCGGGGACACCGAGGTGCCGAGGCTGATGCTCACCCCGCAGCGGGAGCTGGGCCCGCTCCTCACCAAGTGGAGCTGGCGGATCGGCGTCCTCACCATGGGCTTCCCGCTGATCGCCAACAGCTTCGGCTGGATCTTCACCGAGATGGGCCGGCAGCCCTGGGCGGTCTTCGGACTGATGACCACCGCCGACGCCGTCTCGCCCAACGTCGGCGTCGGCACCCAGATCGGCGCCCTGGCCACCTTCACCACGCTGTACGCGGTCCTCGCCGTCGTCGAGGTCAGGCTGCTGGTCAAGTACGCCAAGGCCGGCCCGGTCACCGACGAGCGGCCGCCGGAGAAGGACCCGTCGCTGCGCGGCCCCGCCCCGGACGACGACGCCGACAAGCCGCTCGCCTTCGCCTACTGAGGCCACCGAGGATCGATAGGACCGACACACCATGGAACTTCACGACGTCTGGTTCGTCCTGATCGCCGTCCTCTGGATCGGCTACTTCTTCCTGGAGGGCTTCGACTTCGGCATCGGCATCCTCACCAAGCCGCTGGCCCGGAACACCACCGAGCGCCGGGTGCTGATCAACACCATCGGCCCGGTCTGGGACGGCAACGAGGTCTGGCTGCTGACCGCCGGCGGCGCCACCTTCGCGGCCTTCCCGGACTGGTACGCCACCCTGTTCAGCGGCTTCTACCTCCCGCTGCTGGTGATCCTGGTCTGCCTGATCGTCCGCGGCGTGGCCTTCGAGTACCGGGCCAAGCGACCCGAACCGCGCTGGCAGCGGAACTGGGAGGAGGCGATCTTCTGGACCTCGCTGATCCCGGCCTTCCTCTGGGGCGTCGCCTTCGCCAACATCGTCCACGGCGTCGACATCGACGCGCGGAAGAACTACGTCGGCACCTTCTGGGACCTCCTCAACCCGTACGCGCTGCTCGGCGGCCTGGTGACGCTCAGCCTGTTCACCTTCCACGGCGCGGTGTTCGCCGCGCTCAAGACCGTCGGCGAGATCCGTGAGCGCGCCCGGGCCGCTGCCCTGCGGGCCGGTCTGGCGGCGGCCGCGCTGGCGGCGGTCTTCCTGAGCTGGACCCAGACCGACCACGGCACCGGCTGGAGCCTCGCCGCCCTGGTGACCGCCGTGCTCGCCCTGGTCGGCGCGCTCCTCGCCAACCGGGCCGGCCGCGAGGGCTGGGCCTTCGTCCTCTCCGGGGCGACGATCGTGGCCGCCGTCGCGATGCTCTTCCTCGCGCTCTTCCCCGACGTCATGCCGTCCACCCTGAACCCGGAGTGGAGCCTGACCGTGACCAACGCGGCCTCCTCGCCGTACACGCTCAAGCTGATGACCGTGGTGGCCGCCGTGTTCACCCCGCTGGTGCTGCTCTACCAGAGCTGGACGTACTGGGTGTTCCGCAAGCGGATCGGCGTCCAGCACATCCCCGGGCACGACCCGGCCGCCGCGCTCGACCAGGCCTGACGCCGTGAAGCCGGTCGACCCCCGACTCCTCGGGTACGCCCGCACCACCCGGGCCTTCCTCGCCGGATCCGTCCTGCTCGGAACGGCGAACGCGGCCCTGGTGGTCGCCCAGGCCGGCCTGATCGCCGAGCTCGTGGTCCGCGGCTTCCAGCAGCGGACCGGACTCGACGAACTCACCACCCCGCTGGTGCTGCTGGTGCTGACCGCGGGCGGGCGCGGACTGGTCGGCTGGCTCACCGAACTGATCGCGCACCGCTCCGTCGCCCGGGTGAAGTCCACCCTGCGGCTGCGGCTGCTCGACCACGCCACCGCGCTCGGCCCGGCACACCTGGCGGGCCGGCGCACCGGCGAACTCACCACCCTGGCCACCCGGGGCGTCGACGCGCTCGACGACTACTTCGCCCGCTACCTGCCGCAGCTGGCGCTCGCCGTGACCGTCCCGGTCACGGTGCTGCTGCGGATCGTCGGCGCCGACGTCACCTCGGCCGCGATCATCGCCGGCACCCTGCCGCTGATCCCGCTGTTCATGGTGCTGATCGGGATGGCCACCCAGGCCAGGATGGACCGTCAGTGGGAGGGACTCTCCCGGCTCTCGCACCACTTCCTGGACGTGGTCGCCGGACTGCCCACGCTCAAGGTGTTCAACCGGGCCCGCGCCCAGGCCGCCACCATCGCCCGGATCACCGCCGACTACCGCCGGGCCACCCTGCGCACCCTGCGGATCGCCTTCGTCTCCTCCTTCGCGCTGGAACTGCTCTCCACCCTCTCGGTCGCGCTGGTCGCCGTCACCGTCGGCTTCCGGCTGGTCGACGGCACCCTCGACCTGGAGACCGGGCTGCTGATCCTGGTCCTCGCCCCCGAGGTCTACTTCCCGATCCGCCAGGTCGGCGCGCTCTACCACTCCAGCGTCGAGGGCCTCACCGCCGCCGACCGGATCTTCGAGGTGCTGGAGACGCCGCTGCCGCCGCGCGGCACCGTCCCCGCGCCCGACCTGACCGGGGCCGTGATCGCCGCCGAGGGCCTCGTGGTGGCCTTCCCCGGCCGGAGCACGCCCGCCCTGGACGGCGCCTCGGTGGTGCTGCACCCGGGCGGGACGGTGGCGCTCACCGGCCCGTCCGGCGCCGGCAAGTCCACCCTGCTCGGCGTCCTGCTGGGCCTCACCGCGCCCACCGCCGGGACGGTCCGGATCACCGCCGCCGACGGGCGGACCCACGACCTGGCCGAACTGGAGCCGGACAGCTGGCGGCGGCAGATCGCCTGGGTGCCGCAGCACCCGCACCTGTTCGCCGGGACCGTCGCCGACAACCTCCGGCTGCACCGGCCGGAGGCCACCGACGAGCACCTGTGGACGGCGCTGCGGGCCGCCCACGCCCTCGACTTCGTGACCCGGCTGGACGCCGTCCTGGGCGAGGACGGCGCCGGGCTCTCCGCCGGGCAGCGCCAGCGGCTCGCGCTCGCCCGGGTGCTGCTCGCCGACGACCGCCCGCTGGTCCTGCTCGACGAGCCCACCGCCCACCTGGACGGCGCCTCCGAGGCCGCCGTCGTCGACGCCGTCCGGGCGCTGGCCGCCGACCCGGCGCGCACCGTGCTGCTGGTCGCGCACCGGCCCGCGCTGCTGGCCGCCGCCGACCGGCGGGTCCGGCTGGCCGGCCCGGCCGCTCCCGCCGTCCCTCCGGCGGCCGTCCCGGTGCTCGCGCACCGGGGGCGTCCGACGCCGCCGGCGCCGGACGAGGACGGGCCGACCCCCGGCGCGGGCGCCGTCCGCCCCCGGCTGGCGCTCTCGGTGCTGCTCGGCGCGCTCGCGCTCGGCTGCGCCGTCGCGCTGTTGGCCACCTCCGGCTGGCTGATCTCCCGGGCCTCCGAGATGCCGCCGGTGCTCCACCTGATGATGGCCGTCACCGCGGTGCGCGCCTTCGGCATCGGCCGCAGCGTCTTCCGCTACGCCGAGCGGCTGGTCTCCCACGACGCGGTGCTGCGCACCCTCGGCACCCTGCGCGCCGCCGTCTACCGCCGGCTCGCCGTGCTGGCCCCGGCGGGGCTGCCGGCGTTCCGGCGCGGCGACCTGCTCTCCCGGCTGGTCGCCGACGTCGACGCCGTCCAGGACCACTACCTGCGCTGGCGGCTCCCGGCCGCGGTGGCGGTGCTGGTCTCCACGGCCGCCGCGCTCGCCATGGGCGCGTTCCTGCCCGCCGCCGGGCTGGTGCTCGGGCTCGGCCTGCTGCTGGCCGGACTGGTGGTACCGGTGCTGACCGCCCGCTGGTCGGTCGGCGCCGAGCGGCGGCAGGCCCCGGCGCGCGGGCGGCTCGCCACCGCCGTCCTGGACACCTTCAGCGGCACCGCCGAGCTCACCGTGGCCGGCGCGCTGCCCGGTCGGCTGGCCGCCGTCCGGGCCGCCGACGCCACGCTGACCGGGCTGGCCGCCCGCTCGGCCGCCACCGCGGCGCTCGGCACCGGGCTGATCACCTTGCTCACCGGCCTCACGGTGGCCGCCGCCGCGGCCGTCGGGCTGCGCGGCGTGGCGTCCGGGGCGCTCGCCCCGGTCTGTCTGGCCGTGGTCGTGCTGACTCCGCTGGCGGCCTTCGAGGCGGTCACCGGGATGCCGGCCGCCGTCCAGGCCCGCCGGCGCAGCCGGGCCGCCTCGGCGCGGCTCGCCGAGGTGCTGGACGCGCCGGACGCCGTCGCCGAACCGGCCTCGCCGGCGGCTCTGCCCTCGCAGCCGCTGCCGATCGCCGTCCGCGGCCTGACCGCCCGCCACCCCGGGCAGACCGCGGACGCGCTGACCGGCGTCGACCTCGATCTCGGGCCCGGCCGGCGGATCGCCGTGGTCGGCCCGTCCGGCTCCGGCAAGACCACGCTCGCGCAGACGCTGCTGCGCTTCCTGGACCAGCGCGAGGGCAGCGTCGTCCTCGCCGCCGGTCGTCCACAGGCTGTGGACAGCCGCGCGCTCGCCGGGGACGACGTCCGCCGGGTGATCGGCCTCTGCGCCCAGGACGCCCATGTCTTCGACAGCTCGCTCCGGGAGAACCTGCGTCTCGCCCGGCCCGACGCCGACGAGGACGAACTGCGGGCCGCGCTCGCCGCCGCCCGGCTGCTGGACTTCACCGACGCGCTGCCGGACGGCCTGGACACCATGGTCGGCGAGCACGGCGCCCGCCTCTCCGGCGGCCAGCGCCAGCGGCTCGCCCTGGCCCGGGCGCTGCTCGCGGACTTCCCGGTGCTCGTCCTGGACGAGCCCGCCGAGCACCTCGACCTGCCCACCGCCGACGCCCTCACCGCCGACCTGCTCGCCGCCACAGTCGGCCGGAGCACGGTGCTGATCACCCACCGGCTGGCCGGGCTGGACGACGGCACGGTGGACGAGGTGCTGGTGCTGGACGGGGGACGGGTGGTCGAGCGGGGCGGCTGGTCGGAGCTGCTGGCCCGGCCGGACGGACGGCTGCGCGCCATGCACGACCGCGAGCGGGAGGCGGACGGCGTCCTGGTGGCCTGACCGGCCCGGCCGGTCACTCGTGAGTTCGGGCGGGATGCGGTACGACAGCGGGCCGTGGCTGGTGATCGCCTGCGCGGACCACGGCGATGCCTTCGGCGAGGACGGCCACACCGGAGGCACGGCATCGCTCACCCCTGTGTGGCCTCGGTGCCGTACGCGCGGGCCCTCGTCCCGGTGGCCTGACCACCGGGCGGGTGTCCCCGGGGACGTTTCCGGCCGACCGCCGACCGCCGATCGCGTATCGCGGTCGGCCGTGCCGTGCATCGGCAGAAATCCGCACAAACTACGCTCGTCGTCATGGACTCCACGCCAGCCCTCCCCGGCCCCGTCACCCCCGATGAGCCGGAGCCCGACCAGGCGCCGCACCGCGTGCCCGAGATCTCCTCGCTCGGGCTGGACACGCTGGTCACCGAGGTGTCGGAGCGGTTGCAGTCCGCCGCCGCCGTGACGGACCGGATGCAGCGGCTGCTGGAGGCGGTCGTCTCGGTCGGCTCCGGGCTGGACCTCCATGCCACTCTGCACCGGATCGCCACCGGGGCCGCCGAGCTCGTCGACGCCCGGTACGCGGCGCTCGGGGTGATCGCCCCCGGTGGGCACGGGCTGTCCGACTTCATCCACGTCGGGGTGGACGACGCGGTGGCCGCGGAGATCGGCGGGCTGCCGGTCGGCCGGGGCATCCTCGGCGCGTTGATCGACCGCCCCGAGCCGCTGCGCCTCACCGACCTCGGCGCCGACCCCCGCTCGTACGGCTTCCCGCCGCACCATCCGGAGATGAAGACCTTCCTCGGCGAACCGATCCGGATCCGCGACGAGGTGTTCGGCAACCTCTACCTCACCGAGAAGCGCGGGGGCGGCGCCTTCACCCCCGAGGACGAGCAGGTGGTGCACGCGCTGGCTGCCGCGGCCGGGGTCGCGATCGAGAACTCCCGCCTCTACGAGGAGGGTCTGCGTCGGGAGCGGTGGATCGCCGGCGCGGCCGCCGTCACCACGGCGCTGCTCTCCACCGACCAGGCCGAGGCGGCGCTGACCATCGCCGCCGAACAGGTCCGGGAGCTGGCGGACGCCGCGCTCGGCATGATCCTGCTGCCGACCGTGGACGGTCAGATGCGGGTCGCCCACGCCTCCGGAGAGGCGGCCGAGTTCGTGCGGGGCGAGCTGCTGCCGACGGACAGCTTCGCCGCCCGGCTGCTCGCCGGCGAGAGCGTCCATCTCGACGACATGTCCACCGACCCGACCGTGGTGATCCGGCTCGCCCGCAGCTTCGGCCCCTCGCTGGCCGTGCCGATGGTCGCCGCCCGCCGGGTGCTCGGCGGCCTCTGTGTCTGGCGACCGCGCGGGGCGCTCCCGTTCACCGACGGCGAGAAGCAACTGGCCGAGACCTTCGCCTCGCAGGCCGCGCTCGCGCTGCGGTTGGCCGAGGGCCAGCGCGACCAGCAGCGGCTCGCGGTCTTCCAGGACCGCGACCGGATCGCCCGCGACCTCCACGACCTGGTCATCCAACGGCTGTTCGCCACCGGGATGTTGCTGGAGGGGGCCGCCCGGCGGGCCGTCGTCCCCGAGGTGAAGGTCCGCATCGGCGAGGCCGTCGACGAGCTGGACGCCACCATCCAGGAGGTCCGCACCACCATCTACGCGCTCCAGCACGACGACCACGGCGACGCGCCCGACACCCTGCGGACCCGGGTACTCCGCGAGTGCAGCCAGACCGCGGCGGCGCTCGGCTTCAAGCCCTCGGTCTCCTTCATCGGTCCGGTGGAGAGCCTGGTCGGCGAGAAGACCGGTCGTCAACTGCTGGCTGCACTGAGGGAGATGCTGTCCAACGCGGCGCGGCACGCCCGGGCCTCCCGGGTCGGCGTCGAGGTCGACTCGACCGTGCACCTGGACGACGACGGCCGGCCCGTGGGCGGCGACCCCGAGTCGCTCGACCGGGGCGGGCGTCCCGGCGTCCTGCTGACCGTCACCGACGACGGCGTCGGCATCCCCGAGGGCGGGCGGCGCAGCGGCCTGCGCAATCTGACCCGGCGGGCCGAGGCGCTCGGCGGGGACGCCTGGCACGAGCCGGGGCCGTACGCCCGGGGCACCCGGGTGCGCTGGACGGCCAGGCTCTGAGCGATCGTCGGAATGGTCGGGGCGACTCGGGACATTCTCGAACGGTTGGTGAACGACGCGCAGCGGCGGCGGGAGTGCTTGGCGCGCGGAAGGTGTGCAGTCGGTGAAAGTTTAACGAGGGAGAACTTCGCGGCCAACGGAGAAAGTTGTGCAATTCGTGGCCTTCCGGCGCTCTCGTGTGCACACATAGCTTTACTCCCGTCTCGGAGAGCAAACCGGACTGTGGGGGAGCAGTGGACGCGTCTGGCCGCGGTCACACCGCAGCAGGGGCAGGTCGAGGGGGGTTCCGGGCCGAACGGGCACCGGACGGGCGGTACCGCTGGCAACTGAAGGCACCGAACGGACGTGTCGTCGCGGTCACTGCGGCCGCGTACGAGACGGCGGTGGAGGCGGAGCGCGGCTTCGACGGCTTACGGGCCGTCGCGGAGGGCCTCACCGCCCGGATCACGCACGTCCGGGACGGCATCGGATGGATCTGGGTGGTCCCCGGTACGCGCGCCTTCCCGGAGGTGCGCTCCAGTCGTGCCTACGAGCGGTACGCGACCTGTCAGAACGCCTTCCGGCGCTTCGTGGTGCTGCTGGCCAAACAGCCCGCCCTCGAACGTCCCGAACCGATCGAGCGGGGGCCGTCGTTGAGAACGTCCGATGTCCGCCGATAGACGCGGGCCGCGCCTGCTCGCCGTCCCGGTCGGCGACCGCTCGCTGTCCTGGGCGCTGCGCGCGGCGAACGGCAGACAGCTCGGCGTCGGCGTGCGCACCTACCGCAACCAGCCCGAACTCACCGACGCCGTACGGGAACTGATCATTGAGCGGACCGCACTGCGGTGCACCGTCGGCCAGTCCGAGGCCCGGCTCTGGGTGTGGACGGCGTACCTGCCGCTCCGCACCACCCGTCCGGGCGCCGCCGGGGCGGTCGGCCCGGTGGCCCGCAGCGCCCGGGGCTACCTCCGGCGCGACCAGTGCCAGGCCGGTGTGACCGGATTCCTGGCCGGACTCCAGCGCCTGGGCCAGGAGTCGCGCCGCCCCGACCGGGAGGACGGCTGGCCGTTCTGACGGCCCGTCCGCAGGCCCGTCCGCCGTCCGGTCCGCCGTCCAACAGCCGCCCACGGGCGGCTGTTCGTGCTGGCCCCGCGCACGGCCCCGCTTCCCCCTCTTCCGGTGAAGCCCAGGTATCCGGCAACCCCCCGAGTCGCCACCTGGAGAAGAACGTCACCGGCCTCCCACCTGCGACTTTGCCCCCCTCCACGGGCGGCCTGACCTGTCGCTAAACCTCTCCGAACCGAGATATCGACAATCGGCGGCGGCCGCGGTCCACCCTTCCGACGGAACCGCGCCGACCGACAGGATCGGCACTGCCGGAGCGGCCACCGCGGACGTGGCCACCGGCCCCGGTCACTGACCACCAGTACCCGGGCACAGCGATGTACGTCTCTCCCACCGGAGGAAGAGGAACATGCGCAAGACCGCTGCCAAGCTGCTCGCCGTCGCCGCCATCGCCACCTCGGTCGCCACCGTCGCCGGCGGCACCGCCGTCGCCGACCCGTCGGGCCTGCCGCTCGCGCAGGACATCGTGGGTGTCGGCTCGGACACCACCCAGGCCGTCCTGAACCAGTTCTCCACCGACTACAACGCGTTCCTGGGCGCCGGCAGCACCCTGCCGCGTCTGTACAGCTGGGACGCGACCGGCACCTCGCCGATCGTCACCAAGACCGGCGCCACCACGCCGTTCAACCGTCCGAACGGCTCGAGCGCCGGCATCTCCGCGCTGGACGCCACCACCAAGACCACGGTCGACTTCGCCCGCTCCTCGCGCGGCCCGAAGAACAGCACCCCGACGGTCCCGGGCGACCCGACCACCGACCTGTTCGTGGCCTTCGCCAAGGACGCGGTCTCCGTCGCCACCACCACCACGGGCAGCAACGCTCCGACCAACCTGTCCAAGAACGACCTGATCAACATCTACAACTGCACCTACACCAACTGGAACCAGATCCCGGGCTACACGGGCGCGGGCGGCACCATCAAGGCCTTCCTCCCGCAGGTCGGCTCCGGCACCCGGTCCTTCTTCCTGTCGGCCCTCGGCCTGGCCAACGGCGGCGCCTGCGTCCTGGCCAACCCGACCGTCCAGGAGAACCAGGGCACCGACGCGGTCCTGAACGACCCGAACGCGATCGTTCCCTACTCCGCCGCCCACTACATCGGCCAGGTCTACAACGGCCACAGCAGCGGCAGCGACGCCGCGGGCGCCCTGACCATCCGCTCGATCGACGGCATCGCCCCGGTCGACGGCACCAACTCCCTGGCGGCGACCTTCGCCAACACCTCCTTCGGCCGCGTGGTCTACAACGTCGTCCGCGAGGCGAACTGGAACGCCACCGACACCCAGGGCACCGCGCTGCGCGCGATCTTCGGCACCAACGGCTGGATCTGCAAGAACTCCGTCGCCGCCGCCGACATCAAGAGCTACGGCTTCCGCACCCTGCCGGTCGGCGCCTGCGGCAGCACCACCCACGCGATCTGATCGCACCCCGCACTTCCGGCGGCCCGGGGCTCGCGCCCCAGGCCGCCGGACCGCGCCGCCGCACGACCGCACCGCCGCACGACCGCACCGCCGCACGACCGCGCCGACCCACGGCCTGATGGCCGGACCGTTCCATGTTGTGTTGCACACCTAGGAGAGCAGTATGTCCCGCACCAGCGCCCGTCTCGCCGCCGTTGCCACCGCTGTCGTGCTCGCCACCACCGGCGCGGCCACCTCGGCCTCCGCCGCCACCCCGGCCACCGGCAGCGCCGTGGTGAACGAGAGCAACACCTTCCTGATCAACTCCCTCTCGGCGGGCGTCATGGTCTTCGCCCTCCCGACGGCCACCGGCTCCTACGACAGCGCCACGGGCCTGTCCGCCGCCTTCCCGGTGACCGGCGGTTCCGCCAACCTCCCCGCCTACTACGGCGACGTCCAGCTGGGCGGCGGGCTGCTCTTCATCAACCTGCGCACCGGCAAGACCGCGGTCTTCAAGAACCTGTCCTTCAGCGTGGGCACCTGGCAGATCACCGGTGTCCCGCAGGGCGCCACCGCCCCGGTCGCGCTGCTCGACCCGGCCGGCGACACCACGGTCGCCGGCAACGCCGCCGCCGGCACGCTGACCGCCAGCGACCTCCAGGTGGACGAGGAGGGTGCGAAGTACCTCGACACCAAGCTGAACACCACCTTCTTCACCGCGGGTCAGTCGGTGGGTTCGCTGAACCTCACCTTCAAGGCCGGCAGCTGACACGCACCAGGTGACGGCGGCGGGGTCCGGATGTCCGGGCCCCGCTGTTCCGCGCTCCGGGGCACGGACCTCCGGTGCGACCAAAAGGGTTTGTTCGCAGGCGAGTTGTGGCCTCGTACATCCTGGCGATCCACGGCGTCCATGTACGGCTGGCCGAATGGTGACTGACCATCGGCGGCATCTGGCCAACGCGCGCCGGGGTCCGGCCGGTTCCCCGTCCACGCGCGAAGCGCGTCCCTGGAGGTGCACGTCATGAGAGTCCGTCCACCGGGTTCGAGAGCCCTGGGGAGGTGGAGGAGAGGACTGCTGGCACTGGGGACGGCCTGGGCGGTCGTGGGGGTCTCGGCGATCCTGCCGCTGGGCGCGGGAACGGTCCCGCGGGCGGCGGCGGCCACGGCGACGACCGTGGACGGTCCGGCCGTCTGGCGGCCCGCCGGCCAGGACTACGGCCCCAAGGGGAAGATCACCGTCTCCTCCACCGCCAACCTCAGCAACGAGGTCGTCCACGTCTCCTGGGAGGGCTTCACCCCGACCGTGGACCCGCTGGGCCAGCCGGTGAAGTTCGTCAAGCTCAACAGCCCCACCGGCCAGGAGCTCTACCCCGTCCGGGTCTACCAGTGCCGGGGCACCAACCCCACCGTGCACGACTGCTACGGCAGCACCAAGTTCAACCAGGACCCGGCCAAGGGCTTCCTCCAGCCGGCGCCCCCGCCGGGCACCACCACGCCGGAGTACCCCTTCAACGGCGCGGTCCGGGTCACCGGCCCCGACGGCCGCGGCGAGGCGGACATCGAGGTGTGGACCTCCCAGGAGAGCCAGAGCCTCGGCTGCGACTCCACCCACCCGTGCTCCTTGGTCGTGGAGGCCAACTACGGTGGTGACTCGCTCGGTTGGACCACCGAGAACCTCCAGATCGACTGCGCGAACCACACCCTCGACAACCCGGTCGAGAGCGGGTACTTCGCGACGGCCTCGGAGTCGATCTTCGCCATGAGCGGCGCGGAGAACGACACCTGGAACCCGGGCGAGAGCTGCGCCTGGGCGAACCGGGTGGTGATCCCGCTCTCCTTCGCGCCGACCGCGGGTGACTGCCCCAGTGCCTCGCAGGACCTGCTGGTCGCCGGCCTGGCCATGGCCAACCGCGCGATGCAGCAGTGGCGCGCCGGTCTGTGCCGGGGCTCGAGCGCCCTCGGGGTGGACTACATCGCGAACCAGGGCGAGCCGCAGGCCCGGGCGAACTTCCGGAAGCAGACGGGGCCGGACGTCGCCCTGACCTTGCTGCCGGAGACCGAACCGGCGAACCGCCCGTACGTCTACGCGCCGCTGGCGACCTCGGCGATCTCGGTCGCCTACGTGGTCGACGACGTGGCGAACTCCGGCCAGATCAAGACGCTCAACCTGACCCCGCGGCTGCTGGCGAAGATGCTGACCCAGTCCTACGCGATGGTCAAGGGCGTCACGATCGACTCGGTCGCGGACAACCCGGTCTGCGTCTTCGAGGACAGGGAGTTCCTCGACCTCAACCAGCTGGACCCCGCGGGCGGCCGGCGCTGGCCCAAGTGCACCGACCAGGCCTGGCTGGCCGACTCGGCGCCGATCGTGCTCGGCGGCACCACCGACCTGATCTACCAGCTGACCTCGTGGATCGCCGCGGACCCGGAGGCCGCCGCCTTCCTGCGGGGCGAGCCGGACCCGAACGGCATGCACGTCAACACCTTCTACCGGCAGCCCGCGTTCTCCGGCTACCCGGTGGACGCCATCAGGGTGCAGGACTACTCCGGTCCCGGCGACTGGAAGATGTACGAGATCAACCCGCTCAACAACGGCCTGGCCCAGGTCGCGCGCAACCTCCTGATGGCCAAGCCGACCTGCCAGTCCCCGTACGCCGACGTGGACGGCAAGCACCCCGGCTGCGCGCCGGTCGACCCCGGCCGCCGCGGGCTGTTCGCGATCATGGACAGCGGCCAGGCCAAGGCGTACGGCATGCCGGAGGCCGCGCTCCGCAACCCGGCCGGGCAGTTCGTGAAGCCGACCCAGGACTCGCTCGGGGCCGCCGTCGCGGCCATGTCCGTCGACCCCGCCACCGGCACCCAGAAGCTGCCGTACGGCGTGGCCGGCACCGAGTTCGCGAACGCGGCGCAGGCGTACCCGCTGTCGGTCGTGCAGTACGCGATGGTGCCGACCGGCGGCCTCTCCGCGGCGAAGGCGAAGGCGGCGTCGGACTTCCTGCGACGGGTGACCGATCCCGCCGAGGGCCAGCGCTACGGCAACGAGCCCGGTCTGCTGACCGCCGGATTCCTGGCCCTGACGGACGACCAGCAGGCGCAGGCGCGGTCCGCCGTGGCGCACGTCGCGGCGCAGGACGGCACCTACCCCGGCAACCAGCCGGGTCCCAAGCCGACCGAGCCCGAGGGCGAGAACGGCGGCCAGACCGGTGGCCCCGGCACCGACGGCGGGACCACCGGTGGTACCGACGGCGGGACCACCGGCGGGACCGACGGTGGCACCACCGGTGGGACTGACGGCGGAACCACCGGGGGGAGCACGGGCGGGACCACCGGCGGCTCCACCGGGTCCACCGGCTCGACCGGGTCCACCGGCTCGACCGGTACCTCGGGTTCCACCGGCTCCACCGGGACCTCGGGTTCCACCGGCAGCAGGACGGCCACCGGCTCGGGCACGTCCGGCTCGGGCATGTCCGGCTCGGGCACGACCGGTGCGGCCGGTACCGGCTCGGGCTCCGGCACCTCCGGGGCTCCCGCGGCCGCCGCCCCCGCCGCCGCACCCGCGGCCGCGGCTCCGGCCAAGGCGACCCCGGCTCCGGCTCCGGCCGCCACCACCGGGCCGCTCGCCGCCGCTCCGGTCGCCGCCGGGACCCCGGCCGCCGACCGCTCCGGCGGGGCCAGGCTGCTGCTGCCGATCGCGCTGATCGCCGGCGCGGTCCTGCTGGTGGGAGGCCCGTTGGCGCTCGTCCTGGCCGGTACGCCGGCCGGCGCGAGGATCGCCGCCGGGGCGTCCGGCGTCCGGGCGCGCCTGCGTCCGGGCCGCCGCGCCTGACGGCGCACGTTCCGACTCGGCGGGGCCGCCGTCCCGGCCCCGCCGAGTGCCTTCCCCGTTCCCGACCGTCCCCCCGCACCTGTCCCGTACCGAGCGCGCCGGAGAGCAGACCATGACAGCCGCCGCCGAGCCCGCGACACCGTTCGCCGAGACTCCAGGCCAGCCGGACCACGACACACCCCGCACCATCACCGCCCCGTCCACGCCCGGTGACCGGGTGTTCCGCGGTTTCCTGCGGGCGGCCGGGCTCTCGGTCTTCGCGATCATGGGCCTGATCGCCTTCTTCCTCGTCCTGCGCGGCGCCGACGCGCTCCGCGAGGTCGGCTTCTCCTTCATCACCGAGCAGAAGTGGCTGACCCAGGCGCACAGCTTCGGCATCGCCGCCGTGCTGCCGAACGGCCTGCTGATCGCCGTCATCGCCCTGCTGATCGCGGTCCCGGTGGCACTGACCTCGGCCGTGTTCATCTCCGAGTACGTACCGGTCCGGCTCCGGGCGACCCTGATCTCGCTGGTCGACCTGATGGCCGCGATCCCCAGCATCGTCTACGGCCTCTGGGGCCTGTTCTTCCTCCAGCCGCGGATCATCGGCTTCGTCCGCTGGATGTCCGAGCACCTGGGCGACACGATCCCCTTCCTCAAGGTGCGCACCGGTGACATCGCCAGCTCGTACACCTCGTCGACCTTCATCGCCGGTGTCGTCGTCTCGCTGATGATCATCCCGATCGTCACCTCGCTCAGCCGCGAGGTGTTCTCGCAGGCGCCGCAGGGCGAGCGGGAGGGCGCCTACGCGCTCGGCTCGACCCGCTGGGGCATGGTGCGGACCGTGGTGCTGCCGTTCGGCCGCGGCGGTGTGATCGGGGCCGTGATGCTCGGCTTCGGGCGCGCGATGGGCGAGACCATCGCCGTGGCGCTGATCATCTCGCCCAACTTCGAGCGGATCAGCCACGTCCTGGAGAGCGGTGCCAACTCGATCTCCGCGCTGATCGCCCTGCGCTTCGGCGAGTCGGACCCGCTCTCGCTCTCCGCGCTGATGGCGGCCGGCCTGGTGCTGTTCGGGCTCACCCTGCTGGTCAACATGGCGGCCGGGTTCGTGATCAACCGGTCCCGTTCCGGCGCGGCGACGGCGGACTGACCGTGAACCCCGCTCCCCGCCCCCGCCCGTTGCCGCCCCGTCGTGAAGGGACGACCCGATGACCACACTCGATCTGCCGGCCGCAACCGCCCCGGCCCCGGCCCCGCCGAAGGCCGCGCCGCCGGCCGAGCGCCGGATCAGGATCGGCGGGGTGACCCGTGAGGACGTGCTGACCGTCCTCGGCGCCGCGGCCGGATCCCTGGCCCTGGACTGGATCCTCTACGAGCGCGTCATGCCGTTCAGCGGCGCGTTCGGCTTCCTGCTCTGCTGGTACCTGCTGTTCCTCGTCGGCTACGCCCTCCTCGGCCGGCTCCAGTGGGGTCCGCTGCTGGTGCGCGAGCGCCTGGTGGCGGTGCTCGCCTGGAGCGCGGGCCTGGCGGTGGTGGCGCTGATCGCCGACCAGATCGGCTACGTCTCGATGCGCGGCTACGAGGCGGCCCAGCACCTCAACTTCTTCACCGAGTCGATGGAGACGACCTCCGCGCTCTCGCCGATCACCTCGGGCGGCGCGCTGCACGCGATCCTCGGCTCGCTCGAACAGCTGGGCCTGGCCACCCTGTTCGCGGTGCCGCTGGGCATCTCGGCGGCGGTCTTCATGTCCGAGGTCGGGGGCCGGCTGGCCCGCCCGGTGCGGACCCTGGTGGAGGCGATGACGGCGCTGCCGTCCATCGTGGCGGGCCTCTTCATCCTCGGCGTCGTGATCATCACCCTGGGCTTCGAGAAGAGCGGCTTCGCCGCCTCGCTGGCCCTGACGGTGATGATGATGCCGATCGTCACCCGGGCCGCCGAGGTGGTGATCCGGCTGGTGCCGGGCACGCTGCGGGAGGCCTCCTTCGCCCTCGGCGCCAGCCAGTGGCGCACGGTGTGGAACGTCGTGCTGCCGACCGCCCGGCCCGGTCTGGTGACCGCGGTGGTGCTCGGCATGGCGCGCGGTGTCGGCGAGACCTCGCCGGTGCTGCTGACCGCGGGTTTCACCACCCAGCTCAACGCCAATCCGTTCAGCGACCGCCAGGTGTCGCTGCCGCTCTACATCTGGAACTACGTCAAGCAGCCGTACCCCGACATGGTCGCGCGGGCCTTCGCGGCGGCCCTCGCCCTGATGCTCATGGTGCTGATCCTCTTCGTCACCGCGCGCGTGCTCGGCGGCCGCCGGCCCGGTCAGCTGACCCGTCGACGGCGCCGCCGGATCGAGCGGGGGGCCCGGGCCGCCGAGCGGTCCGCCCACGGGCGCCGGACGGCCGCCGCCGCCGGACCCGCCGTGCCGGGAGCGCACCGAACCTCCGGGACCACCGCGGCAGGAGCGAGCTGATGTCCGTCACGACCACCCACCGAACCAGAGGAGTTCCCATGTCGTGGGAGGCTGTTCGCCGACCCGTGGCACGTACCGCCGCCGTGCTGCTCACCCTGTGCCTGACCGCGGCGGCGCTGTTGCTCGGGCAGGCCGCCCCGGCGTTCGCGGCCACCTCGCTGAACGCCGACGGGTCGAGCTGGGCCGGTCCGGCCATCGACCAGTGGCGCAATGACGTCAATCCGCTGGGCATCAAGATCAATTTCAGTCCGTCCGGCTCCGCCGCCGGCCGCAACCAGTGGGCGATCGGCCAGAACGACTTCACCGCCTCCGACGTCCCCTTCCGCACCCAGCAGGACACCGGCGTCGGCCAGGGCGGCCACGAGAGCGGTTCGGGCAACGTCGAGAACCCGGTGTACGGGTACTCCTACGTCCCGATCACCGCGGGCGGCACCGCGTTCATGTACAACCTGACCGTCGGCGGCAAGCAGGTCCGCGACCTGCGGCTCTCGCCCAGGACCATCGTCGAGATCTTCACCCGGAAGATCACCAACTGGAACGACCCGAGGATCGCCGCCGACTACGGCAGGACCCTGCCCTCGATCCCGATGATCCCGATCGTCCGCTCGGACGGTTCGGGCGCCACCGCCCAGTTCACCCGGTGGATGCAGCACACCTTCCAGGCCGAGTGGGAGGAGTACTGCCGGAGCATCAACAACGTCTCCTGCGGCGACTACACGGAGTTCTTCCCGAGGACCGCCCAGACGAAGGCGCTGAACGGCTCCGACGTCGTCGCCAACTACATCATGGGCTCCGCGGGCGCCGGCACCATCGGCTACGACGAGTACGCCTTCGCCAAGGGCAGCAACTGGCCGGTCGTCAAGGTGCTGAACCCGGCCGGGTACTACACCCTGCCCACCGCCTCCAACGTCGCCGTCGCCCTGACCGCCGCCAGGATCCGCGGCGTCGACGACAACACCCCGGCGAGCGACCCGAACTTCCTGCAGCAGAACCTCGACGGCGTCTACACCAACAACGACCCGCGGTCCTACCCGGTCTCCAGCTACAGCTACCTGATCGTCCCGCGCAAGGACGCCGCGCTCCCGCCGCCGCCCCGCTTCAACGACGACAAGGGCAGCGCGCTCAGCCGCTTCATCTCGTACGTGCTCTGCGCCGGCCAGGGCAAGGCCGACGAACTGGGCTACTCGCCGATCCCCCGCAACCTGGTCCGCGGCGGCATCCTGCAGACCACGCACATCCCGGGCAACGCCGGCACGGTCGATCCCGGCTCGCTCGCCAACTGCCCCAACCCGACCTTCACCGGCGAGGAGCTGACCGTGCTGAAGAACGCCCCGCAGCCCAGTCCCTGCGACGCCAAGGGCACCCCGCCGGACTGCAAGGTGGAGAACGGCAAGCCGGTGTCGAACGGCGGAAGCTCCTCGGGCGGCTCCGGCTCCACCGGCGGGGCGGCCTCCGGCGGTGCGGGCTCGGGCGGCGCGGCCGGCGGGGGAGCCGGTACGGCGGGCGGCGCGGCCTCGGGCGGCTCCGGTTCCACCGGCGGCGCGACCGGCGGTGCGGCCGCGACGGGCGGCGCCGGGAACACCGGCAAGGCCACCACCACCAAGAACCCCGGTTCCACCGGCACCGGATCCGCCGCCACGACCACCGGCGGCGCCGGCACCACGGGCGGCACCGGTGGCGACGCCGGCGCCTCGGCGGGCGACCCCAACGCCGCGGCCGCCGGCACCGGCGACCCGAACGCGGTGGCCGACGGGGGCAACGGCGACCCGGCCGCCGAGGAGGTCGTCGACCCGCAGACCGGTCAGGTGGTCGCGCGCGGCCGGGGCGGCGGCACCGCCACCGAGGTGGCCGCGGACGTCGTCGAGGTCGCGGGCCGCCCGGAGGACTGGACCCTGAGCACGCTCACCGCGCTCGAACTGCTCGCCGTCGTCGTCGTCCCGCCGCTGCTCGGCCGCCGGCTGCTGCGCCGCCGTTCGCAGACGGGCGGCCGGTCATGACGGCGCCCGCCCTGGAGAAGCCCGCCGGGACGGCGCCCACCGCGCCGTCCCCCGCGGCCGGGGCACCGCCGGCCGCCCCGGAGACCGCTCCGGCCGGGTCCGACGGTTCCGGCCGGACCGCCGGGCGGGTCAGGTTCCTGCAGGCGGCCTGGGCGGCGAGCCTGCTCGCGGTGCTCGCCCTGGGCTTCGTCGGCTACCTGTTCACCCTGTCGCACGTCCAGCAGAAGCACTTCCAGTCCACCGCCCACAAGTCCTTCCGGGACCAGCTCGCCAAGGCGACCGCCCCGACCGGCAAGGCCGCCGACGGCTCCCCCGTCGCGCTGCTGGACATCCCGGCGATCGGCCTGCACCAGGTGATCGTGGTGGAGGGCACCACCGGACGGGACCTCATGCGCGGCCCCGGCCACCGCCGGGACACCGCGCTGCCCGGGCAGACCGGGGTGGCGGTGGTGTTCGGCCGCGGGGCGACCTTCGGGTCGCCGTTCGGCGAGCTGAGCAAGCTGCGGGTCGGCGACAGGATCGAGGCCACCACCGGCCAGGGCCGGTTCACCTACACCGTCAACGTCTACGGCGACGAGGACCACCCGATCGCGGACCCGGTCCGCAACCGGCTGGTGCTGGTGACCGGCGACTCCGACTGGATCCCGGAGTCGACGGTGATGATCGGCGCCCGGCTGGACGGCGACCCGGTCGCCAACCCGGGCGGTCGCCCCGCGACCGTGCCGTACGACAAGGCGCTGGCCGCCGACAAGCGCGCGCTGGCCGCGCTGCAGCTGTGGACGCTGGGACTGCTCGGCGCGGTGGTCGCCGTCGTCGTGCTGGCCCGGTACTGGCACCGCTCGGCCGCCTACCTCAGTCTCGCGCCGGTGGTCGGCGCGCTGCTCTGGGCGGTCTACGAGAACGCCGCCGCCCTGCTGCCCAACCTCTACTGACGCGCGCCCGGAGGACCGTACCGATGACCGACGCACCGATGACCGACGTACCGCCCGGCCAGGCCCCCGGGGCCGACGAGACCACGATGACGCTGCCGGCCGTCCCGCCGGGTGCCGGGTACCCCGAGCACGACGGGCAGCACCTGCTGCACCCGCAGGACGCGCACGACCAGGACCACCCGGGGGAGCCCGCACTGGCCGGTCTGGAGACCCGGGAGGTCTCCGCCTGGTTCGGCTCCCGCAAGGTGCTGGAACGGGTCTCGCTCGCCATGCCCGCCGGTGAGGTGACCGCCCTGATCGGGCCGTCCGGCTGCGGCAAGTCCACCTACCTGCGGATCCTCAACCGGATGCACGAGATGGTCCGCGGCGCCGCGCTCTCCGGCGAGGTGCTGCTGGACGGCGACGACGTCTACCGCCCCGGCCGCCGCCCGGCCGAGGTGCGCCGCCGGATCGGCATGGTGTTCCAGCGGCCCAACCCGTTCCCGGCGATGTCCATCAAGGACAACGTCGCCAGCGGCCTCAAGCTCGCCGGCATCAAGGTCGCCAGGGACGAGCGGGACCACCTGGTGGAGACCAGCCTGCGCCAGGCCGGCCTCTGGGACGAGGTGGCCGGCCGACTGGACGCCCCGGGCGGCTCGCTCTCCGGCGGACAGCAGCAACGCCTCTGCATCGCAAGGTCGTTGGCGGTGTCGCCGGACATCCTGCTGATGGACGAGCCGTGCTCCGCGCTCGACCCGACCTCCACCCGCCGGGTCGAGGAGACCATCGCGGAGCTGCGCGGGCGGCTCACCGTCGTGATCGTCACCCACAACATGCAGCAGGCCCAGCGCGTCTCGCAGAGCTGCGCGTTCTTCCTGGCCACCCACGACACCCCCGGCCGGATCGTCGAGGCCGGGCCGACCGAGCAGGTCTTCCGGAACCCGCGCGACCAGCGGACCTCGGACTACGTCAACGGCCGCTTCGGGTGACCGGACCCGCCGCGCGGCGGGTCCGTGCGGGGCGGGCCGGTGCGGGGCGGACCGGTGCGGGGCGGGCCGGTGCGCGGCGGGCGCCGCCGTCCGGGTGCGCCCGTCGTCCGGGCGCCGCGCCCGTCACTCGCCGCGGTGCCGGAGGATCTCCTCCAGCACCGCGGCGACGCCGTCCTGCTCGTTGCTCACCGTGTGCTGCGCCACGGCGGCCAGCACCTGCGGGTGGGCGTTGGCGACCGCGTACGCCGTCCCGGCCCAGGCCAGCATCTCCAGGTCGTTCGGCATGTCGCCGAAGGCCACCACCTCGGTCCGGTCGATCCCCCGCCCGGCACACCAACGCGCCAGCGTGCTGGCCTTGGTGACGCCGGGCGCGCTGATCTCCAGCAGCGGGATCGGCGCCGAGCGGGTGATCTCGGCGAGGTGGCCGGCGGCCTCCCTGGCCTCGCCGAGCAGCTTGTCCGGGTCCAGGTCCGGGTGCTTGGCGAGCAGCTTGAACAGCCCGCGCACCGGACCGCCCGCCCCCAGCAGCTCCTCCGCCGGGCCGACCGGGTGGTTCTCGTCCTGGCCCCACATGCCCACCTCGTAGCCGGGCTCGCGGGCGAACCCGGCCGGGTACTCGAAGGCGAACGCGGTGCCGGGCAGCTTGGCCCGCAGCCGCTCCACGACGGCGAGCGCGTCGCCGGCCGCCAGCGGGGACGACTCCAGCAGCTCACCGCGCCGCACGTCCACCACGGCGCCGCCGTTCGAGCAGATCGCCACCCCGTGGCCGCCGATGTGGGCGCTCACCTGCTGCATCCAGCGCGGCGGGCGGCCGGTCACGAACACCACCTGGATGCCCGCCGCCTCGGCGGCGGCCAGCGCGGCGGCGGTGCGCGCGGTGACGGTGCCGCCGGAGCAGAGCAGGGTGCCGTCCAGGTCGGTGGCGATCAGCCGGACAGGGGGAGCGGTGCGCGGTGTGGTCACCGCTCCATCTTCGCCCACCGCCGACGGGAGGTCACCGCCGCGGGTCGGGCCGGCCCCGGATCGATCTCCGCGGCGCCTTTCGGCCCTCGCTGCGCCGGTTTCCGGCCGATCAGCCCGCCTCCGGGGTGTCCCGCCGTCCCCGATCGGGCAGAACCCCCTCGGCCACCCCGTCGGCAGGAAGAGCCATGCCCACTCGCCAGGTCCGAGACGAGAGCTCCCCGACCACCTCCGAGGGCACGACCGTCCCCGGGGACCCGACCGCTGCCGGGGGCCCGACGGCCCCCGAGGACGCCGCGCCGGCGTCCCGCGAGCCGGTCCTGATCGGCGACATCCTCTTCGAGACCCTCGCCGAGCTGGCCCGCCGCACCACCCCCGGCCACCCCCTCCGCCTCCCCGCCCAGCGCCCCCACCCCTGAGCCGCGGGGCCCACACCCGCGCGGCGTCAGCCGGTGGAGGACAGGTCGGCCGATGGACAGCAGGCGGTGCGTTCCGGGGTGGTCGAGGCTGCGGCCGCGCCGGAAGGCGGCGGTGAAGGCGGGCTCGCCGAGGACCCCGGGCGCGCGGGCGGTGGTGCGGTCGACGTCGCCGCGTTCGGCCGGCGGCAGCGGGGCGCCGACGGACTCCCGGACGGCCGCGGCCGTGCCCAGCAGGCGGGCGGCGTGGGCGGGGCGTCCGGCGAGGCCGTCGAGGTGCCTTGTCTGTCGGGCCACCGCGTCGGCTACGTAGCCGGAAACGTTGGCCGTGAGCTTCTTCAGCTCGGCGACCTGCTCCGTGGGCAGGGTGACGGTGATCCGCGTGGTGGGTGAAATGGGGCAAGCATGCCGCCGGTACGCGCGAGTCTCCCCCCGAAGTCCGAAGCCCGGGGCCCGAAGCCCGGGGCCCGAAGCCCGAAGCCCGGGGCCCGGGGCCCGGGCCCCGCTCCGCCCGCCGGCGCGGGCGGAGCGGGCCGCCCTTCAGGAGGCCAGTCGCGTCAGTGCCGCGGTGGTGATGCCTTCGACGGCGGCCGGGGCGCCGGTGAGCTCGACGACGGCGACCCGGGTGCCGCTGCGCAGGACGGCGACCCCGCCGTCGGCGGCGCCGTCGCCGTTGTAGGCCGGGTACCAGCGGGCGGTGCCACCGGCGGCGGTCAGGGTGTGGGCCGCGCCGTAGTGCCAGTGGCCGGCCGGCTCGTCCTGGCAGTCCTCGACGAGCGCGACGAGCTGCTTCTCCCAAACGTCGGCCGCGGCCTTGGTGGGGGCACCGGCGGCCGACTCGTTCAGCAGGCCGGCGGCGTCGAAGGTCCAGGCCGTGGACGCGTACCCGGTGGCCCCGCCCTTGGTCAGGTCGCGCATCGTCTGCTCACCGGAGCAGGCGGACAGCGCCTGGCGCCCGGTCAGCGCGACGGTCGCGCCGACCGGGTGCAGGCCCTGCCGGACGGCGTCCTCGCTCTGGACGAGGCCGGCGGAGCCGAGCCCGGTCACGGCGGTCGCGCTCGCCGTCGGGTGGGCGGCGGTCGAGCCGGCGGTGGCCGCGGTGCGCCGCGCGGTCGGCTGCGCGGCCCCGTCGGCATTGGCCGACTGGGTGCCGACGACGCCGACCGCGATCAGTGCGGCGGCGAAGCAGGCCGCGGCGGCGACCCGGTTGCGGCGAACGGACTTCGGCTGGACGGCGCGGTTCTCGGTCATCTGGTCCCCCTGCTGGTCGGGACGCCCGCTGCGTCCTCGTACAACCGGGGAGATGCCGCCGGGGAGGGGAAAGTCGGAGCCCCGGGCGGCTGTTTCACAGCTGTGACAGAGCGGTCCTGACGACGCGGTCCATCGCCGCCGTCCCCAGGCAGGCGTGCACCTCCAGCACCCCGTAGTGGCTGCCGTTGCGCAGTACGGCGACGCCGCCGCAGGGCTCCTCGACGTCCGGCGCCCTGCCGGTGGTGTTGAGGAGCCCCTCGTAGGTGCCCATCCAGCTCGCGGTGACGTCCGGGGCGAGCCGCACCGTCGTGGTCCTTCCGTAGACCCAGTGCCCCGGCGGTTGTGCCTGGCAGGACGCCTGCTCCAGCAGCAGGCGCTCGGTGAAGTCCTCCGCCTGGGACGGGCTCGCGGCCTCGGCGGCGACCTCGCGGGCGACCTGGTCCACCTGGTCGGCGGCCAGCGTGGGGTCGCCCGGGTCGGTGCGGAGGCTGGTCATCAGTCCGCGGAAGCGGGCACCGGGCCCGCCCAGGGTCTGCGTGAGGGTCTTCTCGCCGGTGCAGGCCGCGTTGGCGTAGATCCCGTCGCCGTACCGGTCGGTGACGTGGATCCGCCCGGTGGCGACCTCCGGGCGGAACGCCACGGGTTCCAGCAGGTTCGCGGTCGTCACCGGTCCGGGCGCGCCGGGCGCACCGGGCGCACCGGTCGGCGGTGCGGAGGCGGGCGTCGTCGTCGCGGGAGCCGACCGCCCTGCCGGCCGCCCCTCGGCGCCGGGGGGCGGCAGCACGAACCGGCCGGTCGCCAGCCCGAGCGCGGCGGCCGCCACCAGGGCGGCGACGGCGGACCGGGACCGGACGACGACGCGGCGCCCGCCGACCGCGGGACCGCCGTTCACGGACCGGTGACCAGGCGCTCGCGCATGAAGCGGCGGGCCTTCTGGATCCGGTCCTTGACCGTGCCCATCGGGGTGTCCAGCTCCTCGGCGACCTGGGCGTAGGTCAGGTCCCCCAGGTCGCGCAGCACGAAGGACTCCACCAAGGCGGGGTGCTGCTGTTCCAGCGCGGCCAGCGCCTCCATCACGTCGAGCCTGGTCCCGGCGATGACGCTGGTGGTGCGCGGGTCGACGGAGTCGGGGAGGTCGGCGTGGCTGTCCTCGGCGCGGCGGCGCATCGAGCGGTAGGTGGACCGGGCGGCGTTCGAGGCGATCACCGTCACCCAGCCCAGGAAGGAGCCCCGGCCGTGGTACTCGCCCAGGTGCCTGCTGATGGACAGCAGCGCGTCCTGCGCGGCCTCCTCCGCGTCGGCGTGGTGGGGCAGGAACCGCGAGCAGCGGCGCAGCACCACCGGTCGCAGTCTGGCCAGCAGCTGCTCCGTCGCCCCCCGGTCCCCCGCCTGGGCAGCCGCCACGAGCCGTTCCAGCTCGCCTTCCTCGAACACCCGGATCCCCCGTCCGTCCCGCCCGGCACCGTGCCCGGCATCGCGCCCGCCGAACGGGAGTTCCGCACTCCCGCCCGACTCCGGCAGAATGCTGCCACATGCGCAAGCTCGGCCGTTACCTCCTCCTGGAGCGGCTCGGAGCCGGCTCCTTCGCGACGGTCTGGAAGGCCTACGATCCGGAGCTCGACACCGAGGTCGCGGTGAAGGTGCTGGCCGAGAACTGGGCCGCCAACGCGGATGTGCGCGAGCGGTTCCTGGCGGAGGCGAGGCTGCTGCGCCGGATCGCCAGCCCGCGGGTGGTCCGGGTGCACGACGTCGGGGTGCAGGAGGACCGGCCCTACTTCGTCATGGACCTCGTCCGCGGCGGCACCCTGGCGGACCGGGTCGGGCGGTGCGACCCGCAGGAGGCGGTGCGGCTGGCCGCGGAGGCGGGCTACGCGGTCCAGGTCCTGCACGAGGCGGGTGTGGTGCACCGCGACGTCAAACCGTCCAACCTGCTGCTCGCCGCCGGCCCCGCGCCCGCCGAAGTGCTGGTGGCGGACCTGGGCAGCGCCAAACAGCTGGCCGACGCCTCCGGGCTCACGGTGACCACGGGCACGCCCGCGTACATGGCACCGGAACAGGCCTTCCAGACCGGCGGGTTCGACGGGAGGGCCGACGTGTACGCGCTGGCCGTCGTGGCCTACGAGCTGCTGACCGGGCAGAAGCCGTTCGGCCCGGGCGGACGCGCCACGGCCCTGGTGACCGACCCGCAGACCGCCTCGACGCTGCCGGCGCTCCCGGCCGGAGCGGAGCTCCCGCCGAACGTCGCCGTGCTGCTGCGGACCGCGATGTCCGTCGACCCGGCGGACCGACCCGCGACCGCCCGGGCCTTCGCGGACGCGCTGCTGGCTCCGGCCCCGCCGTCCCGGCCCCCGGCGGGCCCCGGGTGGCTGACCCCGCGCGCGGTCTGGCTGGCGTCGGGCGCGGTGTTCACGGCGACGACCCTGCTGAGCTGGCTGCGCCGTTGAACCCGCGGTGACGGCGACGGTCCGCACGCGGGCGTCGGCTCCGCCGGGGCCGGGTTCGCGGGCCCCGCTGCCGTAGGGTCGCGAACATGCGACTGAGCACCGTGATCCTCCCCATCCACCGGTGGAGCGAGGGGCAGAAGATCTGGCGGCGGGCCGAGGACCTCGGCTTCCACGCCGCGTACACCTACGACCACCTGTCCTGGCGGTCGTTCCGGGACGAGCCGTGGTTCGGGGCGGTGCCGACGCTGACGGCGGCCGCGGCGGCCACCGAGCGGATCCGGTTGGGGACGTTGGTGACGTCGCCGAACTTCCGGCACCCGGTGACGCTGGCGAAGGACCTGATCACCGTCGACGACGTGTCGGGCGGGCGGCTGACGGTGGGGATCGGGGCCGGCGGGTCGGGCTACGACGCGACGGCGATGGGGCAGGAGGCGTGGTCGCCGAAGGAGCGGGCGGACCGGTTCGGGGAGTTCCTGCCGCTGCTGGACGAGCTGTTGCGCACCGACGCGACGACCCGCGAGGGCACGTACTACTCGGCGGTCGAGGCGCGGAACGTCCCGGGCTGCGTGCAGACGCCGCGGGTGCCGTTCTACGTCGCCGCGACCGGGCCCCGCGGGCTGAAGCTGGCCGCCGAGTACGGGCAGGGCTGGGTCACCTACGGCGACCCGCGCGGTCCGGCGGACGTGCCGGTGGAGCAGGCGCCCGGGGTGATCGCGCGGCAGATCGAGAAGCTGGCCGCGGCCTGCGAGGAGAAGGGCCGGGACGTCGCGACGCTGGAGAAGGTGCTGCTCCAGGGCTCGACGGCGGAGCAGCCGCTGTCCTCCGTGGACGCCTTCGTGGACTGGGCCGGGGCGTACCGGGAGCTGGGCATCACCGAGCTGGTGATCCACTGGCCGGTGCCGGACTCGGTCTTCGCCAACGACCTCGCCGTGTTCGAGCGGATCGCCACCGAGGGTCTCGCCCAGCTGGGCTGAGGGCGCGGCGCGCGGGCGGTCCCGGGCCGCCCGCGCGGACCCCCTCAAGGAGACAGCCCCTAGGGGACGGCTGGGGCGGTGTCATACCGGAGCAGCATGCGGGCTCGTCATCGCAGCCCATGTTCACAAGGGCACACGCGCACTACGTTGAGCCCGTGTCCACTGTCATCAAGACGGACGGCCTCACCAAGAGGTTCCCCCGGGTGACCGCCCTCGATCAGCTGACCGTTGAGGTCGAGCCCGGGGTGGTCGGCCTGGTGGGAGCGAACGGCGCCGGCAAGTCCACACTCATCAAGATCCTGCTCGGGCTGTCCCCGGCGACCTCCGGGACCGGGCGGGTGCTCGGGCTGGACATCGCGACCCAGGGGTCGGAGATCCGCGAGCAGGTCGGCTACATGCCGGAGCACGACTGCCTGCCGCCGGACGTCTCGGCCACCGAGTTCGTCGTCCACATGGCGCGGATGGCCGGGCTGCCGGCCGCCGCGGCCCGTGAGCGGACGGCGGACACGCTGCGGCACGTCGGCCTGTACGAGGAGCGGTACCGCCCGATGGGCGGCTACTCGACCGGCATGAAGCAGCGGGTGAAGCTGGCGCAGGCGCTGGTGCACGACCCGAAGCTGGTGTTGCTGGACGAGCCCACCAACGGCCTCGACCCGGTCGGCCGGGACGACATGCTGGCGCTGATCCGCCGCGTGTACAGCGACTTCGGCATCTCGGTGCTGGTCACCACCCACCTGCTGGGCGAGCTGGAGCGCACCTGCGACCACCTGGTCGTCATCGACGGCGGCAAGCTGCTGCGCTCCTCGTCCACCGCCTCCTTCACCGGTGCGACGGCCACCCTGGCGGTCGAGGTGACGGACCACCCGGAGGACCACGCCCTGGACGCGAGTGCCGCGGTGCGCACCCGGCTGGCGGCGGCGGGCCTCGCGGTGGAGACCGAGGGGCCGCGGCTCCTGCTGGTCCGGCTGACCGGCGACGACACCTACGACACCATCCGGGACGCGGTCGCGGACCTCGGGCTCGGGCTGGTCCGGCTGGAGCAGCGGCGGCACCGGGTCGCCGAGCTGTTCACGGAGAACGCGGGAAGCGCCGGCGGGGCCGGCGGGACCGGAGACATCGAGCACTCGGAGATCGGGGGAGGTGCCGCAGATGTCGCTGCCTCCTGAGTCCCGGGCGACCGACACCGGTGTCATCCATGACATCGGCTACCGCGGCTACACGGGCCCGCGACTGGGCCGGGGCTACGCCACGCGCTCGCTGTTCACCCAGAGCCTGCGCGCCGCGTACGGCCTCGGGCGGTCCGGCAAGTCCAAGGTGCTGCCGATGATCGTGCTGGGCGTGGCCACCGTGCCGGCCCTGATCATCGTCGCGGTCGCGGTGATGACCGGCGCCGACAAGCTGCCGGTGGACTACGCGCAGTACCTGAGCTCGATCGGGCTGGTGGTCTCGATCTTCCTGGCCTCGCAGGCGCCGGTGCTGTTCTCCCGGGACCTGCGCCACCACACCGTCCCGCTGTACTTCTCCCGTCCGATCACCCGCACCGACTACGTCCGGGCCAAGTTCGGGGCGATGGCCTGCGCCCAGCTGCTGCTGATGCTCGCGCCGCTGCTGGTGCTCTACGTCGGCTCGCTGCTCGTCGGGCTGAAGTTCGGCGACCAGACCACGCACTTGTTCTACGGCCTGGTGGCCGCGGTGCTGTACGCGCTGGTGCCGACCTCGGCCGCGGTGGTGATCGCCGCGACCACGCCGCGGCGCGGCTTCGGGGTCGCCGCGATCATGGGCTACCTCGCGGTGAGCACCGCGGTGGTCGGCGTCGTGGTCGGGATGACCCTGAGCAGCACCGGCTTCGACGAGACGCTCCCGGACTCCGCCCAGTGGGCCGCGCTGCTGTCGCCGGGCGGGCTGGTGGAGAGCCTGACCAACGAGCTGTTCGACCTCGGCTCCGGCGCGGAGCGGATGCACGCGCCGGGCGGGTTCGGCCTGCTGGTGTTCACCGCCGTCGCCGTCGTGATGGTGGCCGGCTCGTACCGGCTGCTGCTGCAGCGCTACCGGAACGTTTGAGAGGGCGTCATGGCCACCATCACCATCGACAAGGTCTCCCGCTGGTTCGGGAACGTGGTCGCCGTCAACGACGTCAGCATGACGATCGGCCCCGGCATCACGGGCCTGCTCGGGCCGAACGGGGCCGGCAAGTCGACCCTCATCCACATGATGAGCGGCTTCCTGGCGCCGTCCACCGGAGCGGTCACCCTCGACGGCGCGCCGATCTGGCGCAACCAGGAGGTGTACCGGCAGATCGGCCTGGTCCCCGAGCGGGAGTCGATGTACGACTACCTGACCGGCTGGGAGTTCGTCCTCGCCAACGCCGAGCTGCACGGCCTGCCCCACCCGGGCGCCGCCGCCCGCAAGGCGCTCGACCTGGTCGAGATGGACTACGCCAAGGACCGGCGCACCGGCACCTACTCCAAGGGCATGAAGCAGCGGGTCAAGATGGCCTCGGCGCTGGTCCACGACCCGGCCGTGCTGCTGCTCGACGAGCCGTTCAACGGCATGGACCCGCGGCAGCGGCTCCAGCTGATGGAGCTGCTGCGGCGGTTCGGCTCGGACGGCAGGACGGTGCTGTTCTCCTCGCACATCCTGGAGGAGGTCGAGCAGCTGGCCCGGCACATCGAGGTGGTGGTCGCCGGCCGGCACGCCGCCTCCGGCGACTTCCGGAAGATCCGCCGGCTGATGACCGACCGCCCGCACCGCTACCTGGTCCGCTCCAGCGACGACCGGCAGCTCGCGGCGGCGCTGATCGCCGACCCCTCGACGGCCGGCATCGAGCTGGACCGGCAGGAGAAGGCGCTGCGCGTCCAGGCGGTGAACTTCCAGGCGTTCACCACCCTGCTGCCGAAGGTCGCCCAGCGGGCCGGCATCCGGCTGTACACCGTGGCCCCGGCGGACGAGTCGCTGGAGAGCGTGTTCTCCTACCTCGTCTCCGCGTAAGCGGGCCCCGGCCCCGCGCGGGCCACCGACCGCCGACCGGCACCCACCACCAGGACCAGGACCTCAGGAAGGCCGACCCACCATGAACCCGACCGTCGCCAGGCTGACGCTGCGCGGCCTGCTCGGCCGCCGCCGCGGCTTGCTGCTGCTGGTGGTCCCCGTCCTGCTGCTGCTCGTCTCGGCGCTCGCCGCCGGGTCCGACGGGAACAAGCACGACCTGGTCGTGAACATCCTCGGCAAGCTCGCGCTGGGCACCCTGCTGCCGATCCTCGGCCTGGTCGTCGGCACCGGGGCCATCGCCACCGAGATCGACGACGGCTCGATCGTCTACCTGCTCGCCAAGCCGCTGCCGCGCTGGAAGATCGTCACCACCAAGCTGGCCGTGGCGATCGGCATCACCTGGGCCTTCTCGGCGGTGCCGGTGCTGGTCTCCGGGCTGCTGCTGTACGGCTCCAAGGAGGGCCTGGCGCTCGGTTACACGGTGGCCGCGCTGGTGGCCGGCGCCGCCTACAGCGCGCTGTTCCTGCTGCTCGGCGTGGTGACCCGCCACGCGGTGGTGGCCGGGCTGGCGTACGCGCTGGTCTGGGAGGCGGTGATCGGCAACTTCGTCGAGGGGGCCCGCAAGCTGAGCATCCAGCAGTGGGGGCTGGCGGTGGCCGAGTCGGTGGCCGCCGAAGGTTCGATCACCTCGGTGGTCTCGCTCGGCGTGGCCGTTCCGCTGCTGCTGCTGGTCGCCGTGGCGGCGACCGTGTTCGCCTCGGTGAAGCTGGCCGGGCTCACCCTGGCCTCGGACGAGTAGGCCCCGCGCGGATCCGCCGGCCCGCGGGACCGCCGGCCCGCGCGGGCCGGCGTCAGAGCGTGCGGTTGCGCCCGGCGCCCCAGCCCGCGGCACCGACCACGGCCACCAGCGCCAGCATCAGCGACAGCGGAACGGTCCAGCCGCCGGTCGCCTGGTGCAGGGCCCCGGCCCCGACCGGACCGGCCGCCGCGACCAGGTAGCCGACCGCCTGCGACATCCCGCCCAGCTGGGCGGCGCCGGCGGCGCTGTCGGTCCGCAGCACGATGAAGGCCAGCCCCAGGCCGAGCGAGCCGCCCTGCGCGACGCCGAGGATGGTGGCCGCGACCCAGGCGCCGGGCACCGGGGCGATCAGCAGGACGGCGATGCCGATCCCGTTCAGCACGGCCATCGAGACGGCGAGCGCCCGCTGGCGGGTCATCCGGCCGGCGATCAGCGGCACCAGGAAGGCGCCGGCCACCTGGACCAGGTTGGAGAAGGCGAAGACCAGACCGGCCTCGCCGCGGTCCATCCCCTGGTCGGCCAGGACGGTCGGCATCCACGCGACCAGCGTGTAGACCAGCAGCGACGAGATGCCCATGAACAGGCTGATCTGCCAGGCCAGCGGCGAGCGCCAGATCCCCTCGATCGGCCGGACCGGCGCGACCGGGCCCGCGGCGGCACCGGCGGGGTCACCTGCGACGGCGCTCCCCCGGGCGGCCCGCGCCCGCAGCACCTGCGGCAGCCAGGCCACCGCCGCGACCAGCGCGAGCAGCGACCAGGCACCGAGCGAGGCCTCCCAGCCGCCGCCGAGCGTCCGCTCCAGCGGCACCGACAGACCGGCCGCCAGGGTGGCGCCGACCAGCATGGTGGTCGAGTAGACGCCGGTCATCGTGGCGGCCCGGTCCGGGAACTCGCGCTTGACCAGGCCGGGCATCGAGACGTTCAGCACCGCGATCGCGACACCGATCACCACGCACCCGGCGTACAGCGCCGCCACCGAGGGCAGCACCCGCAGCAGCACGCCCGCACCGAGCACCAGCACCGCGCCCAGCACCACCCGCTCGGTGCCGAAGCGCCGGGTCAGCCGGGGGGTGAGCGGGGCGCCGACGCCCTGGAAGAGCACCGGGACGGTGGTGATCAGTCCGCTCGCGGTGGCGGAGAGCCCGAAGGAGCGCTGGATCTCGCCGACCATCGGCGACACCGCCGCCAGGCAGGCCCGCATGTTCAGGGCGACCAGCAGGATGCCGGTCAGCAGCAGCGCGGGGTGGGCCAGCCGGGAGCGGACGGGGAGCCGGACGGAGGTGGTGACAACCGGCTGCTGGGCACGGGTGACGGCCATGGGTGGTGCTGCTCTCTCGTGGGATGCGGAGCGCGCCCGGGCGCGCGGACAGGAGCGCGGACGGGGGCGCGGAGGGGACGGAACGGGGGCCTCGGCCCGCTCACTTCCGGGCGGCGATGGCGGCGAGGAGCTGCTCGACGGCCGCGGTCGGCTCGGCGAGCAGCGCCCGACAGGCCCGCTCGGCCCGGTCCGGGTCGCCGCTCTCGATCGCGTCGACGAGCGCCGCGTGGGTCGCCACGACCACCTCGGGCATCTCGTGGTCGCCGAACGCCGTCCGCATCGACTCGCGCACCGAGGCACCGAAGTAGCGGTACACCTCGGTCAGCGCCGGGTTGTGCGCGGCCTCCACGACGGCGGTGTGGAACTCCAGGTCGTGCTCGACGGTGGCCTCGCGGCCGGCCCGCTCGGGGTGGGCCGCGATCACCTCGGCCTCGCGGGCCAGCGCGGCCCGCATCCGGGCGATGTCCTCGGGGGTGTGCCGCAGCGCCGCCAGCCGGGCGGCCTCGGCCTCCAGCGCGGCCCGGACCTCCAGGACGTCCCGCACCCCGGAGCGCTGCACGCCGCGCAGCACGGCGGCCGGGTCGCTGGTGGAGCGGACGAAGGTGCCCTCGCCCTGCCGGGAGACCAGCATCCCCGCGTGCACCAGCACCCGGATCGCCTCGCGGACGGTGTTCCGCCCGATCCCGAGGCGTTCGGCGAGCTCGTGCTCGGTGGGGATCCGCGAGCCGACCGGCCAGACGCCGGAGCTCAGCTGCTCCCGCAGCTGGTCGATCGCGGTGTCCACCAGGGAGCGCCGTCCGGCGGTCTGCAGCGTGTCGTTGCCGCTGTGCGGGCTGCTCATGGCGGGGCTCCTCCCGGTGCGAGGTCTGGGGTGCGAGGCCCAGGGGTGCGAGGCGCGTGACGTCTCGGTCGTCGGTCATCCTACAACTGCTTGCCCGGTCATCCTACAACTGGGGGTGAACGGCTCGGGAACCGTCCGCGGCGGCCTGGCGTTGCTCCGGACGACCGGCGATCCGGACGTCCGGAGCCGGTCCACACCCCCCTGATGCGAGGAGAGCGTCCGCATGGTGTTCAAGAAGCTGCTCGGTGCCCTGGGCGTCGGCGGTCCCGGCGTCGACACCGTCCTGAGCACGCCGGTCGTGCAGCCCGGCGGGACGATGGCCGGCACGGTCGAGCTGACCGGCGGGACGGTGGAGGCGGACATCCGGGGGATCACGCTGACGCTGGTCGCCCGGGTGGAGATCGAGCACGAGGACGGCGAGAGCACCGGCCTCTACCCGTTCGCGCGCTTCTCGGTCACCGCGCCGCTGAAGCTGGCGCCCGGCGAGAACCGCTCCGTCCCGTTCGCCGTCCAGGTGCCCTGGGAGACCCCGGTCACCAGCGTCGCCGGGCAGCGCCTGCACGGCATGCAGCTCGGCGTGCGCACCGAGGTCGACATCGCCGGTGCGCTCGACAAGGGCGACTCCGACCCGCTGGAGGTCGAGCCGCTGCCGGTGCAGCACCGGATCCTGGAGACGCTGCTCCAGCTGGGCTTCCGGTTCCGCTCGGCGGACCTGGAGGCCGGGCACATCCGCGGCACCGGGCAGACGCTGCCGTTCTACCAGGAGATCGAGTACTCCTCGGCGCCACAGTACGCGCACGCCTGCAACTCGCTGGAGATCAGCTTCGTGACCACCCCGGAGAAGGTCGAGGTGGTCCTGGAGGCCGACCGCCGCGGCGGCCTGTTCGGCGGCGGCGGGGACGTCATCCGCACGCATGTGGTCGGCCACGCGCAGGCCGGCGAGGACCTCACCGCGCTGGTCGACGGCTGGATCCGCGCCGCGCTCTGAGGCCCACCGGGGGCCGGGGGTCGATCCCCGGCCCCCGCTGTGAGCCGTCGTTCGTGAGCCGTCGTCCGTGAGCCGTCGGCGGTGAGCCGTCAGCCGTAGGAGACGTTGCTGCAGATGTCGTCGTCGCCGGACCTGGCGTCCTTGACCACCTCGGTGGGCAGCGGGGCCGGGGCACCGGCCGGCCCGGTGGCGGTCGGGGAGGGGGTGCCGCTCGCGGCGCCCCCGGCCGCGTAGTCCCGGCCGAGCAGCAGACTGATCCCGGCCCCCTGTCCCGGGGCGACCGCGGCGCCCGGGAACAGCGCGGCGACCTTCTCCGCGGCGGCCCGTTGCCCGGCGCCGTACTCGACCGTGGTGGTCGCCCGCGCGGTCCCGCGCGCGGTGGCCGTCCCGGCGACGGTGACCCGGGCCGCCCGCAGCGTCTCGGCGGCCCGGCCGGCCAGGCCGGCGGCGCTGGTGCCGTTGTAGACGGTGACCCGGATCGGCGCTCCGTCGGTGGCGATCGGCGAGGGCTCGGCGGTCGCGGTGGGTGTGGGCGCCGGGGTCGGCCCGCCCGACGGCGCCGCGCCGCCCTCCTGGTGGCCGGTGGCGTCCTGGCCGTCGATGGTCCGGTCGGCCTGCAGGGTCCTCCAAAGGTTGTCGACCGCCGGGTGCACCAGATCGATCCGCGCTCCGTTGTAACGCCAGGGCGTGGTCAGGAACTTGACCTCGTGCAGATCGATGCCCTTCAGCGTCAGCGCGAAGTCCATCAGCTTGGCGGCGGAGTCGAGGCCGGGGTCGACGGTCATCGAACGGGTCGCGGCGTCGGCCAGCGGCAGCAGCGTGCCGGGGCTCAGCCCCTTGCTCTTGATCTTCGCCAGCAGTGAGGCCAGGAAGGCCTGCTGACGCTTCATCCGCCCGACGTCGGAGTCGTCGCCGATGCCGTGCCGCAGCCGGACGTAGTCGAGCGCCTGCTGGCCGGAGACCCGCTGGCGGCCCTTGGCCAGCACCACCTTGCCCTTGCGGCCCAGATTGGGGTTGATGTGCCCCTCGTGGACGTCGTTCGGCAGGCAGACGTCGACCCCGCCGACCGCCCCGGTCATCGCGGCGAACCCCTCGAAGTTGACCTCGATGGTGTGGTCCACCCGGATCCCGGTCAGCCGCTCCACCGTGTTCTGCGTGCAGGCGGGGTTGCCGTTCTCGGAATTGCCGACCGAGAAGGCGGAGTTGAACATCTGTCCGGGCTGCTCCCTGGTCCACTTGCCGTTCGGGAGCTTGCAGCGGGGGACGGTGACCAGGGCGTCGCGCGGGATCGAGATGCCCACCGCGTGCCGGTGGTCGGCGTACACGTGCAGCAGGATCGTGGTGTCGGAGCGGGCGCCGTCCTCGTCGCCGCCGCCGAGGTCGCTGTTCTTCCCGGCGCGCGAGTCGGAGCCGATCAGCAGCAGGTTGACGGGCCGGTGGCCGTGCGCGTCGGCGGTCGGTTCGGGCGGTCGGTCCGGGGCGATGGCGTCCGCGTCGAAGGACCGGAGATTGCCGTTCAGCTTGTAGTACACCGCGCCGCCGGCCCCGGCCAGGACCACCAGCACCCCGGCCACCGACCAGGCGATCAGCCGCCGGGCGCCGCGCCGGCCGTCCCGCGCGGGACCCCGGACGGCGGTCCGCCGACCGTCCGCTCGGGACTCGCGGGCCGGGTCGCGGGCGGGATCGCGGGCCGGGTCGCGGCGTCCGGTCCGCCCGGCCGCCCGGCCGCCGTCGGCGGTGGCGACGCGGCCCGGCCGGACCGGGGCGGCCCGGCCCTGGGCGGCCCGACGGGCCTCGATCCGGCCGCCGGGGCGCGGCGCCGGAAGCCGGCCGGGGCCGTCCTCGGGCCGCTCGGCGCGGAGGCCGTCGTCGGTCCGGACGCCGCCGTCCGCGCGCCGCCGCCCAGCCGGATCCGGCGGGCTCGCGTCCCACGGGACTGCCATGGCGCGCACCTCTCAGTGACGGAAGCGGGCAATCCTGGGAGCATACAAACTCTTCCGGCGTCGCCCGGCCGTCCGACCCGGCCGTAACCCCGCCGACCCGCGCGTTCGCCGCGGCGGCCCGTCACACCGTCACTCCAACGGCTGAACCGGCGGGTGCCGCGGGGAAGTTCACTCCTGGGGCGGTGCCGGTGCCGGACGGCCCGCGGGCAGGCCGGCGGCGCCCCGGTGGCGCGGGGGCGGTCGGCAGCGGGGTTCAGCGCGGGGGGTAGAGGCGTTCCAGGACGGCCGCGACGCCGTCCTCGTCGTTGCTGAGGGTGACCTCGTCGGCCACCGCGAGCAGCTCCCGGTGCGCGTTGGCCATCGCGACGCCGTACCGGGCCCAGCCGAACATCGGCACGTCGTTGGGCATGTCGCCGAAGGCGATGGTGTCGGCGGCCGTCACGCCGAGCCGGCGGGCGGCGACCGCGAGGCCGGTGGCCTTGGAGAGCCCCAGCGGCAGCAGTTCGACCACTCCGGGACCGGCCATCACCACGCCGACCAGGTCGCCGGCCACCCGGCGGGCGGCCTCGGCGAGCTCGTCGTCGGTGTGCCCGCGCCGCTGGATGTACAGCTTGCTGACCGGGGCGGCGAGCAGTTCGTCCTTGCCGGCCCGGACGACCGGCAGGTCGGAGCCGATCAGCTGCTCGTAGCCGGGGCCGGCCAGGACGTCGCCCTCCAGGCCGTCCTGGTTGGCGGCGACCGCCAGCGGGCCGGTCTCGGCCTCGATCTTGGCGATCGCGAGCGCGGCCACCCGGCGGTCCAGGGTGAGCGAGGTGAGGAGCTTGTGCGCGCCGGCGTCGTAGACCTGGGCGCCCTGGCCGCAGACCGCTATGCCCCGGTAGCCGATCTCGTCGAAGACCGGGCGGGCCCAGGCGGCCGAGCGGCCGGTGACGATGATGTGCAGCGCCCCGGCCGCGGTGGCGGTGGCCAGCGCGGCGCGGGTGCGCACGGAGACGTTCTCGGTGCTGTTCAGCAGCGTGCCGTCGAGGTCGGTGGCGACCAGCCGGAAGGGCAGGGCGGCACCGTCCGTGGGGGAGACGGGGCTGGGGCTGGTGGTGCTCATGGGCCGTGCGTCTCCCGGGAGTTGCTTCATCACTGCGGTCCGCGTCGCGGTGGGTCCGGCCGCCGTCGGGGCGGCCGGACCGGGCGGTGCTACTTGACCGGCTCCAGGACGGTGCGGCCGCCGAGGTACGGGCGGAGCGCCTCCGGGACGACGACCGAGCCGTCGGGCTGCTGGTGGTTCTCCAGGATCGCCACGATGGTGCGCGGGACGGCGACCAGGGTGCCGTTCAGCGTGGCCAGCGGGCGGGTCTTGCCCTCCTCGCGCATCCGGATGGCGAGGCGGCGCGACTGGTACTCGGTGGTGTTCGAGGTCGAGGTGACCTCGCGGTACTTGCCCTGGGTGGGGACCCAGGCCTCGATGTCGAACTTGCGCGCGGCCGAGGCGCCGAGGTCACCGGAGGCGACGTCGATGACCCGGTAGGGGAGTTCCAGCGCGTTGAGGAAGTCCTTCTCCCACTGGAGCAGGCGGCGGTGCTCGTTCTCTGCGTCCTCGGGGGTGGTGAAGACGAACATCTCCACCTTCTCGAACTGGTGGACGCGGATGATGCCGCGGGTGTCCTTGCCGTAGGTGCCGGCCTCGCGGCGGAAGCAGGACGAGTAGCCGGCGTAGCGCAGCGGCAGCTTGTCGGCGTCGATGATCTCGTCCATGTGGTACGCCGCGAGCGGGACCTCGCTGGTGCCGACGAGGTAGCGCTCGTCGTCCTCCAGGAAGTACACGTTCTCCGCGGCCTGGCCGAGGAAGCCGGTGCCGTCCATGGCCGCCGGGCGGACCAGGGCCGGGGTGATCATCGGGGTGAAGCCGGCGGCGGTGGCCTGGGCGATCGCCATGTTGACCAGGGCGAGCTCCAGCAGCGCGCCGACACCGGTCAGGTAGTACGACCGCGCACCGGCGACCTTGGCGCCGCGCTCGGTGTCGATCGCACCGAGCAGCTGGCCCAGCTCGACGTGGTCGCGGGGCTCGAAGCCCTCGGCGGCGAAGTCGCGCGGGGTGCCGATCTCCTCCAGCGTGACGAAGTCCTCCTCGCCGCCGACCGGGGCGGCCGGGTCGATGAGGTTCGCCAGCGAGCGGAGCAGGCGCTCGGCCTCGTCCTTGGCCGCGCCCTGCTCGGCGTCGGCGGCCTTGACCTCGGCGGCCAGCTCCTTGGTGCGCTGGAGCAGGGCGGTCTTCTCCTCGCCCTGGGCCTTGGCGACGAGCTTGCCGAGCGACCTCTGCTCGGCGCGCAGTTCGTCGAAGCGCGTGCCCGAGGACCGGCGGCGTTCGTCGGCGGAGAGGAGGGCGTCGACCAGGTCGACGTCCTCGCCACGGACGCGCTGCGAGGCGCGCACTCGGTCAGGGTCCTCACGGAGCAGGCGAAGGTCAATCACGCGCCCAAGCCTACCGGGCGGGCGCCCGTCCACCGGTACGGGTTTTCCCCTGGGGATAACTCGCCCCAGCCTGTGGATAACCCCGGTGGAGGGCGCTCGGGCGGCCGGTTATCCACAGGCTCCGGGCCCGGGCTGTGGATCGTGGGGCGGCGCCGGTGGACTGCGGAAACAACCATGGAATTCAGGTTTCAAACCTCATTTGACCTTCCCGAGTGAGGGAAATGAAGCACTCGGACGGGTGATTTGCCGACACCCGGGTGACTCTGGTCCGATTAGTCATCTCTGCGACGCAAACCGATGATCCGACCGATACGTGCAGTGGCTATACCGGTTTGTCGACTCGTCCCCAGGCCTGTGGATAACTCGGACCTGTGGACAGCGGGAGCCCCTGTGGACAAGCCCGGGGGCGGGGCGGCCGCCCTGTGGACGGCCGCCCGGTGGGGCGGAAAACGGTTCGAAAAGGACACGTGGCCGGGGAATGTCCCCCGGATGACCCGGCGACCTGTTAAGTAACGGACTCCGGGGCGGACGCCGACGGACGCCGGCGACCCCGTCGGACTCAGATGTCCCCGCGCCCGTCGAGGCAGCGGGAGAGCCAGTCCGAGGCCGCGCTGAAATCCGCGTCCGAGGTACCGGGGCGCCGGTGCTTGGAGGCCTGCTCGTCGGCGCGCGGGTAGGAGCCGAGGAACCGCACCTGCGGGCTGATCCGCTTGAGGCCCATCATCGCCTCGCCCACCCGGCGGTCGCTGAGGTGCCCCTCGCAGTCGATGAGGAAGCAGTAGTTGCCCAGCCCCTCCCCGGTGGGCCGGGACTCGATCCGCATCAGGTTGACCCCGCGCACCGCGAACTCCTGGAGCAGCTCCAGCAGCGCGCCCGGGTGGTCGTCCGGCAGCCACACCACCAGCGAGGTCTTGTCCGCCCCGGTGGGCGAGGAGACCCGCCCCGGCCGGCCGACCAGCACGAACCGGGTGGTCGCGCTCTGCGCGTCGACGATGTCCTTGACCAGCGGGTCCAGCCCGTAGATCGGCGCCGCGAACTCGCCCGCGAACGCCCCGTCGTAGCGGCCCTCGGCGACCAGCCGGGCGCCGTCGGCGTTCGAGGCGGCGGACTCCCAGTGCGCGTCCGGGAGGTTGGCGGCGAGCCAGCGGCGGACCTGCGCCTGGGCCACCGGGTGGCTGGTGACCGTCTTGACGTCCGACAGCCCGGTGCCCGGCCGCACCAGCAGCGCGAAGGTGATCGGCAGCAGCACCTCGCGGTAGATCATCAGCGGGGCGCCGGCCGCGAGCTCGTCGTTGGTGGCCGTGACGGCGCCCTCGACCGAGTTCTCGATCGGCACGAACGCGCCCGAGGCCTCGCCGGCCCGGACGGCGTCCAGCACCAGCTGCACCGAGGACATCGGTACCAGTTCCCGGGTCGCCGCCTCCGGCAGGGTGCGCAGGGCCGCCTCGGTAAAGGTGCCCGCCGGCCCGAGGTACGTGTAGCGGGTGGCCGACATGACGCCTCCAAGGGGAACGGGACCGACGCGGGGGATCGGCGGACTGCCGAAAGGAGCCACCTTAGTCACTCCGACCCCCTCCCACGATCGTGGTCCGCTCCGTGGGAGGACGAGGGACGACCGGTGGACACGGGGACGGAGGACCGGTGGTCACGGGGGCCGGCGCCCGGTGGTCACGGGGGCCGGCGCCCGGTCAGCCGAACAGGGTCTGCCCGACGTACCCGCCCGGCGGCGCGCCCGGCGGGACGGCGTACAGCCCGCTCGCCTCGTGCCGCAGGAACCGGGAGAGCCCGTCGCCCCGGGCCAGCTTGCGCTGCACCGGGGTGAACCCCGTGCGCGGGTCGGCCTGGAAGGCCAGGAAGAGCAGTCCGGCGTCCGGCGAGCCGTCGGCCAGCAGGCCGTCGTGGTACGAGAACCCGCGCCGCAGCATGGCCGCCCCGCCGTTGGCGACGGGCGCCGCGACCCGGATGTGCGCGTCCGCCGGGACGGCCAGCGACCCGTCCGCCGCCCGGGCGTCGAGGTCCACCGGCGTTCGCTCGCCCGCGTCGGCGGCCGCGCCGAGCGGTGCGCCGTCCGACTTGCGCCGCCCGATCACCCGCTCCTGGCGGTCCACCGGCAGGGCCTCCCAGCTGTCCAGCAGCATCCGGATCCGCCGCAGCACCAGGAACGAGCCGCCCGCCAGCCAGTCCGGCTGCCCGCCCCCGGCGGCGACGAACACCTTGGCCGCGAAGCCCTCCTCGTCCGGCCGGGGGTTGTTGGTGCCGTCGACCTGGCCCATCAGGTTGCGCCCGGTCATCGGCGTGGCGGTGGCGCCGGGCGTCCGGGCGAAGCCGGACATCTGCCAGCGCAGCGCCGCGGTGCCGGCCGCCTGGCGCTGGAGCACCCGCAGGGCGTGCACCGCGACCAGGGCGTCGTCGGCGCCGATCTGCACGAACAGGTCGCCGTCGCCGCGGGCCGGGTCCAGCACGTCGGCCGGGAAGGCGGGCAGCGGCTCCAGCCCGGCCGGGCGGTGGTCGGCCAGCCCGGTCTTCTCGAACAGGCCCGCGCCGAAGCCGAAGGTGACGGCGAGCGAGCAGGGGCCGGCGTCCAGGGCGATCTGGTTCTCGAACTCGTCGGCCGGCTCGCCCACCGCCAGCCGGGCGACCGTGCGGGACCAGCGCTGCAGCAGGGCGCGCACGGCGTCCCGGCCGACCCCGCCGGCCAGGTCGAAGGCGGCCAGCTGGACGCGGGCCTGCTGCGGCTCGAGGATCCCGGCCTGGTGCTCGCCGTGGAACGCCACCCGGGCGGGCCCCAGGCCGCGGCCCGTGCCGGGCTCCGCACCGGCGCCGGCCGGAGCGTCGCGCCGCTCCGCGACCAGGGCCGCGGCGGCCCCGGCGCCGGCGCCGATCACCAGGCCGGCCCCGGCGGTGCCCAGCAGGGCCCGCCGGGTGAAGCCGCGCGCGGTGCCGGGGGCGGTGCCCGCCGCGGGGGCGCCGGGGTCGACGGCGCGGTCGGTGCTGTCGGTGCTGGTCTCCATGGTGATGGTCCGCCCTATCCGATCTTCAGCTGCTTGATCTCCGTGGTCTGGTCGATGTCGGAGGATCTGATCACCACCGACACCACCCAGTTCCCGGCGAGCGGCAGCTGGGCCGTCCCGGTCCAGCGCCCGGTGCCCTCGGCGGTGAGCGGGACGGTGAGCGGGCCGAGGTCGCGGTCCGGCAGGGTGAAGGCGAGCTCGACCTCCGGGACCTCGACCGGCGAGCCGTCGGTGCCGTCCAGCGCCAGGTGCACCTCGTTCGACCCGGTGGCCGCCGGGTTGAGGGTGACCGTCGCGGTGCCCTTGGCGTTCGGCGTCCGCCCCTTGGTGTCGTACGGGAGCTTGAGCTCCACGGTCCGGCCGGGCACCGTCTGCGGGGCGGGCGCCCCACCGGGGGCCACCGGAGCGGGCGCCCCGTTCGCCGCGGCGGCCGCGACCTCGCCCGCCACCCGGCCGGGCGGGGAGTTGGTGAGCAGGGTGGTGACCACCAGGACGGCCACCGCGACCCCCGCCTCGACCAGCACCGAGCGGCGCAGCCCGGCCCGGGTCGGGGTGAGCCCGCGGTCCCGGTCGGCGTTGGCCCGGGCGGCCCGCTGACGGTCCAGCTGGGCCCGGCGGACCGGGTCGTCGGCCCCGGAGGCGACGTCGGCGCTGTCGATGGCGGTGGCGGCGGTGGCGGCGGTGGCGGTGGTCGTGGGGGCCGCGACGGCGACCGCCGCCGGGACGACCTCGGCCGCCTCCTCCGGGCTGGCCCGCAGCCGGGCCAGCCAGGTGCGGGACATCCAGGCGACGCCCAGCATGGCGATCACGCAGCCGGTCTTGATCAGCAGCAGCCGCCCGTAGTCGGTGCCGGTCAGCGCGCCCCAGGTGCCGAGGCCGCGCCAGGACTGGTAGACGCCGGTGCCGGCCAGGACCAGGACGGCGCCGAAGGCGATCTTCGAGAAACGGTCGGCGACCTCCGCGCCGATCCCCTCGCGCAGCCCGACCAGCATCGCCGCCAGGCCGCCCAGCCAGAGCGCCATGGCGACCAGGTGGAGCATGCCGAGCGGCAGTGACAGCCAGACCTGGATGCCCACCGAGGCGTGGTCGGCGCCCACCCAGGTCGCGGAGAGCGCGACGGCCAGCACCAGCCCGGCCACCCCGAGGCCCAGCCGGGCCTCGCGCTGCGGCCGTTCGGCGGCGCGCCGCTCCAGCTCCCGCAGCTCGGCCTCCTCCGGGTCACCGGCGGTCGTGCCCGCGGTCGTCCCGGCGGACCCGCCGCCGTCCGCGGGTTCCGGCGTCCGCCCGGCGGCGCGGGCCGGGGACTGGCCGAGCTGGCCGACCAGCAGGGACAGGAACACCCCGCTCGCGGCGAGCAGCAGCAGCCGGGCCGCCAGCGCGGTGCCGATCCGCTCGTCCAGCGTGGCGCGGATCAGCGACAGGTCGAAGGCCTTGCCGACCCCCGAGCCCCGCTCGTACGGGCCGCGCAGCATCAGCACCGCGACGGTGGACACCAGCAGGGCCACCCAGCCGGTCATCAGCAGCCGCTGGACCGGCCGCCGGGCCGCCCCGGCCGGCCAGCAGAGCAGCACGAAGCCGGCCGCGCCGGCGAGCAGCGCGAACGCCGCGTAGGCGACCGTCCGCCCGGTGCCGTAGAGCGCGGCGACCAGGCCGTCCGCCTCGGCGTTCTGCAGTGCCGCGGTGGAGACGGTGGTGGCCGAGGGCGCGCCGATGGAGAAGGTGAAGGCGCCGCCGATCGGGTGCGAGTCCTCCGACACGGCCCGCCAGGCGACGGTGTAGGTGCCGTTGGCGAGCCCGGAGCCGAGCCCGACCCGGGCGGTGTTGTCCTTGCCGTCGGCGTGCGCCGGGCTGCCCGAGTCCACCGCCCGGCCGGACGGGTCGAGCACCCGCACGGAGTCCGAGGAGAGCGAGACGGCCTCGCTGAAGGTCAGCGTGACGGCCTGCGGCGCGGTGGGCAGGACGGCGCTCTGCGCGGGGTCGGTGGACTGCAGGGCGGCGTGCGCGGCGGCCGGTCCGGCGCCCGCGAGCAGCAGCGCGAGGACCGCGCCGAGCACGCCGAGCAGCCCGGTGATCCGCCGGGCGAGCAGCCCGGGTGCCGTCGCGGGTGCCGTCGTGGTGCGCGTGGCCGCGGCCCGTACGGTCGTGGCGCGCGTCGTCGCGGCGGCTCTCGTCGGCGTCCGTCCCATCAGCATCGTGCGGATCCCTTACTGCTGGCCGGGCCGGTAGGTGAGCTCCTTGACCGGCACCTTGACGGCGATGGTGCCGGTGCGGGCGAAGGTCAGGTCGAGTTCGAGTTCGTCACCGAGGACCGGGGCCTTCTGCCACCCCATGATCATCAGGTGGGTGCCGCCCCGGGCGAGCTGCAGCGCGCCGTGCGCGGGGACGTCCAGCTTCTCGACCTGCTCCATGGTGGTCGCCGTGGAGCGGTGCATGGTGACCGAGGAGGCGCCGGGGCTGGAGACCTTGACCAGCTCGTCGCCCTCGCCGCCCTCGTTGCGCACCGTCAGGTAGCCGGCCGCCATGCCGCCGGCCGCCGGCAGCGGGATGTAGGAGTCGGCGACGCTGAGTCGGGCCGCTCCGCCACCGGCCCGGGCGCCGCCGGCGCCGTCCTGGCCGTCCGCCCCGCAGGCGACCAGGAAGGCGCCGCCGCCCAGTGCCGTCGCCAGCACCGCCCCTGCCAGCGCCGTCCGGCGGAAGGCGCGGGTGCTCTTCACGCGGTGACCCCCTTGGCGAGCAGCGGCAGGTCGTGCTCGAAGGTCTTCACCTCGGTGCCGCTCAGGTAGAGCACGTGGGCCTTGTCGTCGGAGGGCAGGAAGGCCAGCACCTGGGCGCCGTGGGTGGAGGTGACGGTGCCGTCGGCGTTGACCACCGGGTCCTCGATCAGGATGCCGAGCGACTTGGCGGCCGTCTTCACCTTGGTCAGGTCCCCGGTCAGGCCTATGAAGTCGCTGCCCATCGAGTCCAGCCAGCTGCGCAGCACCTGCGGGGTGTCGCGCTGCGGGTCGGTGGAGATGAACACGACGTCGACCTTCTGCCGCTCCTCCGGGGAGAGCTTCTTCATCGCCACGCCGATGTCGCCCATGGTGGTCGGGCAGACGTCCGGACAGCTGGTGTAGCCGAAGAACAGCAGCGTCGTCCGGCCGGTGGTCTTCTGCCGCAGGTCGTACGGCTGCCCGGAGGTGTCGGTCAGCTGGAGGTCCGGCTTGTCGAAGTGCTTGCCGAGCACGGTGCCCTCGTAGGGCGAGTCGGCCTTCTGCTGGACGACCTTGGCGGGGCTGCCGGAGCCGGAGGAGCCGCAGGCGCTCAGGGTGAGCGCGGCGGCCAGGGCGACGGCGGCGGCGCCGGTCAGCCGGACGGTGCGGGAGGTGCGGGCGGAGCGGGGCATGGGAAGGTCCGATCGTGTGCGGTGGATCACCGGCGGGGCCGCGCCCGGGGCGCGGGCGGGACCGCGAGGGGTGCCGGGCGCGGCCCCGCCGGTGCGGGGGTCAGGAGGCCGAGCCGCCGCTCCGGCGGCGCAGGCCGAGGACGCCGACGGCGGTGCCGATCACGCCGACCACGATGCCGACGACGCCGAGCACCCGGGCGGTGGAGTCGCTCGCCTTGTCGTCCGAGGAGGCGGTGTCGTTCTTGGCGGCGTCGCCGTGCCCGTGGCCGTCGGCCGCGGCCGACGGGGTGGCGGACGCGGTGGCGCTCACGCCGTGGCCGTCGGCGGAGGCGGCCTTGGACAGCTTCAGCACCGGGGCGGGCTTGGCCGGCTCCGGCTGGCCGTCCTTGGCCTCGTCGATCCAGCGGACGACGTCGCCGTTCTCGTAGCTCTGCAGCGCCTTGAAGACCAGCTTGTCGGTGTCGGTCGGCAGCGGGCCGAGCGAGACGCGGAACTCCTGGAACTGGCCGGGGGCGATCTTCACACCGGCGTCGGCGGTCCAGGTGATCTTGGAGACGGCCTCGTTGACGTCGTTGCCGTGCACCTTGAGCGGCTTGTCGAGCTTGGCCTTCTCGACGGTGGCGGTCCAGCCGGGCAGCGGCTGGGTCCGGACGGAGGCCAGCGGGTGGTCCAGCGGGAGGTTGACCTCCAGCTTGACGGTGCCGGCGGCGTCGTTCTCGTTCGGGACCCGGAAGTCGACGGCGGTGTAGCCGCCCTGCTCGGCACTGCCCGGGTTCACGGTGACGTGGGCGAAGGCGGGGCCGGCCAGGGCCACCACGGAGGCGGCGGCGGCGAGGGCGACGGCGGCGGTACGACGGGCGGGAAGGGAACGCATGGGGTTGGTGTCTCCGTTCGGAGGCTCGGCGGGCAGGCCCGCTCCCGGGCACGGGAAGGTCCGTGCCGCGGCGGGGCCGCGCGGCGGGGGGAAGGACGTGGGGGAGGCCGCAGGACCGCACGGGTCGGGCGGGTACGGCAGGCTGCCGCGTACTCCCGGACGCCGCCGGACCGCTACCGGTGGGGGGACACCGGGGACACGGGGGCGCGGGTCAGTACGCGAACGCCCCGCGCGGCGGACCGCGCCGCACCACGCTGTGCCGCAGCGCGGCACCGGCCGGCAGCGGGTCGTCCCCGTCGCGTCCGCCGGAGCGGCGGACCGGGCCGGCGGGCAGGCCGAACAGGCCGCGCAGCAGCACCGCCGCCAGCGCGCACGCCGTCCGCAGCGGCTCCGCCGCCCCGGCCCGCGCCGCCGCCGCGGTGATCCGCACCAGCCGCCAGAGCGCGGCCTCGCCGCGCCGCAGCCACCAGCCGGCTACCAGGGCCGCGCCCAGGTGGGCCGCCAGCATCGTCGGCGTCATCCCGAACGCCCCGCCCTGCCACCACGGCACGGCCGCGTACGCCCGCGGGTCCAGACCCGCGCCGGCCACCACCTGCTCGGCGGTCGGGCTGCCGGGCAGCCCGATCAGGGTGCCGGGCCGGGCCTCGTTGCAGACCAGCCGGCTCGCCACCTGCGGCAGGGTCAGCGGACCGGAGCCCAGCGGACCGCCGTGGTGCGCGCCGGACACCGCACCGGCGGCGCCGTGGCCGCCGAAGGAGTGGAAGAGGCAGTGCAGCCCGAACTGACCCGCGCCCAGCGCCCCGGCGATCGCGCCGAGCGAGCGTTCCCGGCCGCCGAGGGCGGTGGCGAGCGCCAGCACGGCGGCGAACCCGGCCGCGAGCGCGGGCAGGGCGACGTCCCCGCCGGAGGCCAGGGCGTGCCCGGCGGCCGCGATCAGCGTGCACACCAGGGCGAACGGGACCGCCCGGGCAAGCCGCAGGTCCCAGGCGGCGGCCCCCACCGGCGCGTCCGGTGCGGGGGCGCCCGGGTGCGGGGCGGCGGCTGGGGCAGTCATGGCCGGGCCATCATCTCATCGCCCACGCGCCCCGGATCGGCAGGGTGGGAAATCCCTACGAATGCCCCGTTCGGCCCCGCGCACGGCCCCCGGTGTGCGCTGCTCGGCACATGCCCGTCCCCCCGTCCATCCGCCGAACGGGCGGTAGCGGGCCTTCGGCACGGTTCACCTCCGCACCGCCCGGAGATACCTCGTTATATGTGGAGCCGCAGCCAGGAGGGACCTCCCGTGGACATCTGGTGGACTCTGCACCTCAAGCGCGACCCGGCCAGCGTGCCGCTCGCCCGCCGGATACTGCTCGGCGCGATGGCGACCGCGGGCGTCGACCCGCAGATCGCCCACGACCTCGGCGTCGCCCTCAGCGAGGCCTGCGCCAACGCCGTCGAGCACGGCGCGTGCGGGCGGCCCGACGACGGCTACCAGGTCACCGCGTCGATCAGCGGCGACCTGCTGCGGATCGAGGTGACCGACTCGGGCCCCGGCCTGCCCGGCCCCGACAAGGCGTCCCGCCGGCCGGCCCCCGCGCCCGCCCCCGCGGCGCCGCCCGCCCGCCCCGCCGGCCGGCCGCAGCCCCGCCGCCGCGCGCGGCGCGGCCGCGTCACCGTCCCCGGGCCGCTGCTCATCACCCACCGCCCGCGCCGCGACGGCCGTCCGTACGACACCCACGTCCTCCCGGCGGCGGCCGACCCGGTGCCCACGCTCCGGCCGCTGGACCTCGACACCCTGCCGGACCTCACCGCGGAGTCCGGCCGCGGCCTCTTCCTCATCCACGCCCTCACCGACCACGTCCAGCTCCGCAACCATCCGCTGCGGGGGGCGATCGTCAGCTTCGACAAGATCCTCAAGTGGCAGGACGGCGCCCTGCTGCGCCGGGCCTCGTAGCCGAGGGCCCGGGCGTCACCCGGCGCGGTAGGCCCGGAGGAACGCCGCGACGCCGGTGGTGATCAGCCGGTCGGTCTCCTCCTGCGGCAGCGGCAGCACGCCGTAGTGCGACTGCTGCACGATCGCGTGCGAGATCAGGGCCGTGAAGTGGGCGGCCGTCGTGGCCGGGTCCCCGTGCACGTCGATCAGCCCGGCGTCGGCGAGGACCGTCATCGCCTCGGCGAGGGCCCGCCCGGTGGGCCGGGGGCCCGCGTCCCGCCACGCGGTCAGCAGCTCCGCCGGTACGTGGTCGGCCTCGGCGTGGATGTGCCGGACGAGGGCGAAGTGGTCCGGGAAGTCGGTCATCATGCCGATGAGCGCGCGGGCGAGCGCGACGAGGTCCCGTTCGAGGTCCTCCGGGCGGGGTGGACGGGCGGGGTCCACCAGGGCGCGGATCCGGGCGATCTGGGCGTCCCGCACCTCGTGGGAGGTCCAGGTGACGACGGTGCGGAAGAGCTCCGCCTTGCCGCCCGGGAAGTAGTTGTACAGCGTGCGCGTCGAGACGTCGGCGGCGGCCGCCAGCGCGTCGACCGAGGCGCGCGTGTAGCCCTCGCGGCCGAAGACCGCGCAGGCCGCGCTCGCCATGGCCCGGCCCTTCGCCAGTTTCCGCGGCGAGATCCCCTCGGGCGCCGTGCCCGCTCCGGTCCGGTGGTCGCTCCCCATGTCCGCCTCCTCGCTGATTACAACGACCGTTGTAATTTCTGCAACGCTCGTTGTAGTTTACCGGAGGGGGCCGCAGCGGGCGGCCGAACCGCCGAACGAGGGGACACCGTCATGCCTGCCGACACCACGCTCCTGGCCACCGCCGCCACCGACTCCGTCGCCGGTGACGGCCCACTGCGGGTCGCCGTCATCGTCGGCAGCGTCCGCGAAGGCCGCCAGGGCCGCGCCGTCGCCGACTGGTTCCTCCGCACCGCCGCCGGCGACCCCGGCCTGGACCTGGACGTCATCGACCTCGTCGACGTCCCCCTGCCGCTCGCCATGCCCGACTGGGGCGGCACCCCGGCCCCGGAGGCCGCCGCGGTCCTCGCGGACGTGACGCCCCGCCTGGCCGCCGCCGACGCCTTCGTCGTCGTCACCGCCGAGTACAACCACAGCTTCCCGGCGGCCCTGAAGAACCTCATCGACTGGCACTACACCCCGTGGCAGGCCAAGCCGGTCGGCTTCGTCTCCTACGGCGGCCTCGGCGGCGGCCTGCGGGCGGTCGAGCAGCTGCGGCTGGTCTTCGCCGAGTTGCACGCCGTCACGGTGCGGGACGCGGTCAGCCTGCACGGCCCCTGGTCCGGCCTCGCCGAGGACGGCACCCCGCGCGACACCACCGTCAGCGAGGGCGCCGTCAAGGGCATGCTCGGCCAGCTCACCTGGTGGGGCCGGGCGCTGCGCTCCGCCCGCCGCACCCGCCCCTACCAGGGCTGAGAGGGAGAAGGGCCATGACCGCCACCCGGCTCGCCGAACCGCCCGTCCAGGACGCGGTGGAGCCGCCGCGGAGCTCCTCCGCCGCGCTCAACCGCACCCTCGCCGTCGTCATCACCGGCTCCGTCATGTCCGTGCTCGACATGACGATCGTCCACGTCGCGCTGCGCAGCCTCGCCGAGGAACTCGACGCCCCGCTGACGACCGTCCAGTGGACGGCCACGGCCTACACCCTCGCGCTCGCCGCCGTCGTGCCCACCGCCGCCTGGGCGCTGGGCCGGTTCGGCGCCAAACGCACCTACCTGACCGCCCTCGCCCTCTTCACCCTCGGCTCCCTCCTCGCCGCGTGCGCCTGGGACGTCGGCAGCCTGATCGCCTACCGGGCCGTGCAGGGGCTCGGCGGCGGCCTGCTCGCCCCGGTCGGCATGGCGATGGTGATGCGCACCGCCGACCGGGCCCGTCTCGGCCGGGCGATGGCCCTGCTCGGACTGCCCGTCCTGGTCGGCCCGGTGGCCGGCCCCGTCCTCGGCGGATGGCTGCTCGACACCGCCTCCTGGCACTGGATCTTCCTCGTCAACCTGCCCGTCGGAGCGGTCGCCCTGTTCCTCGCCGCGAAGCTGCTCCGACCCGACCGACCGCGCCCGGCGGCTCCCGCGCCGGCCAGGCTCGACGTCCCCGGCCTGCTGCTGCTCTCCCCGGGCCTCGCCCTGCTGCTCCACGGACTGTCCCGCGGCGGGGAACTGGGCGACCCCACCGCCCCCGGCGCCCTCGTGCCCGCCCTCGTCGGCGCCGTCCTCGTGGCCGTCTTCGTCCGCCGCGCCCTGACCTCCGACGACCCGCTGATCGACCTCCGGCTGCTGCGCCACCGCACCTTCGCCGCCGGCGCCGGCACCCTCGCCCTCTTCACCGGCGGGTACTTCGGATCGATGCTGCTCGCCCCGATGTACTGGCAGCAGGGACGCGGCCTGAGCGCCACGGCGGCCGGACTCCTCGGCGCACCGGCCGGTCTGGCCGTCGGCGCGGCCATGCAGATCGCGTCCCGCCGCGTCGACGAGGTCGCGCCGCGGCACCTGATCCGGTTCGGCATCGCGCTCGGCGCCGTCGGCATGGCCCTGACGGCGCTGCAGACGGGGACGGAGGGCGTGCCGACGTGGCGGGTCGTCGGCGCGGCGATGCTGATGGGCGTCGGCGCGGGCACGACGCTGATGCCGACGATGACCACCGCCACCCGGGACCTCCCGCAGGACCGCCTGGCCGCGGCGAGCACCGTGCTGAGCATCAACTCCCAGGTCTGGGCCTCGGTGGGGACGGCGCTCATGTCCCTGCTCCTGGGCTCCTGCGGCACGACCCCCGCCGGGTTCCGCATCACCTACGCGGTCGCCGCCGTCCTCCTCGCCCTGGCCCTGGTCCCCGCCTCCTTCCTGCCGTCGCGCCGCCCGTGACCGCTGCCGTGCGCACCGCCTCCCGCCCGGACCCGCGGGCGCGGGAGGGGACGGGCGGGGCCGGATCAGCCGCGGGTCGCGGCGGCCCTGCGGCGGCGGGCGACGACGACGGCGCCGGCGCCGAGGGCCATCGCCGTGCCACCGGTGACGGCGAGCGGCACGGTGCTGGAGCCCGCGCCGGTGCCGGCCAGCCGGGGGCCGGTCGGGTCAGCGCCGGGCGAGCCGGGCGAGCCGGCGGTGGTGCTGCCCGCGATGGTGGCCGAGGGCGAGGAGGCAGCGGTCGGCGAGGTGCTCGTGGTCGGTGTCGCCGGCTCCGTCGCGGTCGCCGAGGTGCCCGTCGACGGTACGGCGGTGGCCGTCGCGCGGTCCACGACGGTGAGCCGGTCGGTGAGCGAGCCGGTCAGGCGGTTGCAGCGGTACTTCACGTTCACCGGGCCCACCCCGTGGGGGAGCACTTCCGAGGAGCCGGCGACGGTGACGGTGTGCTCCCCGAGGGCCGTGCCCGGCTCGTCGGCGAACTTCAGCTCGGCGGTGATCATCTCGTGCGGGGGGACGCGGAAGGAGCCGATCGCCGTCACCCCGGTGCCGTCGTTCGGCCCGACCGGGGTGAAGGGACCGCCCTGGATCCTCACCAGGGGCTTGAACGGGGCGCCGCCCCCCGGGCCCTCGATCCGGTAGTCGATCCGGAAGTCCGTCAGCACCGTGTCGCTGCTGTTGTAGAAGGAGAAGGCCAGGTTCTGCGGCGGTCCGCCCCTGACCAGCGTCGCCGCGGTCGGCACGGCGTGGGTCGGCATCGTGACCAGGAACTCGGACTCGCAGCCGGCGGGCAGGGTCGAGGTGGCCGAAGGGGTGGCGGTCGCGGTGCCGGGAGCGGGGGAGGTCGCGGTGGCGGTGGCCGGGGGCGTGTCGGTGGCCGACGGCGTCGTCGTGGGGGCGGCGGTCGGGGTGGGCCCGCCGGTGGTAGTCGTCGGCGTGGCGGCGGTGGCCGTCGGTTCGGCCGTCGCGCTCGCCGAGGGCGACGGGCTGCCGTCGGCGGCGGTCGCGCCGGTGGTTCCGCCGGCCAGCACGCCGCCGGTCAGCACGAACAGGGCGGTGGTGGTCGCCAGGCGAGAAGGGCGCACAGGAGTTCTCCGGTGAAGGTCGGACGAAACCGCTTGCGCATGGGGGACGTCCGGGAGGTGCGAACGGTTGTACGCACCTCCCGGACGTCGTACCGACGGTGCGTCGGCCGTGGGGCGAAGCATCCGGGCCGGGGGCCGGACAGGACCGCCCCGACGCCCTACCCTGGCGCGATGGGTGCGGTGGGCGAGTGGGACCTGAGGCGGTTGCGGGTGCTGCGGGCGGTCGACGAGTGCGGGACGGTGACCGCGGCGGCCGAGCGGCTCCACCTGTCGCCCTCGGCGGTCTCGCAGCAGGTCTCGGCGCTGGCCCGGCAGGTCGGCGCGCCGATGCTGGAGCCGTACGGACGGCGGGTGCGACTGACCCCGGCGGCCCGGCTGGTGCTGCGGCACGCGGCGGTGGTCTTCGGACAACTGGAGCGCGCCGAGGCCGAGCTGGCGGGCTATCTGCACGGCGAGGCCGGCGAGGTCAGGGTGGGGGCCTTCGCCACCGCGATCACCGGGCTGCTCGTCCCGGCGGTGGCCCGGCTGCGCGGGGCCGCGCCGCGGCTGACCGTGCGGCTGGTGGAGGCGGAGGCGGACGAGGCGGTCCGGCTGCTGGGGGCGGGGGACGTCGACCTGGCGCTGTCGCTGGCCGTCGGGCCGGTCGGCCGGGGCCCCGGCTTCGTCGAAACGGCGCTGCTCAGCGACCCGTTGGACGTCGCGCTGCCGCCCGGGCACCCGCTGGCCGGGGCGCCGGGGCTGCGGCTGGCGGACCTCGCGGCGGAGCCGTGGATCTACGGCGCGGCCGGGCCCTGGCGGGAGATCACCCGGGAGGCCTGCGCCGAGGCCGGCTTCACCCCGGAGCGGGCGCACACCGCCGCGGACTGGTCGGCGATCCTGGCGATGGTGGCGGCCGGGCTGGGGGTGGCGCTGGTGCCCCGGCTGGCCTCGGCCGGGCGGGGCGGCGGGGCGGTGGTCCGGGCGCTGCCGGCGGACCTGCCGACCCGCCGGGTGGTGGCGGCGGTCCGGGTCGGGACAGAGGGGACGCCGCCGCTGCGCCGGGTGTTGGCGGAGCTGGCGGCGGTCGCCCGGACCGTTCAGTCGGACTGAACGGTGTGCTCAGTTCTTTGTGATGGACCTGATCGGTTGCGCGGAGTGATGGTGGACGCATGACCACCGAACGGAATGCCGCCCCCCGTCCCGACCCGTTGTCCGACGCCGACGCCCCGCCCTACGGCGGTGGCGATCCCTACGCCGACTACCGCACCGCCGCGTTCCCGTTCACCGACCTGGTCGACCTCGCCGACCGCCGGCTGGGCGGCGCGGTGGTCGCCGCCAACGACGAGCTGTTCGCCGAGCGGGAGAACCTGCTGCTGCCCCGGGCGGCCGAGTTCCGCCCGCACACCTTCGGCAACAAGGGCCAGATCATGGACGGTTGGGAGACCCGGCGGCGGCGCGGCGCCGGGACCGACCGGCCGCACCCGACCGCCGAGGATCACGACTGGGCGCTGATCCGCCTCGGTGTGCCGGGGGTCGTGCACGGCGTGGTCGTCGACACCGCGCACTTCCGCGGCAACTTCCCGCAGCAGATCGGCGTCGAGGGCGCCGAACTCCCGGGCACCCCGGGCCCGGAGGAGCTGCTCGCCCCGGAGACCGTCTGGCACCCGCTGGTCCCCCGCTCGCCGGTGCGCGGCCACGCCGCCAACGGCTTCGCCGTCTCCGAGCGCCGCCGCTTCACCCATCTGAGGCTCAGCCAGTACCCGGACGGCGGCATCGCGCGCTTCCGGGTGCACGGCGAGGCCCGCCCGGATCCGGCCTGGCTGGCCGCGCTCGGCACCTTCGACCTGGCCGCGGTCGAGAACGGCGGCGCCGTCGAGGACGCCTCCGACCGCTTCTTCTCCGCCCCGGTCAACCTCGCCCTGCCCGGCAAGTCCGGTGCGATGGGCGACGGTTGGGAGAACCGCCGGCGCCGGGACGCCGGACACGACTGGGTCCGGCTGCGGCTGGCCGGCCGCGGCGCGATCCGGGCGGTGGAGATCGACACCGGCTACTACGTCGGCAACGCGGCCGGCTGGGCGGCGCTGTCCGGGCGGGACGAGCACGGCGCCGATCCCGAGGAGTGGTTCGCGCTGGTGCCGCGCACCCGGCTGCAGCCGGACGCCGTGCACCGCCTGGTGCTCGACGCGCCCCGCCCGGCCACCCACGTCCGGCTGGACGTCTTCCCGGACGGCGGGATCGCCCGGCTGCGCCTGTACGGCGGGCTGGTCTGACCCGGCCCGCCCCCACCGGCTCCCGCTGCGGGCCGCCGGGCGCGCCGGCGCTCCGTTTGCCGGGTCCGGCGGGCCGCCGGACGATGGGGGCATGATGCACCAGATGCGGGCCGAGTTCGGCGCCGGCGGCGCGTCCGCCGGGGTCCGGCTGTGGCACATGGTCCGGGGCGGCGAGGACACGGCGATGTGCGGCCGGGAGATCGACGCGGCGGCACCCGCCCGGGAGGCGACGGAGTGGGGGCGCACCCCCGAACTCTGCTGCCACACCTGCGGCGCGTACGTGCTGCGCGAGTCCCCCTACCTGGCGGACGAGCACCGGCCGGGGGCGCCCGGCGAGCAGCCGGAGGGCGGCTGGCCGACCGGGTGAACCCCGGCCGGTGGTGCGGCGGACCGCCCCGGGCGGGGCGGGGCTACCGTGGTCGCCATGGAGGAGTCCCTGGTCCGGCCGCGCTCACTCGTCCGTGAGGCCGCCGCGCTGCGGGCGGGTGCCCCCGCCCTGCCCGTCCACATCGACCGGCTCTGCGCCAGGATCGAGCAGGTGGACCCGCTGATCCACGCCTTCGTGCCCGAACCCGGCCGGGCCGACCGGTTGCAGGCCGAGGCCCGGGCGCTCGCCGCCCGCCACCCCGACCCGTCGCAGGGGCCGCCGCTGTACGGGGTGGCCGTCGGGATCAAGGACATCGTGCACGTCGACGGCCTGCCCACGCACGGGGGTTCCGCGCTGCCCCCGGGTGTCCTGGCCGGTCCGCAGGCCACCGTGGTGGACCGGCTGCGGGCCGCCGGCGCGCTGGTCGCCGGCAAGACGGTGACCGCCGAGTTCGCGGGCGCCGCACCCGGTCCGACCCGCAATCCGCACCATCCCCACCACACCCCCGGCGGCTCCAGCAGCGGTTCGGCGGCGGCGGTCGCGGCGGGGCTGGTGCCGTTGGCGATCGGCACCCAGACGATCGGCTCGGTGATCCGCCCGGCCGCCTACTGCGGGGTGGTCGGTTTCCGGCCGACCCATGGGCGGATCCCGCTGACGGGCGTGATCCCGAACGCGCCGAGCTTCGACACCCCGGGCCTGTTCACCGCCGATCTGGCGGGCGCCGCGCTCGCCGCCCCGCTGCTCTGCGACGACTGGGACCCCGGGGCCGGTCCGGGCGACGGAGCGGCCGGTCGCGGGTGGACCGACGAGGTGCCGGTGCTCGGCGTCCCGGTGGGCCCGTACCTGGACCGGGCCGGACCGCGGGCGCGGGAGGCGTTCGCCCGGCAGCTGGAGCTGCTGACCGCCCGGGGGCTGACGGTCCGCCGGCTCGACCTGCTGCCGGACTTCGACGAGCTGGAGCGGCAGACGCAGACGATCAACCGCTTCGAGCTGGCCGCCACCCATGCCGACTGGTTCGCCCGCTTCGGCGGCCTCTACCGGCCGGAGACGGTGGCGGGCATCCGGCACGGGCGGACCGTCGATCCGGCCGACCGCGCGGCCGCCCTGCGCGCCCGGGAGGTCTTCCGCGAGCGGCTCGCCGAGCAGCGGCGGCGGGCCGGGGTCGACCTGCTGCTGGCGCCCTCGGCGACCGGCCCGGCCCCGTTCGGGCTGGACAGCACCGGCAGCGCGGTGATGTCGCTGCCGTGGAGCTTCGCCGGCCTGCCGGCGCTCAGCCTGCCGGCGGGGGTGACGGCGCAGGGGCTGCCGCTCGGCCTCCAGGTGATCGGCGAGGCCGGGGCGGACGAGCGGCTGCTGGCCGGGGCGGCCGTCCTGGAACGGGTCCTGGACGGCGCCTGAGCCCCGGCGGCCCGCTGAACCGGCCCCCACCGGTCCCGGTGGGGGCTCCGGCGGCCGGCCCGGTCACCGGTGGTCGCGCCGCTACCGGTCGTCGCGCCGCTCGTCGGGGAAGCGCGGTCCGCCGATCAGGAAGAGCAGTGCGGCGGTCGGAAAGCCGGTCGAGGCGGCCAACAGCACGATGAACTGCCAGAACATCCCTCGCTCCTCGCCCTCGTCAGCGCCGGGGGCACGGGTCCCCCGAAGGTGATCCCAAACTCCGACGGCCCTGAACGGCTGAAATGTCCACTCGTTGTCCGACGGTATGGCCGGATCCCCCGCACTGCCACCGGGGGCGCGCGGCGCGGCGCGTGCACGGGTCTGGGCGCGCACCGCACCCGGCGCGCACACTGTCGGGATGCAGGTACAGCTCGCAGGGGAAGCACGGCGGCCGGACCGCGAGAGCGAGGACTTCGCGGCGGCCACGTCCGAGGCACTCGTCCTGCTCGACGGTTCGAGTTCGCCGACCGGCCTGGAGTCCGGGTGCCGGCACGGCACCGCCTGGTACGTCCGCAGACTCGGGGTGCACCTGCTGGCCCGGCTCACCGACCGCGCGGACCGTTCGATCGCCGAGTGCCTGGCCGACGCGATCGCGGAGACGGCCGCCCTGCACGGCGGCCGCTGCGACCTGGCCCACCCCAACACCCCGGCCGCGATGGTGGTCGCCGCCCGCCGGCACGGGGCCTCGCTGGAGTACCTGGTGCTCGGCGACTCGCTGCTGGTGCTGGAGCCGGCCGACGGCCCGCCGCGGGTGATCGGCGACAACCAGCGCTTCCCCGGCGGGGAGGAGCTGCGCCGGCAGGTCTGGTCGACGGTGCCCGGCTCCGCCGAGCGGGCCGCGCTGCACCTGGAGTACGCGCTGGCCGTCCGGGCCGCCCGGAACTCCGGCAACGGTCCGTGGATCGCGGCCGCCAGCCCCCGGGCGGCCGCGCACGCCGAGACCGGCTTCGTCCCGCTGGCCGGACTGCGCGCGGTGGCCGCCCTGTCGGACGGCGCGGCGCGGTTCACCGAGCGCTTCGGCCTGGGGAGCTGGGGCGACGCGCTGCGGCTGCTCGGGGAGTCCGGGCCGGCCGAGCTGATCGCCCAGGTGCGCGCGGTGGAGCGGGCGGACGTCGCCTGCGAGCGCTGGCCGCGCGGGAAGGCGCACGACGACGCCTCGGCCCTCTACGCGCGGTTGTAGCGCCGGGGCCGGCCCACGAGGGAGTGGCGGAGCCGGGAACCCGGGGCCGCCACCCCCTCGTACCCGGGCTCAGTGGCCGTCGGCGGGGATGGTGCCGAGGCGGCCGGCCTGGAAGTCCTCCATGGCCTGCTGGAGCTCGCGGTGGCTGTTCATCACGAACGGGCCGTAGTGGGCGACGGGTTCGCGGATGGGCAGGCCGCCGAGGAGGACGACCTCGAAGTTGGTGTCGCGGGAGTCCTGCTTCTCGTCGGCGCGGACGGTGATCGAGTCGCCGTCGCCGAAGACGACGGCCTGGCCCCGGTGGAAGGGGCGGTGGTCGGTGCCGGCCGTGCCGCTGCCGGCGAGGCCGTAGGCGAGGGCGTTGAAGTCGGGGCGCCAGGGCAGGGTGATCTGGGCGCCGGGGTTCACCGACACGTGGATCATCGTGATCGGGGTGTGGGTGCTGCCGGGGCCCTGGTGGCCGTCCAGCTCGCCGGCGATGACGCGCAGCAGGGCGCCGCCGTCCTCGGTGCTGAGGAGCTTGACGCTGCCGCCGCGGATGTCCTGGTACTTCGGGGCGATCATCTTGTCCGAGGCGGGCAGGTTCACCCACAGCTGGAGGCCGTGGAACAGGCCGCCGGACCGCACCAGCGACTCCGGCGGGGTCTCGATGTGCAGCAGGCCGGAGCCGGCCGTCATCCACTGGGTGTCGCCGTCGGTGATGGTGCCGCCGCCGCCGTGCGAGTCCCGGTGGATGAAGGTGCCGTCGATGATGTAGGTGACGGTCTCGAAGCCGCGGTGCGGGTGCCACGGGGTGCCCTTGGGCTCGCCCGCCGCGTAGTCCACCTCGCCCATCTGGTCCATCATGATGAACGGGTCCAGGTACTTCTGGTTGATCTTGGCGAAGGCGCGGCGGACCGGGAAGCCCTCGCCCTCGAAGCCCTCGGGGGCGGTGACCACCGTGAGGACCGGCCGGGCGCTCGTGACGGCGGGGTCGGGGGTGGCGACGCGCGGGAGGGTCAGCGGGTTGTCGACGGTCACGGCGGGCATGTCGGCCTCCTTCGGGGGGATGTTCCTCTGGCCTACGTCCACGAGATTAGTTCAATCCTCAACAAGAAGCAAGTTGAATGTTGAACCAAATGGGTGGGGGTCGCCGAGGAGCCGGGGCGGGCGGCCCCGGCCCGCGGTCGGTCAGCCGTACATCCGGCGCATGGTGAAGTCGACCATCTGCTCGACCGCCTTGGCGTCGAACACCATCCGGTGCTCGCCCTCCATGTCCAGCGCGAAGCCGTAGCCGGTCGGCAGCAGGTCGAGGACCTCGGCGCCGGTGACGGTGAAGTACTTGGAGTCCTTGCCGGCGTACCGGCGCAGCTCCTTCAGCGAGCTGAACATCGGGATCACCGGCGTCGGCGTGTTGTGCAGGGCCAGGAAGCCCGGCCGGTCGCCGCGCGGGCAGTGCACCTTGGAGGTGATGAAGATGGCCTGGAAGTCCTCCACCGCCATCGAGCCGGTGGTGAAGGCCCGGACGGCGTCCGCCAGCGAGGGCGGGGACGGCTCCGGGTAGAGCGACTGCTGTGCGCCCGGCGGCTGCTCGCCGTACGGGCCGGGGCCGGGCATGCCGTTCATGCCCGGCTGCGGCCCCGCCTGCTGGTAGGGGTCGCCCGGGTACGCGTTCTGGTCATAGCCGTACACACGGACAGGCTATCGGGAGCGCGGCCACCCGTGCGGGCGTCGATCCTGACAAGGAGTGGCCGTCCCGGCTTGTGGGACGTGACCACGTTCATAGCGGAATCCACGAGGGATTCACCGGCGGGGGCTTGAAACAAGTTACCGCTGGGTAGCATCATGAGGCCTACTGGTGGGTACGGGGCGCCCGAACGCGGCGGTCTCCCGGAAGCGACGAACCGGAGAAAACGGCCATGGGTCACTACAAGTCCAACCTGCGGGACGTGGAGTTCAACCTCTTCGAGGTGTTCGGCCGCGAGCAGGTGTACGGCACCGGACCGTTCGAGGACATGGACGTCGAGACCGCGAAGAACATCCTGAGCGAGATCGCGCGCCTCGCCGAGAACGACCTCGCCGCGTCCTTCACGGACACCGACCGCAACCCCCCGGTCTTCGACCCGGAGACCAACACCGCGCCGATCCCGGACACCTTCAAGAAGAGCTACCAGGCGTACATGGACGCCGAGTGGTGGCGTCTGGGCATCCCGGAGTCGATCGGTGGCCAGGTCACCCCCAGCTCGCTGATCTGGGCCTTCGCCGAGCAGATCCTCGGTGCCAACCCGGCGATCTGGATGTACTCCTCCGGCCCGGCCTTCGCCGGCGTCATCGCCGACGAGGGCACCGAGGAGCAGCTGGAGGTCGCCAAGCGGATGACCGACCGCCTGTGGGGCTCCACCATGGTGCTCACCGAGCCGGACGCCGGCTCGGACGTGGGCGCCGGCCGCACCAAGGCGATCCGGCAGGAGGACGGCTCCTGGCACATCGAGGGCGTGAAGCGCTTCATCACCTCGGGCGAGCACGACATGTCCGAGAACATCATCCACATGGTGCTGGCCCGCCCCGAGGGCGGCAAGCCGGGCACCAAGGGCCTGGGCCTGTTCATCGTCCCCAAGTTCGACTTCGACTGGGAGACCGGCGAGCTGGGCGAGCGCAACGGCGTCTACGCCACCAACGTCGAGCACAAGATGGGCCTCAAGGCCTCGAACACCTGCGAGATGACCTTCGGCGCCAAGCACCCCGCCAAGGGCTGGCTGCTGGGCGAGAAGGTCGACGGCATCCGCCAGATGTTCAAGATCATCGAGTTCGCCCGGATGATGGTCGGCACGAAGGCCATCGCCACCCTCTCCACCGGCTACCTGAACGCGCTGGAGTACGCCAAGGAGCGCGTGCAGGGCGCCGACATCTCGCAGTTCCTGGACAAGACCGCCCCGCGCGTCACCATCACCCACCACCCGGACGTCCGCCGCTCGCTGCTGACCCAGAAGGCGTACGCCGAGGGCATGCGCGCCCTGGTGCTCTTCACCGCCTCCGTCCAGGACGACATGATGGCCGCCCGGCTGCGCGGCGAGCACGACGAGGCCGCCGAGCGCCTCAACGACCTGCTCCTGCCGATCGTCAAGGGCTACGGCTCGGAGAAGTCCTACGAGCAGCTCGCCCAGTCCCTGCAGACCTTCGGTGGCTCCGGCTACCTGCAGGAGTACCCGATCGAGCAGTACATCCGGGACGCCAAGATCGACACCCTCTACGAGGGCACCACGGCCATCCAGGGCCAGGACTTCTTCTTCCGCAAGATCGTCAAGGACGGCGGCCAGGCGCTCACCGCGCTGTCCGAGCAGATCCAGAAGTTCCTCGGCTCCGCCGCGGGCGGCGACGCCCTGGCCGGCGAGCGCGAGCTGCTCGCCAAGGCCGCCGGCGACCTCGAGGCCGTCGTCGGCAAGCTGCTCGCCGACCTCTCCTCGGTCGAGCAGGACGTCAAGAACATGTACAAGGTGGGCCTCAACACCACCCGCCTGCTGATGGTCTCCGGCGACGTCGTGGTCGGCTGGCTGCTGCTGCGTCAGGCCGCGGTGGCCCTGGCCAAGCTCGAGGCCGGCGCCTCCGAGAAGGACGTGGCGTTCTACCAGGGCAAGGTCGCGGCCGCCCGCTTCTTCGCCAAGAACGTGCTGCCGACCGTCGCCTCGCAGCGCCTGATCGCCGAGGGCATCGACAACGAGATCATGGAGCTGGCGGAAGAGGCGTTCTGACGCCCGCCGTCCCCCGCCGCCGCCCCGTCCGGGCACGCGGCGCGTGACACCCCTCCGACCGCCTGACCCCACCCTCACACCGAAGGGCCCGGTCCCCGGACCGGGCCCTTCGGTGTGCCCGGGGACGGGTCGTCCGGGGGCGGCCGCCGGAACCCGGCGCTCCGTCAGATGCCAGTTCACGTTTCTGTCTGCGTTCTGCATCCGTTGGGATGCTCCGAGTGTCATGTCCGTGTACGGGCATATGCTCAAGGTGCGAAGCCGATCCCCCATTCGGCCTCGGCCCTCCCTCGACCCAGGAGCAGCATGTCGACCGCCGCCCGCCAGGCTTTCTTCGACCGGACGCACACCGATGACCTGATCGCCTTCCTCGGTACCTCGCCGTCGCCCTACCACGCGGTCGCGAGCGCGGCCGAGCGTCTGGAGAAAGCCGGCTTCCGGCAGGTGCTGGAAACGGACGCCTGGGACGGGGTGGCCGGCGGCCGGTACGTCGTCCGCGGCGGCGCGCTGATCGCCTGGTACGTGCCGGCCGGAGCCGGCCCGGAGACACCGTTCCGCGTCGTCGGCACCCATACCGACTCACCCAATCTGCGGGTCAAGCCGATCCCCGACACCGGGTCGGCGGGCTGGCGGCAGGTCGCGGTGGAGATCTACGGCGGCGTGCCGCTCAACACCTGGCTCGACCGCGACCTCGGCCTCTCCGGGCGGCTCACCCTGCGCGACGGCAGCCGCCGGCTGGTCCAGCTGGACGAGCCGCTGCTGCGCGTCCCGCAGCTGGCGATCCACCTGGACCGCCAGGTCAACGAGGGCATGAAGCTGGACAAGCAGCGCCACCTCACGCCGATCTGGGGCCTCGGCCCGGTCGACGAGGGCGCGCTGATCGACTACGTCGCCCAGCGCGCCGGGGTCGACGCGGCCGACGTGACCGGCTGGGACCTCATGACCCACGACGTCCAGCCCGCCTCGTACCTGGGCCGGGACCGCGAGCTGCTGGCCGGTCCCCGGCTGGACAACCTGCTCTCGGTGCACGCCGCCACCGCCGCGCTCGCCGCCGTGGCCACCGCCGCCGACACCGAGGGCGCGGCGCTGCCGTTCATCCCGGTGCTGGCCGCCTTCGACCACGAGGAGACCGGCAGCGAGTCGGACACCGGCGCGCAGAGCCCGCTGCTCGGCAACGTGCTGGAGCGCAGCGTGTACGCGCGCGGCGGCGGCCTGGAGGACCGGGCCCGGGCGCTGGCCGGCACCGTCTGCCTCTCCTCCGACATGGGCCACGCCGTCCACCCGAACTACAGCGAGCGGCACGAGCCGGGCCACCACCCGCTGCCGAACGGCGGACCGATCCTCAAGGTCAACGTCAACAACCGGTACGCCACCGACGGCGTCGGCCGGGCGGTGTTCACCGAGGCCTGCGAGAAGGCCGGCGTGCCGTGGCAGACCTTCGTCTCCAACAACGCCATGCCCTGCGGCACCACGATCGGCCCGATCACCGCGGCCCGCCTCGGCATCCAGACCGTGGACTGCGGCATCGCCGCGCTGTCCATGCACTCGGCGCGCGAGCTGTGCGGCGCGGAGGACCCGTACCTGCTGGCGAGCGCGATCAAGGCGTTCCTGGAGGGCTGACCCTCCCGAGGACACGGAAGGGGCCCGGCGCGCTCGCCGGGCCCCTTCGTCGTCCTCGTCGTCCTCGTCGTCGGTGGGCGGCCGTGGAGCGGCCCGCCCCGGGACCGGTTACTCCATGCCCGCCAGCACCAGCGGCAGCCGGCGCGCGCCGTCGGCGGTGAGCCGCACCGGCACGCCCCAGTCCTGCTGGTGGACGTGGCAGGCCGGGTACTCGATCGCCGGGTCGTCGTCGCAGGACGCCGCCATCGCCGAGACGTGCAGCACCCCTTCGGTCACCTCGTCGGAGAGCACCAGCTCCCGGGAGAGCGCGGAGTCCGCGCCCGCCCCGGAGACCAGCAGCTCGGGCGGGGTGGCGCTGACCAGCAGCCGGGTGGACGGGCCGTAGCGCTCGTCCAGCTTCTGGCCGGTCGGGGCCTGGAACACCACGTCGAGCCGGAGGGCGCCGGGCGCGACCTCGGTCGCGGCGCGCCGGGTGCGGTGCGCCACCGCGTCCACCCGGACCGCCTCCTCGGGCAGCCGCAGCCGGGTCAGCCGGTGCCGGGCGGACTCCACCACCACGATGTCCTCGTCGACCAGCACCGCGCCGGAGGGCTCGCGCAGATCGGTGGCCAGCGTGCTGACCTCGCCGCTGGCCGGGTCGTAGCGGCGCAGCGCGTGGTTGTAGGTGTCGCTGACGGCCACCGAGCCGTCCGGCAGCACGGTGACGCCCAGCGGGTGCTGGAGCAGTGCCTGGTCGGCCGCGCCGTCCCGGTGCCCGAAGTCGAACAGACCGGTGCCGACGGCGCTGTGCACCTCCTTGGTTTCACGTGAAACCCAGCGCAGCGCCGAGGTCTCCGAGTCCGCGACCCAGAGCCGCTCCCCGTCGGCCGAGACGGCCAGGCCGGACGGCTGGGCGAACCAGGCCTCGGCGGCCGGGCCGTCGACCAGGCCCTCGTTGGTGGTGCCGGCCGCGACCCCGACCGTGCCGGTGGCCGGGTCGTACGCCCACAGCTGGTGGACGCCCGCCATCGCGATCCAGACCCGGCCGTCGAACCAGGCGACGTCCCACGGCGAGGAGAGGTCGACCTCGCGGGCCGGGCCCTCGGTCGCCGAGCCCTGCCACCACTGCTTGCCGGTGCCGGCCAGGGTGGTCACCGCCCCGTCCGAGAGCCGGACGCCGCGCAGCGCGTGGTTGACGGTGTCGGCGACGATCACGTCGTGGTCGGCCCCGGTGCCCTCCGGCAGCAGCAGCAGGCCCTGCGGCTCGCTGAACCGCGGCGAGGTGCCGTCGACCAGTCCGCGCACGCCGTCGCCGATCCGGCGGACCACGGTCTCGCCGTCCGCCTCCAGCTCGACCAGCGCGTGGTGTCCGGAGTCGGCCACCAGGAAGTGGCCGTTCGGCAGCCGGACCGCCTTGCCCGGGAACCTGAGGTCCCCGGCGGTCGGCTCGGGCGCCACGTACGGGCCGTCGCCGCGCCGCAGGGTGCCCTTCGCCGCGTGCTCGGCCTCCAGCTCCTCGACCAGCCGGGCGATCGCGTGCGCGTGCCCCTCGCCGGCGTGCTGGGCGACCACGTACCCCTCGGGGTCGATCACCACCAGCGTCGGCCAGGCCCGCACCGCGTACTGCTTCCAGGTGGCGAGCGCCGGGTCGTCCAGCACGGGGTGGTGCACCTCGTACCGCTCGACGGCGTCCACCACCGCCCGGTGGTCGGCCTCGTGCACGAACTTGGGGGAGTGCACACCGACGATCACCACGGTGTCGCGGTGCTTCTCCTCCAGCTCGCGCAGCTCGTCCAGGACGTGCAGACAGTTGATGCAGCAGAACGTCCAGAAGTCCAGGACGGTGATCTTGCCCCGGAAGTCGGCGAGCGTGAGCTCCTTGCCGCCGGTGTTGAGCCAACCGCCTGCCCCGACCAGCTCGGGGGCGCGTACACGTGCACGGGATGCCATGAGCCAATCAAACAGCACCGGGGCGGCGGGCATTCCGGCAGGTGACCCGGGGCGGCGGGTCAGACGATGAGGTGGGGCAGGAAGCGGGCGCCCTGGTGGGTGATCGGGCTGTCGTCGGTCTCGCGGATGCCGAGGCCGGCGGCCTCGCCGTCGACCACCCAGGTGCCGAGGACGGGGCGGTTGCCGTCGAAGTCGGGCAGCGGGTGCAGCTGCTGGTAGCAGTGGCCCTCGGCGCCGTAGCGGTCCGGATCGCCGGCCCAGTCGGCGAGGCGGGTCTCCCGGCCGCCCGGTTCGACGATCCGCACGCCCGCGCCCTCCCGGCCGAGCAGCGGCTTGGCGGCGTAGCCGGGGCCGTCCGGGCCGGCCAGTTCGCGCGGGCCGTCCAGGTAGGCGGGCAGCAGGTTGGGGTGGCCGGGGTACAGCTCCCAGAGGACGGCCAGCAGCGCCTTGTTGGAGAGCAGCATCTTCCAGGCCGGCTCGATCCACATCGTGGAGCCGGTGGAGCCGCCGTGGTCGAGCACGTCCAGCAGCTGCTCGCCGAACTCGTCGGAGGCCAGCCACTCCCACGGGTAGAGCTTGAACGCCGAGCGGACGAAGCGGTGCTCGAGGTCGACGAAGCGGCCGGAGAGGCCGTCCCAGCCGATGTCCTCCATGGCGATGCCGATCGTCTCGATGCCCGCCTGCTCGGCGCACTCCTGGAGGTAGAGGGTGGTCAGCCAGTCCTCGCCCTCGGTGTCGCCGCGCGAGTGCGCGAAGTGCACCGGTCCGGGCGGCAGCAGGTGCTTCTGCCGGGACCAGGAGGCGACCAGCCGCTCGTGCAGCGAGTTCCACTGGTCGGCGTGCGGGAACCGCTCCTCCATCCAGAACCACTGCGGACCGGCCGCCTCGATCAGCGAGGTCGGGGTGTCGGCGTTGTACTCGAACAGCTTCGCCGGGCCGCTTCCGTCGTAGGCGAGGTCGAACCGTCCGTAGAGGGAGGGCTGTTCGTCGCGGCGGTGCCAGGACTCGGCGACGGCGGCGGCGAGCCGGGGGTCGGTGATGCCGTGGTCGGCGAACCGGCCGGTGCGCACCACGTGGTCGGCGGCGGCCAGCGACATCACGTGCAGCTCCTCGACCACCTCCTCCAGCGCCTCCACCTCGGGCAGCGAGAACTCGTAGTACGCGGACTCGTCCCAGTAGGCGTGCGGCCCGCCCTGGTTGCACGGGTCCGAGCACATCGCGTAGACGAGGCCCTGGCCCTCGACGGTCGTCAGCCAGTCCGGGCGGGGTTCGACGGTACGGCGGCGCACGGTGGATCAGCCCCCGCCGGAGCCGCTGGAGCCGGCCGGGCAGCCGAAGCCGCCGCGCTTGGTGGCGGCCTTGTCGAAGGTGCCGCCGACGGCGGTGGTGCTCCCGGAGCCGCAGTAGTACCAGCGGCCGGCGGTGACGGTGCCCTTGGTGGTGCAGGAGTGGCTGTCCAGGACCTTGAGGGTGCTCGGGTCGACGCAGCGGCTCGGGGGGTTCTTCCCGGAGGACGACGAGCAGCCGGAGAGCGCGAGCGCGAGGGTGCCGACCATGCCGAGGGCGACGAACCCGGACCGGCGGCGGCCGTCGGCGCCGGGTCCGGGCGCGGTGGATCTCGGGGCGGGGCTGTCGGGCGGCGGCTGCGTCATGGCGTCCGATGGTACGCGCGGCCCGGAATGGTACGGGACGGGCCCCCGTTTCCCGGTCGGAGCCGGGCCGGATGGGTTATCTTTTGCCGATCCTTGACCGCGGGAGCCCGCACGGGCGGCCCGCCCCACGAGGAGCGACGGCGACACGGACCCGGGGGCCACCACCATGAACGACATCCTGCACGGTCTCGGCGCGGCGACGGCCTTCGGCGGCGTCGGCGTGGTCCTGCTGCTGCTCGGCATCCTCCTGGTGGACGCGCTGACGCCGGGCAAGCTGGGCCACCAGATCTGGGTGGAGCGCAACCGCAACGCGGCCGTGCTGCTCAGCTCGGCACTGCTGGGCATCGGCGGCATCGTCTTCACCGCGATCCTCTACACCTACGAGGACTTCGGGAAGGGCATGGTCTCCACCGCCTGCTTCGGCGTGCTCGGGCTGGTGCTCATGGCCGTCGCGTTCTGGCTGGTGGACGTGCTGACGCCGGGCAAGCTGGGCGCGATCCTGGTCGACCCGGAGCCGCACCCGGCGGTCTGGGTCACCGCCAGCTGCAACCTCGCGGTGGCGGCGATCGTGTCCGCCTCGATCGCCTGACGCGCATCAGGCGCCGGGGTGCGGGCGCCCGTCCAGCACGTGCTCCCGCCCCCAGGCGCCCAGCGGTGCCAGTGCCGCGTTGAGCCGTTCACCGACCGCCGTGAGCGAGTACTCGACCCGCGGCGGCACCTCGTCGTAGGACTCGCGGTGCACGATGCCGTCCGCCTCCAGCTCGCGCAGGTGGGCGGCGAGCACCTTCTCGGTGATTCCCGGCACCTGCCGGCGCAGCTCGCCGAAGCGGCGGTGCGGCCGCTCGGCCAGCGCCCAGAGGATCAGCACCTTCCACTTGCCGCCGATCACGGCCATCGCGGCGTCGATCCCGCACACGTACGCGCCGGGCCTCGGTACCGTCGCCATGCCGCCCCCTTCGCCGACCTGCTCACTCACCCCAGGGTAACCACCCACTCCGAAGTGCGTACTTGAGCCTTCGGGCGGGCGGCGGCGAGGCTGATCGGCATGGCAGACACGACCGTTGACACCGTTTCGAAGACCCCTCTGACCCTGCTCGGCCTCGGCGCGATGGGCGCCGCGCTGGCCGGGGCCTGGCTCGCGGCCGGGCACCCGCTCACCGTCTGGAACCGCACCGCCGCCCGCGCCGAACCGCTCGCCGCCCGGGGCGCCACCGTCGCCGCCACCGCCGCCGAGGCGGTCGCCGCCAACCGGCTGGTGGTGGTCTGCCTGCTCGACGACGCCTCGGTCGACGAAGCGCTGGACGGCCTCGACCTGACCGGCAAGGACGTCGTCAACCTGGTCACCGGCACCCCCGGCCAGGCCCGCGCCCGGGCCACCTGGGCCACCGCGCGCGGCGCCCGCTACCTGGACGGCGGCATCATGGCCGTCCCGCCGATGATCGGCGTCCCGGCGGCCGGCCCGTACGTCTTCTACAGCGGCTCGCCCGAGCTGTTCGAGGAGCACCGCGCGACCCTGGCGGCCCCGGCCGACACCCGCTACGTCGGTACGGACGCCGGCTTCGCGGCGCTGTACGACGTGGCGCTGCTGAGCGCGATGTACGGCATGTTCGCGGGCGTCGCGCACGCCTACGCGCTGATCCGGGACGAGTCCGTGGCCCCGGGCGAGCTCGCCCCGCTGCTCGCCCCCTGGCTCACCGCGATGACCGGCTCGGTCGCGGCCACCGCCGCGCAGCTCGAGGCCGGCGACTACACCCTCGGCGTGGTCTCGAACCTCGCCATGCAGGTCGCCGGCACCCCGACCTTCCTGCGCACCGCCGAGGAGCAGGGCGTCAGCCCCGAACTGCTGACGCCCTACTTCGACCTGATGAAGCGCCGCCTGGCCGCCGATCCGCGCAACGGTGCGGAGGACCTCACCGGCGTGGTCGACCTCCTGCGCGGCTGACCGGGGGCGCCCGGGCCGGTGCTCAGCCGGCCGCCGGGCGGTCGGCCGGCAGTCGGCGGCGGAGGGTGGCGTCGGTGAGCGAACGGGGCTGCCAGACGCCGTCCGGGTGGTAGACGTTGGTGCCGGGCGGGACGATCGCGTCGATCCGGTCCAGGGTGGCGTCGTCGAGGACGAGGTCGGCGCCCTTGAGGGCCGCCTCCAGCTGGCCGAGGGTGCGCGGGCCGATGATCACCGAGGTGACCGCCGGGTGGGCGAGCGGGAAGGCCAGGGCGAGCTCGGGCAGGGTGCGGCCGAGGTCCTCGGCGACGGCGGTCAGCTCTTCGACCGCGTCCAGCTTGGCCCGGTTGACCGCCAGCGCCGGGTCGAACCGGGCCGGCATGAGGGCGGCGCGCCCGCTGCCCAGGTCGATCGGCCGGTCCTTGCGGTAGCGGCCGGTGAGGAAGCCGGAGGCGAGCGGCGACCAGGTCAGCGCCCCCATGCCGAGCCGTCGCACGGTCGGCAGGACGTCCCGCTCGATGCCGCGCGCGAGCAGCGAGTACGGCGGCTGCTCGGTGCGGAACCGGGGCAGGCCGCGCCGCTCGGCGACGTGGTGGGCCTCGACGAGCTCCTCGGCGGGGAAGGTCGAGCAGCCGAAGGCGAGGATCTTGCCGGCCCGGACCAGGTCGCCGAGGACGGCGAGGGTCTCCTCCAGGTCCGTGCCGGGGTCGGGCCGGTGCACCTGGTAGAGGTCGATCCGGTCGGTGCGCAGCCGGCGCAGGCTCTCCTCGACCTCGCGGACGATCCAGCGGCGGGAGTTGCCGCTCCGGTTGCGGCCCTCGCCCATCGGGAAGTGCACCTTGGTGGCGAGCACGACGTCGTCGCGGTCGCCGCGGGCCTCCAGGGCCTTGCCGACGATCTCCTCGGACTCGCCGGCCGAGTACATGTCGGCGGTGTCGACGAAGTTGATGCCCGCGTCGAGCGCGGTGTGGACGATCCGGGCGCAGTCGTCGTGGTCGGGGTTGCCGATCGCGCCGAACATCATGGTGCCGAGGCAGTAGGTGCTGACCTCGATGCCGGTGCCGCCGAGGATGCGGTAGCGCATGGTGGTTCCCCCTGGGGTCGTCGGTCGTACGGGGTGCGGGTGGAGCTCGGGTCGGACGGTGAGCGTGCCGCGGGTGCCGCGGGTGCCGACCTTAGGACTTCGAGTGCACTCGAAGGCAAGGGACGGTTTCCGCCCGGCCCGCGCCGGCCCGGTGACCGGCCCCGGGGGGTGTTGCTGAAACAGCAACGAAAGTTGCCTCCTGGGTGACGGTCGGCGCAGCCTGGCGGAGGAGCTGGTCGCCGCCGGCAGCACCCTCGCCGCCCCGGTGCGGTGACCGTCCGACCCGAGCCCCACCCCTGCCCCGAAGAAACGGAGTACCCGATGACCGACCACGCCCACTCCCCGCAGGCCCACGCCCACGGCCATGCCTCGGGGCACGCCCACCACCACGGCGGTGACGCCGACTTCGACTGGGAGGCCCTCGCCGACCACCTGGAGCGCGAGGCCGAGGTCCAGGCCCCGGCCGTCACCGAGGCCGCGCAGTGGCTGCACGGGCTGCGGGCGGGCGCGCCGGTCGGCCGAGTGCTGGACGTGGGCAGCGGCCCCGGGGTGATCGCCGGACTGCTCGCGGACGCCTTCCCGGCCGCCGAGGTGGTCGCCGTCGACCAGTCCGCCGCCCTGCTGGAGCGCGCCCGGACCCGTTCCGGCGGCCGGGTCGGGACCCACCGGGCGGACCTGCCGGGGGACTTCGCCACCCTGGGCGAGGCGGACCTGATCTGGTCCGGCAACGCGATCCACCACCTCGGCGACCAGCAGGCCGCGTTGACCGCCCTGGCCGGCGCGCTGCGCCCCGGCGGCCTGCTGGCCGTGGCCGAGCGCGGGCTGCCGGCCCGCTACCTCCCGCGCGACCTCGGCCTCGGCCGGCCCGGCCTCCAGGCCCGGCTGGACGCGGCGCACGAGGAGGTGTTCGCGGTGATGCGCGAGGCCGTCCCGGAGACGGTCGCGGTGGTGGAGGACTGGCCGGCCATGCTCGCCGCCGCCGGGCTCGTCCCGAGCGGCACCCGGACCTTCCTGGTCGACCGCCCGGCCCCGCTGGACGCCTCGGCCCGGGAGTTCCTGCACGTCCAACTCTCGCGCCGCAAGGAGCAGTTGGACGACCGGCTGGACGCCGACGACCGGGCCGTCCTGGCCGCCCTGCTGGACCGCGAGGCCCCGACCGGCATCCTGACCAGGCCCGACGCCTTCTACCTCGCCGCGATCACGGTCCACACCGCGCGGGCGGCCGGCCCCCGCTAGCGGCCGGGGGTCACCGGTCGGGCTTGCGGTGCCGGCCGGTTCCCCGTCGCAGCAGCGGTACGGGGGTGTCCGTCCGGGGGAACACCGGCCCCGGCGCGGTCGCCGGGTCGGGGCGGACGATCAGGGGGTAGGCCTCGGCGTAGTTCTCGGCCACCGCGACCGGCTGCCAGCCGTGGCCGTCCCACTCGACCACCAGGCGCGGCACGTCCTGGAAGAGGTGGGCCGCCCGCCGCGGTCCCGGGGCGAGGGTGATCGCGTCCCGCGTCCCGGGTGCCCGGCGGCGGCGGGCCCGCCTGGCGTACCACTCGGCCAGGGGCTCGTCGGCGGGTGACTCCTCGGCGTCCATCGTCGGCGCCTCCCTCGCGTGTCGGTCGGGGACGGCCAGTCTCGCCGATCCGTCCCGGGCCGGGCGATTCCACGATCGGGTGAAAAGGGGTCAGAACCCGGAGGCGAGCTTGAGGGTGACCGCGCCGGCGACGATCGCGGCGAAGGAGACCAGCTTGGGCAGGGTGATCCGCTCCTTGAAGACCAGCGCGCCGAACACGACCGTGCCGATCGAGCCGAGCCCCGTCCAGATCGTGTAGCCGACGCCGACGTCCAGGGTGCGCAGGGCGAGGCTCAGCGTGTAGATGCCGCCCGCGGCGGCGGTCAGGGTGAGGACGGAGGGCCAGAGTCGGGTGAAGCCCTTGGTGGCGTTGGTGCCGAGGGCGAAGACGATCTCGAAGACGACGGCGACTGCCAGGTAGGCCCAGGCCATGACGGTTCAACTCCCTTGTACGGATGTCGGATCGGAGGATCAGGCGGAGACGGGTGCGGACCCGGGGCCGGACGGGGATCCGGCCGCCGGTGCGGGGGAGGCGGCACGGCTGCTCGGCCGGTCCGCGAGCTTGAGGCCGAGCACTCCGCCGATGATCAGGACGAAGGCGACGGCCTTCCCCGCGTTCATCTCCTCGTCGAAGATCAGCGTGCCGAGGACGACGGTGCCGACCGAGCCGATGCCGGTCCACACGGTGTAGCCGACCCCGACGTCGAGGGTGCGCAGCGCGAGGCTGAGGAAGAAGATCCCGCCCGCGGCGGCCGCCGCCGTCAGCAGGGACGGGCCCAATTCGGTGAAGCCGTGGGTGGCGTTGGTGGCGAGGGCGAAGACGACCTCGAAGGCGGCGGCGACGAGCAGGTGGATCCAGGCCATGGGACGAGCCCCCCGGGATAGTTGTTGCATGTATGTGCAAGCACTTTCGACTGGGCAAAAGCATGCATGTACAAGTAACCTGTGTCAACCACCCAGTCCGGCCAGGGAGGACCCCCGTGCCCACCACCCCCGACGGCACCCCGAGCGACGCCCGCATGTGGAACCGGCTCACCACGCTGCACACCCGGGTCGAGGGGCGGCTCGCCACCGTCCTGCAGCGGCGGCACGGCCTGGGGCTCTCCGAGTACCGCGCCCTCGGCCTGCTCGTCGAGGCGCCCGCGTCCGAGCTGCGGATGCAGGAGCTCGCCGCCGGCCTCGGCCTCAACCAGAGTTCCGTGACCCGGCTGGTCGCCCGCCTCGGTGCCGCCGACTTCACCTACCGGGACGTCTGCCCGGACGACAAGCGCGGCGTCTACACCGTGCTCACCGACGCCGGCCGGGCCCGCCACCGGGAGGCCCGCGCCACCTACGAGGAGGCCCTCACCGCGGCCCTCGACGAGGCCGCCGCCGACGCCCCCGAGCTGGCCCCGCTGCTGAGCACCGCGCGCGCCTCCCTGGCCTGAGCCCGCCCCGGGCGCCCGGGCCTCCCGCCCCGGCCGCCCGACCCCCCGGAACGCGGCTCGGCCGCCGCCCCCGCGAACGGGAGCGACGGCCGAGCGGCTGAGCGGTCGTGCGCTGGTGCGGTCGTGCGGTGCGCCTACTCCCCGCCGCCGAAGCGGGCGGTCCAGCCGGCGAGGTCCTCGTCGGTGATCTTCGCGAACAGCACCGGCGGCACCGTGAACGGCGTCCCCGCCGGCACCGCGTCCAGCGCCCGCGCCTCGGCCGCGTCCACCCAGCTGCGGGTGCGCGCCGGGGCGTCGGCCGGCAGCGCGAACGCCTCGCGCATCGCCCGCGCCGCCGTCGGGATGAACGGCTCGGAGACCACCGCGTACAGGTGGATGAGGTTCATCGCCGTGCGCAGCGTCAGCGCCGCCGCCTCCGGGTCGGTCTTCACCTGCAGCCAGGGGGCCTTCTCGTCCAGGTAGGCGTTGCCCGCGCTCCACAGCGCCCGCAGGCTCTGCGCCGCCTTGCGGAAGTTGAGCGCCTCCAGCTGGGCCTCGTGGTCGGCCAGCAGCTCCGCGATCTGCGCGCCCAGCCGCTCCTCCGCCTCGCCCGCCGCGTGACCGGCCGGCACCTCGTCGCCGAACCGCTTGCGGCTGAACGACAGCACCCGGTTGACGAAGTTGCCGAGGGTGTCGGCGAGGTCCTTGTTGACCACGGAGGCGAAGAGGTCCCAGGTGAAGCTGGAGTCGTCCGACTCGGGCGCGTGCGCCATCAGGAAGTAGCGCCAGTAGTCGGCCGGCAGCAGTTCCAGCGCGACGTCCGTGAAGATGCCCCGCTTCTGGCTGGTGGAGAACTTCCCGCCGTAGTACGTCAGCCAGTTGAAGGCCTTGACGTAGTCGACCTTCTTCCACGGCTGGCGCGAACCGAGGATCGTGGCCGGGAACATCACCGTGTGGAACGGGACGTTGTCCTTGGCCATGAACTCGGTGTAGCGGACGGTCTCGTCGGCCTCGTACCACCAGGACTTCCAGTCCCGGAGCTCACCGTCCCGCGCCGCGTCCGCCCACTCCTTCGTCGCGCCGATGTACTCGATCGGCGCGTCGAACCAGACGTAGAAGACCTTGCCCGAGGCCGCCAGCTCCGGCCACACGTCGGCCGGCACCGGGACGCCCCACTCCAGGTCGCGGGTGATCGCGCGGTCCTGCAGGCCCTCGGTCAGCCACTTGCGGGCGATCGAGGAGGCGAGTACCGGCCACTCGTCGCCGTGCGCGGCGATCCAGTCCTCCACCTGCCCGGTGAGCTTGGACTGGAGCAGGAACAGGTGCGTGGTCTCCCGCACCTCCAGGTCGGCGCTGCCGCTGATCGCCGAGCGCGGCTCCAGCAGGTCGGTCGGGTCGAGCACCCGGGTGCAGTTCTCGCACTGGTCGCCGCGGGCCTTGTCGTAGCCGCAGTGCGGGCAGGTGCCGACGATGTACCGGTCCGGCAGGAAGCGGCCGTCGGTGTTCGAGTACACCTGGCGGATGGACCGCTCCTCGATGAACCCGTTGGCGTGCAGTTCGCGCGCGATCTCCTGGGTGATCTCCCGGTTCTGCGGCGAGGAGCTGCGGCCGAAGTGGTCGAACGACAGCTGGAAGCCGTCGTACACGGCCTTCTGCTGGTCGTGCGCCCGGGCGCAGAACTCGGCGACCGGCAGCCCGGCCTCCTGCGCGGCCAGCTCGGCCGGCGTGCCGTGCTCGTCGGTCGCGCAGATGTACAGCACCTCGTGGCCGCGCCCGCGCAGGTACCGGGAGTAGACGTCCGCCGGCAGCATGGACCCGACCATGTTGCCCAGGTGCTTGATCCCGTTGATGTACGGAAGGGCGCTGGTGATCAGGTGCCGAGCCATCCTCGGATGCTCCGATTTCTCCCGCACGCACCCCTGTCCCGGAGTGCCGTCACGGGCGCAGGGTCTGGGGCGGCGGAGGGAACCGGACACGGTCGCCGACTCCCGGGCTGCCGGCCAGATCGACGTTCCACTGTGGGCGCGCCAATCCTATCGAAGCCCACCCCCGCCCCTCGCGCCCATTTTCCCCGCGCCCGCCCGCCGCCTCCCGGGGAGGCGCCTACTCGGCGACGAAGTGGTCGAACTCGCCGGCCTTCACGCCGAGGACGAAGGCGGCCCACTTGCGGGGGGTGGTGCGGACGACGATCGCGTCGTTCCTGGGGTCGCGGAGCTCGACCATGCCGTCGACGGTGCGGATCTCCAGGGCGTCCTCGCCCTCGCCGCCGGGGGCGGCCTTCTGCCAGGTGTCCACGGGTGGGGCTCCTTCGGGGTTCGGTCGGCGGCTCCTCGCGGGCGCGGGGAGCGGGGCCGGTGCGCGCCGTTCCCGGCCCGGCCCCCGGTGCAGTCTGCCCGGCCGCGGACACCCGGTCCACCGCGTCGCCCGATGGGGTGAAGCGCACAACTGCGGCGGAGCGGGCGGGGGTTGCTTCGTGCCCGTCCGTCGTGGGCCGGAGGTGGCTCGAACGTGTGGGCGGGGCTTGACCTCGTCGCCGCTTTGGCCGATGACTGGGGTGTGGAACTCATCGGGGTGTATGGCGAAGCGGTCCGGGCCGTCGCGGCGGTCGATCGCTGATGGCTGTCGTGCTGCTGACCGGCCTGTTGGTGTCGGTGGTCTTCGTCGGGGTGGTGGCGCAGATCATCGCTACCCGTCAGCCGCGGGAAAGGCGGCTCACGAAAAGGGACTTGGCCGACAAGTAGCGGTCAGCCGGCGGCGAGTCGCTCCGTCAGCCGGGCGCGGGCGGCCGGCCATTCGTCGCGGAGCATCGAGAAGTACGCCGTGTCGCGCCAGACGCCGGTGTCGCGCCGCTTGTCGCGGCGGTGGATGCCCTCGAACTGGGCGCCCAGGCGCAGGATCGCGTTGCGCGAGCGGTCGTTGAGCGCGTCGGTCTTCCAGAACACCCGGCCCATGCCGAGGTCGTCGAAGGCGTGGGTGAGCAGCAGCAGCTTCGACTCGGTGTTGACCGTGGAGCGCCAGACGGACCGGGCGTACCAGGTGCCGCCGATCTCGACCAGCTCGTTCTCCGCGTGGAAGTCGTAGTAGCCGGTGATGCCGACGGCCCGGCCGGACGCGCGCTCGATCACGGCGAACTTCACGGCGTTCCCGGCCGCCACCTCGCCGAGCCGGACGTCCAGCATCGCGCCCAGCTCCTCCTCCGACCCGGGTGCGCTGAACGGGACCCAGCGCCACACCTCGGGGTCCGGGCCGACGGCGGCCCACAGGTCGGACAGATGGCGGCGGTCCAGCGGCTCCAGGCGGACGTGGCGGCCGGTGAGGGTGGTGGGGGCGGGAAGCTTCGCGGTCATGATCCGAACGGTAGCCCGAGATTGCACTAGCCGCAATGGATGATTGTGCTAGTGCAAAGTGGGGCGGGCAAGGGCAGGGCCCCGCGGGAGCACCCGCGGGGCCCTGCCCGGCAGGCCGGGAGGCCTACAGGAACGAGTTGATCTGGATCGTCTCGTCGCGGCCCGGGCCGACGCCGATGGCGGAGATCGGGGCGCCCGACATCTCCTCCAGCGCCTTCACGTACGCCTGGGCGTTCTTCGGCAGCTCGGCGAAGGTCTTCGCCCCGCTGATGTCCTCGGTCCAGCCCGGCAGCGTCTCGTAGACGGGCTTGGCGTGGTGGAAGTCCGACTGGTTGTACGGCAGTTCCTCGACCCGGCGGCCGTCGATCTCGTAGGCGACGCAGACCGGGATCTGCTCCCAGCCGGTGAGCACGTCGAGCTTGGTGAGGAAGAAGTCGGTGAGGCCGTTGACCCGGGTCGCGTAGCGCGCGATCACCGCGTCGAACCAGCCGCAGCGGCGGTCGCGGCCGGTGGTGACACCGCGCTCGCCACCGATCCGGCGCAGCGCCTCGCCGTCCGCGTCGAGCAGCTCGGTCGGGAACGGGCCGGAGCCGACGCGGGTGGTGTAGGCCTTCAGGATGCCGATGACCCGGTCGATCTTGGTGGGGCCGATGCCGGCGCCGGTGCAGGCGCCGCCCGAGGTCGGGTTGCTGGAGGTGACGAACGGGTACGTGCCGTGGTCGACGTCGAGCAGGGTGCCCTGGCCGCCCTCCAGCAGGACGACCTTGCCGGCCTTCAGCGCCTCGTCCAGCACCAGGGTGGTGTCGGCGAGGAACGGCTTGATCTTGTCCGCGTAGCCCAGGTACTCCTCGAGCACCAGCTCGGCCGGGATGGCGCGGCGGTTGTAGAGCTTGACCAGCAGCTGGTTCTTGTCGTGCAGCGCCGCTTCGATCTTCTGCTGGAGGATCGACTCGTCGAAGAGGTCCTGGACCCGGATTCCGACGCGGTTGATCTTGTCCGCGTAGGTCGGGCCGATGCCGCGGCCGGTGGTGCCGATCCGGCGCTTGCCGAGGAAGCGCTCGGTGACCTTGTCCAGGGTGCGGTGGTACGGCGTGATCAGGTGGGCGTTGCCCGAGATCAGCAGCTTGGAGGTGTCGATGCCGCGCTCGTTCAGGCCCTTGAGCTCGGAGAGCAGCACGCCCGGGTCGATGACGACGCCGTTGCCGATCACCGGCGTCACGTTCGGGCTGAGGATGCCGGAAGGCAGCAGGTGCAGCGCGTACTTCTGGTCGCCGATGACCACCGTGTGACCGGCGTTGTTGCCGCCCTGGTAGCGGACGACGTAGTCGACGGAGCCGCCGAGGAGGTCGGTCGCCTTCCCCTTGCCCTCGTCTCCCCACTGAGCGCCAACGAGCACGAGTGCCGGCACAGGCGTACACCCCTTCCGGTTGGGGCATCCTGCGTAGGCCGCAGTCTGCCCCGAGATAGACGAAGCCCCTGGCGCAATAGCGCAAGGGGCTCTTGCACCGAGAGATTACCTGAGGAAGGACCGGTTGTGTCGTCCCTGTCCACGCCCGCAACCGGCGGCCCGGAGCCGCTCCTCCTGCTCCTCGACCCGGCGGCCCGGCAGTCCGACGGGGAGTCGGTGCGGATCGCGAAGGACGTTCTCTCCGGTGGGACGGACGTCAAGGTGGCCTACCCGGAGACGCCCTCGGAGCTCGATCGGGTGCTTTCGCACCGCGGCCGGAGGCGACCGGTGGTGATCGGTTCCGACCTCGCGCTCCAGCGGGTGCTCCAGGCGCTGTACCGCCAGCGCGAACTGGGCACCGACCCGGTGGGCCTGGTTCCGGTCGGTCGCCCGGAGGAGCTGGCGGCGGCCCGGGCGCTCGGGGTGCCGGCCGCGCCGGTCGCGGCGGCGCGGGCGGTGCTGACCGGGGCGGCCCGGAAGCTGGACCTGCTGGTGGACGACGGCGGCGGGGTGGCGCTCGGCGGGGTGCGGATCTCGGGCAGCGGGGCCCGCCGTCCGGTGGGCCGTCCGGGCGGCTGGCGTTCGCTATGGGCGAAACTTGCTGCGGCCGAGCAGGGGACCGTGCTCGACCCGGAGGCGTCCCCGGGGGCCGATTGGAGCGACCGGGGCGACCGGAGCGACCGGGCGGGGCGGGTCGAACGGGTCGGGCGGGCCGGGCGGACGGAGCCGGTCGAGCCGGCCCGGGGCGAGCACAGCTCCCGGCTGCGGGTCGAGGCGGACGGCCGGCTGCTCGCCGACGTCCACCGCCCGGTCCGGGTGGTCCAGGTGACCCTCCCCGGCGGTGAGGCGGCCGGCGAAGGCGTGATGGAGATCGTGGTCCGCGCCCCGGGCGCCCTGCTCCGCGCCCGGGCGGCCAGCATCTCGGTGGCCGGCCGGGGCTTCGGCTACGAGGCGGACGGCCGCCCGGTCGGCCCGGTCCGGGCCCGCACCTGGACGGTCCACGCCGGGTGCTGGGGCCTGCTGCTGCCCGCCGCGTAGGGGACGGGGCGCCGCGCGGGCCCCGGGTGAGCAGGCTCACGTTGGGCGAACGGCGGACCGACGCCGGGTGAAGCCTCCGCCGCGTGCGGAATGCGCCAACGGGCGCGAACCGCAAGGGCGAGCGCGTCGCCGCGGAATTCCGGTACGCCGAAATGCGCCTCCGGTAAGGGGTTTTGTCTACGCGCGTTACCCGAGACCGCCGCGCAAGACCGGCCGCCCGGGGTCCGAGAGAGCGGGTCGACTGTCCTAGACTCGAAGGCGTGCCACGTGGTGACGGAAGACTCAACCACGATCTTCTTCCCGGTGAGAAAGGCCCCCAGGACGCGTGTGGCGTCTTCGGTGTCTGGGCTCCCGGCGAGGAGGTCGCCAAGCTCACGTTCTTCGGCCTTTACGCCCTGCAGCACCGCGGTCAGGAATCCGCGGGCATCGCAGTGAGCAACGGCTCCCAGATTCTCGTCTTCAAGGACATGGGACTCGTCTCCCAGGTCTTCGACGAGGCCTCCCTGGGGTCGTTGCACGGGCATATCGCCGTCGGACACGCCCGCTACTCGACCACCGGTTCCTCGGTCTGGGAGAACGCCCAGCCGACCTTCCGGGCGACCGTGCACGGCTCCCTGGCCCTCGGTCACAACGGAAACCTGGTGAACACCGCCGAACTGGCGGCCATGGTCGCCGAACTCCCCGGCGAGGAGCACGTCTCCCGCTCCGGGCGGTCGGCCGCGACCAACGACACCGACCTGGTGACCGCGCTGCTCGCCGGCCACCCGGACCTCTCCATCGAGGAGACGGCCAAGGTCGTGCTGCCCAAGGTCAAGGGAGCCTTCTCGCTCGTCTTCATGGACGAGAACACGCTCTACGCCGCCCGTGACCCGCAGGGCATCCGCCCGCTGGTGCTCGGCCGGCTGGAGCGCGGCTGGGTGGTCGCCTCCGAGACGGCGGCGCTGGACATCTGCGGCGCCTCCTTCATCCGCGAGGTCGAGCCCGGCGAGCTCATCGCCATCGACGAGAACGGCATGCGCACCTCGCGCTTCGCCGAGGCGAAGCCCAAGGGCTGCGTCTTCGAGTACGTCTACCTGGCCCGCCCCGACACCTCCATCGCCGGCCGCAACGTGCACCTCTCCCGCGTGGAGATGGGCCGCCGCCTGGCGAAGGAGGCCCCGGTCGAGGCCGACCTGGTGATAGCGACGCCCGAGTCCGGCACCCCCGCCGCGATCGGCTACGCCGAGGCCAGCGGGATCCCGTACGGCTCCGGTCTGGTGAAGAACGCCTACGTGGGCCGCACCTTCATCCAGCCGAGCCAGACCATCCGCCAGCTCGGCATCCGGCTCAAGCTCAACCCGCTGCGCGAGGTCATCCAGGGCAAGCGCCTGGTGGTCGTGGACGACTCGATCGTCCGCGGCAACACCCAGCGCGCCCTGGTGAAGATGCTCCGCGAGGCCGGCGCCGCCGAGGTCCACATCCGGATCTCCTCCCCGCCGGTGAAGTGGCCCTGCTTCTTCGGCATCGACTTCGCCACCCGCGCGGAGCTGATCGCCAACGGCATGACCATCGAGGAGATCGGCCGGACGCTCGGTGCGGACTCGCTCTCCTACATCTCGATCGACGGCATGATCGAGGCCACCAAGCAGCCCAAGGACCGGCTCTGCCGGGCCTGCTTCGACGGTGAGTACCCGATGGAGCTGCCGGACCCGGCGCTGCTCGGCAAGCTCCTGCTGGAGGCCGAGATCAAGGGCGGCCAGCAGGCCCCCGCGGTCCGTGGCAAGCCGACCAGCGGCAGCGACCTGGACGGCGTCCAGTCGCTGCTCGGCGGGGCGGGCGCGGCCGACGCCCTGCGCCGCCCGTAGTACCTCTCGGTGGGGTCCCGGAACCCGGGGCCCCACCGCTGTTCCAACCCCCCACCCCGACCCGAAAGGGCCGCACCGCAGTGACCACGAACCAGAACGGCGCCACCTACGCCGCCGCCGGCGTCGACATCGAGGCGGGCGACCGCGCCGTCGAGCTCATGAAGCAGTGGGTGAAGAAGGCCAACCGCCCCGAGGTGGTCGGCGGTCTCGGCGGCTTCGCCGGCCTCTTCGACGTCTCCGCCTTCAAGAACTACGAGCGGCCGCTGCTGGCCTCGGCCACCGACGGCGTGGGGACCAAGGTGGCCGTCGCGGCCGCCATGGACAAGCACGACACCATCGGCCACGACCTGGTCGGCATGGTCGTGGACGACATCGTGGTGTGCGGCGCCGAGCCGCTCTTCATGACCGACTACATCTGCGTCGGCAAGGTCGTCCCGGAGCGGGTCGCCGCCATCGTCAAGGGCATCGCCGAGGGCTGCGCCCTGGCCGGCTGCGCCCTGGTCGGCGGCGAGACCGCCGAGCACCCCGGCCTGCTCGGGCCGGACGAGTACGACGTCGCGGGCGCCGGCACCGGCGTGGTCGAGGCGGACGCGCTGCTGGGCGCCGAGCGCGTCCGGGCCGGCGACGTGGTGATCGCGATGGCCGCCTCCGGCCTGCACTCCAACGGCTACTCGCTGGTCCGCCACGTGCTGCTGAACCAGGCCGGCTGGAAGCTGGACCGCAAGGTCGAGGAGTTCGGCCGCACGCTCGGCGAGGAGCTGCTCGAGCCGACCCGGATCTACTCGCTGGACTGCCTGGCGCTGATCCGGGCCACCGAGGTGCACGCCTTCTCGCACGTCACCGGCGGCGGCCTGGCGGCCAACCTGGCCCGGGTGATCCCGGACGGCCTGCACGCCCGCCTGGACCGCGGCACCTGGACCCCGCTGCCGGTCTTCCGGACCGTCGCCGAGGTTGGCAAGGTGGCCACCCTGGAGATCGAGAAGACGCTCAACATGGGCGTCGGCATGGTCGCGGTCGTCCCGCCGCACTCGGTGGACGTCGTGCTGTCGGTCCTGGAGGACCGCGGCGTGGAGTCCTGGGTGCTGGGCGACATCGTCGACCGGACCGCCGAGCACGCGGACGGCGCGGCCCTCTACAACGCCTACGAGGGCTTCGTCGCGGGCTGAGCGCGCGGAACGTGAGCAGGACGTGCGAGGGCCCCGCCGGCATGCCGACGGGGCCCTCGCACGTCCGGGACGGGCACTCGGTCCGCGTACCGTCCGGGCACGGGGCGGGAGGTGCGGGAACGCCGAAGACCGGCCTGGTGCACTGGGCACCGAGGCCGGTCGGTCAGACTGGGAGACTATGCGCGACGGCGGGCCTGGGAGGGCCCGGTACCCGACTCGGTGTCGTCGTCCTCGTCGTCATCGGCGTAACGAGCCGCGTACTCCGCGTAGGGGTCGTCGTCCTCGTCCTCTTCGATCGGCTCCGGCTCGATCGGGGAGGTGGAGGGCGATACGCCCAGCTCGCTGGAGAGACGATTGGCGTCGAACCCGCCGCTGTTGTACTTCAGCTCGCGGGCGACCTTCGTCTGCTTGGCCTTGGCCCGGCCGCGCCCCATGGGTCGACCCCCTCAACGATGGGGCTCACGGCCCCGAGTCTGACACGTGTTCATGATCAAGAGCGGCCTGCCCGAATGGGGAGGACCGTCCCTTGGAGCATTAACGGTACCTGTTTCTGCCGCTGGACGGTACGTCGTCAGTGTGACGTGGCGCGCACCGGCTGCACCCGCGACCGGGTCGTCCCAGGTCAGGGGAGGTTTTGCGGCTTCGTGCACGCTGTCCGGAGGTGTCTCAGGTCCGTTGTTCCCGGATCGATTATCCCCCCTAGGGGGGCTTCGGATCACCCGATCGGAGGCAGAATCGAGAATCCGGTTCCACATTGTGATGCGCGGGGGACGGCCACCGGCCGCCCCCCGCGCACCCCGGTCCGGATCAGCCCCGGCGGGCACCCGGCAGCAGCACCGAGCGCAGCGCGCTGATCTCGCGCATCCGCTTCTCCGCGAGGCGGTCGGCGGCGACGGCCGGCGGCACGCCGTCGGCGGCGGCCCGGGTGAAGATCTCCAGGGTGGTGTCGAAGATCTTCGTCGCCTTGTTCTTGGCGCGCTCGAAGTTGAAGCCGTCGATCTCGTCGGCGACCTGGATGACGCCGCCGGAGTTCACCAGGTAGTCCGGGGCGTAGAGGATGCCGCGGTCGGCGAGGTCCTTCTCGACGCCCGGGTGGGCCAGCTGGTTGTTGGCGGCGCCGCAGACGACGGAGGTGCCGAACTCGCCCAGCGCGGCCACGCTGTCGTCGGTGAGGGCGCCACCGAGCGCGCAGGGGGCGTAGACGTCCAGCTTGGCCTGGAGCAGCGCGGCGGTGTCGGCGACGACCTCCACCTCGGGGTGGGCGGCCCGGACGCGGTTCACGGCGGTCTCGAACGGGTCGGTGACGACCACGGTGGCGCCGTCCGCGACCAGGTGGCCGACCAGGTAGTGGCCGACCTTGCCGACGCCGGCGACGCCGACCCGCTTGCCGCGCAGGGTCGGCTGGCCCCAGCGGGCCTGGGCCGAGGCGCGCATGCCCTGGAAGACCCCGAAGGCGGTCAGGATGGACGAGTCGCCGGCGCCGCCGTGCTCGGGCGAGCGGCCGGTGACGAAGCCGGTCTCGCGGGCCACGACGTCCATGTCCTGGACGTAGGTGCCCACGTCGCACGCGGTGATGTAGCGGCCGCGCAGCGACTCGACGAAGCGGCCGTAGGCGCGGAGCATCGCCTCGTTCTTGTCCTTGTTCGGGTCGCCGATGATGACGGCCTTGCCGCCGCCGAGGTCGAGGCCGGCGAGCGCGTTCTTGTAGGACATGCCGCGCGAGAGGTTGAGCGCGTCCTCCAGCGCCGCCTCCTCGGAGGCGTACGGGAAGAACCGGGTGCCGCCGAGGGCCGGGCCCAGCGCGGTGGAGTGGATGGCGATGATCGCCTTCAGCCCGGAGGAGCGGTCGTGGCAGAGCACGACCTGCTCGTGGCCGTCGCCGTTGGCGCCGTCCTGGGAGTTGCCGAAGATCCTGCCGAGCACGCCGGGTGCGGGGTGCGTGGTGGCGGCGGTCTGTACGTCGGTCACTGTGGTGACTCCAGTATTCGAGGCCCGCTGCGGTGGTGCGGGCGCCTAAGGCGAAGCGTAGTCGCGCGGGCCCCGCCGGTCCGCCCCCTTGGCGAAGCTCGGTCCCGCTGTCCGAGGGGTGAGACTGCAGTGCCCCCAGCAGCCCGTTCGTGCTCCCCGGGTACGTCCGCGAACGGGCCGCCGCCGGGCCGGGCCGACCGGCCACTCCCGGGTGGCGGGGGGTGCGTGGGACGATGCAGGACGTGACCGTCGTCCGTACCTCCGTGCTGCCGCCCTACGCCGCGCACCTGCGGGTCTACGAGCCGCTGGCCGCCTACCCGGAACCCGAGCGGGCGCGCTGGCAGGCCTACGCGGCGGAGCACGGACCGGACGCCCCGGAGGCGGGCCGCTCGGTGGCCGCCGCGGCCCTCGCGGAACAGCGCTCGGCGCTGGCCGAGCTGATCGGCCGGACCCCGCGGGCGCTGCCGGACCGGGAGGCCGAGCGGGCCTTCGTCCGGCTGGTGGACGGGGTGTTGTATGTCTGCCCGTGGGCGACCAGGCTGCGCAACTGGCAGGCGCTGGAGGAACTGCGGGCGGGGGCGCCGGTGGCGCTGCTGGACACCGCCCTGCCGCCGGCCACCCGGGAGGTGGCGGAGGCGGACCGGGAGCGTTGGCGGGCCGACCACCCGGACGCCCGGCCGTGGATCCTCACCAGCCGGTGGGAGGTGCCGGTGCGGTGGTTCCTGCCGTTCGGGGACGAGGATCGATGCTTCGTTCCCGCAGCGGCGGGGGAGAAGGGGGAGGGAGGGGAACGCGCGGACGGGGTGTCACTGTTCTATCTGACGCCGATGGCGCAGGCGCGCCGCCGGGTGGCCCGGGCGTACCGGGCGTTGCGCGAGGCGGTGCCGGAAGGGGAGCTGGTGCGGGGGGCGGAGCAGGTCGGGCGGTGGTTGGAGGAGTTCCATCCGCGGTCGCTGGTGGAGCTGGACTACGGGGGGCTGGTGCATCTGCTGGGGCCGGAGCGGCTGCTGGCGGACCGTTCGGCGGGGGAACTCGAGGACGGGCTGCGGGCGCTGCGGGCGGGGGACGCGGCGGAGGCGCTGCGCGCCTACGGGGCACTGACGGAGCGCTGGCGGCGGGTGCTGGCGCTGCGCCACGCGAACTGAGGCGCTCCGGGGTCGCCGGAGCCGGCGGGCAGGCCGGCCGATGCGGCGTCACCGCTGGCCGGAGCGGGTGTCGGTGGTACTTGTCAGACTGGAAGAGTCCTACGGCCCGACCCGTATGACCAAGGTCCCGGTTCGGGTCAATACCTGTCGAACGTGACACTACTCACCGTTGACGCGAACTTACCCCTATGTGCAAAAATGGGACAACCAGCCCAACTTCACGCGAGCGTGCCCACTTTTGGGTGGTTCTGGAGCCGATGCGTGCTTTGCGGGAAAACGGCGGGTCTGGTCCCCTCGTAACCGAATGTCACTATAAGGTGACTGCCCGTTATGGGGTGGTCCATCGCCATCCGTCGGCCTTGAACCCGTGAGGGGTCAATTTTGGCGGTTTGGTCGATAGGGCTGGACGGATGGTGTAGTTGTAGACACCAGGACAAGCCGTTCGTCCTATAACCGACTCGGCCCGTCTATGCCATTTCGGGCATCGCGGGCCAAGGTGCAGAATTTGAAGGATAGAACCGCCCTGGTTCGGTTCTCCCGAGGAGGCCGCTCATGACCGCTCGTACCCCCGATGCCGAGCCCCTGCTGACGCCGGCAGAGGTCGCCACCATGTTCCGTGTGGACCCGAAGACCGTGACGCGCTGGGCCAAGGCCGGCAAGCTCACGTCCATCCGCACGCTGGGCGGCCATCGCCGATACCGTGAGGCGGAGGTGCGCGCCCTGCTGGCCGGTATTCCGGCCCAGCGAACCGAGGCCTGACAGAGGGCCTCGCTCAAGGCTCTTGGAAAGGGGCTGCTTACCGGACTCCGCCGGGTCCGGTAAGCAGCCCCTTTGTTTTGCCCCGGCGCAGTTCTTCTACAGAGCTGTCGTACTCGCGCGATCCACCGGAATGTTGAACTCCGGATAACGATTTGAGGGTGAAGAGGTGGGGGGGATTTACTGTGAATAGCAGTACAATTTTACATATTAAATTAGTGGGTTCGGGGAAGGCTGTTCGAACGGCCGGTTCCCGGAGGGGGTGCGTGACGACCATCACACGTACGGTGACTTGTGGTCCAGACCTGGTCCGGGGTAATGGGACCGGCCGGTGAAACGCGAGAGGCCCGGAACCAAACGGTTCCGGGCCTCTCGACTACGGCGATCCCGACGGGACTTGAACCCGCGACCTCCACCTTGACAGGGTGGCGAGCTAACCAACTGCTCCACGGGACCAGAGTGTTTCCTGATCCGTTCGCTTCGCTTGCCGCGCTGCGAACAAGACAGACTGTAGCCCATGCGGGGCCCCCAGGTCGAACCGGCTCCCGAGGGCCCCGTCCGGCCCGCCCGCAGCTCAGGCGGGCCGACGGGAGCCGGACGGTGCCGGAGGGCTCAGAGCGTGGCCCTGGCCGCCTCCATCGCCTTCAGGATCCGCTTCTCCGAGACGGGTGACGGTGTGCCCAGCGACTGGGCGAAGAAACTGACCCGCAGCTCCTCGATCATCCAGCGGATCGCCAGCACCTCCGGGGACGGCTGCCGCCCGGCCGGCACGGCCGCCAGCAGCTCCCCGTAGGCCTGCTGGACCTGCTGGACCTTCAGCAGCTGCTGGGCGTCCCGCTGCGGGTGGTTGGGCAGCGCCTCCAGCCGGCGGTCCACCGCCAGCAGGTAGCGCTTGAGGTCCGGCAGCCGCTGCCAGCCGGTCGCGGTGACGAAGCCCGGGTGCACCAGCGAGGCCAGGTGCAGCCGGATGTCGTTCACCGCGTTCAGCAGCACCGGGCTGCTCACCGCCTTCAGCCGGGTCGACGCCTTGTGGAAGGCGATCAGCGCGGTCGCCGTCTTCAGCGTGGTGTCCGCCGAGAGGTCGTACAGATCCGCCCGGACCTTGTCGCGCAGCGCCGCGAACGCGGCCTCGTCCCAGGCCGGACCGCCGGCCAGCGTCATCAGCCGGTCCGCGGCGCAGGCCACCACGTCCTCGAACATCGCCGGGATCGACCCGTGCGGGTTGTACGACAGCGCGAGCTTGGCCTGGTTGCCCAGCCGGCCCTGGATCGACTTGGCGGGCGAGGTGGTGGAGAGCATCAGCAGCCGTCGGGTGCCCTCCCACATCGCCTGCTGCTGCGCCTGCGGGGTGTCGAACAGCTTGACGCCGACCGCCTCGCCCTCGTCCACCAGCGCCGGGTAGGCGCGCAGCGCGTGGCCGCGGGAGCGCTGCTCGAAGGTGCGCTGGAGCACCGGCAGGCCGGCCGGCCAGGCGGTCAGCCCGGACTGCTCGATGCCCCGGCCGGAGGCGGCCGAGGAGAGCGTCTCCTTCAGCTTCGGCTTGAGCCGCAGGCGCAGCTCCTCCAGGTCCTTGGACTCGGCGAGCTTCTTGCGGCCGTCCACCACCCGGAAGGTCACCTTGAGGTGCTCGGGGACCCGGTCGCCGTCCCAGGCCTCCGGCGGCACGGTGACCGCCGTCAGGCGCTTCAGGGTGTGCTCCAGGGCCGGCAGCAGCGGCTCCTGGCGCTCCTGGTGGTCCCTCAGCTCGCGCAGCGCGGCGCGGGCGAAGTCCGGTGCGGGCACGAAGTTGCGCCGCACCGCCTTCGGCAGGGACTTGATCCAGGCCGTGACCAGCTCCTCGCGCAGGCCCGGGATCTGCCAGTCGAAGCCCTCCGCGGTGACCTGGTTGAGCACCGGCAGCGGGATGTGGACGGTCACGCCGTCCGCGTCGCTGCCCGGTTCGAACTGGTAGGTCAGGGTGAACCGCAGCTTGCCCTGCTGCCAGTGGTCCGGGTAGTCGGCCTCGGTGACGCCGTCCGCGGCGTCGTTGATCAGCATCGACTTCTCGAAGTTGAGCAGGTCGGGCTGGTCGTGCCGGGCCTTCTTCCACCAGGCGTCGAAGTGCCGGGTGGAGACGATGTCGTCGGGCAGCCGGCCGTCGTAGAAGTCGAACAGGGTCTGGTCGTCGACCATGATGTCCCGGCGACGGGCCCGGTTCTCCAGCTCCTCGACCTCGCCGAGCAGCTTGCGGTTCTCCGCGAAGAAGCGGTGGTGGGTCTCCCAGTCGCCCTCGACCAGGGCGTTGCGGATGAACAGCTCGCGGCAGAGCTCCGGGTCGATCCGGCCGTAGTTGACCTTCCGCTGCGCGACGACCGGCACCCCGTAGAGGGTGACCCGCTCGAACGCCAGGACCGCCCCGGACTTCTTCTCCCAGTGCGGCTCGCTGTAGGTGCGCTTCACCAGGTGGCCGGCCAGCGGCTCGACCCACTCGGGCTCGATCTTCGCGTTGATCCGGGCCCAGAGCCGGGAGGTCTCCACCAGTTCGGCGGACATCACCCAGCGCGGCGGCTTCTTGAACAGGCCGGAGCCGGGGAAGACCGCGAACCGGGCGCCGCGGGCGCCGCCGTACTCGCGCTTCTCCACGTCGTAGAGGCCGATGTGCGACAGCAGGCCGGCCAGCAGCGACTGGTGGATCCGGTCGGCGTCCGGCTCGGCGTCGTCGTGGGCGTCCTCGACGGTGACCCCGAGCTGCTTGGCCACCGTGCGGAGCTGGGAGTAGATGTCCTGCCACTCCCGTATCCGCAGGTAGTTGAGGAACTCGGCCTTGCACATCCGGCGGAACGCGGAGGAGGAGAGCTCGCGCTGCTGCTCCCGCACGTAGCGCCACATGGCGAGGAAGGCGAGGAAGTCGGAGCTCTCCGAGCTGAACCGGCGGTGCCGTTCGTCGGCGGCCTGGCGCTTCTCGGCGGGGCGCTCGCGCGGGTCCTGGATGGAGAGCGCGGCGGCGATCACCATGACGTCGCGCACGCAGCCGTTCCGGTCGGCCTCCAGCACCATCCGGGCCATCCGCGGGTCCACCGGGAGCTGGGCCAGCTGGCGGCCGAGCGGGGTGAGCCGTTTGCGGACGTCCTTCTCGGCCGGGTCGAGCGCGCCCAGCTCGTGCAGCAGGCTGATGCCGTCCTTGATGTTGCGGGAGTCCGGCGGGTCCAGGAACGGGAAGGCGGCGATGTCGCCGAGGCCCGCGGCGGTCATCTGGAGGATGACCGAGGCCAGGTTGGTGCGCAGGATCTCGGCGTCGGTGAACTCGGGGCGGGAGAGGAAGTCCTCCTCCGAGTAGAGCCGGATGCAGATGCCGTCCGAGGTCCGGCCGCAGCGGCCCTTGCGCTGGTTGGCGCTGGCCTGGCTGATCGCCTCGATCGGCAGCCGCTGGACCTTGGTGCGGTGGCTGTAGCGGGAGATCCGGGCGGTGCCCGGGTCGATCACGTACTTGATGCCGGGGACGGTGAGGCTGGTCTCGGCGACGTTGGTGGCCAGCACGATCCGGCGGGAGGAGGAGCGCTGGAAGACCCGGTGCTGCTCGGCGGAGCTCAGCCGGGCGTAGAGCGGCAGGATCTCGGTGTGCTTGAGCTTCAGCTTGGCCAGCGCGTCCGCGGTGTCCCGGATCTCGCGCTCGCCGGAGAGGAAGACCAGGATGTCGCCCGGGCCCTCGGCCTGGAGCTCCTCGGCGGCGTCGCAGATCGCCTGGACCTGGTCGCGGTCGCGGTCGACCTCGTCGGCGTCGCCGTCCTCGTCGTTCTCGTCCACGATCGGGCGGTAGCGGACCTCGACCGGATAGGTGCGGCCGGAGACCTCGACGATCGGGGCGTCCTCGAAGTGCCGGGCGAACCGCTCGGGGTCGATGGTCGCCGAGGTGATGATCACCTTGAGGTCGGGGCGGCGGGGCAGCAGCTGCTTGAGGTAGCCGAGCAGGAAGTCGATGTTGAGGCTGCGCTCGTGCGCCTCGTCGATGATCAGGGTGTCGTACTGGCGGAGCTCGCGGTCGGTCTGGATCTCCGCGAGCAGGATGCCGTCCGTCATCAGCTTGACCAGGGTGTCCGGGCCGACCTGGTCGGTGAACCGGACCTTCCAGCCGACCGCCCCGCCGAGCGGGCTGTCCAGCTCCTCGGCGACCCGCTCGGCCACCGTGCGGGCGGCGATCCGGCGGGGCTGGGTGTGGCCGACCAGACCCAGGACGCCGCGGCCCAGCTCCAGACAGATCTTGGGGATCTGGGTGGTCTTGCCGGAGCCGGTCTCACCGGCCACGATCACCACCTGGTGGTCGCGGACGGCCGCGAGGATCTCGTCCTTCTTCTGGCTGACCGGGAGCTCGGCGGGGTACCGGATCACCGGCACCGCGCCGCGGCGCCGCTCGACCAGCAGCTCGGCCTTCCCGATGTCGGCGGCGATCTCGGTGGCGATCTTCGCGCGGGCCTCGGGCTTTCGGACGCGGCGGGCGCCCTCCAGCCGGCGGCCGATCCGCACCTGGTCGCGCAGGGTCAGTCCGGACAGGCGCGCGGCCAGCTCGCCGATGCCGGGCCCGTCGCTCCGGGCGGGCTCGGCGGCGGACTGGACTGCGGGAGAACTCACGGCGGGCATCCCTCTAGGTTCGCAAGGAGGGGCACCGGAGCGCACCTCGGTTTTCGAGCGCCTCCAGTGTCACAGGGGACGCCCGTCCGCGGCCAACGCCGGTCCGGTCCGCCGCGCGAACCGCCCGCAGCGCGGCGCGGCGGGCGGGGGTGGTGGAGGGCGGGGTGCGGAGTCCCTAGGACCGCAGGAGGACGACCGCGGTGACGGCGGCGGTGAGCGCGAGGCCGAGGACGACGCCGACCGCCGTGGCGCCGATCCGGTCCCGCGGCCGGCGGCCGGGCTCGACGCGGGCCGAGGGCTCGGTGCTCAGCTCCCACCAGTTGCGGACCCGGTAGTACTGCTCGTCGAAGTCCGGGGACGGGTAGAGGTCGCTGCGCAGCAGCCCCGGGAGCGCCCGGCGGCGGCCGCCGGCGACGAACACCCGCACCTGCTCGGTCGTGCTGCCCTGGGAGGTGACCGTGCGGACGTCGATCCAGCGGATCCGGTCCCAGGGGTACGTCCGGCCCCGGCCGAAGCCCCAGCAGATGGTGATGCCCTCGGGCCCGACCCCGCTCCAGCTGCGGAGCGTGACCCACAGGCCGAGGCCGGAGAGCGCGAGCGTGCCGCCGGCGAGCCAGAGGAAGCCCTCCAGGCCGAGCCCGCGGCCGGCGGCGAAGCCCTGGACGGCCAGCACCAGGAGCAGGATCACCAGGTGCGACCAGGAGGGGCGGTACCGGTCCCGTCCCCGGAAGATCAACTCGTCCACGGCGCGCAGACTACGCCCCGGGTGCGACGGCGTCGGCACCCGGGGCGTGCGGAGGTGTTGGGGCTCAGGCCTCCTGGAGGACGAACTCGCGGACCAGGCTCGACCACGCGCTGCCCTGCTCGTAGACCACCACGTGGCCGCTGTCGATCTCCGCGTAGGTGCTGCCGGTGATGGCGTCGGCCAGCTCGCGGGAGAGCCCGACCGGGACGGTGGCGTCCTGGGTGCAGCCGATCACCAGGGTGCGGGCGGTGATCCGGGGCAGCAGCGGGCGGATGTCGGCGCTCAGGTTGAGGTCGATGTGGCGCAGCGCGCCCTCGGTGGGCTGGTTGCCCTTGATGATGCCCTCGAGCGCGTCGTGCTCCAGCGAGTTCAGGTGGTCGCGGCTGAACGCGGTCAGGGTGCCGAACCGGCCGAAGGCCTCGGCGTCGCCCGCGATGGCGCGCCAGGTGGTCATGTGGTTGCGCAGGTAGGCGTCGTCCGGGCGGCTCCAGCCGGCGGTGAGCACCAGGCTGCGCACCAGCTCGGGGCGGAGCGCGGCGAGGGTCGCGGCGACCACCGAGCCGAGCGAGAAGCCGACCACGTCGGCCGGGCCGCCGCCGGCCGCCTCGATCACGGCGGCGATCTGCTCGGCCAGCAGCTCGGGAGTCAGCTCGCCGCCGTCGTCCTCGGTGTCGCCGCAGCCGGCGAAGTCCGGCAGCAGGACGGTCCGGGCGTCGGTGAAGTCACCGGTGAGGTGGCCGAAGGTGCCCGCGGAGCCGAAGCCGGTGCCGTGCACGAAGACCAGGGGCGGGTGACCGGAGCCCTCCACGGTGTAGGAGACGCGGGCGCTGGGGGTGGGGACGACGGGCATGGTGGGGACTCTCCTCGGGGAGGCGGTCGGGACGGGGGGCGGGTGCGGTGCGGGGATCAGGCCAGGCTCTTGGCGGAGGCGTCGTCGACGGCGGTCGCGGCCGGGCGGGGGGCGCGTTCGAAGCCGAGCGCGACCAGGACCAGGGCGACGATGCCGCCGGTGGCGACCAGGACGGCGGTGCGCAGGCCGTCGGTGGTGGCCGAGCGGAGCGCCTCGCCGGTCAGTCCCGAGGTGCCGGCGTTGGCGATCGCCACCAGCGCGCCGAGGCCCACCGCGCTGCCGACCTGCTGGCCGGTGGAGACGATGCCGGAGGCGATGCCCTGCTCGTAGGGGTGCACGCCGGTCGCGGAGGCGGAGAACATCGTGGTGAAGATGACGCCCTGGCAGACGCTGAGGACGATCAGGCCGGGCAGCAGCGCGACGTAGCTGCCGTCCGGCGCCATGGTCAGCGCGGTCGCGGCGGTGCCGAGCGCGCCGAGCAGGTAGGAGGCGATCAGGGTGGTGCGGGCGCCGAACCGGGTGGCGAGCCGGCCGCCCAGCATCGAGCCGACGAAGCCGCAGACCATCGGGATCAGGAAGGCGACGCCGGTGCGCAGCGCGCTGTACTCGTGCACGGTCTGGAAGTAGACGGTCAGGAAGTACAGCAGGGTGCCGAAGCTCGCCATGAACAGGAAGGTGGTCAGCACGCCGGTGGACAGGTTGCGGTTGCGGAAGAGCCGCAGCGGCATCAGCGGGTCGGTGGCCCGGGCCTCGACCGCGACGAAGGCGGCGAGCAGGCCGAGGCCGAGCACGGCGGTGGTGAGCACCGTCGGCGAGGTCCAGCCGGAGGCCGGGCCCTGGACCAGGGTGAAGACCACCAGGGTGGCCCCGGCGGTGGCGGTCAGCGCGCCGGGCAGGTCGAAGGAGCGGGTCGCGTCGCGCGGTCCGTCGGCGCCGATCAGGCGCGGTGCGAGCAGGGCGGCGCCGCCGGCCAGCGGCACGTTGACGTAGAAGACCGCCTCCCAGCCGAAGGCCTGGGTGAGCACCCCGCCGGCCAGCGAGCCGATGATCATGCCGCTGGCGCCGGCCGCGGCCCAGACCGAGAGCGCCCGGTTGCGCTCGCGGCCCTCGGTGAAGCTGAGCACCACCAGGGCGAGGGTGGCGGGGAACAGGAAGGCGCCGCCGAGGCCCTGGAGGGCGCGGGCCGCGACCAGCAGGCCGGGCGTGCCGGCCAGGCCGCCGAGCAGCGAGGAGCCGGCGTACAGCAGCAGGCCGAGGACGAACATCCGGCGGCGGCCGAAGAGGTCGGAGGCGCGGCCGCCGAAGAGCAGGAAGCCGCCGAAGGCGACGGCGTAGGCGCTGACCACCCACTGGAGGGTCTGGGCGGAGAAGCCGAGGCCGCTGCCGATCTCCGGGAGCGCCACGTAGACGATGTTGTAGTCGATCGAGACGATCAACTGGGCGAACGCCAGCAGGGCCAGCAGGAGGCCCGAACGGCGGGGCCCGGCAGCCTGCTCGGCGTCGGCGGACGGGGACATGGGGAGCCTTTCGCAGGCGTCGGGGGGTGGACGGGGAGCGGACGGAGCGTGCGGGGCGGGCGGTGCTGCGCGGTGTCACGGGCCGGGCGTCAGGACGACCCGGCGGCCGTTCAACTCGCCTTTCTCCAGCCGCTGGTGGGTCCGGGAAGCGGCGTCCAGCGGATGGATCTCCAGGGCGCGCGGCCGCAGTCGGCCGGCCGCGAGCAGCCGGTTGACGGTGACCGCGGCGTCCGCGAGTTCGGCGCCGGTGGCGTGCGAGATGACGAACCCGCGGATCGAGCCGTCCTTCATGTAGAGCTGTCCGGCGGGCAGTTCGGGTCGGGAGCGGGCGCCGGCGAGCAGCACGATCCGGCCGCGCGGGGCGAGCAGGTCGACGGCGCCGGTGAGGTCGTTGGTGCCGGAGGTGTCGAGGTGGAGGTCGACGCCGCCGGGGCAGGCGGCGCGGATCCGGTCGGCGAGGTCGGGGGCGCGGTAGTCGAGGACCTCGGTGGCGCCGAGGGCCCGGCAGTGCTCCGCGTCGGCGGGCCGCGCGGTGGCGACCACCCGGGCCCCGGCCTCGGCGGCGAGCACGATCAGGGCGCCGCCGACGTTGCCGCCCCCGCCGCCGACCAGCACGGTCTCGCCGGTGCGCAGCCCGCCGTGGGTGAACAGGGCGAGGTACGCGGTGGCCGCGGGGTGGACCACGGCGACGGCCGTCGCCGGGTCCACGCCCGGGGGCAGGTGGTAGAGCCGGTCGGCGGGGACGGCGGCCCGTTCGGCCGCCGCGCCCTGCCGGCCGTCGTGGCCGAGGCTGTTGCACCAGACGCGGTCACCGGGGGCGAAGCCGGGAGCGCCGGGGCCGGCCCGGACCACGGTGCCCACGAGGTCCCGCCCGATCACGAACGGGAAGGGCAAGGGGGTCCGGAAGAGCCCCGAGCGGACGAAGGTGTCGACCGGGTTGACCGACACGGCGGCCACGTCGACCAGGACATCGGTGGGCCCGGGGACCGGATCGGGCACCTCGCCGTAGCGGATGTCCGTGGCCGGGCCGAGCCGCGGGATGAACGCTGCACGCATGGGGCCGATCCTGCGGGAGGCGCGGACGGGTGGCGGCGGATCGCGGCATCGTTCGTCAACTCCCTTGCCTCGGGCGGAAAGCCGGGTGGGGACGGGTTGTCCCCCGACCTGACATAGATGCTACACCGATCGGTGCAATCTCTCATCTGCACGGAGTAGTTTACTTGGCCTCCGGGTCGGGCCGGCCTGCCAACGGCCCGACCCACCGCTCGACACCCAAGGACGGAACCATGGCCACCGACCGACTCCTCGCCCAGCCGGGACCGAGACCCGCCGGCGGGAGCGGAGCGCGGACGACGCAGCCCTCCGCCAGTCGTCTGCCGTCCCTGACCGGCCTGCGCTTCCCCGCCGCCCTTGCGGTCTTCGCGTACCACGCCGCCCTGCCGATCCCCACCCTGCGGTTCTTCGCCGACGACAGCACCGAGTTCCGCTTCGTCGACCTCGCCGACCAGGCCGGCGGCCTGGGCGTGGCCTTCTTCTTCGTGCTCAGCGGCTTCGTGCTCACCTGGTCGGCCCGCGACGGCGACACCGCCACCGGGTTCTGGCGGCGCCGGCTGGTCAAGATCGTCCCGAACTACGTGGTGGCCTGGGCGCTGGCCATGGTCCTGTTCGCGGGCGCCTACACCCCGGCCCGGACGGCGCTCCTCAACCTGCTGATGGTCCAGGTCTGGATACCCGACTTCAACACCTACTTCAGCGTCGACCCGCCGAGCTGGTCGCTCGGCGCCGAGCTGGTCTTCTACCTCTCCTTCCCGCTGCTGCACCGCTTCCTGCGGACGATCCGCCCGGAGCGGCTGCCGTACTGGATCGGCGGCACCGTCGCCGCGATCGTCGCCACCCCGGCGCTCGCCTACCTGGTGCTGCCGGACACCCCGGGCGTCCCCGGCGGCTACGAGTCCTCGGTGGTGCAGTACTGGTTCTCCTACGTGCTGCCGCCGGTGCGGCTGCTGGACTTCGCGCTCGGCATCCTGGTCGCCCTCGCGGTGCGCTCCGGCCGCTGGCGCGACATCGGCATGGTCTGGTCCGGCCTGCTGCTGGTCGCCGGCTACGCGGCCACCCGCTGGGTGCCCTACCTGTACGCCCAGCGGGTGACCACCGTGGTGCCGATCGCGCTGCTCGTCGCGTCCGCCGCGATCGCCGACCGGGACGGCCGGTTCACGCCCTTCCGGAACCGGGCGATGACCTGGCTGGGCGAGATCTCCTTCGCCTTCTACCTGCTGCACTTCATCGTGCTGACCGAACTGCGCGACCTGCTCGGCACCCGGCTGTACTCCACGCCCGAGGGAATCGGCCTGCTGCTGCTCGCCGTCGGGATCACCGTGCTGCTCTCCTGGGCGCTGTACCGGCTCGTCGAGGCGCCGATCACCAAGCGGTTCTCCACCCCGCGCCGCAAGCCGGCCACCTCCGTTCCCACCCCCTGACCCCAACCTCCCGAAAGCGAGCCGTACCCATGGGCAAGATCCTCGTCACCGGGGCGACCGGCCAGGTCGGCGCCGAGGTGCTGGCGCAGCTGCTGGCCACGGGCGCCGACGTCCGGGCCGGCGCCCGGACCCCGGAGAAACTGGCGCCGCCCGCCCCGGTCGAGACCGCCGCGCTCGACCTCACCGACCCGGCCACCTGGGGCCCGGCCCTGGCCGGCGTCGAGAAGGTCTTCCTCTACGCGGTGCCGCAGGGGACGGCCGACTTCCTCGCGGCGGCGCGGGAGGCCGGCGTGCGGCACGTCGTGGTGCTCTCCTCGCAGACCGTGGTGGACGCCTTCCCGGTGCAGAAGCCGATCGTCGAGATGCACCGCGCGGTGGAGGAGGCGGTGGTCGCCTCCGGGATCCCGTACACCTTCCTGCGGCCGCACAACTTCGCCACCAACATCCTGATGTGGGGCTGGCCGGAGTCGATCCGGGCGGAGGGGCGGATCCGCTTCCCGTACCCGGAGTCGCACAGCGACGCGATCCACGAGAAGGACATCGCCGCGGTCGCGGTGGTCGCGCTCACCGGCGAGGGCCACGAGAACCGGGCGTACTTCATCAGCGGCCCGCGCTCGATCACCCAGCGCGAGCAGCTCGCCGACCTCGCCGAGGCGCTCGGGCGTCCGCTGGAGTTCGAGGAGCTGACCGACGCCGAGGCGCGCGAGGCGCTCGCCCCGATCGTGCCGGTCTGGGTGATGGACGCGGTGGTCGGCTACTGGGCCGGCTCCGACGGCGTCCCCACCGAGGTGTCCGACACGGTGGAGCGGCTCACCGGCCGCCCCGCCCGGACCTTCGCCGAGTGGGCCCGCGACCACGCGGCCGACTTCACCGCCTGACCGGACACCGGGCCCGGCGCACCGGAATCCGGACCCGCCGCACCGGCGGGCGGGACTCCGGTGGCCGGGCCACCACCCTCCGCGCCGGACGGGTGGGCCGCGCACCTTAGCGGGGCGGGGCACGGACCCTAGCGTGAGCACGGCGCAGTCATCCGCCATTCGAGGGGGACCGATGAGCGGCCCGGCCATGATCCGACCCCTGCCGACGGGACCCCAGGCCCCGCCGGAGGAAGAGCAGTTGCTCGACGCCTCGCACGAGGTGCTGCTCAAGGAGCTGTGCGGGGTGCTGTTCGCCTCGCTGCCGCGCAGCGACCAGCGGCGCAAGGGCGCCCAGTACCTGCGCGGGCTGCTCGGCGCCCGCGGGCGCAAGTCGATCCGCAACATCGCCACGGTCGTCGGCGGCCCGGCCGCCGAGCAGAGCCTGCACCACTTCATCACCAGCTCCACCTGGGACTGGGGCCCGGTCCGCCAGGCACTGGCCCAGCACCTCGCCCGGATCGCCCCGCCGCAGGCGTACGTGCTGCGGCCGATGGTCGTCCCGAAGGCCGGCGACCACTCGGTGGGGGTGGACCGCCGGTTCATCCCGGCGCTCGGCCAAGTGCTCAACGCCCAGCAGGCGGTGGGCGTCTGGGCCGCCTCGGAGAGCTTCAGCGGCCCGCTCAACTGGCGCCTGCACCTGCCGCGGACCTGGCTGGAGGACGCGCCCCGGCGCAGCCAGGCGCTGATCCCGGACGAGGTCGACGCGGAGACCCTCGGCGACTGCGCCCTGGAGGCCGTGCTCGGCCTGCCGGCCCGCTGGGGGCTGCCGGTGCGCCCGGTGGTCGCGGACGCCCGGGACGCCGACGGGCTGCGGCTGGTGCGCCGGATGCGTGACGAGCGGCTGCCGATGCTGGTCCGGATCGGCGGCTCGTTCCCGCTGCGGCCGGTCGCGCCGCTGCCCGGCCACCCGGCCGGGCCCGGACCCGCCTGCCAACTGCTCACCGCCGCCCGGGAGCTGCGCCGTCCGGTGGTCTGGTCCGACCCGGCCGGTGCGCTGCGCGGCGGTCTGGTGGCCGCCGTCCGGGTCCGCCCGGCCGCACCCGGGGCCGCGGGGCGGGGCCGGGTCCGGCGCGGCGGCGGGGAGCTGCTGCTGCTCGGCGTGGGCACGGTCGGCGGGCGCTGGCCGGCCGAGCTGTGGCTCACCGATCTGGTGGACCTGCCGGTGGCCGCGCTGGTCCGGCTGGCCCGGCTGGCCGACCGGGTGGACCGGGACTTCACCCGGACCGCCGACCGGGTCGGGGTGCGGGACTTCGCCGGGCGCTCGTTCGGCGGCTGGCACCGGCACATCACGCTGGCCTCGGCGGCGCACGCGATCGCGGTGCTCGCCCGGGGCGACGACCGCCTCTACCGCGACGACGACCGGCTGTACCGGGACGGCGACCGGCCGTACTGAGCCGACGACCGGACGCACCGGGGCGAGCGGGGGCCGTACCGGGCCGGCGGCCCGCTCCGCCGGGGCGGGGTCAGAGCGCCGGGCCGGTGCGGTCGGTGCGGTCGGTGCGGTCGGTCGGGGCGCCGCGGTCGAGCAGGGCGCGGCGCACCCGGCAGAGCTTGAGTGCGAGCTGGATCTCGAAGGAGCGCTCGGGTTTCAGCCAGTCCGGGCCGAGCAGTTCGCCGATCCGCTCCAGCCGGCGGGCCACCGTGTTGGGGTGGACGTGCAGCCGCTGGGCGGCGTGGGTCGGGCTGTTGCCGGTCTCGAACCAGGCCTGGAGGGTGCGGGTCAGTTCGGTGAGCCGGTGGCGGTCGTAGTCGAGCACCGGGCCGACGGCCGACTCGATGAACCCCTCGATGTCGTGGTTGTCGGCCAGCAGGACGCCCACGAAGCCGAGTTCGCGGGCCGAGGCGGCGCGGCCGACCGCGCCCAGCGAGGTCATCGCGTCCAGGCAGCGCAGCGCCTCCTGGTAGCCGTGGAAGACCGAGGTCGGATCGCTGACCGGACCGGCCGCGCCGACCGTCACCGGGATGCCGAGCAGCGGGGTGAGCTCCTCGGCGACCGCGCGGGCGGCCCGGCCCGGGTCGCTGCCGGGCAGCAGCAGCACCGCCCGCCCGTTGTGCACCCGCTTGAGGCCGCTCATCCGGTGCGCGTACAGGCCGGCCCAGGTGGCGGTCCTGCCCTGGGCCTCGCCCTCGGGACGGGCGACCACCAGGACGTGCGCGGCGGACAGGTCGATGCCGAGCCGGCGGGCCCGGACGTCCAGCTGCCGGGGCGGGCGCTGCGGATGGCTGAGCAGCTCGTCGAGGAGCTCGTCCCCGACGAGGCGGACCGGGGCGGCGGACCGCTCGCCCTCCAGCAGCAGGGCGACCGCGACCGCCTGGGCGACGCTCTGGCAGGACTCCGCGGCCAGCTCGGCCCGCCGGCCGGACGGGCGGGCGAGCAGGGTGCCCAGATCGGTCGAGCCCGCGCGGACCGGGGCGGCCCAGAGCGGCCCGGCCAGCCGGACCGGCCGGCCGGCCGCATGGGTGTCGACGACGGTGGCCAGCACGGTCGGCCCGTCCAGCTCCGGCAGCTCGCCGGCCGAGGCCAGCACGGTGCCGTCGCTGGCGTACACCCGCAGACCGAGGTCGAGGCGGCGGCCGGCGTCGCGGACCAGGGCGTGCGGGTCGCGGCCGGACAGCGCCAGGTCGACCAGGCTGCGGTGCACCTCGGCGAGCTCCCCGGCCGGGTCGGCCGCGGACGCCTCCGCCGGCGCCGCCGTGGCGGCCGGCCGGGTGGCCCGCTCCAGCAGCCGGGCCTTCTCGATCGCCACCCCGGCGAGGTCGCCGAGCGCGGCCATCAGCGAGATCTCGTCGGTGGTGAAGTAGCGCACCGCGCGCTCCGCGACGTACAGCGTGCCGAACGGGCGGGCGCGGTGGCCGAGCGGGACGGCCATCACCGCGCGCAGCCCCTCGGCGCGGATCGTGCCGTCGACCACCGGGCTGCGCCGGATCCGCTCGTCGGCGAGGTAGTCCGGGGTCCAGAACGGCCCCGGGTCGGTGGGAACGCCGCCGCCCAGGCCGAAGCCCTCGGGGACGGTCAGGCCGACCCGCAGCGTCCCGCTCGGGCCGTCGGTGGTGCGGATCCGGACCGGTCCGGGCCCGCTGTCGCCGCCGTCCGGTTCGGCGGTGGTCAGGCAGGACACGTCGGCGCCCAGCAACAGCCGGGCCCGCCGGGTGATCACCCGCAGCAGGCTGTCCAGTTCGTAGGGCAGGGCCAGGTCGCGGGCGGTGTCGGCGAGCGCGGCCAGGCCGGCCTCGCGCCGGCGGCGCTGCTGGGACCGGGAGCGGATGGACAGGCCGAGCTGCTCGATCCGGCAGAGCGCCTCCCGCTCCCGGGCGGACTCGCAGCTCCGCCGGGCCTGCTCGACCAGCTCCGCCAACTGGTCGGCCGGCGCCTCACTGGCCAGCAGTTCCAGGACGTCGAACGCGATTGAGTCGGCCGACCGTCGCGTCATGACCTTCCCTCCCCCTGGGGCGTTCGTGTGGATCGGCCCCGGTCCGCGACGCTCCCCCGGCCTTCGGCCGGGAGGTACCCCCCGGGGCACGCGCGCCCCGGCCCTCGGCCCGGGAGTGCCCCCGTCGCGGCGGCCCCGCCCCCGGGCTCGCGGCCGGGAGGTGCCGCCACCTCCGCCTTTGCGGTGCACGCACCCCGACGCCGCGGCCTCGTCCGGGCTGATCCACAAGACGCGCCCGGACCCCCGAGCTGAAGGGAGTGCGTGACGGCCTGCAATCCGGAAGGTATGCGGGGGCGGTTGTTCCCGTCAAGAACAGGTCCGGGCCGTCCGGGCGGGGCCCGTGGTACCCGAGTGACGGATCATCAGGATGATTCAGGGAAAGGGAATTCGGGCCGGTTCCTGATCGCCCGGGCGGGCGGCCGGGCGGGCGCTCGTGCGGGCCTCGACGGCGGTGTGCAGGCGCAACCAGTGGTCGACCAGCAGCGGGACGCTCTGCTCCTCCAGCCGCCGGGCGACCGTGCAGTAGTCGACGCCGTGCCGGCCCAGCCGGTCGAGCACCGCCCGGGCCGCCTCGTACTGGCCGAGCAGGGTGTCCCCCTCCAGCCGGAGCTTGCGGACCGCCTCGTCCAGCACCGGCCGGGTCATCGCGTGCGCGGTGCCCCAGGAGACCAGCCCGGCCACGTACCGGGCCTGTGCGGCGGCGCCGCCCAGCGCCGAGTCGGTCCACAGCAGCCGCTGCGGGCGGGCCCCCGAGGCGCGCAGGGTGCGCCAGCGGCCGTCGCCGAGCCGCTCCTCGTAGGCCCGGTACATCAGCCGGGCGGCCGCCTGGGCGGTGAGGCCGCGCAGGGCGGCGGCGTCCCGGCCGGCGATCGCGGCGAGCCGGCGGTCGATCTCCCGGTCCACCCGGCCGACCGGGAGCGAGGCCACCGAGGCGATCGCGGCCAGCGGCCGGCCGGCCGCCAGCGCCTGCTCCAGACCGTCGAAGTAGGCGTCCACCACCTGCCCGTAGCGCCGCACCGAGTACAGCCCGGTGGCGTGCACACCGAGCCCGCGGCCGACGCAGTCGCGGATCGCGGTCAGGCCGGCGGCGGTGGCCGGGATCTTGACCAGCAGGTTGGGCCGGTCCACCGCGCGGGAGAGTTCGACGGCCTCCGCGACGGTCGCGGCGGCGTCGTGCGCCAGCCGGGGGTCCAGGTCGGCCGAGACCAGGCCGTCGTGGCCGTGGGTGGCGCGGTGGACGCCCAGGAACTCCTCGCAGACCATCCGCAGGTCGTGCACCGCGACGGCCCAGACCGAGCCCTCGGGGGAGACGTGGTGCTCCGCCAGCCGGGTCAACTGATCGGCGTAGACCGGGTCGTGGCGCAGCGGTCCGGCGAGCAGGGCGGGGTTGGTGGTGGCGCCGCGCAGGCCGGTGCGGTCGATCAGCCGGCCGAGCAGGCCCGAGGTGACCAGGCCGCGGTTGATCCCGTCCAGCCAGGGCGAGACGCCCTCGGCGATCAGCGGCCGCAGGTCTCCGGTTCGGGGTTCGGCGGCCGGCGGTTTCTTCACTGCGGGATCACTGCTCCTCGGCTCTGCGACGGACCGAAAACGGTGCCGTGGCCGAGGATAGGCAGCAATTCGTGCCCGGAAAAGTGAGTGCCCCGGTCAATGTCAGGTCGGGCCGGGGTCAATGCCGGACCGGGTGGAGGTCAATGTCGGGCACGGTCAATGCGGGGCGGTCGGAGAAGTGACCGGTGAGTATTTGATGGAGTGCGCCGCCACCTGACGAAGTGCCGGGAACTCCGTTGCCGGCCGGCGGTCCGCGGTCGACGATCGGTGGAACGCGCCCCCGTCCCCGAGGAGTTCGCCGCCGTGACCACCATTGCCGTGATCTATTGGTCGTCCACCGGAAATGTCGCCAGGCTGGCCGAGGCGGCGGCCGACGCCGCCGGGAAGGCGGGCGCGGAGGTGCGGCTGCGCCGGATCGCCGACCTGCCGGACGACACCTACGTGCCGGGCACCGAGGACGCCGCCCGGGAGTTGCGGGAACGCACCGCGGACGTGCCGGTGGCCGAGCTGTCCGATCTGGCCTGGGCGGACGGCATCCTGATCGGCACCCCGGTGCGGTTCGGCCTGCCGGCCGCGCAGGTGCTGCGGTTCGTCGACTCGACGGCGCCGCTGTCGATCCCCGGCGGGCTGGCCGACAAGGCGGTCTCCGCGTTCACCTCGGGCTCGGCGCCGCACGGCGGCCACGAGAGCGCGATCCTCGCGCTGCACAACGCGTTCTGCCACTGGGGCTCGCTGATCCTGGCCACCGGCTCCACCGACCCGGTGCTGTTCCGGCCGCAGAACGGCAATCCGTACGGGGCCAGCGCGGTCTCCCGGAACGTCCCGGGCCAGGTGCACGAGGAGAACATCGCCGCCGTGGAGTTCCAGGCCCGCCGGGTGGTCCGGGTGGCCGGGCTGGTCCGCGGCCTCGCCGAGTAGCACGTGTCCGCCGGTCCGGGAGGGAGACGTCAGTGGACCACCTGCTCGTGGGACAGCTCGCCGGCCGCCCCGCCGGGCAGCAGCCGGACTGGCCCGATCCGTTCGAACTGGCGGCGGCGAGGAAGGAGTTGGCCGACCGTCCGGCACTCGTGGCGGCCGTCGACGTGCACCGGCTGCGGGCCCTGCTCGGCCGGGTCGCGCGGGGCGGGGCGCACGTCCTGCAGACCGGCGACTGCGCCGAGGACCCGCAGGAGTGCACCGCGGGTGACATCGCCCGCAAGGCCGCGCTGCTCGACGTGCTGGCCGGCCGGCTGAAGCTCACCACGCACCGCCCGGTGGTGCGGATCGGTCGGATCGCCGGCCAGTTCGCCAAGCCCCGCTCGCACCCCACCGAGCTGTGCGACGGCGTCGAACTCCCGGTCTACCGGGGGCACCTGGTCAACGGTCCGGAGCCCGACCCGGTCCGCCGCACCCCCGACCCGCGCCGGCTGGCGGCCGGCTACGAGGCGGCCCGCCGGGTGATGGCCCACCTGGGCCGGCTCGCCCCCGGCGACCCGTCCGTCGCCTGCCCGCCGGTGTGGACCAGCCACGAGGCGCTGCTGCTGGACTACGAACTGCCGCTGCTCCGCCGGGACCCGCAGGGCCGCCCGCTGCTCGCCTCCACGCACTTCCCGTGGATCGGCGAGCGCACCCGGGACCCGGACGGCGCGCACGTCGCCCTGCTCGCCCGGGTGGTCAACCCGGTCGGCTGCAAGGTCGGCCCGAGCACCACCCCGGAGCAGCTGCTGCGGCTGTGCGCCGTGCTCGACCCCGGCCGGGAGCCCGGCCGGCTCACCCTGATCGCCCGGCTCGGCGCCGACCGCGTCGCCGAGGTCCTCCCGGGGCTGGTCAGGGCCGTGCACGCGGCCGGGCACCCGGTGGTCTGGCTCACCGACCCGATGCACGGCAACACCGTGCCCGGGCCGGACGGGCTGAAGACCCGGCTGGTCCCGGCGCTGGTCCGGGAGGTCGAGCTGTTCCAGCAGGCCGTCCGGGCGGAGGGCGGCGCCGCCGGGGGCCTGCACCTGGAGACCACCCCGGACGACGTCACCGAGTGCGCCGACGACGCGGCCGGGCTCGCCCGGGTCGGCGACAAGTACACGAGCCTGTGCGATCCGCGGCTCAACCCGGAGCAGGCCGTCGCGGTGGTGTCCGCCTGGCGTGCCTGAGCCGGACCGCTCGTACCGCCGGCACCGCCCGCACCGCCCGTACTGCCCGCACTGCCCGCACGCCCCGCACCACCCCGCTCCGTCCCGTGCACCAACCCCGCCCCACCCGCGGCCCGAGCCCCCGGTCCGCGTCCCCCAGGGAGGTTCGCACATGAGAAACAAGGTGGCACTGGTCACCGGCGCGGCGGGCGGCATCGGCGCCGCCGTGGTCCGGCTGCTGGCCGAGCGCGGCGCGCTGGTCGCGGCCGCGGACCGGGACGCCGACCGCCTCGCCGAGCTCACCGGCAAGCTGACCGCCGAGGGACTCACGGTGGCGGCCGTCCCCCTCGACGTCACCGACAGCGCCTCCGTCGAGGCGGCCGTCGACACCGCCGAGCGGGTGCTCGGTCCGATCGACCACCTGGTCAACAACGCCGGTGTGCTGCGGCTCGGCGAGGTCCGCGACCTCACCGACGAGGACTGGCGGACCACCTTCGCGATCAACGCCGAGGGCGTCTTCCGGGTCTCCCGGACGGTGGTCCACCGGATGATCCCGCGCCGGCGGGGCGCGATCGTCACGGTCGCCTCGAACGCGGGCCTCGTCCCGCGCGCCGAGATGGCCGCCTACGCGGCGTCCAAGGCGGCGGCCACCCACTTCACCAAGAGCCTCGGCCTGGAGGTCGCCCGCTACGGGATCCGCTGCAACGTGGTCGCGCCCGGCTCCACCGACACCCCGATGCTCAGCGCGATGTGGGCGGACGGGGACGACGGCCGGGCCGCCACGGTCGCCGGGTCGCCGGCCGCCTACAAGGTCGGCATCCCGCTGGGGAAGCTGGCCCGGCCCGAGGACGTCGCCCACGCGGTGGCCTTCCTGCTCTCCGACGAGGCCGGCCACATCACCCTGCACGACCTCGCGGTGGACGGGGGTGCCGGGCTCGGTGCCTAGACCCACTCCCGCGGACCACGGCGCGTCCGCCTCCCCGCTGGACCGGGTGCTGGCCGCCCGGCCGCCCGCCTTCGCGCTGCTGCACCGCCCCGAGGCCACCGGGCCGGGCGTGGTGGAGCTGCTGCTCGGCGAGGTGTCCGCGCCCGGGGCGCTGGCCGACCTGCCGCTGGCCGACCTGCCGCCGGCGGACCTGCCACCGGCCGACGCCGCTGCGGCCGACGTCCCCGCTGCCGGGGCACCGTCCGGCGGCGAGCGGCACGAGCTGCTCGTCCTCGTCCCCTACCGGCAGATCGCCGAGCGCGGCTTCGAGGCCCCCGACGACGGTACCCCGCTGCTCGCGCTCACCGTCACCGACCAGTCGGCGCTGCCGCTCGACGAACTGCTCGACCGGCTCCCGGACGGGCCGGTCGACCTGACCGGCGGCGCCTTCGACCTCGGCGACGAGGAGTACGCGCAGCAGGTCCGCCGGGTGCTCGCCGAGGAGATCGGCGAGGGGACCGGCGCCAACTTCGTGCTCAAGCGCTCCTTCGTCGCCGCGGTCGACGGGGACGCGACCACCGCCGCGCTCACCCTGTTCCGCCGGCTGCTCCAGCGGGAGACCGGCGCCCACTGGACCTTCCTCGTGCACACCGGCGAGCGGACGCTGGTCGGCGCCACCCCCGAGCGGCACATCAGCGTGCACGGCGGGCGGGCGGTGATGAACCCGATCAGCGGCACGTACCGCTACCCGGAGCAGGGCCCGGAGCTCGACGGGCTGCTGGAGTTCCTCGGTGACCGCAAGGAGACCGACGAGCTCTACATGGTGCTCGACGAGGAGCTGAAGATGATGGCCCGGATCTGTCCGGGCGGCGGGCCGGCCGGGGTTACTACAGCGGGGTGGTCGCGCTGATCGGCCGGGACGCGGCCGGCGGGCGCTCGCTGGACTCCGGGATCCTGATCCGCACCGCCGACATCGAGCCGGCCACCGGCCGGCTGCGGATCGGGGTGGGGGCGACCCTGGTGCGGCACTCGGACCCGCGCTCCGAGGTGGCCGAGACCGGGGCCAAGGCGGCCGGGCTGCTGGCCGCGACCGGGGGCCGCGCCGCCGCCGGGCCGCTCGCCGCTCCGGCGGACGGCGGCCCGGACCGGTTCGCCGCGCACCCCGAGGTGCGGGCGGCCCTGGCCGGGCGCAACCGGGAGCTGGCCGGGTTCTGGTTCGCCGAGGTGTCCCGACGGGCCCGCCCGCACGCCGGGTTGGCCGGCCGGCGGGTGCTGGTGGTGGACGCCGAGGACACCTTCACCGCGATGATCGGCCACCAGCTGCGGGCGCTCGGTCCGGAGGTCGAGGTCCGCCGGTTCGACGAGCCGTACACCCGCGCCGGCGCCGACCTGGTGGTGCTCGGCCCCGGACCCGGCGACCCGCGGGACACCGCGCACCCGAAGATCGCCCATCTCCGTTCGGCGGTGCGGGAGTTGCTGGCCGCCAGGCAGCCTTTCGTGGCGGTCTGCCTGAGCCACCAGGTGCTCTGCGGCGAGCTGGGCCTGCCGCTGGTCCGCCGGACGGTGCCCAACCAGGGCGTGCAGCGGGCCGTCGACGTGTTCGGCGCCGCCGAGCGGGTGGGCTTCTACAACACCTTCGCCGCCGTCTGGGACGCCTGCCCGGGCGGGCCGGCGGAGTTCGAGGCCCCGGGGGGCGGCACGGTCCGGATCGCCCGGGACGTCGCGACCGGTGAGGTGCACGCCCTGCGGGGTCCGGGCTTCGCCTCGGTGCAGTTCCACGCCGAGTCGGTGCTCACCCGGGACGGCGTCCGGATCACCGGTGGACTGATCGCTCATGCGCTCGGATTGTCGAACGCCGTACGGAATGCGCCGGGGGGCCCGGAATTCCCCTGACGGGTTGTACACGTCCCGCAATCGTTCCCCCCGTAAAAGCACGACCGGAACCGGAAAAGCCCGACGGAACCACCGGAACCACCGGAACCACCGGAACCACCGACAAGGAGATCACCGTGCTGGACGACGCCATGGTGGACGCGTACCTCGCCCGGATCGGCGCCGAACGGCCCGAGCGGGCCGACCTCGCCGCGCTCACCCACCTCCAGGAACGGCACGTGCTGTCCGTGCCGTTCGAGAACCTCGGCTACCACCTCGACGAGCCCATCCACATGGACGAGCGGGTCCTCGACAAGATCGTCCGCCAGCACCGGGGCGGCGGCTGCTACGAGGTGAACCCGGCCCTCTCGTTCCTGCTCACCGCCCTCGGCTACCCGGTGGAGATCCTCCCCGGCCGGGTCCACCGCCCCGGCGGCACGCTCGGCGCGGCCCTGTGCCACCTCGCGCTGCGGGTCACCGCCGACGGCGAGCAGTGGCTGGTCGACACCGGCTTCGGCCGCAACAGCCGGCACCCGCTGCGGCTGGCCTCGCGCGAGGTCCAGCACGACCCGGACGGCGAGTTCCAGCTGGTCGACGTCGAGGGCGGCGGCTTCGACGTGCTGCTGAACGGCAAGCCGCTGTACCGGCTGGAGGACCGACCGGTGCGGATCGAGGACTTCCGGCCCACCCTCTGGTGGTACCGCACCGCGCCCGAGTCCCCGTTCCTGCAGGACGTGTTCTGCTCGCTGCGGACCGAGGACGGCCGGCTCACCCTCAAGGGCAACCAGCTCTCCAGGGTCGCCGGGAAGGAGCGCAGCACCGAGGAGTTCAGCGGCGACGCGGCCGTCCTGGAGGCGTACAAGACCTACTTCGGGTTCAGCCTCGACCGGCTGCCCGACGAGCCGTCCGGCGGGGTCACCGCCGGCGTCCAGACGGGATGACCGCATGACCACCACCGAGAACCGCCCGGACGCCGGGCCGTCCGCGCCGCCCACCGACCCGGCCCGGCTGCCCCTGGTCTTCGCCGAGGCCTTCAACGCCGGCGACGCGGAGGCCGTGGAGCGGCTCTTCGAGCCCGGCGCGGTCTTCGTCAACACGCCCGGCGACGCGGTGACCGGCGACGAGCGGCGCGCCGCCACCGCCCGGTTCCTCGCCTTCGGCCTGCCCATCCGGATCGAGGTCCGGCAGTGCTACGTGGCCGACGACCTCGCCCTGCTGATCGGCGACTACCTGATCGAGGGGGAGGGCCCGGACGGGCCGGTCCGCGACGAGGGCACGGCCACCGACGTCGCCCGGCGCGGCGCGGACGGCCGCTGGCGCTACGCCATCGACAACCCGCCCGGCACCTCCCGCTGACTCCCGCCGACCCGAGGAAGGACCGTTGTGGCTGCTGCAGCCAACCCCGCCGTCGATCCGCTGCTGGACCTGCCGTTCGACGCCGTGCCGGACCCCGACGCCTACCTGCGCGCCGCGATGCGCTGGCACTTCTCGCCGGAGACCGGCTCGCCGTTCTGGCTGGCCCGGGCCGGCGGCCTCGGCTTCGACCCGCTCACCGAGGTCCGCACCCACGCCGACCTCGCCAAGTTCCCCAACCTCGCCAGTGAGCTGCGCACCGCCCGGGTCGAGGACCTGGTTCCCCGCGGCTACGGCGACCGCCCCGACGTGGTCGGGGTCTACGAGAGCGGCGGCACCACCGGCGCGCCCAAGCGGGTCGTGCTGCTGCGCGACTGGCTGGACCGGCTGCTCGGCTGGTCCAGCGCCCAGCTCGACGGCCACGGCGTGCCGCAGGGCGTCAACTGGCTGGTCGTCGCGCCCACCGGCCCGCACATGGTCGGCGACGTGATCAAGGCGCAGACCGCGTACCGCGGCGGTCTGTCCTTCACCGTGGACCTCGACCCGCGCTGGGTCAAGAAGCTGATCTCCGACGGCAAGGCCGCCGAGGCCGGCGCCTACGCCGAGCACATCGTCGACCAGGTCGCCTTCCTGCTGGAGACCCAGGACGTCGGGGTGCTGATGTGCACCCCGCCGGTGCTGGAGCGGATCGCCCGCCGGGAGGGCCTCGCCAAGCTGGTCGACGAGAAGATCCGGGCGATCAACTGGGTCGGCACCCAGATGGACCCGGACACCCGCCACCTGTACCGCACCGAGGTGTTCCCGAACGCGGTGCTCTACAGCGGCTACGGCTCGACCATGATCCTCGGCAACGCCAGCGAGCGGCACGGGCTGACCGACGACGACCCCTGCGTCTACGACCCGTACTCGCCGTACATGAGCTTCGGCGTGATCGACCCGGAGACCGGGCGGACGGTGGAGTACGGCGAACGCGGCCAGGTGGTCATGCACCACGTCTCCAAGAGCCTGCTGATGCCCAACAACCTGGAGCGCGACCACGGCACCCGGATCGCCGCGCTGCCCGGACAGCTCGGCGACGCGGTGGCGGACATCGCCCCGGTCCAGGAGTTCGACAACGAGACGGTGATCGAGGGGGTGTACTGATGTCGCAGCCCGACCAGCCCGACCAGCCCGACCAGCCCGACCAGCCCGCACAGCCGGGCCGGCCGCCCGCGCTGCTCCAGCTGGACGCGCTCGGCCCCGGCGAACCGTTCCGGGCCCGTCGCCGCACCGCGGTGGACGAGGTCACCGGCACGCCGTTCGCCGAACTCAGCCTCGTCCCGAAGCTGTTCGTCACCCGGGCGATGCGCGCCCTGCGCGCCGGCGAGTCGCTGCCCGCCGAGGAGCGGTTCGCCGCGCTGGCCAGGGCCGGGCGGATCTTCACCTCGGAGATCATCGACGGCCTCGACTTCCCGGCCTACGAGCGGGCCGTCGCCCGGGTCTCCGGGGTGCCGATCACGGTCGTCCGGGACGCCACCCGGGCGATCGCCGACTCGGCCGAGAAGGCCGGCTGGTCCGCCTACCGGGCCCGGCCGGTCGGTGCGGTGAGCGACTGGCGGGACGGCGCGACCCTCGACGGCAGCGCCGTCTGGACCAGGCGCGGCGAGGTGTTCGCCGTCCACGCGGCCGGCAACCACCCCGGCCCGCACGGGCTCTGGCTGGAGGCGCTGGCGCTCGGCTACCGGGTCGCCGTCCGGCCCTCCCGGCGGGAGCCGCTCACCCCGCACCGGCTGGTCACCGCGCTGCGGCTGGCCGGCTTCGGCGCGGACCAGGTGATGCTGCTGCCCACCGACCACGAGGCCGCGGACGAGATCCTGGCCGGTGCCGACCTCGGCATGGTCTACGGCGGCGACGAGGTGGTCCGCAAGTACGCGGGCAGCACCGTGCTGCCGCAGGGCCCCGGCCGGTCCAAGATCCTGATCACCCGGGACACCGACTGGCGGGCGCACCTGGACACCGTCGTCGACTCGATCGCCCACCAGGGCGGCGTGGCCTGCATCAACGCCACCGCCGTGCTGGTCGAGGGCGACCCGGCGCCGCTGGCCCGGGCGATCGCCGAGCGGCTGGCCACCATCCCGAGCCTGCCGCCGGAGGACGACAAGGCGGTGCTCTCCGTCCAGCCGGTCGCCGAGGCGCGGGCGATCGAGGCCTATCTGCTGCGCCGGGCGGCCGGCACCCGGGCCTGGCTCGGCGGGGACGGCGTGGTGGCCGAACTCGGCGACGGCAGCGCCGTCCTGCGCCCGGCCGTGCACCAGGTGGACCGGCCGGACGCCGAGCAGACCGGCGTCGAACTCGCCTTCCCCTGCGTCTGGGTGGCGCCGTGGAGCCCGGAGGCGGGGGTCGCGCCGCTGCGCGACTCGCTGGTGCTGACCGCGCTCACCGGGGACGACGCGCTGTTCGACCGGCTGCTGCGGGAGCCGAGCATCAGCAACGTCTACCGGGGCGACCACCCGACGTACTGGATCCGGCCCGGGGTGCCGCACGACGGTTACCTGGGGGAGTTCCTGATGCGGACCAAGACCGTCATCCGGGGCTGAGCGCACCGGGACCCCGCGGGCCGTCCGGGCCCGCGGGGTCCCGGCGTCCCCGGACGTCCTCCGCTCAGGGGCGCAGCGCCCGGTCCACCAGGGCCCCGGCCGCGCCGGTGTACCCGGCCGGGTCGCACAGGGCGGCGAGCTCCTCGGCGGTGAAGTGGCCCTTCAGCGCGGGTTGTTCGACCAGGACCTCGGCCAGCGTCCGGCCCTCCCGGTCGGCGGTCAGCGACACCTCGGTCAGCAGCTCCTTGGCCCGCGCCTTGCCGAGCTCCGGCGCCAGCCGGGCGGCGATCCGCTCGGAGACCAGCTGCCCGCCGGTGAGTTCCAGATTGACCCGCATCCGCTCCGGCCGGACCAGCAGCCCCTCGGCCAGCTCGACCGAGGTGTGCGCGGCGCCGCCGGCCAGCCGCAGGCACTCGCGCAGCAGCAGCCACTCGGCGTGCCAGGTGCCGCCCGAGCGCTCGTCCTCGGTGACCAGGCACTGGGTCAGCCCGGCGGCCAGCACCGGGACCTGGAGCGCGGCGCTGCGCAGCAGGGTGGCCAGCACCGGGTTGCGCTTGTGCGGCATGGCGGAGGAGGCGCCGCGGCCGGCCGCGGTCGGTTCGACCAGCTCGCCGACCTCGGTGCGGGTCAGCGACTGCACGTCCACCGCGATCTTGCCGAGCGCGCCGGCGGTGAGGGCCAGCGCGGCGGCCAGGTCGGCCATCGGGGTGCGCAGCGCGTGCCAGGGCAGCACCGGGCGGGCCAGCCCGGTCTCCGCGGCGAAGGCGTCCAGCAGCCGGTCCAGGTAGGCGCCGGCGTCCACGTCCGGGTCGGGGCCGTCCAGCCGGGCGTACTCCAGGTAGCCGGCCAGGGTGCCGGCGGCGCCGCCCAGGGCGACCGGCAGCCCGTCCGCAAGGACGGCGGCGAGCCGGCGGTCGGCGTCGAGCACCAGCTGCCGCCAGCCGGCCGCCTTGAGGCCGAAGGTGGTGGGCACCGCGTGGAGGGCGAGGGTGCGGCCGGCCAGCACGGTGTCCCGGTGCTCGGCGGCCAGGGCGGCGAGCGCGCGGGCGGTGCGGTCGAGGTCGGCGCGGATCAGCGTCAGCGCCCGGGCGGCGACCAGCATCGCGCCGGTGTCGAGGATGTCCTGGCTGGTGGAGCCGCGGTGCACGTACTCGGCGGCGGCCGGGTCCTCGGCGGCCACGGCCACGGTCAGCGCCCGGACCAGGCCGACCACCGGGTTGGCGGTCTCCCGGCAGGCCAGGGCCAGCCCCCGGGCGTCGAACCGCTCGGCGCGGGCGGTCCGGGTGATCGCGGCGGCCGCGGCGGGCGGCACCGTGCCGAGGCCGGCCTGGGCCCGGGCCAGGGCCGCCTCGGCGTCCAGCATGGCCTGCAGCCAGGCGGGGTCGGAGACGGCCGCCTCGACCGGGGTGCCGGCCCGGACGGGCGAGAGCAGCCCGGTGTCGGGCTCCGCCGCGGCCGGCGGACGGGGGTGTTCGGTCATACGACGACGCCTCTCGGTTCGGACTGCACGGACTGCACGGACCCGGCGGCCCCGGCGGCTCCGGTGGCCCCGGCCGGTTCCGGACCGGCCGGGGCGGGCCACTCGGGGGCGGGGGAGAGCGCCAGCACCGCCCGGGCTATGGCGTCGGAGTCGCCGAGGGTCACCGAGTCCACGCCGGGCCGGATGCCCGCCGCGGTGACCCAGTGCACCGACTCGGTCGGCACCCCGTACGCGAAGCGGCGCGGGTGCGCCCGGCCGTGCGCGTCCAGCAGCCGGTAGGGCCGCTCGGTGACCGCCAGGCCGCCGGTCAGGTGGTCGGTGCCGGACGTCCCGGGGATCCGGTAGGCGGCGCACTGCTCGGTGTCCAGCAGGTGCCGCAGCAGCGGGTCGTCGGTGCGACGCAGATCGGGTTCCGGCAGTCGGGCCTCGATCAGCACCGTGGTCCGGACCGGCGGGCCCGGTACGGCGGTCGAGTGCGCGGTGAACGCCGGGTCGACCGGGTCGATCCTGATCTCCGTGCCGGGGCCGAGGAGTTCCACCACCCCGGCCTCGATCAGGGCGATCAGCTGCTCGATCCGTTCGACCGGCGGGCCGATGGAGAGGAAGGCGTTCAGCGGGGTGTACCAGCCGTCCAGGTCGTCCCGGTAGGAGTCGCCCGCGATGCCGCCGTGGTCGACCGCCAGCCGGATCTCGTTGCGCAGGTCGCGCAGCACGTCCAGGGCGGCCTTGAGCGGTCCGCTCAGATTGCCGGCCCGGGCCTCCGCGACGTCCTGCCGCAGGTGGTCGAGCAGCCAGCCGCGGAAGTCCGCGCGGTCGGTGAACTCCCTTCCTGCGTAGGGGCGGGAGAGCCGCTCCCAGCTCCACCGGTCGGCCGGCGCGATGCCGTGGGCGTCGAGCACGGCGGCCGGGTCGGCGGCGGTCAGGAACCGGTCGGTGAACGCCGCGCGCTCGGCGTCGCGGGCCCGGGCGGTGAGCAGCGCGCCGTAGTAGACGGCCTCCACCTCGCGGGAGACCAGCGGCCAGAGGTCGGTGGCGAAGCGCACCGGCTCGCCCCGGCGGGCGCGCTCGCGCAGCCCGGCGACCACCTCGGCGGTGAGCAGCCGGGGCAGGTGGCGGCCGTACGCGCCCTTCTCGTTCTCGCCGCGCGCGTGGTAGGGGATGCCGCGCCGCGAGGTGGCGTACAACCGGGGCTCGGCGCCGGAGGGGTGGTAGACCAGCGCGCCGTCCGCCTGCTCGAACCGGCCGCCCCGGCCGAGCGTGAACAGGGCCATGTGGTCGAAGAAGTTGAGGCCCAGCCCGCGCAGCAGGACGGCCTGGCCGGGCCGGACGGTGACGTGGACGTCGGCGGGGTTGGCGGGGGTGACGTACGTGAGGTGGTGGATCCGGGACAGGCTGGCGGTGCGCGCCTCGCGCGGGTTGGGCCGGGCGGGGAGGTGCCCCTGGGCGAGCACGATCGCGTCCAGCCGGTTCAGCCGGGTGCCGTCCTCCAGTCGGACGCCCTGCGGGCCGCCGGGGAAGCCGTGGGCGTCGGCCATCGCGACCGCCCGGGAGCGGTGCACCCGGACGGTCACGGTGGGCGGGGCGGCCGCGATCACGGTGCGGAAGGCGTCGTGCAGGTACTGGCCGTAGAAGGCGCGGGTCGGGTAGGTGTTCGGGCCTAGCGCGGCCGCCTCGGCCAGCGTCCGGTCGTCGTGGACGGCCGGGGCCGGCGTCCGGTCGTCGTGGACGGTCGGGGACCCGGCAGGACTGCCCTTCCGGGCCAGGGACTCGGCCCATTCGTACAGGCTGGGGCCGGGTTCGACCGGCCCGTCGATCCGGACGCTGTCGTCGGTGTACACGGTGATCTGCGAGGCCACCGTGTTCATCAGGAGGTGCTGGGACTGGTCGGTGCGCCAGACCCGGCCCGCGCCGGGGAGCGCCGGGTCCACCAGGTGCACGGTGACGGCGGCCCCGGCGGGGCGGGCCCGTTCGTTGGCGCAGAGCCGTTCCAGGACCGAGAGGCCGCGGGGTCCCGCGCCGATGATGCAGACCTGGAGATGATTGTCGATCATGCCCATGGCTCGGCATCGTAGTTGTGATGATCCGATGATGAAAAGGTCTTGGCCCCGTGCATCCAGGCCACCCGCTCGTGCAGATCGTCCTCGGAGAGGCCGCCGAGCAGCCGGTTCCGTTCCTCCGCGGCCTCGTCCGCCGGGTGCCAGAGCCGGATCGACTCCCGGGCGGCGCGCTGCACCGCCGCCGTACGTGCGCGCCGTTCGGCGGCGAACGAGCTGAACGTGTCGGTGAGTTCACTGGTCTCGACCATCAACTCGCCGAGCAGCACGGCGTCTTCCAGGGCCTGGCAGGCGCCCTGCGCCGCGTAGTGCAGCATCGGGTGGGCGGCGTCGCCGAGCAGCGCCACCCGGCCGTCCGTCCAGCGCTCCACCGGGTCCCGGTCCACCAGCACCCAGGAGCGCCAGCCCTCGCCGAGCCCCAGCAGCCGCCGCGCGGCCGGCGCGGTCAGGCCGACCAGCTGCTCCGCGACCGTCTCCTCGGTGACCGGGACGTTGGCGAGCGCCTCGGTGGCGCCGTTGTCCCGGGAGGCGGCCAGGTTGAGGAACGCCCCGCCGGCGATCGGGTAGTGGACGAAGTGGCAGTGCGGGCCGGCCCACCAGGTCACCGAGCTGGTCAGCCGCAGCTCTTCGGGGACCAGCTCCATCGGGATCACCGCCCGGTAGACGGTGATCCCGGAGATCCTCGGTTCGCCGTCGCCGACCAGCTGGGCGCGGACCGCCGAGTGGATGCCGTCCGCCCCGACCAGCGCGTCGCCCCGCACCGGACCGCCGTCCGCCAGCAGCGCCTCGGCGCCCCCGGCGTCCTGCCGGTAACCGGTGACGGCGGTGGCGGCGCGCAGTTCGATCCGCGGCTCCGCCCGGCAGGCGCGCAGCAGCAGCCCGTGCAGCTCGGCCCGGTGCACCACCACGTACGGGTTGCCGAACCGCCGCCGGTACCGCTCGGTGAGGGTCAGGCTGGTGACGTGCTCGCCGGTGACGCCGTCCATGAAGCGCAGCTCGGCCATGTGCACCCCGGCCGCCCGGACGGCGTCGCCGAGGCCGAGCCGCTCCAGGGCGAGGATGCCGTTCGGCGCGATCTGGATGCCGGCACCGATCTCGGCGAACTCCGGCGCCCGCTCCAGGACCACCGCCCGGTGGCCGGCCCTGGCGAGGGCCAGCGCGGCGGCCAGGCCGCCGATCCCGCCGCCGGCCACCAGCACGGTGGCCGGGGCGCCGCGGCCCGCGCTCATCGGACCGGCCCGTCGCCCTCGGCGGCCGCCAGCCGGCGGGCCAGTTCCAGCCGCTTGATCTTGGTGGTGGCGGTGGCGGGGAGTTCACCGAGCCGCCACTGCACCGGATCGGCCATCGGCGGCAGGCCGGCCGCGGCGGCCCGCCAGGCGGCCGGGTCGATCGGGCGGTCGTCCTTGGTGCAGATCACCGGGACCGGCCGGCCGTCCGCGCCGGGGACGATCACCACCTCGGCGAGCTGGGCCAGGCGGGCGAACAGGGTGTCCTCGGCGGCCAGGGTGGAGCCGAAGCCCTCGATCAGGTCGACCTCGCGGTCCAGCAGGTGCACGCAGCCCCACCGGGTGCGGTAGCCGACGTCGCCCATCCGCCACCAGCCGTCCTCGACCTGCCGCTCGTAGCGGGCCTGCTCACCGAGGTAGGTGACGATCCGGCCGTCGCTGCGGACCTCGATGAACCCGGGGTTGTCCGCCGACGGCGGCTCGCCGTTGCGGCTCACCACCCGGACGTCGGTGAAGCCGGGGAACGGCATGCCCACGCAGCGGCCGTCCGCGTCCGCCCCGCGCTGCCGGGAGAAGGCGCGCACCACCGCCGGGCCGACCTCGCTCTGCCCGTACAGCTGGCCGAAGAGCGGCGCGCGCCGCCGGGAGGCGCCCAGCATGGTCCGCACGGTGCGCGGGTGGATCGCGTCGAAGGTGGAGGAGAACAGCTTGACGTTGGCCAGTGGGCGGCGCGGGTCCTCGGCCAGCTCCTCCCACTCCATGAAGGAGTTGGGGTGCGCCTCCAGGATCCCGGGGCGCAGCCGGGCGAACAGGTCGGCGACGTGCCCGGCCTCCGAGTGCGCCAGGACCAGGATCGGGAAGCCGCGGAACAGCGAGATCGCCAGGGCGGTGATCAGCCGCGAGTGCACGAAGGAGACGTGGATCGCGATGGTCTCCCGGCCCGGGACGACGGGCCGCAGGACGAGCGCCTGCGGACGGTAGCGGGCCTCCAGGGTGTGACCGGTGTGCACGGCCAGCTTGGGCGTTCCGGTGGTGCCCGAGGTGTGGGTGATCAGGGTCGGCCGGTCCGGCGGCGCGGTGACCGGCGCGACCCGGGGCGAGCCGGCCAGCCCGGCGAGTTCGACCCCGCCGGGGTGGCTGCCGGAGGCCAGCAGGACGGTCGCGGCCAGGTCGAAGACCTCGGCCGGCAGCTCCTTGGCGAGCTTGACCGCGTCCGTGACCAGGAACGGCTCGTCGGTGCGGCGGACCAGCTCGGCGACGGTCGCGCCGTCCAGCTGGGGCGAGAGCAGCACCGGGACGGCGCCGATCCGGGCCGTGGCGCAGGCGAGCAGGGTGATGTCGAAGCTGTTCGACTTGTGGACCACCACCCGGCGGCCCGGCCGGACCCCGGCCGCCCAGAGCCGGGAGGCGTGGTCGTCGACCAGGTCGGCGAGCTCGGCGACGGTGGCCCGTCGGCCCAGCTCGGGGGCGATGTCGAGGTCGTGGTCGAGGATCACCACGTTGGCGCCGTTCCGGACGGCGGCCCGCTCGAAGAGCGTGCCCAGTCGGATTCCCCGGTTGGCAATGCGCTGAAGGAGCACCGTTCCGCCCTCTCGTGGGATTCGGGTCGCTGTGCTTTCAGGGGGGGGCTGTGGATTTATCGGTTCTTCTCGACGACCTGCTTGATCCGCTCCAGGGTCACCCCGAGGTCGGCGGCGACCTTCTCGCCCCACTCGGCGAAGAAGCGGCGCTTCGCGTCCTCGTCCATCCCGGCGGTGATGCCGCGGATCCCCTCGGTGGCGGCGCCCATCCGGAAGTGGTGGACCAGCGTGCTCCCGCCGTCCGCGGGGGCGATGTCGAAGGCCCAGACGCTGTCCTGGGCGCGGCCGCCGGTGTCCCGCATGGCCCAGCGGAAGGTCCGGCCGGGCTCGGCGGCGACCACCTCGGCGTGGGTGTACCAGGTGCCGCGGACCACCGGGGCCCAGGCGACCACGTCCGGGCTGCGCAGGTTCTCGCCGCGGAACACCGAACCGACCGCGGCCGGCGCGCCGGAGACCCAGCTGCCGCCCTGGCACTCCGGGCTCCACTCGCCGCAGCGCGGGAGGTCGCTGATCACCGAATAGATCTCGTCCGGAGTGGCGGAGACCCGGATTTCGGCCCGGGAACGGAAAAGGGGCGCGATTTCTGCGGTGTTTTCTCCCATGGCCGGAATCCTGGGCGGCGGCGTGCGGGAGGGTCAAAGGCGTCCCGACGGGTCCGTCAAGTCAGGCCGCGGACCTGACGGAGTCACCGGCCGGGGTCGGTCCCGCCCTGGAGGTCGAGGCCGAAGTGCAGCGCGGTGACGCCCATCCGGTGCGCCCGGTAGAAGCGGTGCGCGCCGTGGTTGGCCGTCCCCGAGTCCAGCTCGATCCGCACGCAGCCCGCCGCCCGGGCCCGCTCCCGGAGCACCGCGAACAGCCGCCCGCCGACCCCCGCCGAGCGGACCGCGGGCGCGGTCACCAGGTCGTCGACGAAGAACAGCCGCCCCCGGCTGGTGGCCAGCACCCGGTGGGTGGCCACCGCCAGGCAGCGCCCGCGGTCGTCGTACGCGGCGGTGAACACCAGCCCCTGGGCGTGCGCCTCGGCGGCGAAGGCGGCGAAACCGTCCGCGCCGAGCGCGGGACGCAGGGCCCGGATCAGCGGTGCGACGTCCCGGTGCAGCGCGGGCCCGTCCGGCCCGACGTCCACGACGGTCAGTTCCATCTCCCGTGCCCCCCTGGCGGGTCGGTGGTGACCGGACGGTCTACCGCGGTGCGCCGTACACCGCGAGGAACGCCGCCACTCCGTTGGCCACGACCTCGGCGATCCGCTCGGCCGGCATCGGCAGCGCGCCGTAGAAGGTGGGCTGGGCGACGGCGAGGAAGGTCAGCAGGTTGAGCATCCGGGCGGCCTCCGCCGGGTCCGGCACCACCAGCAGCCCGCGCTCGGCGAACTCGGTCATCCAGTGCGTCAGGACGCGGTGGGTCTCCCGCGGACCGGCCTCCTGCCAGGCCTCCAGGAGCGCCGGGCGGATGTGCAGCGCCTCGGCCTCGATGGTGCGGACCAGCGCCCAGTGCTCGGCGAAGGTGGTGAGCGAGTCGACCCGCTCCAGGCCGAAGTCGACGAGGTCGGCCCGCAGGTCGACGATCTTCCGCAGGTGGCGGTCGGCGATCTTCGCCTGGGTGGCGGCCACCGCGGTGGCGCCCTCCAGGATCACCGACTGGAACAGCTGCTCCTTGTCGGCGAAGTGGTTGTAGATGGTGCGCTTGGAGACACCGGCCTCGGCGGCGATGGCGTCCACGCTGGTGCGGGTGAAGCCCTCGCGGCCGAACACCGTGCGCGCCGCGCGGGCGATCGCCACCCGCTTCTCGGGCATGCCGCGGTGGGCGGGTCCCGAACCGGTGGCCGGGGTGGCCGGGGTCGCGGCCGGGGTGCCCGGGCCGGGGGCCGGGGTGCCGGGGGTCGCGGCCGGGGCGGTCTGTTCGGTCACGGGGAAACCCTCCTTGCGGTGCACTACATCGTGTAGTTTACGACATGCTTGACGTGAAGCGGACTTCAAGTCCTACGCTCGTCAGCACGTCCGGAAGTCCCAGGAGGGAAGCGTTCCATGGCCGTTCAGTTGAACCACACGATCGTCCCGGCGCGGGACGACGAGGAGACCGCCCGCTTCCTCACCGAGATCCTCGGTCTGGCCGCCCCGGTGCGCAGCGAGCCGTTCCTGGTCGTCCGGCTCGCCAACGACGTCGCGCTGGACGTCATGCGGGTCGACGGGGAGATCCCCACCGGCCACTACGCCTTCCTGGTCGGGGACGAGGAGTTCGACACGATCCTCGACCGGGTCCGGGCCCGCGGGCTGCCCTACTGGGCCGACCCGTTCCACCGCCACGCCGGGCGCGTCAACGACTGGTTCGGCGGCCGCGGCGCCTACTTCGAGGACCCGAGCGGTCACAACCTGGAGATCATGACCCGCGCCTCCGGCGACAGTCGGTAGCGCCGCCCCCATGGCCACCCGGCCGCGGCCCCGGGGGGAGGTCGCGGCCGGGTGCTTCCGCGCGCCGCCGTGCGTGACGCACCGTCAGAACCCCTTCGGGGGCGACCTGACAGAGATCGGATACGGACGGGATTGCTCCGCCCCGGCGCGGGTTAGCCTCCCGGCATGATCGAGACCAAGGGGCCGGTGCACCGGCCGGGAGACGACGACTACGACGCCCGACGGACCGGCTACAACCTCGCGCTGGACCACCGCCCGGCGCTGGTGGTGTCCGCCGCCGACCCCGGCGACGTGATCGCCGCCGTCCGGTACGCCGCCGAGCACGGCCTCGCCGTCGCCGTCCGGGCCACCGGCCACGGCATCTCCGTGCCCACCGACGGCCACCTGGTGGTCGACACCGCCGGACTGGACGGCGTCACCGTCGACCCCGTCGCCCGCACCGCCACCGTCGGGGCCGGCGTCCGCTGGCGCGAGGTGCTCGACGCCGCCGCACCGCACGGCCTCGCCCCGCTCAGCGGCTCCAACCCGGACGTCGGCGCGGTCGGCTACACCCTCGGCGGCGGCATCGGCCTGCTCGGCCGCCGTCACGGCTTCGCCGCCGACCACGTCCGCCGGCTGGAGGTCGTCACCGCCGACGGCCGGCTGCGCACCACCGACCCCGACACCGAACCCGAGCTGTTCTGGGCGCTGCGCGGCGGCAAGGACAACTTCGGCATCGTCACCGCGATGGAGATCGGCCTCGTCCCGTGCACCGGCCTGTACGGCGGCGGCCTCTACTTCCCCGCCGAATCCGCCGCCGCCGCGCTGCGCGGCTGGGCCGAGTGGAGCCGGACCGTCCCCGAGGAGCTGGCCACCTCCGCCCAGCTGATCCGCTACCCCGACCTGGACGCCGTGCCGGAGCCGATCCGCGGCCGCTACGCCGCCGTCCTCCGGGTGGCCTGGAGCGGCCCGGCCGGGCAGGGCGAGGAGTGGGTCCGTCCGCTGCGCGCCCTCGGCACCCCGCTGCTCGACACCGTTCGCGAGCTGCCCTTCACCGAGGCCGGCACGATCCACCACGAGCCGCCGTTCGCGCACCCCGCGTACGACCGCAACACCGCGCTGCGCGAGTTCACCGCGGCCACGGCGGACGCCGTCCTGGAGCTCGCCGGGCCGGAGGCCGACAGCCCGCTGATCGTCGAGTTCCGGCTGCAGGGCGGCGCGTACTCGCGCGAGCCCGCCGTGCCCAACGCCGTCGGCGGCCGGGACGCCGGCTACCTCGCCTTCTCCACCAGCATGATCGGCCCGGTCGGGCTGGACGCGCTGCGCACCGCGCACACCGCCCTGCACGAGCGGCTGCGCCCGTGGTCCACCGGCGGGGCGTTCGCCAACTTCTTCGGCCTGGACGACGCCGACCCGGCCGTCGTGCGCACCGCCTACCCGGAGCCGGTGCACCGGCGGCTGACCGAGCTCAAGGCGGTGTACGACCCCGGGAACCTCTTCCGGCTCAACTTCAACCTCCCGCCCGCCGGCTGACCTGCCGTTCTGCCCCTCCGGCCGGCCCGAACGGGCCGGCCGGACGCGTTCCGGCGTACCGTTCCCCCCTGCCCCCGCGGCCCTCTCCGGGCCCCCGTCCGCACTCCGTCCCCCACCCGGGCAACGGTTCGCGGCCGGACCGGGCTCCGGAAGGGCGAGGAGGTACTCATGGGAGCCAAGAAGGCCGAGCGGGACGCCGAGTTCAACGCGTTCGTGACCGGTGCCTGGCCACGTCTGATGCGCACGGCGTTCCTGCTGACGGGGGACCGCCACCTCGCGGAGGACGTGGTCCAGACCGCACTGGAACGGACCTACGCCGCCTGGGGGAGGGTCACCCGGGCCGACGAGCCGTACGCCTACGTGCGCCGGATCGTGATCAACGAACACAACCGCCGCTTCCGGCGCCGGGTCCCGGAACAGCTGGTCACCGCCGTACCGGAGCGGACCGGCCCGGACGGCTTCGCGCTGCTCGACGAGCGCGCCGCCCTGCTGGAGGCGCTCGGCACGCTGCCTCCGGGCCAGCGGCAGGCGGTCGTGCTGCGCTACTGGGAGGACCTGAGCGAGTCCCAGGCCGCCGCCGCGATGGGCTGTTCGGTGGGCACGGTCAAGAGCCAGGCGTCGAAGGGCATCGCCAAGCTGCGCGAGCTCTCCTCACTCATCACCATGACGGGCATCGGAGGTGCGGCATGAACCGCGACGGGACGCAGGCGCAGGGAACGACGGCGGTCGAGGGCGGCGAGGAGGTGGCCCGGGCCCTGGCCGGGCTGGCGGAGAGGATGGACACCGGTCCGGCGCCGTACGCCGCCGTGCTGGCCGGCGGCCGCCGCCGGGTGGTCCGGCGGCGGACCTCCCTCGGCGGGGCGCTGGCCCTGGCCCTGGTCGCCGCCCTCGGCGGCGTCGCGGCGGTCCACGACGGTATCGGCCGACCGGCCGGCGGCGGGGCGGTCGCGGTGTCGAGTGCGGAGGTGTCGACCGCGGTGGTCCCCGGCGCCGGCGGGCCCGCCGCGACCCCCACCGGCCCCCGCGACCCGCTCACCCCGACCCGGACCCGGGTGGTCTCCGGCACCAAGGACGGCAAGCCGTGGACCCTCTGGGCCGCCCTGTGGCCGGCCCCCGGCCCGGAGCGGATCCACGAGCAGGCCCGGCTGATCTGGCAGGAGGACGCCGACGCCGGCTACCCCTGGCCCGCGCCGACCGAGGGCTACGTCAACGAGTACGGCAAGCCCGACGCGGACCACGTGGTCTTCTACTACGTGCTGGACGGCAAGCGCCTCGCCCTCGGGGACGACGTCCTGGTCGCGCCGCCGGGGACCCCCGCGGGCCTGTACTGGGCGGACCGCTCGAAGCCCGACCACTTCTCCCGCTTCTGGTTCGGCGCCCAGGCCAAGAACGGCGAGGACGACCCGCTCTTCCACGTGCCCAAGGTGGAGATCGGCCTGGTGCGCCCGGACGTCGCCCGCGCCGTCGTCGAGTGGCGCGACGGCGTCACCGCCGAACCCGCCATCCTGACCGTCGGCGACTGCGAGGTCCGCTGGATCGCCGCCGCCAAGCGCGGCATCCCCGCCGAACTCCGCCTCTACGCCGCCGACGGCTCCCTGATCGCCACCGAGCGGACCTGGGCCGAGAACTGACCGGAGGTCGCCCCGGGGCCCTCCGATGCGCGGATGCCACAAGGAATCGCGATCTAGGTCAATACCTGTCCTAGACGACCCCTACTGTCGTGTCCGAAGGCACTGACCGGAACGATGAGGTGGAGGGATCCGTCATGATCCTCGTGATCGGCGCCACGGCGCACTTCGGGCGGCAGACGGTGGAGGCGCTGGCGGGCGCCGGGCGGCAGGTCCGCGCCCTGTCGCGCGAGCCCGAGCGGGCCGGACTGCCCGAGGGCGTGGAGGTGGTGCGCGGTGACCTGACCGACCCGGTGTCGCTCGGGCCCGCCCTGGACGGCGTCACCGAACTGTTCCTGGTGCTGCCCCACGGCCTGGACGCACGGCCGCTGCTGGACCGGGCGGGGGAGGCGGGGGTGCGGCAGATCGTGTTCCTGTCCTCGGGTGCCGTGGTCGACGGCGCGGACCGGCAGCCCGACGTGATCGCCGCGTACCACGCCGGAGTGGAGCAGGAGATCAGGGCGATGGGTGTCGACTGGACGTTCCTGCGGCTCTTCTTCCCGGCGATCAACTCACTGGCCTGGGCGATGCAGCTCCAGGGCGGCGACACCGTCCGCGGCCCGCACGCCGCGGCCGCCGCCTCGGTGGTGCACGAGCGCGACGTCGCCGAGGCGGCCGCCGCCGTCCTCGGCGCCACCGGCCACTCCGGCCGGGTCTACGAGCTGACCGGGCCGCAGTCGCTCACCCAGACCGAGCAGCTCGACCTGCTCGGCCGCGCCCTGGACCGTGAGCTGCGCTTCGAGGAGGTGCCCCAGGAGACGGTGCGGCAGCAGCTCAGCCGGTTCATGGACGCCGACTTCGTGGCCGCCCTGCTGGACCTGATGGTGGCCACCACCGGCAAGCCGGCCCCGGTCAACGACACCGTCGAACACCTCACCGGCCACCCGCCCCGCCCCTACGCCCAGTGGGCCGCCGACCACGCGGCCGACTTCCACTGACCCGCGCACGCAGAAGGCCCCGGAGAGCGAACTCTCCGGGGCCTTCCCCACACGGTGGCCAGGGCCGGGGTCGAACCGGCGACCTTCCGCTTTTCAGGCCAAGCCGGGGCTCGAGATGCCCTGTTTCGAGCGGTTCTGCCGTCCGTGGACGGGCTGCCCTCGGGCGCCGTCGTTCGGGCCGGTTGGCGTCAGCGGTGGGGTCGGCCGGCGGAGCTTCACCTGTGCTGGGTGCGCTCAGTAGGGGAGCAGGCCGGTCGTGATCAGCTCGAAGTCGAACGGCTCCGGGATATGGATGGTCTCGCCGAACGCGATGTCCTCGCGGCGGTGGTACTTCGTGCCGTCGGGTCGGCTGAAGAGCGTGACCGCCTTCTCCCTCGCGTCGATCACGAGGTAGAGAGGGATTCCCATGAGCGGGTAGTCCCGCACCTTCCCCACCCAGTCGTTCTCCGGGTTGGACGGTGAGACCAGTTCGACGGCAATCGCAGCAACCTCGGCAGGAACTTGGTTGTCCCTGGTCGTGAGTGCGTCGTCCGGCAGGTACGTCAGGTCGGGATTGCGGCTCTTGCCGACATTGGGCGAGACGAGGTCCGTGTTCTCACTGGGCAGTAGTCCTGCCGGGGCGTACGCGTCGAACTGGCGGCGCACCACCAAGAGATTCCGTTGGTGGATACCCGAAGGGCTGACCATCATGACGATGGTGTCGCCGGAGAGTTCGACCTTGAACCCGCTCGGCAGGCACCTGCGGGCCTCTTCAAGGAGCGCGAAGTGCTCGGGGTGCATGCGCGGTGCCCTTCCGGGTGAGTCAGCCGATGCTCCAGCCTAGTCGGCGAGTCCGCCGTTGGCCGGGCTCTTCCTCTCCGCGTCAGGTTCAGCGGAGAAGTGTGCGGGTCAGTCTCGGTCGGTCGGCGCGGCAGCTGACTGTGGGTGTATGTCTGCTCTGGGCTTGACGGATTCCATCATCGAGGATTGGCATTCCCGCTAGGGACCGTATTTGGTCGTGATCAAGAGGTGGCCTTGGCGAGGTCCTTGATCCAGATCATCGAGGCGCGGAGGTGAAGGCCTGCGAGGTAGCTCTCGGGTGTCTTGTCGAACCTGGTGGCGATGCCCCGCCAGGCCTTCATCCTGTTGATCAGGCGCTCGACGGTGTTGCGCTCCTTGTAGAGCCCGGCGTCGTGGCCGACGGGCCGACCGCCCCTGCTGCCCTTCTTCTTCCGGTTAGCGACCTGGTCCCGTTTAACCGGGACAACGGCCTTGATACCGCGTTTGCGCAGGTAGGCGCGGTTGCCGCGGGACGAGTAGGCCTTATCCCCGGCGACCGCGTCGGGCCGGGTACGGGGCCGGCCGGCGGGTCCACGGACCCGGACCTTCGCCAGGACGGGGATGAACTGCGGGCTGTCGGCGGCCTGTCCCTCGGTCAGGACGATCGCCAGCGGGCGGCACCTGCGCTCGCCGGCGATGTGGACCTTGCTGGTCTGCCCGCCTCTGGACCGTCCGAGCAGTGCCGCCTTCAGGCGGAGCCTGCGTCTGCGTCGGACGCGTCGCCGCGCTTCCCGTTCCGGGTCGTCTGCGGCGTCCTGCCCGTCTTGTTCCTTCGGGCCTCCCCTTTTTGCCGGGCCTTCTCCGCCTCCTCGGTGGCCTTTTCCAGGTCGGCGAGTGTGTCGGGGTCGAGGTGCATCCCGGCGGCGTCGTGGTGGGCTCGGACGGTGGTGGAGTCCACGCTGACCAGCGACAGGTCCACCTCGCCCCGCTTCGCAGCCTCCGCGATCGCGCCCTCCAGCAGGGCCTCGAACACGCCGGCGTCCCGCCACTGCCGGAAGCGGTTGTGGACCGTCGACCAAGCCCCGAACTCGCTCGGCATCTCCCGCCACTGGCTGCCGGTCCGGAACCGCCAGATCACGCCCTCGAACTGTCGGCGCAGCCGTTCGGGGTACGGGCCGTACTCGCCGATCGGCAGGTACGGCCCGATGAACTCCCGCTCAGCATCAGTCAGTTGCACTCGCGTCACGCAATACGATCTATCGGATCAGGCACGACCACGACGGGGAAACCCGCAGATTGATCACAGCCCGATACTCGGCCTAGGGTCGCCGCGATGAGCGAGTACCAGTACTACGAGTTTCTGGCGATCGACCGACCGCTGACCAGCGACGAGCAGGGGCAGCTGCGGTCGCTGTCCACCCGGGCCAGGATCACCGCGACCAGCTTCACCAACGAATATCAGTGGGGCGACTTCCGTGGCGACCCCCGGCGGATGGTGGAGCGGTACTACGACGCCCACCTCTACCTGACCAACTGGGGCACCCATCAGGTGATCCTGCGCCTGCCCAAGGGGCAGCTCCCGCTGCGGGCGCTGGAGCCGTACTGCGTTGACGAGTGCGTCGAGGCATGGACCACCAAGACGCATCTCGTCCTGGACCTGCGCAGCGAGGACGAGGGCGGGGACTGGGACGAGGACGCCGAGGACTCACTCGGTGCCATCGCCGGGGTGCGGGCCGAGCTGGCCGCCGGGGATCACCGCGCTCTGTATCTCGCCTGGCTGTCCGCCATCGGTGCCTGGGCGCTGCAGGACGACGACGAGGAGGCTTACCGGGCAGCGGTCGAGCCCCCGGTCCCGGCCGGGCTCGACCGGCTCACCGCGCCACAGCGCGCGCTCGCGGACTTCCTACGGGTCGACGCCGACCTGCTCGCGATCGCCGCCCAGGCCAGCCCTCCCGCCCCCGCACCGCGGGAGAGGCCCGGGAAGAAGGAACCGGCGCCGCTGATCGCCGCGCTTCCCGCGAAAGAGAAGGACGACCTCCTGCTGCGCCTGGCACTGGACGATGAGCCTCAGCTGGGAGCCGAACTCGTGCGCCGGCTGCGCGGCGAACCGTCTGCCGCGACGGTGCCGGGGCGGCGCTCCGCCGCGGAACTCCTGGACGCGGCGCGTGTGCGAGTCACGGACCGCGGGCAGCACGCCTAACGGGTTCGAGTCGAGGCGCGGGCGATGAAGCCGACCGCCCTGACCGCCGACGTCACACGACACGGAAATGCCCCCGAAGCGAAATGCTTCGGGGGCATCGTGCCTTTTCAGGCGGCTGTGGCCAGGGCCGGGGTCGAACCGGCGACCTTCCGCTTTTCAGGCGGACGCTCGTACCAACTGAGCTACCTGGCCGTACTGCACCGTCTCTTGCGAGACGAGCGATCCCGACGGGACTTGAACCCGCGACCTCCACCTTGACAGGGTGGCGAGCTAACCAACTGCTCCACGGGACCTTGTGGTGGCGAACCACCAAGGTCTTACTGGGTCTTGCTTCACTGCACTGTACTACGGTACTGCGTGCCCCCAACGGGATTCGAACCCGTGCTACCGCCTTGAAAGGGCGGCGTCCTGGGCCACTAGACGATGAGGGCTTGCGGCCTGTCCCGCCGTTTCCGGCGTTCGGGGACGTCGAGAAGCATATGGGATTCCGGGCCGATCGCCAAAACGGGTTTCGGCCAGGTGGGCGGGTGGGTCGTCCGGGGGTGCGGCGGGGTGCGGGTGGAGGCGGCGCGGTCAGGACCAGCCGAGCTCGTCGAGCTCGTGGTCGTCGAAGCCGAAGTGGTGGGCGACCTCGTGGATCACCGTGGTGCGGACCTCCTCGACCACCTGGTCGCGGTTCTCGCACAGACGCAGGGCCGGGCCGCGGTAGACGATGATCCGGTCGGGCAGGACGCCCGCGTACCACTCGCCGCGCTCGGTGAGCGGGGTGCCCTCGTAGAGGCCGAGCAGCTCCGGGTCGGCGGGGTCGGGCTCGTCCTCGACGAAGACGGCGACGTTGTCCATCATCGCGGCGAGCTTCGGCGGGATCCGGTCGAGCGCGTCCGCGACCAGTACCTCGAACTCTTCCCGGGTCATCTCCACCGGTTCATTGTCGGGTCTGGGGTGACGGCGTGCCAGGTGGTCGGGGCCGGTGTTTCATGGGGCTGTGGCGACCTCGGAGGACTTGGTGGCGGACGGCCCGGCGGCCGGTACGGCGGCGCGGCGTCGGCCGCCGGTGCTGCGCGGGCAGGGGCCGGCGGTGGCGGTGGTCGCGGTGGGCGGGGCCCTGGGGGCGGTGGCCCGGTACGGGGCGGGGCTGCTGTGGCCGACCGGCCCGTCGGCCTTCCCGTGGACGACGCTGCTGGTGAACGCGGTGGGGTGCGCCGTGATCGGGGTCTTCCTGGTGGCGATCACCGAGGGCCGGCCGGCCCACCCGCTGCTGCGGCCGTTCTTCGGGACGGGGGTGCTGGGCGGGTTCACGACCTTCTCGACGTACGCGGTGGACGTCCGCCGGCTGGTCGAGGAGGGGCGGCCGGGACCGGCGGTGGCGTACCTGGGGCTGACGGTGCTGGCGGCGCTGGCGGCGGTCCGGGTGGGGGCCGTGGTGACGCGCCGTCTGCTGCTGCGCGGGGCCGGGCGGGCGGCATGACGGCCGGGGCGGCAGGAGCGTCGGGGGCTTCCGGAGCGTCGGGGGCTTCCGGAGCGTCGGGGGCGTCCGGAGCGTCGGGGGACTCCCGGCGGGGCGGTCCGGCGCTGCGGCTGACCGTGCTGGTGGGCGAGAACGACCGGTGCCGCCATCGCCCGCTGTACAGCGAGATCGTGCACCGGGCGCGGGCCGCCGGGCTGGCCGGGGCGAGTGTGTTCCGGGGGATCGAGGGGTTCGGCGCGTCCTCGCTGGTGCACACGGCGCGGTTGCTGTCGTTGAGCGGGGACCTGCCGGTGGCGGTGGTGATCGTGGACGCGGAGGAGCGGGTGCGGGCGTTCCTGCCGGTGCTGGACGGGCTGGCGGTGGCGGGGCTGGTGACGCTGGAGCGCTGCGAGGTGGTCCGGTGCGCCGGGCCGGGCGCCACCGGAGGGGCCGGCACGGGGTCGGCCGGCACGGGGGAGGGCGGGGCGTGAACTGGCTGCTGGTGGTGGCCGGCGCGGTGGTCGGCGCGCCGTTGCGGTACCTGACCGACCGGGCCGTGCAGTCCCGGCACGACTCGGTCTTCCCCTGGGGGACCTTCACCGTGAACGTGGTGGGCTGCCTGGTCCTCGGGCTGGTGACCGGCGCGGTGGCGGCCGGCGCCGCGTCGTCGCGGGTCCAGCTGCTGCTGGGGACCGGGTTGTGCGGCGCGCTGACCACGTACTCGACGTTCTCGTACGAGACGCTGCGGCTGGCCGAGGGCGGGGCCGGGCGGTACGCCCTGGCGAACGTCCTGGGGAGCGTCGCGGCGGGCCTGGCGGCGGTGTGGGCGGGTGCCGAGCTGGCCGCGGCCCTCTGGGGCTGACGGGCGCCCGTCGCACGCCTGAGCGAGGACCCGCGCTCGGCGCTCGTTCGAGTGCTCCCGGTGCGTCCGCCCGTGTCCGTGCGCCGGGGGCGCGCGTTGGACACCCGCAAGGGTGGCCGCGCGCGGTGGTGGGCGGCCCGGGCGGGGCGGGTGCGGGAGAGGGAACTCGGTGGCGGCGATGCGTGCGGTGTGTGCGGTGGTGGAGCGGGAGACGGCGGCGGTCCGCGGCGGTGCGGTCCGGGCCGGCGCGGTGCGGGCGGCGGCGGTCCTGGCGGTGGCCGGGCTGGGGCTGACCGGGTGCATGTCGGTCGGGCCGGGCGCGGACGAGAAGCACCGCACGGCGCCGGTCGGCCAGGCGGGGACGCCGGCCAGGCCGGGAGCGACCGCGTCGGCCTCGCCGAGCGGCGGCGGCCACCAGGGCGGTGCGTCCGGGCGGTCGGAGCGCACGGGGGGCGCGCAGGCCCAGAACGCTTCGACCGGTGGCATGAACGCGGCCCCCGGTGAGCCGGCCATCGGGGCCGACGGTGCGGTGGGCGTGGCGGGCGGCAACGGCGCGGGCGGTGTGAACGGCGCCCCCGCCGTCGCGGACCCCGTCCCGGCGGCGGCCCCCGGCGATCCCGCGCCCGGCGCCGGTGGCACGACCGGGGGCGCGAGCGCCACCCCCGCGCCCCGGCCGGGCGGCGCCGGCACCACGGGCGGGGCGGCCGGGGGCGCGGCGGGCACCGGCGACGCGGCCGGCGGCACCGGCCACCCCTCGGGCGGCGCCGGAACCACCACGGGCACCGGTGACGGCCGCTCCGGGGGCGCGACGGCCTCCGCCCCGGCGGCCAGCCCGACCGGGCGCCCGTCCTCCCCGGAGCCGGGCCGCACCACGCCCGCGGCGACGGCCACCCCGGCCCCGGAGCCGACACCCGTGCCGAGTGCCACCGCCGCCCCCAGCTCCGGGGCGGGCGGGCACTGACCTCCCGATTCACAGCCTCACCAGCACATTTGCCTCCGATCCCCAGGGTCGTCTATGGTGGTAGATCGTTCGTTTGATTCATTTGACTGGCGCCCTATTCCCATCTGGCGCCCTTGGCGCGTTCCGGCGATCCGTGGCTGACCGCATAGAGGCGGTTGTGAAACAGAACCCCGGACTTTGGCGCGTGCCACTTCCGGAAGGTTTTGCATGTCTCTCGTTGACGACGCCCGCTTCGCCATGCCCGCGAGCGAGTCCGCCGCCGATGTCACCACCACCGCCCCCGAGGCCGACGCCGAGCTGATCGCCGCCGTCGACGCCGTCGAGGACACCACCACCGAGGCCCCCGAGGCCGTCGACGCCGAGGCCGCCGAGGACGCCGACGCGGAGCCGACCCTCACCTTCGGCGACCTGGGCCTGCCGGACGACGTCGTCCGCGCCCTCGCCAAGCGCGGCGTCACCACCCCGTTCCCGATCCAGGCCGCGACCATCCCGGACGCCCTGGCCGGCAAGGACGTGCTGGGCCGCGGTCGCACCGGCTCCGGCAAGACCCTCAGCTTCGGCCTGCCGCTGCTGACCCGCCTCGCCGACGGCGAGCGCACCCGCGCCAAGCAGCCGCGCGGTCTGATCCTCGTCCCGACCCGCGAGCTGGCCATGCAGGTCGCCGACGCCCTGGAGCCCTTCGGCTCGGTGCTCGGCCTGCGCCTCAAGGTCGTCTGCGGCGGTACCTCGATGTCGAACCAGATCTACGCGCTGGAGCGCGGCGTCGACGTCCTGGTGGCCACCCCGGGCCGTCTGCGCGACCTGATCAACCGCGGCTCCGCCAAGCTCGACGACGTCCAGGTCGCCGTCCTCGACGAGGCCGACCAGATGGCCGACATGGGCTTCCTGCCCGAGGTCACCGAGATCCTCGACCAGGTGCCGGCCGGCGGCCAGCGCCTGCTGTTCTCCGCCACCCTGGAGAACGAGATCGACACCCTGGTCAAGCGCTACCTGAACAAGCCGGTCACCCACGAGGTCGACCCGTCGGCCGGCGCCGTGACCACCATGACCCACCACATCCTCGTGGTGAAGCCCAAGGACAAGGCGCCGATCACCAACGCGATCGCCGCCCGCAAGGGCCGCACGATCATCTTCGTCCGCACCCAGATGGGCGCCGACCGCGTCGCCGAGCAGCTCGTCGAGGCCGGTGTGAAGGCCGACGCGCTGCACGGCGGCATGACCCAGGGCGCCCGTACCCGGGTGCTGGGCGACTTCAAGGACGGCTACGTCAACGTCGTCGTCGCCACCGACGTCGCCGCGCGCGGCATCCACGTCGACGGCATCGACCTGGTGCTGAACGTCGACCCGGCCGGCGACCACAAGGACTACCTGCACCGCTCCGGCCGCACCGCCCGGGCCGGCCGCTCCGGCACCGTCGTGACCCTGGTGCTGCCGCACCAGCGCCGCAGCGTCTTCCGCCTGATGGAGGACGCGGGCGTCGACGCCGGCCGCCACATCCTGGACCACGCCTTCGACGCCGAGGTGGCCCGGATCACCGGCGCCCGCTCGCTGGTCGAGGTCCAGGCGGAGAGCGCGGCCAACATCGCCGGCGCCGCCGAGCGCGAGATCGCCGACATGACCCGTCAGCTGGAGCGCGCGCAGCGTCGCGCCACCGAGCTTCGCGAGGAGGCCGACCGGCTGGCCGCGCGGGCCGCGCGCGAGCGGGCCGAGCTGGGCATCGAGGACGAGGCCCCGGCCGCCGACGCCGAGGGTGCGGAGACCGTCGCCGCGACCGTGACCGAGCCGGTGGCCGCCGCCGAGCCGGCCGAGGAGCGCTCGCCGTCGTACCGCGAGGCGCGCAACGAGCGCCCGGCGTTCAACCGCGACCGTGACCGTGGCGACCGCGGTGGCTTCAACCGTGACCGTGACGACCGTGGTGGCCGTTCCTACGGTGACCGTGACCGTGGCGAGCGCGGCGGTTTCAACCGTGACCGTGACGACCGTGGTGGCCGTTCCTTCGGCGACCGTGACCGTGGCGAGCGCGGTGGCTTCAACCGTGACCGCGGTGGCTTCAACCGTGACGACCGTGGTGGCCGTTCCTTCGGTGACCGTGACCGTGGCGAGCGCGGCGGTTTCAACCGTGACCGTGACGACCGCGGCGGCCGCTCCTTCGGCGACCGTCCGGCCCGCACCTTCGGCGACCGCCCGGCCTTCAACCGCGACCGCGACGAGCGCGGCGGCAGCAGCAGCCGTCCGTTCTCCCGCCGTGACGACCACCGTTCCGGTGGCCGTCCGCAGTCCGGCGGTGGCTTCAACCGTGACCGCGACGACCGCGGCGGCCGCTCCGGCGGCTCCAACTCCGGCTTCAACCGCGACGACCGCAAGCCGCGCTGGAAGAACTGACGCCGGGTAGCGCCCGACGCGCAGCGCGCGTCGCGCACCGCACCTCATGACGGCCACGGGCCCGCTCCGCACACCGGAGCGGGCCCGTGGCCGTTGTCGTCCTCGGTGGTCGGCGTCCCCGTTGCCACCCGGCCCTCCGGCGACGCCGTCGGGCGCGTTGTTCTACGGCTGAGAATAACCAGTGGCGCGCCGCCTCCCCCATCGCCTACGGTCGCTCGCATGAGCAGCAGATTGCGTGAGGTGGCGGCGGTCAACGAGGGCATCGTCGAGCGGGGGAGCTACCGCGCGTCCGGGGGCGAACCCGTCGATCTGGCCGACCGGTTGGCGGCGGCGCGGGCCGGGACGGTGTCGTACGACCCGGCCGGGCTGGACGCGCTGGTCGCGGCGGGCGGGCCGGGGCCGACGGCGGACTCCGGCACCGTCGAGGTCACGGCCGAGGGCAGCGTCCAGGCGGCCCGCCGACTGGTCGAGGCCGGGGCGGGGCCGGTCGGGGTGCTGAACTTCGCCTCCGCGCGGAACCCCGGCGGCGGCTACCTGCGCGGCGCCCGCGCCCAGGAGGAGGACGTCTGCCGCAGCGCCCTCCTCTACACCTGCCTGCTGGAGGCGCCGGACTACTACGAGGCGCACCGCGCCTCCGGTGACCTCCGGTACAGCCACCGGGTGATCGTCTCGCCCGAGGTGCCGGTGATCCGGGGCGACGACGGCGAGCTGCTGGCGCGGCCGTACGCCGTGACCTTCCTGACCTCGCCCGCGCCGAACGCCGGTCAGCTCGCCCTGCGCGCGGAGAAGGAGAGCGGCGACGGCACGGTGGACGTCCGGGAGGTGCTCGCCGAGCGGGCCGAGCGGGTGCTCGCCGCGGCGGCCCGGCACGGGATCCGCACGCTGGTGCTGGGGGCGTGGGGCTGCGGGGTGTTCCGCAACGATCCGGCGGAGGTCGCGGAGGCGTTCGAGCGGGCGCTGGCCCGTTACGGGGCGGCGTTCGACCGGGTGGTCTTCGCGGTCTGGGACCGGTCGCCGGTCTCGCCGAACCGGGCCGCGTTCGAGGCCCGGTTCGGCGGTCGGTCCGCTGCCCGGGGGGAGGGGTGAGCGGTGACGGGTGAGCCCTGACGGGTGAGGGCGGTCCCGCTCAGCCGGCCTTGCGGGTGACGAGTGCGGAGGTGACCGCCGAGGCGGCGGTGACCACCCCGGTGACGGCGAAGACGGAGGGCCAGGCGCCGATCTTCTTCGCCAGCGGGTGCGAGCCGCCGAAGGCCACCACGTACAGCCCCGTCAGGGCGGCTGCGGCAGGCGCGCCCGAGTGCCGGTTCCACTGCGCGGCGGCGCCCGCGCCGGCCACGGCCAGGACGGCGCCGCCGAGCTGCCGCTTGCCGGTCCACCGGGCGACGCCGTAGCCGCCGAGCAGACCGGCCGCCGCGGTCAGCGCGGCGGGTGCGGTGGACGTGAGCGCGTTCGGGATCCTTGCCATCGTCGGCTCCACTTCTCGACTCCCTGGCGGATCCGGTGGTGGATCCGCGGCGGACACCTCGGGACCTCCGGGACCTCTCGGGACTCCCCGGGGTCCCTCGGGCCCCTAGGAGCTGTTCAAGGTTCGGATCATGTGGCTGCCGTTAGGGACTTCAGCCACATGATCGATCCGCGGAGGTGCAGGCCGGCCGTGTAGCTTTCCGGG
>JOHN01000023.1 GCA_000719695.1 Streptomyces sp. NRRL F-6131
GGGGGGGGGGGGTGTGGCGGGAACCACGGCCACGGCACCACCGGTGCCACCGGCACATCGGGCACCCCCGCCCCCGGGCCACGGGCATAGTCCATCGCCCGATTGTCCGACCGTCCCACCACCCCCGTCAGCGACTGACGCCCCGTCACCCGCCCGTCGCCCCGTCAAACCCATCCCTCCGGTGAACTCCCCGCCCCCGCACCGCGAACGAACGACCGATGCGGGACAATCTGTGCCCCGATCCGGCCGTCCACCCCGACGCGCCCTCGTGCCCGGTGCGAGCGTCGTGACATACTCCCGAGCGTGACGACCTCCACCCACGCGACGAGGGCCCTGCGGGCCGCGGTGTTCACCGCGGTCGCCGTGCCGCTGTCCGCGCTGGGCCAGGTGGTGATCACCGGTCGTCCGCTGCCGGTGACCCTGGTGGTGGTCGCGACCGCCGTCGTCTTCCTGACCGCGGCCGCGCTGGCCGGCGGGGAGCGCCGGCTGTCGCAGATAGCGGCCGTGATGGTTCCGGTCGAGCTGCTGCTCAACACGACGTTCAACCTGGGCCAGACCAGCTGTGGTCCGGCCCTCGGCGGCGACCTCCCCGCCCGCGGCATGAACCTGCTGGTCTGCGGTGGCGGTTCGGTGGACGGTTCGTCGCTGCTCTACGGCCAGTTGGGGCACTCCGGGCGGTTGGCGCCCGCGGCCACCCAACTGCTGCTCCTGCTGGTGCACCTGGTGATCGCGCTGGCCGCCGCCGCGTGGCTGCGGCTGGGCGACGCCGCCCTGTCGGGTCTGGTCCGCGCCCTGCGGGCGTTGCGCCAGGCCGTCGCGGCGCCGCTGCGGGCGCTGGTCCTGCTGCTGGTTCCGGCGCCGGCGCGGCCGGTGCTGCGGGTGCCGCTGCCGGTCTCGGACCGCCGCCGCCCGCGCCGCGAGGACGTGGTGCTGAGCCCGGCGCCGCGCCGCGGCCCGCCGCTGCTCGCGCCTGCCTGCTGACGACGACCCGATGACGGTCTGACGACGCGATCCCCGAGGATCCGGCGTCGGGCTCCCGGGTGTCGGGCGGGCGGCGCACGACTCCGCCTCCTGTCCAGGACCCCCTCCGGCCCGCCCGCGCCCGCGCCCCGCGCGAAGGCGCCGTGCGCCGGGGCGGGACACCCCCGCGCGCCCGGTGGCGCGCCCCCCTTACGGAGTTGACCGAGCATGGCTCACCCCACCCAGAAGCCCTCGCGCAAGCAGGCCCAGAAGATCAGCGCCCGGGAGCGCATCCAGGAGGCGCAGCGCCTGGAGAAGATCGCGGCCAAGCGCCGTCAGCGGATCGTCCTCGCCGTCTCGCTCGTCGTCGGTCTGGCCCTGGTCGGCGGCACCGCGCTGGCGATCAGCACGGCCGGCGACGACAAGTCCTCGTCGGAGGCGGTCGAGCCGACCGCGCTGGTCGTCCCCGCGAACACCTCCGGTGCGGACGGCACGGTGATCACCTACGGGAAGGCGGACGCCGCACACACCCTGCAGGTGTTCGAGGACTTCCGCTGCCCGGTGTGCAAGACCTTCGAGGCGACCAACGGCGACGCCGTCCGCAAGCTGGTGGACGACGGCTCGGTCAAGGTCGAGTACCACCTGGCCGCGTTCCTGGACAAGAACCTCGGCGGCAAGGGCTCGCGCACCGCGCTGGCGGCGATCGGCGCAGCGGTGAACGAGGGCGTGGACAAGTTCAAGGCGTACCACGACGTGCTGTACGCCAACCAGCCGGACGAGCGCGAGGACGGCTTCGGTGACGTCAACCACCTGCTGGAGCTGGCCGACAAGGTGCCGGGTCTGAAGTCGGACGCCTTCGTGAAGGCGGTCACCGACCGGACGTACGCGCCGTGGGCGAAGAAGGTGGCGGACGCGTTCAACGACAGCGGGGTGACCGGTACGCCGACGGTGAAGGTGGACGGCAAGCCGCTGACGCTGTTCCCCGGCAACAAGCCGTTGTCGCCGGAGCAGTTCACCGCGCAGGTGAAGCAGGCCGCGGGCTTGCAGTGAGCACCACCGGCCCGGCCGATTCCGGCCGGGCCGGCCCCTCCTCCTCTTCCACGGAGTGCTCTGCCATGACCGCATCGACCGCTCTGTCCCCCTCCTCCTCCCGCCCCGTCCCCGCCGGTCCGGCCGTGCCCGCGCGGGGGCCGATCGGCGCGGGCCGCGCGTTCTCGCTGTTCGTCCTGCTGGCCGCCCTGATCGGGCTGGCCGCCTCGGCGGTGCTGACCTTCGACAAGCTCCGCATCCTGGAGGACCCCTCCTACGTGCCGAGCTGCAACATCAATCCGGTGATCAGTTGCGGTTCGGTGATGCGCACCGAACAGGCCGAGGTGTTCGGCTTCCCGAATCCGCTGCTCGGGCTGGCCGCGTTCGGCGCGCTGGCGGCGGTCGGCGCGGGGCTGCTGGCGGGGGCCGCGTACCGGCGGTGGTTCTGGCTGGGCCTCCAGGCCGGGACGCTGTTCGGGCTGGGTTTCGTGCACTGGCTGATCGGCCAGGCGCTGTACGACATCGGTGCGCTCTGCCCGTACTGCATGGCGGTCTGGGCGACGGTGGTGGCGCTGTTCTGGTACACGACGCTGCACAATCTGCGCTCCGGGGTGATCCCGGTGGGGCCTCGGCTGCGGCCGGTGGTCCGGGAGGCGGCCCGGTACCACTGGGCGCTGCCGGTGCTGTGGGCGGCGGTGATCGCGCTGCTGGTGCTCAACCGCTTCTGGTCATACTGGTCGACGCTGCTCTGACGCCGGGCGCGGCCGTCGGTACGACCGGCGGGGTGGTTTCGCGCGGGTCCGCGGCGCCCCCGCCGGGCCCTCCGCCGGGCGGTCAGCCGGACCCTCCGCCGGGCCGTCAGCCGAAGACGGTCCGGCGGAAGGCGTTGCGCAGGTCGGTGAGCGGCTGGAAGTCGCGGTCGTAGTGGACCTTGTTGGTGAGCAGCAGGGCCCAGCGGGCGCGGCGGCGGGAGACCCAGACGGCGGTGCCGGTGAAGCCGTAGTGGACGAAGGTGCCGTCGGCGGGGTCGGTGCCGGCGGCGCAGAGCCAGGACAGGCCGCGGGCGGGGGCGAGTCCGCCGGTCTGTACGCGCAGGGATTCGGTGATCCAGGGTTCGCCCCAGGGGAGTTCGGCGCCGGCGGGTGGGGCGAGCAGCGCGGTGAGGAAGCGTTCGAGGTCGCGGGCGGTGGAGAAGGCGCCGGCGTTGCCGGAGACGCCGCCGAGCAGCCGGGCGGAGGGGTCGTGCACGGTGCCGCACAGGACGCCGCCGGCCGTGGGCTCGTCCTCGGTGGGGGCGGTGCGGTGGGCGTACGCGGGGGCGAGCGGGCCGTAGTGGGTGTCGGTCATGCCGAGCGGTCGCCAGACCTGGCGGGCGGCGAGTTCGTCGAGGGGCGCGTCGGCGAGGGCTTCGACGAGGTGGCCGAGCAGGACGGCGGCCCGGTCGGTGTATTCGACGGCGGCGCCGGGCGGACGGTGCAGCGGGGCGGCGAGCACGCCGGCCCGGATCGCCGCCGGGTCGCTGCCGTAGAGTTCGGCGAAGCGGGTGCGCAGCGGCATTCCGGCGGTGTGGGTGAGGAGTTGACGGGCCGTCACGGCACCGACGGGGTGTCCGGCGGCGGGCGGCCAGTACGTGGCGAGGGGGTCGTCGAGCGGGAGGCGGCCGGCCTGTCGGAGGGCTCCGGCGCACGGCCAGAGTGCGACGATCTTGGTGATGCTGGCCAGGTCGAAGACCGTGTCGTGGTCCGTCTCCCGTGCCGCGAAGGGGCCTTGGCCGAGGGGGCCGGTCCGGCCGCGGCCCCGGACGCCGCCGGCGTCGCCGATCGACCAGACGCCGCCGGTCCCGGCGGTGCACAGACCGGAGGTGACCAGACGGGCCAGCGGGCCGTCGGGGGCGGCGAGTTCGTCGAGGGGCGCGAGGCGGGCGGGCAGTTCCGGTCCGGCCATCGCGGTTCTCCCCCGCCCCCGTGCCGGCCGTCGGGCCGGCTCCCTCCCCGAGGGGGTCCGTCGGGACCCCCTCGGGGAGGCTACCCGCCCGGGGCGCGGGTCAGACGGCGGACGCGCCGTCGAACTCCTTGCCCAGGCAGATGCTCTGCTCGTGCTCGCGGTAGAGGCCGAACTTCTCGATCGCCGCGTAGCCCTCGGAGGCGTACAGCGCGATGGCCTCGGGCTGTTCGGTGCCGGTCTCCAGGATGAACCTGGTCCGTCCGGCCTCGGCGGCGGCCTGCTCCAGGCGGCGCAGCACGGCGCGGGCCAGGCCACGTCCGCGCGCCGCGGGGCGGACGAACATCCGCTTCAGCTCGGCGTCGCCGTCGCGCACGCCGAACGGCCCGGCGGTCTTGGCGCGCCAGCCGCCGCAGGCGACCGGCTCGCCGTCCAGGTAGGCGATCAGGAAGAGGCCGGACGGCGGTTCGAAGTGGTCGGGGTGCAGCGCGGTGAGGTCGCCCTCGCCGTAGCGGACGACGTACTCCTGCTGCACCTCGGCCGCGAGGAGCTGGGCGTCGGGGTGGCCGTAGCCGGTGACGCGCATCTCGACGCGGTCGCCCGTGCGGTCGTGCGCGAAGGTTCCGCCGGTGGTGGTGCTCTCCATGGTCGTCAAGCCTACGGCCCTCGCTCAGCCGGCCTCCGGTCGGCCCTCGAACCGGGCGACCAGGGCCTCCTTGCCGAACATCCGGGCGGTGTCGACGGCGGACGGGGTGCCGGTGGCGGGGTCGGCGCCGCCGGCGAGCAGGGCGTCGAGGACGTCGTCGTTGCCCTTGAAGACGGCGCCGGCGAGCGGGGTCTGGCCGCGGTCGTTGGCCCGGTTCGGGTCGGCGCCGCGCTCCAGCAGGGCGGTGACGGCGGTGGCGTGGCCGTGGTAGGCGGCGAGCATCAGCAGGGTGTCGCCGCGGTCGTTGGTGAGGTCGGCCGGGGCGCCGGCGTCGACGTAGGCGGCGAGGGTGGCGGAGTCGCCGGCCCGGGCCGCGTCGAAGAGCCTGCCGGCCAGGGCGATCACGTCGGCGTCGGGGGTGTCGGTCATGTCTCGGCCTTTCTCCGGGGACCGGCCCCGTTCGGGGCCCGTCCGGCGTTGTCGGTGGTCGCGCCGGTCGCACGGTAGCGCACGACACGGGGGCGGGAAGGTTGCGCGCCCGTTCGGGGGAACTTTCCGCGGGCCCCGGAAACTTCCCGCCCACCGGACGGGAATGACTCGGCGCGCCGGAAATGCGGCATCGCAGGGCCACGGAGGGGCGGTTCGCACACCGCCGTCCGGGTCACGCGGGGGCCCGACTCCGGAGATCCACCCATTTGCACCGTTCCATCATCTATTACTTTTTGTCACGATTGTGGCACTTTCCGTGACACTGTCCCCGTCCCCCTCTTCCGAGGAGCAGAACGTGATCCTCTCGATTTCCGGCATCGTCCTGTTCGGCACCATCACATTCCTCTTCTTCCGCAGGGACGGACTCAAGGTCTCCCATGCGATCGTCTGCGCCCTCCTCGGTTTCTACATCGCCGGCTCCTCGATCGCGCCGAGCATCACGGCGGGCGGCGCGACCCTCGCCAGCCTGCTCGGCGGCATCAAGTTCTAGGGCGGCCCCCAGGGCCTGTCCCTCCCCCTGACGGGCCCGGGCGCGGATCCCACCGCCCCGGGCCCGGTCGTTCCCGCCGGTGCCGCCACCGGACCGGCCGTGGCAGCAAGCCCCGTCCCACCCGACCGTCCCACTCGCCCGGGGAGCCAGGAATGCCGCTCAACCGCCAACACTTCACCAAGGGTCGTGACCTCGCCCGCACGGCCGGCGACCACGCCTCCGACATGTTCGCGCCGCTCACCGTCGTCGGCCGCGGGCTGCGCCACCACGTCGGCTGGGCGAAGGCCCGCTGGCAGGCCACCCCGAAGGAGCGGCGCGGGCCGACGGTCTTCCTGGTCGCCGCGATGCTGCTCGGGATCTTCCTGCTGCCGCACGGCCTGCTGTTCGCGCTGATCGCGCTGATGGCCAGCGCCGCCTGGGCGGGCCGCGCACCCAAGGCCCCGCCGGCCGCGCCCGAGCCGGACGTCGCCGACGTGAAGCTCACCGCCCTGTACGCCGCGCTCACCCCGTACCTGGCCGGGCCGGAGGAGCTGAGCCCGCTCTACCACCACGAGGGCAGCTGGAAGGACGCCTTCTCCGGGTGGGAGTTCGACGCCGAGGGCCGGCTCGCCCGGCTGGAGATCGCCTACCCGGCGTACTTCACCGACACCGAGCCGACCGCCCGAGCCCGGATCGAGCAGGTCGTCCAGGGCAAGGCCGGCCGGGCCCGCGAGTACCGCTTCGGCTGGGACGAGGAGTCCAACAAGCTGCGGATCGCCGCCCTGGCCCCGCTGCCCACCGACATCGCCGCCCAGCGCTTCGTGGCCGCGCCCGGCGAGATCGTGCTCGGCTTCACCGACGAGGACGGCAGCGCCCGGACCATCCCGGTGCACCAGGGCGGCGCGCTCACCCAGCAGCCGCCGGTGGTCTGGCGCACCGGCCCGCGCTCGGCCGAACCGCACCTGCTGGCGCTCGGCGTCAGCGGCTACGGCACCTCCAGCCTGATCCGCTCGGTCGCCCTCCAGGCCCTGCCGTACGCGGACCTGGTGGTGGTCGACGGCGCCGGCACCGGCGAGCACGCCTGCCTGGTCAACCGGCCCGGCGTGCACACGGTGGAGACCAGCCTGCACGGCGCGCTGGCCGCGCTGCACTGGGCGGCCCAGGAGACCGAGCGCCGGCTCACCGCGCTGAACGCCGCCCGGCACGCCGGCACCGCCCCGCCGGAGGACGTCACCCGGCCGCTCTGGCTGCTGCTCGACCACCCGACCGAACTGACCGAGCTGGCCCACGCCGAGGGCCGGCCGGACCCGCAGGACCTGCTGGAGCTGCCGCTGCGGCACGGCCGGGCCGCCCGGGTCACCGTGGTGGTCGCCGACGACATCGAGGCCCGGGACCGGATCTCGCCGAGCGTGCGGGCCACCACCCGGGCCCGGGTGGTGCTCGGCCCGACCGGCCCCGAGGAGAGCCACGCCGCCCTCGGGGTGCCGCTGGACATCGTGCCCGCCGCGCACGCCCCCGCCGGGCGCGGCTACGCCCGGATCGGCTCCGGCGCCCCGGTCCGCCTCCAGCTGCCGGCCACCGTCGACCCTCTGGACGAGGACGCGCCGGCCGCGCTGCGGGACGCCGTGATCGCCCTGCTGCCGCACCGCGACACCCGCACCGAGGCCGCCGCGCCCGTCCAGCCCGTCCAGCCGGTGCAGCCGCTGCCCCCGCACCCGGACGGGACGCCGCCCGGACAGCCGGAGCTCGACCCCGGGGCGCGCGCCGGGGTGGACCTCGCCAAGGGCCCGGCCGCGCTACGCTTCCGCCCGCTCGCCTGACCCGGCGGACCGGACCCGAACGGGAGGGGCGGCGCGGCCCGTCGAATCCCGTCCCGGTACGCTCGTCGGGGAAAGGCCGACCGATCACCGGATGTGAAATAGGTGACACCTGGGGTGATATCACCGGCCAGATGTGACAAATCGGGCGCCGGTGGGTACAAACAGGGACGGCACAACAGACGACGCATGTCCCGGGACGGGAATCTTCGTCGGAAGCCGAGCGTTGACCGAACGACGAAGAACAGCGACCACTAGTCCTGTGGGCCATAAGCCCGGGAGGCACGATTCATGAGCGAGCGAGCTCTCCGCGGCACGCGACTCGGGGCCACTAGCTACGAGACCGACCGTGGTATCGATCTGGCTCCCCGCCAGACCGTCGAGTACGCATGTCAGAACGGACACCGATTCGAGGTTCCCTTCTCGGTCGAGGCGGAGATTCCGCAGGCCTGGGAATGCCGCTTCTGCGGCCAAGAGGCGGTGCTTCTCGACGGCGACGAGCCGGAGGAGAAGAAGGTGAAGCCGACGCGCACCCATTGGGACATGCTGATGGAGCGCCGGACGCGCGAGGAACTGGAGGAGGTGCTGGCCGAGCGGCTGGCCGTACTCCGCTCCGGCGGGATGAACCTCGCGGTGCACCCGCGGGACACCCGCAAGAGCGCCTGACCCCGCTCCCGCCGCAGGGCGGGGGCACGCGAAAAGGGACCCTGGTCACCAGGGTCCCTTTCGCGTTGCCGCGTTGCCCGGGTCGGGGTCGCGTCGCTCGGGTCGCACAGCCCCGGGGTCGGCCGCCCGACAGCGCAGGGCGGCCGACCCCGGAGGAGGTCAGCCGTTGAGCGGCGGGCGGTAGGTGGTGTCCGGACCCTGCGGGCCGGCGGCCGGGCCGGCGCCCGGCTCGACCACCTCGCCGTGGATCACCTTGCCGTCCGGGCGGTGGATCCGCAGCTGCTCCTGCAGCCGCAGCGCGTCCGCGAGCGGGTCGGCGCCGACCGTCGCCGTGGAGCGCAGCACCTTGTCCGCGGCCCGGCGCCCGCCCGCCCGCCACAGCGCGCGGGTCGGCGGGAACAGCAGGGTCAGCGCCAGGGCGTCCGAGAGGAAGCCCGGCAGGATCAGCAGCAGGCCGGCCAGCACGGTCAGGCTGGTGCCGGTCTGCGGTTGCTGCGACCGCGGGTCACGGGTCTGCTCGAAGGCCGCCGCCAGGGCGCGCCGGCCGGCCCGCTTGATCAGCGAGCCGCCGATCAGCGCCCCGGCGATCAGCAGCAGCACCACGGTCAGGCCGCCCAGCCAGGAACCCACCTGGACCAGCAGCCAGATCTCCAGCACCAGCCAGGCGGTCAGCAGCAGCGGCAGCAGCCGCCGCAGCTTCGAGCGCGGTGCCGGACGGGCGGGGGTAGCTTGCTGGGTCACGGTACGAATCCACTCCAGGCGGTGCTCTGCGCGCCGCACGGGAGGTCCGGGCCGGCTACGGCACCACCTGGTCCAACGGTCGACCGGCGGCGGGTGTTCCACCGGCCGCCGGCCGCCGGTCGCGGCGCGCGCCGGGTCACTCGCCCGCGTCGGGCGTACCGGTGGGCGTGCCGGCCGGGGCGGTGTCGGTCGCGCCGGCCGCCGGGCGCCGGCGGCGGGCCAGCAGGACTCCCCCGGCACAGGCCAGCAGGCCGGCCACGGCGAGCGTCCACTCGGGGGCGGCGCCGACCCGGTCGGCGACGGTGGTGCCGTCGCGCAGCGGGACGGTCGCGGACAGCTCGGCGGCGGTCAGCTCCTCGGTCCGCCGGACGACGCTGCCGTCCGGGGCGATCACCGCGCTGATGCCGCTGGTCGCGGCGATCAGCACCGCGCGGCCGTGCTCGACGGCGCGCAGCCGGCTCATCGCGAGCTGCTGCTCGGGCTGCCCGGTCTTGGCGTAGGTGGCGTTGTTGGTCTGCACGACGAGCACCCGGGCGCCCTTGTCGACGGTGTCGCGGACGATCTCGTCGTAGGCGACCTCGAAGCAGATGACGTCGCCGATCCGGGCCGGACCGAGCTGCATGACGCCGTTGTGGTCGCCGGGGTAGAAGTCGCGGGCGACCCGCTGGAGCCGGGTGATGACCTTGGACAGCTGGTCGCGGAAGGGCACGTACTCGCCGAACGGCACCGGGTGCTGCTTGGTGTAGGAGGCGCCGGGGCCGGTCCTCGGGTCCCAGACGATGCCCTCGTTCTGGACGTGCTGCTCGTCGGGGCCGTCGACCAGGGTGCCGACCAGGGTGGGCACGCCGATCGCCCGGACGGCCTCGTCGATCCGCGCGTAGGCCAGCGGGTCGGAGAACGGGTCGAGGTCGGAGGAGTTCTCCGGCCAGATCACGAGGTCGGGCTTCTCGGCCCGGCCGGCCCTGATGTCCTCGGCGAGCTTCTCGGTGGCGGCGGCGTGGTTGTTGAGCACCATCATCGGTCGGCCGAGGAAGTCCATGCCGGGGTTGGGGACGTTGCCCTGGATGACGGCGACCTTGACGGTGTCGGCGGGGGCGGTGGGCACCGGCACCAGGAAGCCGGCGAGCATCGCGGCGACGGCGCCGAGCGCGGCGACCGCGGCGGCGACCGGGCGGCGGCCGGTGCCGCGGCCGGCGACCCGGAGGGCGGCCCAGGCCAGCAGGGAGCCGGACAGCGCGACGGCGAAGGTCACCAGCGGGGCGCCGCCGAGCGCGGCCAGCGGGGTGTACGGGGTGGCGGTGTTGGCGAACGCCAGCCGGCCCCAGGGGAAGCCGCCGAGCGGCATCCGGTCACGGGCCCACTCCTGGGTGATCCACAGGCAGGCGCCCCAGAGCGGCCAGCCGGGCAGCCGGGAGGTGACGGCGAGGCCGGAGCCGAGGGCGGCCAGGAAGAGCGCCTCGACGACCGACAGGCCGATGGTGGCGTCCCAGCCGACCACCCGCAGCCAGCTGAGCAGCATCAGGAAGAACGGCAGGCCGAAGGCGAAGCCGGTCCAGGCCGCCTGGCGGGCGGTGCGGCCCCGGGTGAGCAGGGCCAGGGCACCGACGCCGAGCAGGGACAGCGGCCACAGGTCGAACGGCGGGAAGGCCAGGGCGAGCAGCAGTCCGGCGAGCGCGGCCAGGCCGGTGCGGGGCAGACCGGCCCTGATCCTGGCGAGGGCGCGGGCGCCGCGGCCCGGGGCCCCGTCGGGGGTCTCGGGCGCGGTTCCGGACCGCTCCTGGGTGACGGGCATGGCCACCGTCGCACCATCTCTCTCGACGCCGTCCCACCGGGGTACGGGGACTGCTGTTCGGACGCTGTCCGAAGAAGGTACCCCGTCCGGACACCGAACCGTGAGGTGAGGGTCGTTCGGCGGCCCCCGACCCGGCCCGCACGGCACCGGACCGCACGGCGCCGGACCGGCCCGCACGGCACAGGACCGCACGGCACCGTCCCGGCCCGGCGCCGGTCAGCGCGGGCTGTAGCGGACCTCGCCGAGCGGCCAGTCGGCGGCGAGCCAGGCGGAGACGGCCCGGTGCAGCGGGACGTCCAGCTCGGCGCGGTCGGCCCGGACCCAGGAGGTGACCTTGGCGACGGCCGGCCGCTCACGGTCCGGGTAGACGTAGACGCAGCCGACGACGGCGTCGCCGGGGACGGCGCGGACGGTGTAGGTGAAGCCCCGGCGGGCCTCGAAGTCGCCGGCGTGGCGCCGCAGGTCGGCGAGGTTGCGCTCGAGGCTCATGCCCTCGAGCGGGGGCCAGTGGCCGTGCTCGAAGCCGGGGGTGGCCCGGATGTGCGCGATGCTCGCGCTCCAGGCGGCGTGGTCGGCCTCGTTGTGCTCCGCGCCGAGGGGTTCCAGACGGAACCCCTCGGCGGCGAGCGTGCGGGGGACGGTGAAGTCGGCGGGGACGAACGGCCGGTCGGTCCCGTCGGTCATGCCGGTCCCGTCGGTCAGCTCGGTCGTGCCGGTCAGCTCGGTCGTGTCGGTCAGCTCGGTCGTGTCGGTCGTGTCGCTCATGCGGTCAACCTACGGCCGCCCGACCGTCATGATCATCCGATGTCCTGCCCGCTCTCAGGGCTCAGGCCTCCGCCCGGTGGACGGTGCGGCCGCGGACCACGGTGCGCAGGCAGGTCGGCAGCGGACCGCCCGGGGTGAGGTCGGGCAGGCCGGGGGTGCCGGAGCGGGGGTCGGTGGACCAGCCGGCCACCCGGTCGTCGGGGGCCTGGACGACCAGGTCGCCGGCGGCCCAGATCGCGTAGCTGGCGACCGCGCCGGGGACGAGCACGCCGTCCTGGTCGCGGCCGATCGCCCGCCAGCCGCCCCGGGTGTGGGCGGTGAACGCGGCCCGCACCGAGATCCGGTGCTCCGGGGTCAGGTGGAAGGCGGCGGCCCGGACGGTGCCCCAGGGGTCGAGCGGGGTGACGGGGGCGTCCGAGCCGAAGGCCAGCGGGACGCCGGAGCGCAGCAGCGCGGCGAACGGGTTGAGCGCGGCGGCCCGCTCGGCGCCCAGGCGCTGGACGTACATGCCGTCCGGGCCGCCCCAGGTGGCGTCGAAGGCGGGCTGCACGGAGGCGGTGAGGCCGAGCTCGGCGAACGCGGCGACGGCCTTCTCGTCCAGGGCCTCGGCGTGCTCGACCCGGTGGCGCAGCGCCCGGACGCGGTCGGCGCCCACCCGGTCGCCGGCGGCCCGGACGCCCTCCAGCACGGCGGTGATCGCGGCGTCGCCGATGGCGTGGAAGCCGGCCTGGAGGCCGGCCTCGGTGCAGGCGGCGACGTGGTCGGCGATGCGCTCGGCGGTCAGGTAGGCGGTGCCGGTGTGCGCGGCGTCCGCGTAGTCGGCGTGCAGGCAGGCGGTGTGCGAGCCGAGCGCGCCGTCGACGAAGAGGTCGCCGCCGGCGCCGACCGCGCCGAGCCGGCGGGCGGTCTCCACGCCGCCGCGGTCGCTCGTCTCGCCCCAGTAGGCGAAGACCTCGGGGCCGGTGCCCTCGGCGGCCAGCTCGAGCAGGGCGGTGAGGTCCTGCTCGGAGGAGATCTCGGGGCCGGCGCACTCGTGCAGGGCGCCGATGCCGAGTTCGGCGGCGCGGGTCAGGGTGGCGGTCTGGGCGCGGCGGCGCTGCTCGTGGGTGAGGCGGGCGAGCGCGGTCTGCCGGACGGCGTGGTGGGCGTCGCGGGTGAGCGGGCCCTCGGGGTGGAACCCGGGCCGGTCGGCGAGGCCCTCGGTGAGGGCGCGCAGCGCGGTCGTGGCGAGCGCCGAGTGCACGTCGGTGCGGGAGAGGTAGACGGCGGCGCCCCCGGCGGCGGCGTCGAGCTCGGCGAGGGTCGGCGGGCGGCCCTCGGGCCAGCCGGTCTCGTCCCAGCCGTGGCCGATGAGGACGCCGCCGGGCTCGGCCCGGTCGGCGGCGAAGGCGGTGAGCGCGGCGAGGGCGGCGGCCAGCGAGGGGGTGCCGGTGAGGTCGAGGCCGGTGAGCGCCAGTCCGGTGGCGGTGGCGTGCACGTGGGCGTCGACGAAGGCGGGGGTGACCAGGGCGCCGTCCAGCTCGACGATCTCGTCGGCGGTCTGCGCGTACGCCTCGGCGGCGCCGTCGCTGCCGACCCAGGCGACGTGCTCGCCCTCGACGAGCATCGCGGTGGCGAAGGGGTCGGCGGGGCTGTAGACGGCGCCGCCGCGCAGCAGGACGGTCCGGGAAGTGCGTTCGGTCATGCGGCCTAGTCTGCACCCCCCGGGGACCCGCTCAGAGCTTCGGGGGGCGCGCCTCGTAGGGGGTGGACAGGACGACGGTGGTGCGGGTGGAGACGCCGGCGGCGCTGCGGATGCGGGCCAGCAGGTCCTCCAGGTCGCCGGGGGCGCCGACGCGGACCTTGAGGATGTAGTTCTCCTCGCCGGCGACGCTGTGGCAGGCCTCGATCTCGGGCAGGTCGGCCAGCCGTTCGGGGGTGTCGTCCGGGGCGCTGGGGTCGAAGGGTTTGACCGAGATGAACGCGGTGAGTGCCAGGTCGACGGCGTCCGGGTCGACGATCGCGGTGTAGCCGCGGATGACTCCGCGCTGCTCCAGGCGGCGCACCCGCTGGTGCACCGCCGAGGTGGACAGGCCGGTGGCCTTGCCCAGGTCCGTGTAGCTCATCCGGCCGTCCTGGAGGAGCAGTCGGACGATGCGTTGGTCGAGATCCTCCACAAGGCGCAAACCTACCCCCTCGGGGGCGCGCGGATTGCGGCGGTGGGGGGCGCAGAGGGGCGTTCGACCGGGGGCGCACGCGGGACCGGGAGGGAGGCGTGCAGTGGCATCCGGCGCGCCCCGGGGTGCCGTACGGGCACATGCCGGACGAATGTGGCGAAGGACACACCCGGTGCATCACAGTGCGCCGAGGTGCAGGATTATGAGTCCCCGTCGGCGGGAAGTGCTGGTTGTGGCCCCGGGCGACCACGCCGGGCCCGATCCGAGGGGGATCACCATGCGCGTTGCCGACCAGCGCCCGACGGGCGCGGACGACGCCCACGATACGACCGACCGCGAGGACCTCGCGGTCCCCTACGACGCCGCGCCGGGGGTGGATCCGGGCGAGGCCGACAGCTGGGAGCTGGTCCGGGTGCACTGCCCGTCGTGCCGGCGTCCGATCGCCCTGGTGGGCGACGAGGAGCGGCTGCCGCAGCACGCCGTGCTGCCCCGGGCCTGGCACCCCTTCTCCCCCACGCTCTGCCCGGGCTCGGGCGCGCCGACCGACGACCTCGCCGAGGTGGAGAGCGCCGACGAGACGGACTCCACCGGCCTGGCCGCGCTGCTCGCACTGCCGGGCGAGCACGACTGGCGCACCCAGCCGTTCTCGCACGCGATGGTGCACCGCCCCGTCCGCAACGGCGCCGTGCCCGCCATCCCCGAGCAGCGCAGCCGGTTCTCCCGGCGCTGAGCGCCCCCTCCGCCGCGCGCCCGGGCATCGCCGCGTCGGACCCGCTCGTCGAAACGGCCCCCGGGCCCCGCTCCAGGATGCGGAGCGGGGCCCGGGGGCCGTTCCCGTGCGCGAGGCCCGGGGGCCGTTCCCGTGCGGCCCCGCCGCACCCCGGGGAGGCGGCGGGCCGGGGCGGCGGGTCAGCCCTTGGTGAGGTGGCGGCCGATCACCAGGCGCTGGATCTGGTTGGTGCCCTCGACGATCTGCAGCACCTTGGCCTCGCGCATGTAGCGCTCGGCCGGGAAGTCCTGGGTGTAGCCGTAGCCGCCGAGCACCTGGACGGCGTCGGTGGTCACCCGCATCACGGTGTCGGTGCAGAACAGCTTGGCCATCGCCGCCTCCTTGGAGAACGCCAGGCCGGCGTCGCGGCGGCGGGCGGCCGACAGGTAGAGCGCGCGGCCGGCCTCGATCTGGGTGGCCATGTCGGCGAGCATGAAGGACAGGCCCTGGAAGTCGGCGATCGCCCGGCCGAACTGGCGGCGGGTGCGCGCGTAGTCGACGGCGAGGTCGAGCGCGGCCTGGGCGACACCGATCGCGCAGGCGGCGATGCCGAGCCGGCCGGAGTCCAGCGCGGCGAGCGCGATCTGGAATCCCTGCCCCTCGGTGCCGACCAGCCGGTCCCGGGAGACCCGGGCGCCGTCGAAGTGCAGCTGGGCGGTCGGCGAGGACTTCATGCCCATCTTGTGCTCCGGCGGGGCCTCCGAGAGTCCGGGCTGGTCGCCGGGCACCAGCAGGCAGCTGATGCCGCGCGCGCCCTCCTCGCCGGTGCGCACCAGGGCGCTGTAGAAGTCGGCCTGGCCCCCGTGGGTGATCCACGCCTTGGTGCCGCTCACCACGTACTCGTCGCCGTCCAGGTCGGCGCGGGTGCGCAGGGCGGCGGCGTCGGAGCCGGACTGCGGCTCGGAGAGGCAGTAGGCGCCGAGCTGCTCGCCGGAGAGCATGCCGGGCAGCCAGCGGTCGCGCTGCTCGTCGGTGCCGAAGGTGGCGAGCGCGTGGCAGGACAGCGTGTGCACGCTGACGCCGAGGCCGACGGCCAGCCAGCCGGCCGCCAGCTCCTCCAGGACCTGGAGGTAGACCTCGTAGGGCTGGTCGCCGCCGCCGTGCTTCTCCTCGTACGGGAGGGAGAGCAGGCCGGCCTCGCCGAGCGTGCGGAAGACCTCGCGCGGGAAGCGGCCGGCGGCCTCGTCCTCCGCGGCGCGCGGCTGCAGCTCTCGCTGGACGAGGTCCCGGGTGAGGCTCAGGAGCTCGCGGGCCTCCTCGCTGGGCAGCTGGCGGTCCACGGCTTTCGCGGGGGAGGGGGTCATAGCGGCGGGTCGCCTCCTCGGTCGTGCCGGGCCCCGGGGTGTGGGGGGCCCGCGCGGGGTGTGGCAGCCTCGGCCGGACCGGCACCGGATTGCGGTGAACGGCCGTTCACAGGCGTGGCGATGCGAGTATGCCCGATCATCGCCCCGCCGTCACGACCGGCTCCGGATCACTGTCCGGACCGGCGCGCGGCCCGCCGTAGGGTTGACGTTGTGGCTTCTTCCGAGACTTCCGCCGCCCCGGTAATGGGGACCAGCGCGCAGCACGGCCAGGACGGCCCCGCGGGCGCCGCCGAGTCGGCCGCGCCGGGCGCACAGGCCGCACTGGGCGCGCTGGCCGCGCTGGCCGCCGAGCTGCGGGCGCTGCCGCCGTCCTGCGGTCCGGTGCGGCTGGTCGCGGTGGACGGCCACGCGGGGTCGGGCAAGACGACCTTCGCCGGCCGGCTGGCGGCCGCGCTGGGCGGCGCCCCGGTGGTGCACCTGGACGACCTGGCCACGCACGCCGAGCCGTTCGGCTGGACCGGACGGCTGCGCGCCCAGGTGCTGGAGCCGCTGGCGGCCGGCCGGGACGCGGAGTACCGGGTGTACGACTGGACGCTGCGCCGGTTCGCCGGGACGGCCGCGGTGCCGCTCGCGCCGGTGGTCCTGATCGAGGGGGTGGGCGCCGGGCGGCGCGAGGTGCGGCCGTGGCTCGGCCGGCTGGTCTGGATGGAGCTGGAGGCGGCGACGGCCCGGCGGCGCGGCGAGGAGCGGGACGGCCCGCAGCTCGCGGAGTTCTGGGCCGGCTGGGCGCGCGCCGAATCGGCACATTTCGCCGCCGACCCGAGCCGCCCGCACGCCGGCACGCTGGTCGACGGAGTGACCGGGCGGATCGCGCCGGGCACCGTCGGTGAACCTTCAACCATGCCCTTGACCTGCGGCGTCGCCAGGAATTAGGTTCTCCCTCGTTGCGGAGTCGTTGATTCCTCAACCTCGGACCCGGCATCCCCGGCTTGTTCCCCCGTGAGCCGGGGGTGCCGTCCGACTCCCCCGCCCCGGGCCCGGCCACCCCTCAACGGCCGTCCGCACGATCGCTTTTGACATCGCGCGGCACCCTTCCGGATCAGCGCCGCGCCGGTACGATTCCTGGCAGGCGCAGTTGCGCCCCGGGGGCAGACGACCGCCGGCGGGTCCGCACACCGCCGCACCGGCCGGGCCCCGAGCCACATCGCGGGGGGCGTTGAGTGGAGAGTTCCGACAGCAACACCGCGGGCGGCCCGGCTCCGAACCGGCTCGCCGACCGCGCCTGGCTGCGTGCCATGGACGCCTACACGGCCGGGGCGTACACCCGCGCCGAGGAGGAGTTCCGCGCGGCCGTCCGGCTCGACCCCGGCATGGCCGACGCCTGGCTCGGCCTGCACGCGCTGCGCAGCGACACCTCCGGCGCGCTGCTCGCGATGTACCGCCACCAGAAGCGCTTCGGCGAGCAGCGCCGACGCCACCAACGGCCGCTCAGTTCCTGGTACTGGCTGGGCTGGTGGGTGCAGCCGGTGCTGGAGACCTCCCGGGACCTCGCCCTCGCGCACGCCTCGCACTGGCTGGACGGACGCCACCTCACCGAGCTGGACCAGGCGCTGGAGCAGTGCCCGGCCCCCGGCGAGGACCCGTCCGCGCGCTTCCTGCACGCCTGCCGCTCCTACCTGCTGAAGGACTGGGAGCAGCTCATCCGCGACACCGACCGGCTGCTGGACGACCAGCTGCTCGGCATCGAGGCGGGGCTGTTCGCCGGTATGGCCAGGGTCCGGCTGGACATGTGCGCGCAGGCCCAGGCACCGCTCGCCGCCTCGCTCGCGCGCTGCCGCTCCGAGCAGCCGCAGCGCAAGGAGCTGCGCTACTGGCTGGCCCGCGCCTACGAGGGCGCCGGGCGCAGCGCGGCCGCGCTGCCGCTCTACCGGGCCGTGCACCGGGCCGATCCGGCGTTCATGGACACGGCCGCCCGGCTGGCGGCGATATCGGCGGAGGACGGCCTGGCGGACGCCCTGCTGGACGGTGCCGGGTTCGGCGGCCGGGACGCGGGGCGCGGGGCGGAGGACGAAGCGCTGGACGCGGCGGTCCTGGACGCCGCCGTGCTGGAGCAGGCGGGTTTCGACGCGCTCGGCCCGGACCTGATGGGGACGGAGCCGGTGGGAACCGGTCCGGTGGGGGCGGAGCCGGTGGGGGCGGAGAGTGCGGGGGCCGACCCGGTGGGGGCGGCGGCGGGGGCCGCGGACCCCTTCGGCGCCCTGACAGCGGGCGGCCCGGTCGAGGCCGGCGGTTTCGAACCGGACGGCGAAGGCTTCCCGGCCGTGCCGACCGCGGCCGGACCGGGCACCGGCACCGGCACCGGCACGGACAACCGCCCCGGCGGCGGGGCGGGCGCGCCGCCCCCGCTGGTCACCGGCGGACGCCCCGGCTCCACCGCCCCGCAGCCGGCCGCCGCCTCCCCGGCGGCCCCCGCGGCGGCCCTCGGCGAGGCCGCCCCGCTGCACCTGGCGAGCACCAACCCGGTGGTCGAACGCGAGGGCGACCGGGCCGAGTTGGACGCCGCGCTGGCCGAACTCTCCCGGATGGTCGGCCTGGAGCCGGTCAAACGACAGGTCCGGGCGCTCTCGGCGCAGCTGCGGATGGCCCGGCTGCGCGCCGAACAGGGCCTGCCGGTCCAGCCGCCCAAGCGGCACTTCGTCTTCTCCGGACCGTCCGGCACCGGCAAGACCACCGTCGCCCGGATCCTCGGCCGGGTCTTCCACGCCCTCGGCCTGCTCTCCGGCGACCATCTGGTGGAGGCCCAACGCGCCGACCTGGTGGGCGAGTTCCTCGGCCAGACGGCGGTCAAGGCGAACGAGCTGATCGACTCCGCGCTGGACGGCGTGCTCTTCATCGACGAGGCCTACAGCCTCTCCAACTCCGGTTACAGCAAGGGCGACGCGTACGGGGACGAGGCGCTCCAGGTGCTGCTCAAGCGCGCCGAGGACAACCGGGACCGGCTGGTGGTGATCCTGGCCGGCTACCCCGAGGGCATGAACCGCCTGCTGGCCACCAACCCCGGCCTGAACTCCCGCTTCACCACCCGGGTCGACTTCCCGAGCTACCGCCCGGGCGAGCTCACCGCGATCGGCGCGGCGCTCGCCGGGCAGGACGGCGACGGCTGGGACGAGGACGCCGCCGAGGAGCTGGCCTCGATCTGCACCCATGTGGTCCGCGAGGGCTGGATCGACGAGCTCGGCAACGGCCGGTTCATCCGCACCCTGTACGAGAAGTCCTGCGCCTACCGGGACCTGCGGCTCACGCTGCTGCGCGAGCCGCCCGGCCGGGAGGACCTCGCCACCCTGCGGCTGCCGGACCTGGTGCAGGCCTACGGCGAGCTGATCGACGGCCGGGGCTGACCCGGGGCCCGTCCGGCCCCGGCCGCGCTCCGTCCGCCCGGCCGGCCCCCGTCCGCCCGTCAGGTGTGGACCTCGGCCGGCCCGGTGCGGGTCTCAGCCGGCCAGCGTCCTGGCCTCCAGCTCCGGGTCCAGGCCCACGGTCGGCCGGTCCCCGCGCTGCGGTGCGACGCCGCCGATCGAGCGCAGCCACGCCCAGGTGTCGGCGACCGTCTCGGCGGCCGGACGGCAGCGCAGTCCGGCCGCCAGCGCCTTGCTCACGTCCGCGCCGTGCACGGTGTCGTACAGCTCGCCCGGCGGGACCCAGAACGGCAGCTGGAGCCAGGGCTCGATGCCGGCCGCCGCGATCGTCTCCGGCGCCGTCCAGCGCAGCTCGGCGTCGCCGCCGGTGACCTCGACGCAGGCCTCCAGAAGCTCGCCCATGGTGCTGTGCCCGCGCGGACCGACCAGGTCGTAGGGGCCGCCGAGACCGGCCGCCACGGCGTCCAGGGTCCACTCGGCGAGGTCGCGGACGTCGATGAACTGGACCCCGAGGCCGCGCGGGCCGGGGGCCAGCACCGGGCCGCCGCGGGCGATCCGGTTCAGCCACCAGGGCAGTCGGCCGATGTTCTCGTACCGTCCGACGATCAGCCCGGCCCGGACCAGCAGCGCCCGGTCGCCGAAGGCGTCCAGCACCGCCAGCTCACCGCCGCGCTTGGACTCCGGGTAGGGCCGCTCGCCGTCGTCGGGCGAGCCCTCCACCAGCGGCGCGCTCTCGTCGGCACCGGCCGGCGAGGGGTACGCGTACACCGAACGGCTGGACACGTACGCGTAGCGGCCCACCCGGCCGGCCAGCAGGCGGGCGCTGTCGCGCACCACCGACGGGGCGGCGGACCAGGTGTCCACCACCGCGTCCCACTCCCCCTCGGCCAGGGCGGCGAGCCCGCCCTCGGCCGTGCGGTCCCCGTGCAGCACCCGCGCCCCGGACGGCGCGGCGTGCGTGCCCCGGTGGAAGACCGTCACCTCCCAACCCCGCTCCAGCGCCGCCTCCGCGACGGCGCGCCCCACGAACTCCGTACCACCCAGCAGGAGAAGTCTCATGCCGACCACCCTCCCCCGGGGCGGTCGGCATGGGAACGGTCGCACGCTCAGAGCGGAATCGCCGAGAGCGAAGCCGGATCGGGAACCGCGGTGACTACGCGACGGAACGGTGGTCCGGGTCGTGCACCTCGCCGACCAGTTCCTCCAGCACGTCCTCCAGCATCACCACGCCGAGCGTCCGCCCGTCCTGGTCGAGGACGGCCGCGAGGTGGCAGGCGGCCCGGCGCATGGCGCCGAGCGCGTCGTCCAGCGGCAGCGTGCCGCGCAGCACGGTGATCGGCCGCCAGAGCCGGGCCGGGACGGGCACCGTCGGGTCGTCGACGTCCAGGATGTCCTTGAGGTGCAGGTACCCCAGGTAGCCGTGGCCGGCCGGGTCGCCGTCGGTGACCGGGAAGCGCGAGAAGCCGGTGCGCAGCGCCAGCTCCTCGACCTGGGCGGCCGTCACCTTGGTGTCCACGGTGACCAGCTGCTCGGGGGTGAGCAGCACGTCGGTCAGCGGGCGGCGGCCCAGCTCCAGGGCGTCCTCCAGACGCTCCTGGCGGTCCTTCTCCAGCAGACCGGCGTCCCCGGAGTCGGCGAGCAGGTACATCAGCTGCTCGGTGGTGAAGACCGACTCGACCTCGTCCTTGCTCTCCACCTTGAACAGCTTCAGCACGCCGTTGGCGAAGGAGTTGAGGAAGGCGATCACCGGGGCCAGCCAGCGGGCCAGCCGGTCCAGCGGCGGGCCGAGCCAGAGCGCGGCCTTCTCGGGGCCGGCCAGCGCCATGTTCTTGGGCACCATCTCGCCCATGACCATGTGCAGGTAGACCACGACCGCCAGCGAGATGCCGTACGACAGCGGGTGCATCAGGCCGGCGGGGATGCCGAGCGCGTGGAACGGGCCCTCCAGCAGGTGGGCGATGGTCGGCTCGGCGAGGGCGCCCAGGCCCAGCGAGCAGACGGTGATGCCGAGCTGGGCGGCGGCGAGCATCGCGGAGACGTTGGACAGCGCGTGCAGCACGGTGCGGGCGCGCTTGTTGCCGGCCTCGGCGAGCGGTTCGATCTGGCTGCGCCGGACCGAGACGACGGCGAACTCGGCGCCGACGAAGAACGCGTTGCCGAGCAGCAGCAGGACGGCAACGGCCAGTTGGAGCGCGGTCATCGGGTCCCGTCCTCGTCCTCGGTGCCGCCGTGCGGGTGGGGGTGCCCGTCGGTGCGTTCCACCCGGACGCGGCTGGTCCGGTGCCGGTCCACGGCCTCGACGGTGAACAGCCAGCCGGGCAGTTCGGCCCGGTCGCCGGGGGACGGCAGCTTGCCGAGCAGGTCGGTGACCAGGCCGGCGAGCGTCTCGTAGGGGCCCTCCGGGGCGTGCAGGCCGATGGCCTCCAGCTGGTCCAGCCGGGCGCGGCCGTCGGCGGCCCAGACGGGCTGTCCGTCGACCGGCGGCAGGGGCAGGAGCTCGGGGCCGTCGGCCGGGTCGTGCTCGTCCTGCACCTCGCCGACGATCTCCTCGACGATGTCCTCGACGGTGACCACGCCGGCGGTGCCGCCGTACTCGTCGACCACGATGGCCATCGGCTGGAGGCGGCGCAGCTGGTCGAGCAGCCGCTCGGCGGGGAGGGTCTCGGGCACCAGCAGCGGCGGGACGGCGAGGTCGCCGACCCGGACGGAGCCGCGGCGCGCGGCGGGGACGGCGAGCGCGTCCTTGAGCGTCACGGTGCCGGTGACCTCGTCCAGGCTGTCGGTGTAGACCGGGAAGCGGGACAGGCCGGTGGCCCGGGTGAGGTTGAGGACGTCGGCGGCGCTGGCGTCGCGCTGGAGCGCGGCCACGTCGACCCGCGGGGTCATGACGGACTCGGCGGTGAGGTCGCCGAGACCGAGGGTCCGCACGAACAGGGTGGCGGACTCCTCGTCTATGGCGCCCGCCCGGGCGGAGTGCCGGGCCAGCGAGACCAGCTCGGCGGGGGTGCGGGCGTGGCCCAGCTCCTCCTGCGGCTCGATCCCGAAGGCGCGCACGGTGCGGTCGGCCGAGCCGTTCAGGACCCGGATCAGCGGGCGGCAGGCCCGGGAGAACGCCATGTGCGGGGCGGCGACCGCGCGGGCCACCTGGAGCGGGCGGGAGATCGCCCAGTTCTTCGGGACCAGCTCGCCGATGACCATCTGGACGACGGTGGCGAGCAGCATGCCGAGGACCACGGCGACGCCGCGGGAGGCGCCGTCGGGCAGGCCGACGGCGCCGAACACGGGCTTCAGCAGGGTCGACAGCGCCGGCTCGGCGAGCATGCCGACCACCAGCGAGGTGACGGTGATGCCCAGCTGGGCGCCGGAGAGCTCGAAGGAGAGGTGTCGCAGGGCCCGGGAGACCCGGCCGGACTTGGCGTCCCCGGCCTCGGCGGCGCGCTCGACGGCGCCGCGCTCCACGGTCACGAAGGCGAACTCGGCGGCCACGAAGAGGCCGTTGGCGAGGATGAGCAGCAGGGCCGCGAGAAGCAGCAACCAGGCGGTGATCACAGTGCCGCCTGCCTTCCGGGGGTCGGAAGGAGGGCGGCGCAGGTACTACCGGACGGATCGTCCATGGACGGGGAGTGTCACTCCTCAGGTCGATTTCGGGCAGGGCAATGCCTTTGCCCCGCTTTTACCAGCGTAGACCATATCCGTACGACCGTCGGATCCGCGTTCGGACCCGCCCGGCGGCCGGTCCACGTCGCGCGGACCGGGGTCCACGTCGGCGGAGGGGTCGGGCGGAGCGGTCAGGCGGCGTGCCGGTGGACCAGGTCGCGCAGGGCGCGGGCGTCGGCGATCGCCTGGGCCTTGCCCACCCCGGACTGGATGCCGACGACGGCCAGCGAGGTGCCGTCGGCGAGGTCGAGGGTGGCCCACGGGTCGCCCTGGCGGAAGTTCACGCCGACGATCTCCGCCCAGGCCAGCCGGCGGCGGCGGACGAAGTTGACGACGGTGACGCCCTCGACGTCGGCGCTGACCCGCGGCCGGGCCAGCATCAGGCCGACGGAGGCGAAGAGCACCCCGCTGAGCACCATCAGGACGCGGTCGTTGAGCTGCCAGTTCGCCGGGAGGGCGACCGCGATCACGGCGAACATCACGACCAGCAGGGCGCAGACCGGCAGCAGCACGGCGCGGGTGCGGCGCGGGGCCCAGGTGACGGGGAACTCTGCGGGGGTGGACACGGGAGGGCTCCGGGGTGGTTCGGTCGGGCGGTCGGACAGCGGAAGGGGTGGGGCCGCCGACGGCGCCCCCACCCCATTCAACCGGTGCTTACGCCCGCGCTCAGAGGCGGCAGGCGTGGATGTTGGTGACCAGGATCGCCCGGGCGCCGATGCTCCACAGGTCGTCCATGATCCGCTGGGCCTCCTTGCGGAGCACCATGGCGCGGACTGCCACCCAGCCCTCGGTGTGCAGCGGCGAGACGGTCGGCGACTCCAGGCCCGGGGTCAGGGCGACGGCGGCGCCGACCTGCTCGGCGCGGATGTCGTAGTCCATCAGCACGTAGCGGCGGGCCACCAGCACGCCCTGCAGACGGCGCAGGAACTGGTCGACGGCCGGGTCCTCGCCCGCGCCCTTGGGGCGGATCACCACGGCGTCGGAGATCAGGATCGGCTCGCCGAACACCTCGAGCCCGGCGTTGCGCAGGCTGGTGCCGGTCTCCACGACGTCGGCGATCACATCGGCGACGCCCAGCTGCACCGCGGTCTCCACCGCGCCGTCCAGCTTGGTGACGGTGGCCTTCACCCCGTGGTCGGCCAGGTGCTGCTCGACCAGTCCCGTGTAGGAGGTGGCGATCCGCAGGCCCTCCAGGCCCGTGACGTCCTCGACGTCCACGCCGACCGGGCGGGCGAAGCGGAAGGTCGAGCCGGCGAAGCCGAGCGCGAGCACCTCCTCGGCGTTGGAGTGCGAGTCGAGCAGCAGGTCGCGGCCGGTGATGCCGACGTCGAGGCGGCCGGAGCCGACGTAGACGGCGATGTCGCGCGGGCGCAGGAAGAAGAACTCGACCTGGTTGCCCGGGTCGACCAGGACCAGCTCCTTGGCGTCCTTGCGCTGCCGGTAGCCGGCCTCATGGAGCATCTCCGCCGCAGGACCCGAGAGCGAACCCTTGTTGGGGACGGCGATGCGCAGCATGGAGGTCGGTTCCTTACCTGTTCGGTGGGGGTGTGGGGTGTTTCGGGCCGGTCTAGAGGTACTTGTAGACGTCGTCGAGCGTCAGCCCGCGGGCGACCATCATCACCTGAAGGTGGTACAGGAGCTGGGAGATCTCCTCGGCGGTCTGCTCGTCCGACTGGAACTCGGCGGCCATCCAGACCTCGGCGGCCTCCTCGACGACCTTCTTGCCGATCGCATGGACGCCCTGCTGGACGAGCTGCGCGGTGCGGGAGGACGAGGGGTCGCCGGTGGCGGCCTTCTGCTGGAGCTCGGTGAAGAGCTCCTCGAATGTCTTCGAAGCCATGATGGGACTCACCATACGGCGTGCGGGCGGACGGGCGGTAAACGGTTCCGGACCGTGGACAGTCCGGTGGACGTCCACGGTCCGGGGGTGGTGCTCCGGCCGGTCGGGTCAGAGCGCGCGCAGCGCGAGGGCGGTGGCGACGGCCGCGGTGACCGCCTCGTGGCCCTTGTCCTCGGCGGAGCCGGGCAGGCCCGCGCGGTCCACCGCCTGCTGCTCGTTGTCGCAGGTCAGCACGCCGAAGCCGACCGGGACGCCGGTGTCGACGGAGACCTGGGTGAGGCCGGCGGTGGCGGCCTGGCAGACGTAGTCGAAGTGCGGGGTGCCGCCGCGGATGACCACGCCGAGGGCGATCACGGCGTCGTAGCCGCGGTCGGCGAGGCGCTTGGCGGCGACCGGCAGCTCGAAGGTGCCGGGGACGCGCAGGACGGTCGGCTCGGCGACGCCCAGCTCCTTGAGGGCGCGGTGGGCGCCGTCGAGCAGGCCGTTCATCACCTGCTCGTGCCACTGGGCGGCGATCACCGCGACCTTGAGGTCGGCGGCGTCGTCGATGGTCAGCTCGGGGGCTCCGTGGCCGCTCATGTGCGGTGCCTTTCGGTGGTTCGTGTTTCGGGACTTCGGGACTTCGGGACTTCGGTGCGGTGGTGCTGCGGTGCGGTGGGGTGCTTCGGTGCGGTGGTGCTCGGGACGGGCGGGCTCAGGCGTCGAGGCCGGGCAGGTCGTGGCCCATCCGGTCGCGCTTGGTCCGCAGGTACTGGGCGTTGTGCTCGCCGGCCGGGATCTCCACCGGCTCACGGCCCTTGACCTTGAGCCCGTGCTCGGTGAGCGCGGTGAGCTTCTCCGGGTTGTTGGTCAGCAGGGTCAGCGAGCGGACGCCGAGGTCGCCGAGCATCTGGGCGCCGATGCTGTAGTCCCGGGCGTCGGCGGGCAGGCCGAGGTCGAGGTTGGCGTCGACGGTGTCCCGGCCCTGCTCCTGGAGCTCGTAGGCGCGCAGCTTGTGCGCCAGGCCGATGCCGCGGCCCTCGTGGCCGCGCAGGTAGAGCACGACGCCGCGGCCGGCCTCGGCGACCCGCCGCAGCGAGGCCTGGAGCTGCGGACCGCAGTCGCAGCGCAGCGAGCCGAGCACGTCGCCGGTCAGGCACTCGGAGTGGACCCGGACCAGGACGTCCTCGCCGTCGGGGAGCCGGCCGTCCGCGGTCAGGCCGCCGGCGACCAGCGCGATGTGCTCGACGCCGTCGAGGGTGCCGCGGTAGCCGACGGCGGTGAACTCGCCGTGCTCGGTCGGCAGGGCGGTGACGGCGGCCCGGTCGACGTGCAGTTCGGTGCGGCGGCGGTAGGCGATGAGGTCCTCGATGGAGATGATCGCCAGGTTGTGCTCGCGGGCGAAGGCGACCAGCTCGGGCAGCCGCGCCATGGTGCCGTCGTCGTTGACCACCTCGGCGATCGCGCCGGCCGGCGGCAGACCGGCGAGCCGGGCCAGGTCGACGGCGGCCTCGGTGTGGCCGGGGCGCACCAGCACGCCGCCCTCGACGGCCCGCAGCGGGAAGACGTGGCCGGGCCGGGCGAGGTCGCCGGGCCCGGTTCCCGTCGAGGAGAGCAGTCGCACGGTGCGGGCCCGGTCGGCGGCCGAGATGCCGGTGTCGACGCCCTCCCGGGCGTCCACCGAGACGGTGTAGGCGGTGCCCTTGCGGTCCTCGTTGACCTGGGTCATCGGCGGGAGCTTGAGGCGGTCCAGCTCCTCCCCGGTCATCGGGACGCAGATCACGCCGGAGCTGTAGCGGATGGTGAAGGCCATCAGCTCGGGGGTCGCGGCGGAGGCGGCGAAGACGATGTCGCCCTCGTTCTCGCGGTCCTCGTCGTCGACGACGATCACGGCGCGGCCGAGCGCGATGTCGGCGACGGCCCGCTCCACCGGGTCGAGGACGAGCTCGTCGGTCGGGTTCCCGGTCGGACGCGCGGTGGGGTTCTCGGTCATGCGGAGGCTCCCTGGAGGGCGGGGTCGGTCACGGGGCGTGCGGTGCGGCCGCGCTGCCACCAGGCGCGCAGTCCGAGCAGGACCAGGACGAAGTAGACGGAGTAGGTGAAGCCGGAGAAGACCAGGCCGTTGTCGAAGGCCAGCGGGACGCCGACCAGGTCGACGGCGACCCAGGCGAACCAGAACTCGACCCAGCCGCGGGCCTGGGCGACCATCGCGGCCAGCGTGCCGACGAAGATGTAGGCGTCCGGCCAGGCGTCCCAGGACAGGTGGGGGAAGACGGTGAAGAGGGTGCCGACCGCCAGGGTGCCGAGCGCGGTGCCGCCGACCAGCAGGGCGCGCTCCCGGCCGGTGGCGAAGCGCACGGTGACGTCGCCCTCGCCGCGGCCGCGGTGCCAACGGGTCCAGCCCCAGACGGCGGCCAGGATCACCACGAGCTGCTTGCCGACGCCGCCGCCGAGGTGGGCGCTCGCGTAGGCGCCGACCAGGACGAGGCCGGAGAGCAGCTGGACCGGCCAGGTCAGCCGGGACCGCTGCCAGCCGAGGGCGAGCGCGGCGAGGCCGAGCAGGTTGCCGATGATGTCGGAGCGGTAGACGTCCTGGCCGAGCAGCTGGACGGTGCCGTTGAGCCAGCTCACCGTTCCTCCCCCGGGGCGTCGTCGACCGCGAGGTGCGAGGGGAGGGTGCGGGCTTCGAGCAGCCGCTCGACGTACTTGGCGAGGACGTCGACCTCCAGGTTGACGCTCTCGCCGACCGTCTTGGCGCCGAGGGTGGTCAGCGCGAGGGTGGCCGGGATGAGGCTGACGGTGAAGCTGTCGAGGGCGGCCTCGACCACGGTGAGGCTGACGCCGTCGACGGTGATCGAGCCCTTCTCGACGAGGTAGCGCGAGACGCTGTCGGGCAGCGAGAAGCGCAGCACCTCCCAGCGGAGCTCGCCGGCCGCGTCGCGCTCGCCCGGTTCGCGGCTCAACAGCCGCCCGGTGGCGTCGACATGACCCTGCACCAGGTGTCCGCCCAGGCGGGCGCCGAGGGCCATGGCGCGCTCCAGGTTGACCCGCGCGCCGGGCTTCAACTCGCCCAGGCTGGAACGGTGGAGCGTCTCGGCCATCACGTCGGCGCTGAACTCGCCGGTGTTGGCGGCCAGTTCCTCGGGGGTGTCGACGACGGTCAGGCAGACGCCGTTGACCGCGATGGAGTCGCCGTGCCGCGCGCCCTCACGGACCACCGGGCCGCGCAGGCGGATTCGCGAGGAGTCGCCGATCTCCTCGATCGACACGACCTCGCCGAGCTCTTCGATGATGCCGGTGAACACCCGGGTTCTCCTCGCGCTAGGGGCGCGGACTCCGGGGTGTGGCACGGGAGATGAGCACGGACGTGGGTGGGCGCGGGGATGCGCGGGCCACCGGACGGCCACGGGACCCGTCGCCGGGCTGTCGCCGAACCGGACGCCGGAGGAGGGGAACCCTCGTCCGTCGCCGCACACCGCCTCCCGCGGTCCACCGGGGGACCACGGGTCCTGCTCACTCGTCCGCCGCGCACGCCTCCCATCCGGACTTTAACCGTCGGTCCAGGAATTTCACCTGGTCAACCGGCCGCTGGCTGCGGACGGGTCGCGGACTGTAACCGCCGGTTCGGATTTTCACCGACCCCGGAGTGCGCTGAACGTCACTGCTACTGCTGCCGTCATTCTGCCATGATCCGCGCGGAGGCAGGGAGAGGTGTCCACTGTGGTCTCTTTCACGCGGTGGCGGGGAATGGACGGCGGGCGGGGACTCGCGGAACCGGCGAGGACGGGCGGGGTGCGCCGGCGCCCGGTGGCGGTCCGGGGTGCGTCGGGCGCAGGCTGGTGGTACCGGGGCGACGGTCCGCGTCGGCCCGGGAACCCCAGGAGGTGCGGGAGCCATGCCCAAGTTCATGGATGTCCACCACGGGATGACGGGCATCACCGAGGAGCAGTTGAAGATCGCGCACGGGGCCGACCTGGCGATCCAGGACGACGAGAACGTGCGGTTCGAGCAGGCGTGGGCCGACCCGGAGTCCGGCGTCGTCTACTGCCTCTCCGAGGCGCCGTCGAAGGAGGCCGTGCAGCGGATCCACGAGCGCACCGGACACCCCGCGGACGAGGTGCACGCCGTTCCGCTGATCGTCTGAGGCGGTCCGACACAGCGCCTGCGGGGCCGGGCGGCGTCCGACCGTTCGACCGGGCCAGCAGGGTCAGCCCGGGTCGGCAGGGTCAGCCGGGTCGGAGCGCGGGGACCGGGGTGAAGTGGGTGACCGCCGGCGGGTGGGCCAGGTAGCGGAGCTCGCCCTCCGACCAGACCGGACGGATCCGCCACATCGGCCCCGCGTAGCCGCGCAGCGCCTCCTCGTCGCGCCAGCGGCTGACCACGAGCACCTGGTGCTCGCCCTCGGTCACGGAGCGCAGCAGTTCACCGCCCAGGCAGCCGTCCGTCCGGTCGAGCTGCGGGAGCACCTTGCTGGTCAGCACGTCGCAGAACTCCTCGATGTGCCCGGCCATGACCTGCCCGGCCCAGATCCTGATGATCACGGCGACCACCTGCCTCGGAAGCGTCCTGGCCCCATTATCGGCGCAGAGCCGCTGGTGGGGAGGGGTTTGCGGAGGTTTTCCGGACGGCCCCCCTCCGCCTGTGCGGGGGCTCCGCTACGTTGACCGGTATGACCAGCACATCGGAGTCTGCCGTTCCGTCAACGCCCGGGCCGCACGGGCCGTCCGGCCTCTTCGAGGCGCTCGCGGCCGCCGCCGTCCGCGACGCGGACCAGCTGCGGGAGGTCTACGAGCAGCCCGGCGACCACGCGCGCCGCAAGCAGGTGGACCGCATCCACGAGGTCGCCCGGGAGCTGATCGCCTGCTCCTCGCTGGTCTTCGTGGCCAGCGCGGACGCCGCCGGGCGCTGCGACGTCTCGCCGCGCGGCGGGCCGGCCGGACTGGTGTCGGTGCTCGACGAGTTCACCCTGGCGATCCCCGACGCGACCGGCAACAAGCGGCTGGACAGCCTGCACAACATCGTCGAGACCGGCCGGGTCGGGCTGATCTTCGTGGTCCCGGGCCGGGACACCACGCTGCGGGTCAACGGGCGGGCCTGCGTCTCCACCGACCCCCGGCTGCTGGAGCAGCTGACGGCGGTCGGCAAGCCGCCGCGCAGCGCCGTCGTCGTCGCGGTCGAGGAGGTCTTCGCGCACTGCCCGAAGGCCTTCCTGCGCTCCTCGGCCTGGAAGCCGGAGAACTGGCTCGCCAAGGACGCCCAGCCGAGCTCGGCGGAGGTCACGCTCTCGCACCTGGCCGACCCGTCGCTGACCGTCGAGGCGATCGAGCGGACCGAGCGGGAGGCACTGCTCTACCGCTACGAGTAACGGCAGGAGGGCCGGAGAGCCGGGTGCGGGTGGGGCCGGTCCGGGACGCTTTCCGTCGCCCGGCACCGGCCCCGCCGCCGCGCGGACCGCGGGCGTCAGGCCGCGGCCCCGGTCTTCGCGACGTCGACCACGCTCGCGCCGTCCGCCGCCCGCCGGACGGCCTCGACGCCCTTGTGGGCGGCGTCCTTGCTCGCGTACCCCTGGCCGGTGGCGACGATCTCGCCGTTGCCCGCCTTCAGCCGGAACCGGTACTTGCCGCCGGCGTCCTCGTACACCTCGAACTTGCCCGCCATCCGGGCCACCTCCTCGTCGGGGGGCGCGCCGCGCGCCCCTCCTGCACGGTGCGCCCGGGCGCCGTCGGCCCGCACGTGCTCGGGGTCCGGACGGGTGACCGGGGCACGAGCGCGTGCCGGGGCCGCGGCGGGCCGGTTGAATGGACGGATGGACTGCGTCTTCTGTGCGGTGGTGGCGGGCGCGGAGCCCGCGCACCGGGTGCTGGACGACGAGGTGGCGGTGGCGTTCCTGGACCGCCGACCGCTCTTCCCCGGCCATGTGCTGGTGGTGCCGCGCGACCACCACCGCACCCTGGCGGACCTGCCCCCGGCCGTGGTGGGCCCGTTCTTCCTGCGGGTGCAGCGGGTGTCGGCGGCGGTGGAGCGGGGGCTGGGGGCGGCGGGCAGCTTCGTCGCGGCCAACAACCGGATCAGCCAGTCGGTGCCGCACCTGCACGTCCACGTGGTGCCGCGCAACCCGAAGGACGGGCTGCGCGGCTTCTTCTGGCCGCGCGGGACGTACCCGGACGAGGCGGGCGCCGCGCGGGTCGCCGAGCGGCTGCGCGCCGCGCTCGCCGCGGCCGGGGGGATCTAGAGTCAGCCGACCCGGACGTCGTCGATCACCCAGTACCAGTTGTTGCTGCCGGTGTACCGGAAGCGCAGCCGCAGCCGGCCCGCGCCGGCCGGGACGGTCAGGTCCAGTCGCTGACGGCCGTTGGTGTCGGTGGTGTAGCTCTTCACCTCGACGGGCGTGCCGCCGTCCCAGACCGCGAGCACCCGGGCGGTCTGGACGCCCTCCGGCCGGTAGAAGGTGGTGAAGGTGACCGCGACGCTGCTCCGTCCGGCCACCGGGTACTCGGGGCTGACCAGGGTGGAGTCGTAGCCGCCCTTGAAGGTCTTGTCGGCCCACTCGTCGGAGTCGGCGACGGCGAAGACGTTGCGGGAGCGGACGTTCAGCTCGCGGTTCTGGTCCCGCTGGGCCTTGGTCCAGAACTCGTCGGTGGTGAACGACCAGCCGCGCCACTCGGTGACGCCGCCGGTGCCCATGGCCGAGTTGTCGACGGACCAGCCCACCGGCGCGGTGCGGGTGAAGCCGAGGACGCCGGCGGCGATGCCGGTCTCGTCGACCCGACCGGTCAGCAGCGGGCGCAGCGCGTCGAAGTCGTCCGGGAGCAGGGCCGGGATCGCGGTGCCGTCGAGGTCCCAGGCGGGGTCGACGGCGATGCCGAGGTGGGCCAGGGCGGTGGGCGCGATGTCCACCATGCGCACGTCGTGGCGGACCGAACCGGCCGGGAACGCCGAGCCGTTGGCGATCACGAAGGTCTGCCGCTCCTCCCAGGTCGAGCCGCCGTGGCCGCCGGTGGGCGTGTGGCCGTGGTCGGCGGTGACCATCACCAGCCAGTCCTCCTGGGCGTAGCCGGCGCGGCCGCGGACGGCGGCGAGGATCTGACCGACCTGGGCGTCCACGCCGCGGATCGCGTCCAGGTAGGCCTGGCTGGCGGACCCGCTGCTGTGGCCGGCGTGGTCGACGTTGTCGAGCTGGACGAAGACCGCGTCGGGGTTGCCGTCGCGCAGCTTCGCGACGGCGCGGGCGGTGGTGCCGGTGTCGTACTCGGCGGACGGGGTGGCGACCCGGCTGTCGACCCGGCCGGAGTAGATCGTGTCGGCGATCGGGGCCCAGGACGCGACGACGTACGTCGAGAGCGCCGGGTTCGCCGTCTCGACCCGGGTCAGGAAGTCCGGGTAGGCGGCGAAGGCGGGGGCGCCGAAGTCGTTGTCGCGGACGTTGTGCTTGTCCGGCCAGACGCCGGTGGCGACGGTGGACCAGCCGGGGCCGGAGGAGGTGCCGGCCATCGGGTTGGCGTAGAGGCTGCTCGCGGCGGTGAGGCCGCCGGCCATCAGGGCGGCGAGGTTCGGGGCGCCGGAGTCCTTGACGCGGGTGATCATGGTGCCGTCCAGGCCGATGACCAGGACCTTCGGGGTGCGTCCGGCGACGGCGGTCACGGCGGCGCCGGCCGCGCGGGCGGCGGTGGCGCTCAGCGGGCCGGCGGCGAGCGCGGCGGCGGCGGTGCCGAGGAGCAGGGCCCGGCGGGTGGGGCCGGGTGCGGCGGGGGTGTGCGGGGTGGCGGGGCTCTGCTGCGCGGCGGGGATCCGGGGGGTCACGTCGTCCTCCTGGTGCGGCGTCATGGCGCGGAACGGGGCGGTGACTACGGTCGGAGCGACGGATGGCCGTAGGTCGCCCGGTTCTCGACCCGGGTGTGAACAACGCCCGAATTCGGTCCAGACCCGTTATCTCTTCGTGATCATGATCGGGTCGCGACGGGGTCGCGCTCGTGGCGGGGTCGCGCTCGTGGCGGGGTCGCGCTCGTGGCGGGGTCGCGCTCGTGGCGGGGTCGCGCTCGTGGCGGGCGGGGGCGGGGCCGGGGCGGCGGTCAGTCCCGGGCGGCGGTCAGTCCGCTTCGAGGCGGGCGGTGAAGCTGAAGCGGTCGCCCCGGTAGAGCGAGCGGACCCGCTCCACCGGCCGGTCGGCGGTGTCCCGGGTCAGGCGGTGCAGCAGCAGCATCGGGAGCGCGGGCGGGGTGCCGATCAGCAGGGCCTCGCGCGGGGTGGCCAGGACCGTCTCGATCCGCTCGTCGGCCGCGCCGAAGGTGATGCCCACCTTCTCGCCGAGGTACCCGTACAGCGAGGAGCCGGGGTCGAACTCCTCCGCCAGCCCCGGCACCCGACCGACCGCCAGATAGGTGCTCTCCAGGCCGACCCGCTCGCCGTCCGCGAGCAGCACCCGCTCCAGGTGCCAGACCGGCTCGCCGGGGGCGATCCGCAGCTGGCCGGCCAACTGCGGTTCGGCGCCGAGCCGTTCGAGTCCGATCAGAGTGCGACCGGGCACCCGGCCCTGGCGCCGCACGCCCTCGGTGTAGCTGGCCAGCGAGAGCGGCTGCTCCAGCTTGGGGCCGGCCACCACCGTGCTGCGCCCGCGCCGCCGCACCCGGCCCTGGATCAGCAGGTCGCGCAGCGCCTGCCGGAGCGTCTCCCGGGCCACCTCGAAGCGGGCGGCGAGCTCGCGCTCGGTCGGCAGCACCCCGCCCTCGCCGAGCTCGTCGAGCAGCTCCTCCAGCCGGCCCTTCACCGCGTAGTACTTGGGCACGCGGCCGTGCTCCGGGATGCCCGACCTGATCGGTGCGCCGGGGCCGGACCGGGCGGCGGGGTCGGGGGTCTCGTCCACCCGGCCATCCTTCCAGACCCCGGGGGCGGGCCGCCGCACGCCGGGCGCTGCCGGGCGTACCGCGCGGCACCGCACCGTGCCGCATGCCACCGCACCGTACCGCGTGACACCGCACCCGCCGCCGACGCGCCGCGCCGTACGCCTTTTGCCCGGGACCCCTTGACAGGTATAGACCACTCCGCTTGAGTCTGGGTCAGCCCCGCACCCGGCCCGCACCCCGGTCGGCCCGTCCCCCACGACGAGCCCCCACACCGCGGGGCCCGGCTCCCCTGCCCCGACGTCCCGTCCTCCACGACCGTGCGGCCCCCACCGCACAAGGGGTGATCAAGTGTCCACGAAACGCCTGCTCGCACTGCTCTCCGCCGCCGTCACGGCGCTCGCGGTGCTCCTGCTGCTGCCCGCCGCCAACGCCAGCGCCGCCGTCTGCGCGACGCCCTGGAACTCCGCGTCCGTCTACACCGGCGGCGCCGCCGTCTCCTACAACGGCCACAACTGGCTCGCCAAGTGGTGGACCCAGAACGAGCCGCCGAGCACCGGCGGCTCGGGCGTCTGGTCCGACCAGGGCGGCTGCGGCACCGGCCCGAACCCGACCGGAACGCCCACCCCCACGACCACCGCGAACCCGGGCGGATTCCCGGTCAGCCAGGCGCAGTTCAACCAGATGTTCCCGAACCGGAACGCCTTCTACACCTACCAGGGCCTGATCGACGCCCTCTCCGCCTACCCGGCGTTCGCCGCCACCGGCACCGACACCGTCCGCAAGCAGGAGGCCGCGGCCTTCCTCGCCAACGTCAACCACGAGACCGGCGCGCTGGTCTACGTCGTCGAGCAGAACACCGCCAACTACCCGCACTACTGCGACGGTTCCCAGCCGTACGGCTGCCCGGCCGGGCAGGCCGCCTACTACGGCCGCGGCCCGATCCAGCTGAGCTGGAACTTCAACTACAAGGCCGCCGGCGACGCCCTCGGCATCGACCTGCTGCGCAACCCCAACCTGGTGCAGACCGACCCGGCCGTGGCCTGGAAGACCGCGCTCTGGTACTGGAACACCCAGAACGGGCCGGGCACCATGACGCCGCACAACGCGATGGTCAACGGCTACGGCTTCGGCGAGACGATCCGCAGCATCAACGGCTCGCTGGAGTGCAACGGCGGCAACCCCGCCCAGGTGCAGAGCCGGATCAACGCCTACCAGCGCTTCACCCAGCTGCTCGGCACCGTCCCCGGGGCCAACCTGAGCTGCTGACGGACCGGCGGACGGTGGTCCCCGTACCTCCGGGGGACGAGCGGCGGGTGCCGAAATCGTCGCCACGGTGGACGCGACCACCGTCCCGCCCCTCCTAGGCTCGTCCACATGAACGATCTTGGCAGCCTCGTCCAGCAGACCGCCGACCGCCTCGCCGGCCAACAGGTCGGCGCGGTGGTCGCCGGGCTCGCCCGCGGCACGGTGGAGATCCGCGGCGCCGGACGCACCGGACCCGGCGCCGCCGGCGGCCCGCCCGGTCCGGACACGCTGTTCGAGATCGGCTCGGTGACCAAGGTGTTCACCTCGCTCGCGCTCGCCCGGCTGACGCTGGCGGGCACCGTCACCCTGGACGACCCGCTCGCCGAGGTCCTCGCCGACGCGCTCCCGGCCGGGGTCACCGTCCCGGCCAAGGGCCCGGAACCGCTCGCCCTGCGCCACCTCGCCACCCACACCTCCGGCCTGCCGCGCCTGCCCGCCGGCATGCTGCTGCCCGCCCTGCTGACCCCCAACAAGCCCGACCCCTACGCGCGGTGCACCGCCGCCATGCTGCTGGGCGGACTCGGCCGGACCAGGCTGCGGGCCGCCCCCGGGCGCAGCTTCCGCTACTCCAACCTCGGTGCCGGGCTGCTCGGCCTCGCCCTCGCGCACCGGAGCGGCCTCGGGTACGGGGAACTCGTCCGACGGGAGGTCTGCGCGCCGCTCGGGCTGACGGACACCGTGCTGGAACCGGACGCGGAGCAGACGGCGCGGCTCGCCCCCGGGCACACCCCCGGCGGGCGGCCGGTGCCGGCCTGGCACCTCGCCGACCTCGCGGGGGCGGGCGGGCTGCGGTCCACGGCGGCCGACCTGGCCGTCCTGGTGCAGGCCCAGCTGGCGATCGGACCCGACGGGCGGGCCGCGGACGCGGACACCGGCGCCGGCGCTGGTGAGGGCACGGGTGCCGGCTCGGCCGAGGGCGAGCACGAGGGCGAGGGGGCGGCCGGGACCGCCGAGGAGGGCGACACCGGCCCGCTGGGGCCCGCGATCGCGCTCACCCGGCAGGTGCGGCACCGGGTCAACCCGGTCGCCTGGATGCACCTCGGCTGGCTCGGCCACCGGCTGCACGCCCGCCAGGGCGGCCACCTGCAGATCTGGCACAACGGCGGCACCGGCGGCTACCGCTCGTTCGTCGCCTTCGACCCGGAGAAGCAGGTCGGGGTGATCGTGCTGGCCAACACCCGCCGCTCCGTCGACGCGCCCGGCGTCCAGCTGCTGCGCACCCTGCAGACCACCCGCGCCACCTTCCCGCGCCGCTAGGGCCTGTCTTCGAACCCCCGCCCGCTCCAGCCCTCCTCCCCCGTCCGCTCCTTCGAGCGCCGCGCGGGGGTGGTGGGGCGCGTGGGAAGATGGCAGGGCTGGTGGAGACGATCTCCGGGCGGTTCTGGCCATGGTGACCGAGCATGGTGAACGAGCGGCGTGAGCGCGAGGCCGGCGGGCCCGGGAGGGTGCCGCACGGTGACCGGCCGGGTGACGCACCCGGCGATCAGGCGCGCCCGGAACCCGTCGGCGGCCCCGACCCGGCCGTCGGCCCGGAGCACGCCGACGACACGGAGGCACTGCTGATGGTGCCGATCGCCACCGCGCTGATCGAGTCCGACGGCCGGATCCTGCACTGGAGCAGCGACGCCGAGGCACTGCTCGGCTACTCCGCGCAGGAGGCGATCGGCGCCCGCGCCGCCCAGCTGCTGGCCTCGGACGACCAGCGGCCGGAGGTCCTGGAGCTGTTCCAGGAGATCCTCGACGGCCGCGGCTGGTCCGGCGTCTTCCCGGTCCGCCACCGGGACGGGCACCACGTCAACCTCGAGTTCCGCACCCATCCGATCGCCGGTCCCGGCGGCAGCCCGCTGGTGCTCGCGGTCGCCTCGGACGTGACCACCCTGCGCCGGATCCAGGCGGACCTGGCCGTGCTGGACGGCTTCTTCACGCAGTCCCCGGTCGGGATGGGCGTCTACGACACCCAGCTCGCCTTCGTCCGGATCAACGAGGCGCTGGCCCGGGTCAACGGGCTGCCGATCGCCCAGCACCTGGGGCGCCGGCTCACCGAACTGCTGCCCGGGATCAACGGCGCGGAGGGCGAAGCCGTGATGCGGCAGGTGCTGGAGACCGGCGAGCCGGTGCTGGACGCCCGCTCGCACGGCCGCACCCCGGGCGACCCGACGCACGACCACGCCTGGTCGGCCTCCTACTTCCGGCTGGAGGACCCCGGCGGGCGGGTGCTCGGGGTGAGTTCGACCATCATCGACATCACCGAACGGTTCCGGGCCGACGCCCGGGCCGCCCGCGCCCAGGAGCGGCTCGCCCTGCTCGTCGAGGCCAGCGCCTCGATCGGCACCACCCTGGACCTGCGGCAGACCGCCCGGGAGCTGGCCGACGCCATGGTCCCCAAGGTGGCCGACATCAGCGGCGTCTTCGCCCTGGAGGCGCTCGCCGCGGGGCGGACCGTCGAACCGCTGGACCCGACCCTCCCCCAGCACGTGCGCCGGCTCGCGCTGGCCACCGCCGACCCGCTCTACCCGGCGGACGCACTGCCGGTGGACACGGTCTACGAGGTGACGCCGGACTCCCCGTACGCGCGGGCGCTGGCCACCGGACGGACGGTGGTGGTGCCGTCCTGGGAGCTGCCCCCGCTGAGCGACGCGATCACCGAGAGCCGCCGGCAGGCGTACCTCGGTGACCGTCCGCGGTCGGTGCGGATCACCCCGCTGGTGGCGCGCGGCACCACCCTCGGCATGATCGTCTACTCCCGGCGCGGCGAGCGGGAGTCCTTCGCCGAGGCCGACATCACGCTCGGCGACGAACTCGCCTCCCGGGCCGCCGTGGCCATCGACAACGCCCGGCTCTACCTGCGCCAGCACCAGACGGTGCTCGCCCGGCAGCAGGCGCTGCGCGAGGCGAAGGCCGCGCAGGAGCGCCTCGCGCTGGTGAACGTGGCCTCGACCCGGATCGGGACCACGCTCGACCTCGCCCAGACCGCCGAGGAGCTGGCCGAGGTGGCGACCCCCCGGCTGGCCGACACGGTGGTCGTCGAGGTGCTGGACGACCTGGTGCGCGGCGAGCGCGAGGCCCGGCCGTCCGGCGACGGTTCGGCGCTGCTGCGGCGGATGGCCTTCCACTCCGCGCACCGCTCCACCCTGCGGCCGATCGACCGCAGCGGCGGTGTGCACCGCTTCCCGCCCTCCTCCCCGTACGCCTGGGCGCTCGGCCACCGCAAGCCGGTCCTGGTCCCGCAGATGGACGAGGCCGGGATGGCCTGGTTCCGGGACGACCCGGTGCGCGCCGCTGCGGTGCACGAGCAGAACGTCCACTCGTTCATGGTGGTGCCGCTGATCGCGCGCGGCTCCCCGGTCGGCATCGCGGCCTTCTACCGGACGGTGGTGGAGCGCCCCTACGAGGACGACGACCTGGCGCTGGCCCAGGAGTTGGCGGCCCGGGCGGCCGTCTCGATCGACAACGCGCTGCTGTTCACCCGGGAGCGGGACGCGGCCGACGCCCGGCAGCGCGCGCTCGACGAGGCCTGGGCCGCGCAGCAGCGGCTGTCCCTGCTCAACGAGGCCTCCAACCGGATCGGCACCACCCTCGACCTCTACCGCACCGCCCACGAGCTGATCGAGGTGGTGATCCCCCGGTTCGCCGACTTCGTCACCGTCGACCTGCGCGAGGCGGTGCTCGGTGGTGAGGACCCGGCGCCCGTCCCGCCCGACGGCTCGGTGCTGATGCGGGCGGTGGCGGTCGGCGAGGTGGACGCCGACGGCGTCATGTCGGACGCCGCCGACGCGGTCGGCGAGACCTCGCAGTCGGCCCAGGTGTACGCGGAGAGCCTGCGCACCGGCCGGTCGATCCTGGTGTCGGAGGTCGACGAGGCGGCGCTGCGCCGGATCGTGGCCTCGGAGGACCGGGTGCAGCCGGGCCTGGACGCCGGCGTGCACTCGTACCTGATGGTGCCGCTGATGGCCCGCGGACTGGTGCTCGGCGGGGCGGAGTTCATCCGCACCCGCAATCCGCTGTCGTTCGGCCCGGCCGACCGCGCGCTGGCCGAGGAGCTGGTCGGGCGCACCGCGCTGGCCATCGACAACGGCCGGCTCTACCGGCGGGAGCGGGAGACCGCGCTCACCCTCCAGCGCAGCCTGCTGCCGCAGGAGATCCACCGCACGCTGGGGCTGGAGATCGCCTACCGCTACCTGCCGAGCAGTGTGGTGAGCGAGGTCGGCGGCGACTGGTTCGACGTGGTGCCGCTCTCCTCCGGCCGGGTCGCGCTCGTCGTCGGCGACGTCATGGGCCACGGCATCCGGGCCGCCGCCACCATGGGCCAGCTGCGCACCGTGGCACGGACGTTGATCACCCTGGAGCTGGCGCCCGACCGGGTGATGCAACGGCTGGACGAGGCCACCACGGCGATCGGCGAGGGCCAGTTCGCCACCTGCGTCTGCGTGGTGTACGACCCCGTGGACCGGCGCTGCACCGCCTCCTGCGCGGGCCACCTGCCGCCGGTGGTCGCCGACACCGAGGGGCACGCCAGGCTGGTCGACCTGCCGCCCGGGGCGCCGCTCGGGGTCGGCGGAGTCCCCTTCGAGAGCGTGGAGTTCACCCTCCCCGAGGAGGGGCTGCTGGCGTTGTACACCGACGGCCTGGTCGAGCGGCGCGGCCGGGACCTCGACGAGGGGCTGCAGTTGCTCTGCCGCACCATCGCCGACCGGCGCGGCTCGCTGGAGCAGACCTGCGACGCGGTGCTCTCCGAACTCACCGGCCGCACCAGCGAGGACGACATCGCCGTCATCATGGCGCAGGCCCGGCCGGTCGGTTCGGACCGGATCGCCACCCTCCCGCTCGGCGACGACCACGCGATGGTCGCCCACTCGCGCCGCTTCACCCGCGAGACGCTGACCGCCTGGGGCCTGGCGCCGCTCGCCGACTGGGCCGAGCTGCTCACCAGCGAACTGATCACCAACGCCCTGGTGCACGCCGGATCACCCACCCAGCTGCGGCTGCTGTGCAACCGCACGCTGACCGTCGAGGTGGCCGACCGGGACGCCGCCTCGCCCCGGATGCGGCGCGCCCACGAGGAGGACGAGGGCGGGCGCGGCATCCACCTGGTCAACGAGCTCGCCCACCGCTGGGGCACCCGGCGGACGCCGGACGGCAAGGTGGTGTGGTTCGAACTGGAGTTGCCGCCGGGGCTGTCGGAACACGCGGGGCGCCGGTGACGAGGGCGACGGGTCGGTCACTGGTGCGGTGCGGGTCCATGACCCCACCCTGACCCCACCCGTTCGCCCCCGAATCGGCCTCCGGCCCCGCCCGGCCCTCGGTCCTTGGACCCAGGGCCGGACAGGTAGGCCCAAGGAGAGAGCTCCTAGTCGAGGACGACCGTGTACGAGGGGACGAAGTGGCCGCAGGTGGACGCCCGCTGGTAGTCGTCGACCAGCCACGGATTCTGCTTGATGCGCTCCAGGACGACCTGGCCGGTCGCCTGGCCGAAGTACCCGTCGACCTTCAGGATGTGGGAGCCCCAGTTGCCGGGCGCCAGTTCCTGGATCCGCTTGATGCCGCGCTCGGTCTCGGAGCCGAACCGCCCGTCCTCCAGGATGTGCCGGTCCGTCAGCTGGTTGACGTAGTACTGGACGCAGCGCACCGCGGTGGAGCGGTTCTGGTAGCCGTAGCCGACGGTGGGGAGACCGGGGTCGGCGTGGGCCGTCACCGCGCCGGACCCCAGGAGGGCGGTCGCCGCCAGGACCGTCGCACCGCGCCGGAGAGCATGGGTGTGCCGCATGGGACCTCTTTCCAGATGATCATCCGATCGGACGGTGGATCATATCCGTCCGGCGCGGGGCCATCGGCCGTCAGGCGTCGTCCCCGGAGCGGGGTGCCGGCGTGGTCGTCCACCAGGAGTCGCGGTCCGACCAGGCCGCCAGGGTCCGGCGGCTCTCGAAGCGGTACGGACGGCCGGTCAGCGGATCGGTGAACTCCATCGCGGCGGAGAGCAGTTGCAGCGGCCGGCGGAAGTCGTCCGGGGCGGGCTCCGGCAGCACCACCGGGTACACCGGGTCACCCAGGATCGGCAGGCCGAGACCGCTCATGTGCAGCCGCAGCTGGTGCGTCCGCCCCGTCGACGGCCGCAGCAGGTAGTGGCCCAGCCCGTCGCGCCGCTCGATCAGCTCGATCCGGCTCTCGCTGTTCGGCGGCCCGTCGACCTCCCGGGCGGCGATCACCCCGCGCTCCTTGACGATGTGGCTGCGCACGGTGCGGGGCAGCTCCACCGCCGGGTCGTGGACGGCCACCGCCCGGTACTCCTTGCGGACCAGCCGGTCCTTGAACAGCGACTGGTAGGCGCCCCGGTCCTCCGGCCGCACCACGAACATCGCCAGCCCCGCCGTCAACCGGTCCAGCCGGTGCGCCGGGCTCAGCGCGGGCAGCCCCAGGGTGTGCCGCAGCCGGCAGAGCGCCGTCTCCACGACGTGCCGCCCGCGCGGGGTGGTGGCCAGGAAGTGCGGCTTGTCGACCACCACCAGGTGCTCGTCCCGGTGCAGCACCTCCAGCACGAACGGGACCGGCACCTCCTCGGGCAGCTCCCGGTAGAACCACAGGTGGGCGCCCGGCCGGAACGGCTCCGCGACGCCGACGGCCCGCCCGTCCTCGCCGACCACCTCCCCGGCGCGCAGCAGCCCGTCCACCCGGTCCGCCGCCACCGCCGGCAGCCGTTCCCGCAGGTACGCCCGCACCGTCTCCCACGGCCCGCCGGTCACCGGCAGCCGCAGGTGCACCGGATCGACCCCCAGCCGCTGCGGGAGGGGGGAGGTCGGTGCCGCGCTCCTACGTCTCATCTCGCCGCCACCCTAGTTCGTGGCGGGCCGCCGCCCGGCGTCGGGATGCCGGTGGGGCGGGCGGCGGTGGAGAGTGGACGAGGGGGCGGTTTCCCGGGCGGTGGCCACCGCCCCGGTCACCGAGTCGTCCAGTGGCCCGGAGGCGGGTGCGTGAGCGCGAGCGGCAAGGGCCCCGAGGACACCTCGGCAGTGGACGCGGTGCCGCCGCTGCGGCTGCCCCGGCGGACCGGGCTGCTGCTCGGCGGGGCGTTCCTCCTGCTGGTCGGGGCGGTCGTGACGGACCTGCTGACCGGTCCCGGCACCACCCTCTCCCCCGTCCTCGCCGTGGCGCCCGTCCTCGTCGGGGCGACCACCCGGCGGGCCCGGGTGCCGCTCGCCACGGGCGCGGCGGCCGCCGTGGTGGCCGGCCTGCTGGAGGACGTCAACACCGGTCTGCCGGTCTCCGTCCACCTCGCCTCGCTCATCACCATCACCGCCGCGACCCTCGCCAGCACCGCCAACGTGGTGCTGATCGCGGCCCGCGAACGCGAACTGCTCCAGGTGCGGACCGTCGCCGAGGCCGCCCAGCGGGCCCTGCTGCGCCCGCCGCCGGACCGGATCGGGCCGTTGCGGATCGCCGTCCGCTACGTCGCCGCGGCGGCCGAGGCGCGGATCGGCGGCGACCTGTACGAGGTGGTGGACACGCCGTTCGGGATCCGGATCCTGCTCGGGGACGTCCAGGGCCACGGCCTGCCGGCCGTCGAGACGGCGGCGGACGTGCTCGGCGCGTTCCGCACGGCCGCGCGCACCGAACCCGACCTCGCCCGGCTCGCCGAGCACCTGGACTCCGCGCTGACGGGACGCGGCCCGGCCGAGGGGCGGTTCGTGACGGCGGTGCTGCTCGGGGTCGACCGGGGGGACAACGCCGCCCTGCTGGTCAACTGCGGCCATCCCCACCCCCTGCTGCGCCGCGCCGGGCGGGTCACCGAGCTCGCCCCGGCCCGGCACGCCCCGCCGCTGGGCCTGCTCGGGCTGCTCGGCGACGGCCACTACACCGCCGAACCGGTCGACCCGTGGCCCGGCGACCTGCTGCTCCTGTACACCGACGGCGTCTCCGAGGCCCGCGACGGGGCGCGGGTCTTCTACCCCCTGCCCGCCCGCCTCGCCGAACTCCCGGCCGGGACCCCGGACGACCTGCTGGACGCCCTGCTCACCGACCTCGCCGGCTGGGTCTCCCCCACCGGCCTCGCCGACGACGCCGCCGCGCTCGCCGTCCGCTGGGACCGCTGACCGCCCCGGCGCCCGGCGGGGCGGGGGGCGGCGGCAGGGACGGGTGGGCCGCAGGGGGCGGCGGGCCGGGGCGGTTGTCAGTGGGGCGTGCGAGGGTGGGCGTGCGGTCGGTACCGGCCGGCCGCGCGGGCCTTCGGCGAGGGGACGGTGCGATGGGCAGCAGGGTGAGCGGGTCGTTCGAGGTGACGGCGTTCGAGCCGGAGGAGACCGACGAGCAGCCGGGGGCGACGCTCGGCCGGGTGCGGATCACCAAGGAGTTCACGGGCGGGCTGACCGGGGCGAGCGTGGTGCGGATGCTGTCGGTGCTGGACGGCGCGGGCGGACCGGCCGCGTACGTGGCGGTGGAGCGGTTCACCGGCGCGTTGGACGGGCGGGAGGGCTCGTTCGTGCTGCAGCACGCGGCGCCGGGGAGCCACGGCGAGCGGCTGTCGATCCGGGTGGTCGGGGGCACCGGCGCGGGCGGGCTCGCGGGGATCACCGGGGTGTTCGAGCTGGAGGTGGACGAGGAGGGCCGGCACACCTACGTCCTGGACTACGAGCTGGGCTGAGCGGCGCGCCGACCCGGGCCGCGGCAGGGCGCGGCGTCGGCGGCGGACGACCGGCGGCTGTCACGATGATGCGATCAGTGCACGATCGACATCGGAGGGTGACGGATGGCCGAAGTGCCCCCACGGGTCGCGGGAGCGGTGCACGGGATCGACGGCGTGGTCCGGCGGCTGCGGACGATCGCGGCCGTCCTGCCGCCCGCCGACGGGGTCGCGGTGTTCAACCGGATGTACCTGACGGTCACCGAGACCGTCCGGGCCCGGCTGGGCGAGTTCGCGGACCCGCCCGCCGTGGCCGCGCTGGACGTGCTGTTCGCCGGGCGCTACCTGCGGGCCGTGGACGCGGTGGCGGCCGGGCGGCTCCCGCCGGCCTGCTGGCGGCCGCTGTTCGAGCTGCGCGCCGATCCCGAGGTGCACCCGGTCCAGTTCGCACTGGCCGGGATGAACGCCCACATCCAGCACGACCTGCCGCTCGCCGTCGTCGACACCTGCCGGCGGCTCGGGCGGGAGCCGACCGGGCTGGCGGGCGACTACCACCGGATCAACCGGCTGCTGGCGGGGGTCGAGACGACCGTCCGGGAGCAGCTGATGCCCGGGCCGGACGTGCTGGAGCGGTTCGAGCCGCTGACCCACCGGATCGGGGCGTGGTCGGTCGACTCCGCCCGGGAGACCGCCTGGGGCTCGGTGCGGGTGCTCTGGGAGCTGCGCGGGCGCCCGGCGGCGGCCGGGGCGTTCACGACGGCGCTGGACGGCGCGGTCGGACTGCTCGGCCGCGCCCTGCTCCTGCCCCTGGGACTGGGCGTCGGCCCGGACGCGCCGGTGGCCGACCGGCTCCCCGTGGCGAGGAGCCGGCCGGCCACCGTGCGGCGCGGACCGGGCGGTGATCAGGCCCAGCTGGAGTGCAGCGGCTTGCCCTCGGCGTAGCCGGCCGCGCTCTGGATGCCGACCACGGCCTTCTCGTGGAACTCCTCCAGGCTGGCCGCGCCCGCGTAGGTGCAGGAGCTGCGCACGCCGGCGACGATCGAGTCGATGAGGTCCTCGACGCCCGGGCGGGCCGGGTCGAGGAACATCCGGGAGTGCGAGATGCCCTCCTCGAACAGCGCCTTGCGGGCCCGGTCGTACGTGGAGTCCTGGGCGGTGCGGTTGCTCACGGCCCGCTTGGAGGCCATGCCGAAGGACTCCTTGTACTGCCGGCCGTCGGCGGTGGTGTGGAGGTCGCCGGGCGACTCGTAGGTGCCGGCGAACCAGGAGCCGATCATCACGTTGGACGCGCCGGCGGCCAGCGCCATGGCGACGTCGCGCGGGTGGCGCACCCCGCCGTCGGCCCAGACGTGCTTGCCCAGGCGGCGGGCCTCGGCGGCGCACTCCAGCACGGCGGAGAACTGCGGGCGGCCGACGCCGGTCATCATCCGGGTGGTGCACATCGCGCCCGGGCCGACACCGACCTTCAGGATGTCCGCGCCGGCCTCGACCAGGTCGCGCACACCGGCCGCCGAGACGACGTTGCCCGCGACGACCGGGACCTGCGGGTCCAGGCCGCGCACGGCCCGCAGCGCGCTGATCATCGACTCCTGGTGGCCGTGCGCGGTGTCCACGACCAGCACGTCGGCGCCGGCCTCCAGCAGGGCCTTGGCCTTGCCCGCGACGTCGCCGTTGATGCCGACGGTGGTGGCGATCCGCAGCTTGCCGGCGGCGTCCACGGCCGGGGTGTAGAGGGTGGCGCGCAGCGCGTTCTTGCGGGTCAGGATGCCGACCAGGCGGCCCTCGCGGTCGACGACCGGGGCGAGCTTGCGGTGCGCCTCGCTGAGCCGGTCGAAGGCGTCGCGCGGGTCGATGTCCTCGTCGAGCAGCAGCAGCTCGCGGGACATCACCTCGGAGAGCGAGGTGAAGCGGTCGACGCCCTGGCAGTCGGAGTCGGTGACCACGCCGACCGGGCGGCCGTCCTCGACCACGACCAGCGCGCCGTGGGCGCGCTTGGGCAGCAGCGAGAGGGCCTCGGCGACGGTGGCGCCGGGGTCGAGCGTGATGGCGGTGTCGTGCACCAGGTGACGCTGCTTGACCCAGCCGATGACCTCGGCGATGACCTCGGTCGGGATGTCCTGCGGAATGGCGACCAGGCCGCCGCGGCGGGCGACGGTCTCGGCCATCCGGCGGCCGGAGATGGCGGTCATGTTGGCGACCACCAGCGGGACGGTGGTGCCGGTGCCGTCGTTGGAGGAGAGGTCGACACCCTGGCGGGAGCCCACGGCGGATCGACTGGGGACCATGAAGACGTCGTCGTACGTGAGGTCGTACGAGGGCATGAGGTCGTTCAGGAAGCGCATGAAACGGGGCTCTCTGGCTGGGAGAAATTACACCTCGGGTGCGGGTGCGGCACGGCCGCAGGGCGCACTCGGGCGCCCCTGCACCCAACGTTCGATTCTCCGGCACCGGTAGGACAAAAGCCAGTTGGCGCACGATTGCTGGCACTGCGTACAAGTCATGATCAAAGCTCCGCGCGTAGACATGGAGGATCCTCCAAATCCCGGCTTTTCGCCCCGGTGGGGGCCGCTCCCGTAGCATTCACGCGGTAGACGCGGCGCACGCCGTGATCGGCGAGGCGAGCGGGAAAGCGGCAGAGGCATGACGGCGGCGGGCGTGGACACGGGGCAGCAGCGGAGCGACGAGGACGTCGAGGTGGCCGCGGCGGCCGACCCGACCGGCGCGGGCGAGGACATCGACTTCGGCCCCGGCCTCGACCCCGAGCGGCTCCGGCTCTGCCTGGAGGTGCTGGCCGAGCTGGACGAGCTGCACGTCGACCACCCGGACGCGATCACCGTCCGCAAGGCCGTCGGCGGGATATTCCGCACGCTCAAGCAGCGCCGCCGCCAGGAGATGCGGGCCCGCAAGACCGCCAACGACCGCGAGGTCACCGCGCGCACCGCGACCGGCGCCCCGACCCGGATCGACGACGAGACGGCCGGCGCCTTCGGCCTCACCACCGTCACCACCACGGAGATCGCCGGGATCCTGGAGCGCCCCCGGTCCTGCTACATCTGCAAGCAGCGCTACGTCGAGGTCGACGCGTTCTACCACAACCTCTGCCAGGCCTGTGCGACCAAGAACCGGGCCCGTCGCGACGCCCGCGCCGACCTCACCGGCAAGCGCGCGCTGCTGACCGGCGGCCGGGCCAAGATCGGCATGTACATCGCGCTGATGCTGCTGCGCGACGGCGCGCACACCACCATCACCACCCGCTTCCCCAACGACGCGATCCGCCGCTTCACCGCGATGCCGGACAGCGCGCAGTGGCTGCACCGACTGAAGATCATCGGCATCGACCTGCGCGACCCCGCCCAGGTGATGGCGCTGGCCGACGAGGTCGCGGCGGACGGCCCGCTGGACATCCTGATCAACAACGCCGCGCAGACCGTGCGCCGCCCGCCGGAGTCCTACCGCGAGCTGGTCGCCGCCGAGTCCGCGCCGCTGCCGGCCGGCGAGCTGCCGCAGTCCACCACCATCGGCCGGTTCAACAGCGGCAGCGTCGACCTGCCCGCCCTGCCCCACCAGGCCTCCGGCGACGGCGAGCGGATCTCCGCCGAGGACGTCACCTCGCTCGCGCTGGTCACCGGCTCGGCGACGCCCGAGCGGATCATGGCCGGGACGGCGATCGACGCCGGCGGCCTCGTCCCGGACCTCGCGGACACCAACAGCTGGGTGCAGACCGTCAACGAGGTCGGCCCGGTGGAGCTGCTGGAGGTCCAGCTCTGCAACTCCACCGCGCCGTTCATCCTGATCAGCCGGCTCCGCCCGGCGATGGCCGCCTCGGCGTCCCGCCGCAAGTACGTGGTCAACGTCTCGGCCATGGAGGGCGTCTTCGCCCGCGGCTACAAGGGCGCCGGCCACCCGCACACCAACATGGCCAAGGCCGCGCTGAACATGCTCACCCGCACCAGCGCGATGGAGATGTTCCAGACCGACGGCATCCTGATGACCGCCGTCGACACCGGCTGGATCACCGACGAGCGCCCGCACCCGGACAAGATGCGCCTCGCCGACGAGGGCTTCCACGCCCCGCTGGACCTGGTCGACGGCGCAGCCCGGGTCTACGACCCGATCGTCCGCGGCGAGCAGGGCGAGGACCTCTACGGCTGCTTCCTCAAGGACTTCGAGCGCTCCAACTGGTGAGCCCGCCCCGCCACCCCCGCCACCCCTTCGGAGGAACCGACGTGACCACCGCCCCGCTGCTCGGCGCCGGCGTGATCGTGCCCACCGGGGACGGCCGGGTGCTGATCGGCCGCCGCACCACCGCCGGCGAACCGCCGACCTGGAGCCTGCCGGGTGGGAAGGTCGACCCGGGCGAGTCCTTCGAGCGCACCGCCGCGCGCGAGCTCGCCGAGGAGACCGGGATCGTGCTGCCCGCCGAGCAGATGCGGGTGCTCGCGGTGCTGCTCGACCACGAGCTGGGCCGCCCGCGGCTCACCGCCGCGGTGCTCGCCCCGCCGAGCCTGGCCACGGCCGTGGTCACCGAGCCGCACTCCTGCGGCGGCTGGGAGCGGCTGCCGCTGGACGCGCTGCCGGAGCCGATGTTCTACCCGTCCGGGCTGGTGCTGGGCGCCTGGCGGTCGGAGCTGGGCTTCGCGCCCCGGACCGGGACGCACGCCTACCCGGTGGCGGCCCGCTGAGCCCTCGTACCACGCGACCGGACCCCGCCCCCCTTCGTGCCCGGGGGGTGGGGTCCGTCCGCGTGGCGCACGGGCGCGGTCAGCCGTTGCGGGCCGCCTCCGGGCCGGTGATCCGCTTCAGCAGCGGCAGCGTCGAGGCGATGATCCCGAGCGAGGCCGCCAGTCCGAGCAGCACCAGCGCGAAGAACACCGCGCCGGGCGCGACAAGGTCGTACTGCATCTGCGACTTGAGGAACATCGCGGCCGCGCCGAAGCCCGTCCCGATCGCGATCGCCGACACCACCAGCAGCGGCAGCGCGCTCTCCAGGCCGATCACCCGCCGCAGCATCCGCAGCGGCGCCCCGGTGAGCCGGAGCATCGCGAACGGTCGGCGCCGGTCGGACAGGCCCGCGACCACGCTGACCGCCAGGCTGCAGCCGGCGATCGGCAGGGTGGTGAGCAGCACGACGTCGGCCAGTTGCCGCCAGCCGGCCAGCTCCTTCTGCTGGGTGGATCCCCAGTCCGCCACCATCCGGGCGTGGTGGTCGGGGAAGGCCCGGCTGAGCACGGTGCGGACGCGTTCCTTGGCGACGGTCGAGCCGTCGGTGGTCACGTACACCGACATCACGGGCAGCCGGTCGAGCGCCTCGACGGTGATCGGCGCGCTCGGCCACTCGACCTGGGCCTGCGACTCCAGGCTCAGGAACCCGCCCTGCTGGACGGCCGCCACGGCGGCGCCGGGGGCGCAGTGGCCGACCGCCTCGACCTGGGCGAGGTCGGCGCAGGACGTCAGCGAGGCCTCGGGCATGTCGCGCGGGGCCCGCGGGTCGTGGGCCAGGCCGTCCGGGTTGGTGTGGGCGACGGCGAGCCCCTTGAAGCCGGGGACGGCCCTCAGCTCGGTGAGGACCCGCTCGGGAAGGCGGTCGGCGATCGGCGGATCCCCCGGCAGGGCACCGTGCTCCACCGCCGTGCGGGTCTGCGGGTCGCCGCTGAGCGCCCCGCGGTTGGCGTCGATGGTGCCGATGACGGCGACCGTCGCGGTGGTGACGAACAGGGCGAGCACCAGGCCGGCGACCGAGCGGAAGCCGGCCCTCGGGTCGTCGGCGAGCCGCCGCACGGCGATCAGGGTGGCCGGACGGCCGGTCCGGGCGGCGACCGCGCGGGCGGCGGCCAGGGTCAGCCAGGGGCCGGCGACCACCAGGCCGAGCATGATCGTCAGGAAGCCGGTCAGATAGGCGGCGGTCTGGCCGTTGGTGGACTGCGGGCGGTCGCCGACGAACCAGGCGAGCTCGGCGAGCCCGGCCAGCAGCGGCGCCGCCCGCCAGGCGCTCGGCGGCTGCGGAGTGACCCGGCGGCTGACCCCGAGCGGGGAGACGGTGACCCGGCGCAGCGCGAACCGGGCGGCGACCGCCGCCGCGACGGGGACGCCGACCAGCACGGCCAGCCCCTGCGGCAGGGTGACGGTGAGGTCCTCGAGGAAGAAGCGGTCCCCGGTGAACGGGACGGTCGCGACCAGCGGGCGCAGCAGCAGGAACACCGCGAAGCCGAGGACGGTGCCGAGCACCGCGGCCAGGGTGGACTCGACGGCCGCGATCAGGGTGATCTGCCGGGGCGTCGCCCCGACCAGGCGCATCGCCGCGTAGCGCTGCTCACGGGTGGCGGCGGAGAGCCGGGTGGCCGTGCCGATGAAGACCACCACGGGGAAGAGCAGGGCCCCGGCGACCACCGAGAGGATCAGCGTCATGGCGTCCCCGCGCACGCCCGAGCCCGGGCAGTCGCCCTCGCAGCGCGGCGGCAGGGCGGTGGCGACGGTGGTGACCTGCCGGGCGTCGGGCCGGGTGGCGAGCGCGGCGGGGTCGTGACCGCTCACCAGCACCAGGGAGTCCGGGGAGGCGAGGGCGGCGTCCCCGACCTCGCCGACCAGCCGGCCGGGGAAGCGGTTGCCCAACTGGTCGGCCGGTGTGTCGCGGATCAGCTTCGCGAGGGCGGGCGAGGCGTAGTACTCGTCGGCCGCGGGCAGCCTCGGCAGGCCCGGCGGGACGGGCGAGGTCGGTCCGGTGGCGGCGACGTCGACGGCGAGGATCTCCCGGCCGTCGTAGTACTCGGGGGTGTGGTCGCGCCACCAGAGCGGGTCGACGGGGGCCGTCCCGGTACGGCTCGCCGCTCCGGTGTTGGCCCAGAGCACCCGGTCGTTGGCGGCGCCGACGGCGTTGACGGCGGCGAGCGTGGAGAGCAGCAGGCCGACGCCGATCGCGGCGGCGGCGGTGATGGTGAGCAGTCGGGCGACGGCCTGCCGGCCGCCGCTGAGGGCGAGGCGCAGGGCGAAGGCGATCACGAGGCGACCCGCTCCGCCGCGGCGCCCGGCGCGTAGCCGGTCGACAGGGTCCGGGCCCGGCCGTCCCGGACGACGGCCTCGCGGTCGGCGTAGGCGGCGACCCGGGGCTCGTGGGTGACCAGCACCACGGTGGTGCCCTGCTCGCGGGCGGCGGCGACCATCAGCTCCATCACCTGCTCGCCGGTGAGCGAGTCCAGCGCGCCGGTCGGCTCGTCGGCGAACAGCACCCGGGGGCGGGTCACCAGGCCTCGGGCGAGGGCTATCCGCTGGGCCTGACCGCCCGACAGTTCGCCGGAGCGGCGGCCCTCCAGCCCGTCGAGGCCGAGCCGGGCGAACCAGGGGCGGGCGTCGGCGAGGGCGGCGGCCCGGCGGACGCCGCCGAGCAGCAGCGGCAGGGCGACGTTCTCCTCGGCGGTGAGTTCCGGGACGAGCTGGCCGAACTGGAACACGAAGCCGAAGTGGTCACGCCGTAAGGCGCTGCGCCGGTTCTCGTCCAGCCGGTCGATCCGCTGCCCGTCGAAGTGCACCTCGCCGGCGTCGGGCACCAGGATGCCCGCGAGGCAGTGCAGCAGGGTGGACTTCCCGGAGCCGCTGGCGCCCATCACGGCGAGCACCTCGCCGGCGTCGGCGGCCAGGCTGGCGCCGCGCAGCGCCGGGGTCTCCCCGAAGGCGAGTTCGACGTCACGGGCTTCGATCAGGGGGCTCATGCGCCCTCCTCGCTTCGCTCGGCGGGGGCGTTCGCCCACGCGCACCTCTTGATGGTTCGCTCGCTCCGCTCGCTCACGCCGCGCGTACCTCCGCGGCGAGGGCGTCCAGACGGGCGGTGGTCAGGTCGATCCAGCGCAGGTCCGCCTCCAGGTGGAAGAGGCCGTGGTCGGCGAGCAGGGCGTCGACCAGGGGGCCGGTGCGGCGCAGTTCGGTCAGCTCGCGCATCCGGCGCAGGTGGGCGGCGCGCTGGGTGTCGAGGTACTCCTCGGCGTCGCGGCCGAGCAGCAGGGCGAGCACGACCTTGGTGAACAGCACCGACTGGAGGGTGGGTTCGGGGGCGACGGGCTCGGTGAGCCAGTGCTCGAACTCGGTCACCCCGGCCTCGGTGATGACGTAGCGCTTGCGCTCGGGCCCGTCGCCGGGCTCGGCCTCTCCGGCGACGACCTTGCCGTCCCGCGCCAGGCGGCCGAGCGTGGCGTAGACCTGACCGTACGGCAGGGGCTTGCCGCGCCCGAAGAGGGCGTCGTAGTCGCGCTTGAGGTCGTAGCCGTGGCTCGGCTCGCGCTCCAGTAGCCCGAGAAGGGTGAGGGGAACACTCATGGGAGGACCATACACCAGAGGTATACACCGAGTGTATAGATGGCGAGAATACGCCACTGGCCTGCGAAAACGTGATCTCCTGACGGCTCGGGAACACCGCGAGCGGGGGACGGCCCCAACCCCCGTCCCCCGCCCTGCACGGCCGGCCCGGCGAGCCCCCACAGCGGGCCGGGCCTCCGCGCCCCGGCACGGGGACGCGGCCGGTACCAGCCTGCCGCCTCAACCCCCGGCCCGCCGAGGGCCGAACGTCCCGGTCCCGGCGCTCCCTCGGGGCCGGGAGCCCCGCGCCCGCGCACCCGACCGACTCTTGTGCGCGGCGGCGCTACCGGGGAGATTGGAGACCGACGGGGCCGACGCACGCCAACAGCCGTGAGGAGCAAGCATCGTGTCCAGGACACCCCGCCCGGCCCGCACCGCACCCCCGCCCCGGCGGGCCGGTCGCGTCCTGCGCCGCGCCCTCGGCCGCCGGAGCACCGTCCGGAACCGCGAACCGCTCGCTCGCCCGGTCGACCGCGCCCGCGGCCGCGCCTGGCTCGCCGCCGGCCTCGCCCTGCTCCTCGGCCTCGCCGGCATCACCGCCGCCGCCGTCCTCGGCCACCGCGCCGCCGGACGCGCCACCGAGGCCGAACGCGGCCGCCTCCACCGCACCGAGGCCCTCGTCCTCGGCCGGCCCCGCGTCGAGGAGACCGGCGCCGGCCGGTGGAGCGGCGGCTACGAGAAGCGGGTCGACACCTCGGTCACCTGGACCGCCCCCGACGGCCTGGCCCGCACCGGCACCGTCGAGGCCCCGCGCAGCGCCGCCACCGGCTCCACCCTCACCCTCTGGGTCGACGCCGACGGCCGGCCCGCCACCGCCCCCGCGACCCGGGTCGGCCTGGCCGTCGGCGTCATCTGCACCGGCCTGGCCGGCTCGGCCACCCTGACCGCCCTGCTCGGCGGCGCGCTCGCCCTGCGGCTGCGCGTCCTCGACCGACGAGCCGACCGCGACTGGGAACGCTCCTGGGCCCACTGGGAACCGCGCTGGTCCGGCCGCACCAGTCAGCCGCAGGACGACTGAACCCCGCCGAACGACTCCGAACCCCTCGTATGGAGCACCGATGTTCACCACCGACCGCCTGACCGCCCGCCTCTGGGAGCACAGCGACGCCGAGCGCGCGTTCGACCTGTACTCGCGCCAGGAGGTCGCCCAGTGGCTGGGCGCCACCCCGCGGGCCGTGGAGTCGCCCGCCGAGGTGCCCGCCATGATCGACCGCTGGCGGCAGCGCTCGACGGACCCCCGCTACGGCGTCTGGGCCCTCGAACGGCGGGACACCGGCGTCCTGGTCGGCTCGGTGCTGCTCCTCCCCCTGCTCGACGAGGGCCTCGCCGCTACCGGTAGCGGTAGCGGCGAGGTCGAGGTCGGCTGGCACCTCCACCCCGACTCCTGGGGCCACGGCTACGCCACGGAGGCCGGGCGCGCCGCACTCGCCAAGGGCTTCGCCGACGGCCTCCCCCGCATCCACGCCGTCGTCCGCCCCGGCAACACCCGCTCCGCGGCGCTCTGCCACCGCCTCGGCATGACCCCCCTCGGCCGCACCACCCGCTGGTACGGCACCGACCTCGACGCCTTCCTCGCGACCCGGCCCTGACGCTCCGTGTCCGGCCCCCTGCCGCCTGCGTGCGCGGCCCCCTACGATGTGGAGGCCCGACCCGGCACACGCGCCGGGAGGGGACCGGACGCGGGGGGCGGCCGGCGCGACGGGGGGAACGATGACGAGTCCGGAAGACTCCGCCGAGGTCACGAACTCGATCACCGGCGGCACGATCAACGGGACGGTCGTCCAAGCCTGGCAGGCCACGGTGACACTGGCCCCGCCGGAGCCGCCCGCGCGCCGGTTCCGGCCCTGGCACGCCGCCGTCGCGGTGGTCCTCGCGGGCGCCCTCGCGTTCGGCACCCACTTCGCGCTCAGCGCCGACCACGGCGTCCCCGGCGTCACCGCCCGCTACGTCCTGGAGCAGCCCGACCCTCCCGTCCAGACCGTGCTTCCCCGCACCGTGCGCGCCAACGAGCTCCCGGCGGCGGCCTCGGGCTGTACGGGCAGCCGGACCTGGGGGCACCAACAGGGCGGCATGGACTACGGCATCTCCCGGCTGGCCGTCACCGCGGTCGGTGGGGTGGGCCGCACGGTCGTGATCGACAGCATCCGGGCCGAGGTGGTCGGCGCGCCCCGTGCCCCCGAGCCCGGGACGGTGCTCGCCTGCACGGGCGCGGGTGAGGGCGACTGGACCGAACTGGGCATCGACCTCGACTCACCCGATCCGGCCGCGCTGATCGTCGGCTCCAACGGGGTCTCGTACGCCCCGTACTTCCGCGGCAAGTACCTGTACCTGGAGCCCCCGAAGCCCGAGCTCGTCGGCCTGACGGTGCTCGCGACCGAGCACAGCTACGACTACGTGGTGGTGGTCGAGGGCTCGGTCGACGGGAAGCGGCACAGCTGGCGGCTCCAGGACGACGACCGACCGTTCCGCATCTCCGGGGTCCGCAAGGAGCGTGCGAACACCCTGCACAGCACCGTGCTCGGCTGGTCCACCTCGTACGACACCGACTTCGGCGCGGGCGTCCGGTGCAATCCGTGCTACGAAGCGGGCGAGGACCTTCCCGGGACCGAGGTCAAGGGCGCCCCGAAACCCGAGACGGGCCGGCCCCGGACTCCCCCGCCGCCCCCGCCGGCGGGCACCGCACCGGTCCTCGTGGTGGACCGCAGGGACCCCGAGTCGGTCGCGACCGCCTGGGCCGTGACCCGGAGCTCGTTCGATCCCGCGCTCGGTGACCTCGGCCCGGACGACGGGACCGCCCGGGCCGTACCGTACCTCGCCCCCGAACTGGCGGCTTCCCCGGCCTCCGCGCGCCCGGGGCAGACGGAGGCGGCCACGGGGACGGAAGAAGTGCAGAGCCATGGCGCACGCTCGGTCATCACCGCGGCCTCCGTCTATCCCGACCGCCCCGACCCGCACCCGACCGGTCGGCTGGACGAGCCCGTGGTCAGGCTCACCGCCTCGGTGTGGGGCACCTACTACGGCGACGACGGCTGGACCGCACCGCTGGCGGCAGGTGCGGGCGGAAGCCTCACCTGGAAGCTCGTCCTGACCCGACAGCCGGACGGGAGTTACCTGATCTCGGCGATCGACTGAGCCCCGACCCGGATCCGGGGGGTCAGGGCGCGCCGTCGGGGTGGGGCCAGGGGGTGGTGGGGTGGCGGGAGGCGTGGTGGGTGAGGGCGGCGACGGTGAGGAGGAGGGCGATGGCGGCGGCCAGGGCGACCGGGACGGCGGCGTGCAGGACCAGGACGGCGCCCAGCAGGGCGCCCGCGAACATCCAGCCGGCCGAGGCGAGGCGGCGGGGGCCGGCGCGGTCGGCGGCCAGGGCGGTGAGGGTCATGGTCAGCACGGTGGTCGTCAGGTCCGGCACCCTGAGGGCGCGGACCACCGCGTTCTGCAGGCCCATCGCGCCGCCCAGGACGACGATCAGGGTGTAGCGGACCGGGTCGGCGGTGTGCCCGAGGGCCGCGGCGAGGACGGTGCAGGCGGCGAACAGGGCCGACTGGAGCGCGACGGTGAGGACCAGCAGCCGCCCCCGGTGGTCGGGACGGCGCGCGGCGAGCCGGCCGCCCGCGACCGCGCCGGTCAGGAAGGCGGCGAGGGCGGCGAGCGGGGCGGTCGCGGAGAGGCCCGGCGCGCCGGCCAGGGCGAAGCCGAGGAAGATCACGTTGCCGGTCATGTTGGCGACGAAGACGTGCCCGAGGGCGAGGTAGCTGACCGCGTCGACCAGCCCGGTGACCACGGTGAGCACCAGCAGCATCGTCACCAGTGGTCCGTGCCGGGGGTCGTGCATCACCGTCCTCCTGCCGGTCGCCCTCGCCTCCCGGCAGCCTAACCGGATCGGCCCGGTGGGACCCGACGCGTACGGTCGGGCCCCACCGGGCCGGTCGGCGGAACGGGCCGTCAGACGGCGAGTGCCGGGCGGTGGTGGTCCAGCCAGAGGGCGAGGTCGACGACCCGCTCCAGCCGGAGCCGGTGTCCCCACTCCAGCTGGTCGGCCGGCGTGTCCAGGCTGGCCTTGATCACCGTCTCGTCGGCGATGTCGCGCACGTGCGGCGCGTCCAGGGCCTCGCGGGCGAGCCGCTGGAGCCCGCTGTTGTAGTCGGCGTGGTGGGTCGCCGGGTAGTGGTTCTTCGGCCGCCACAGCACCGAGTCCGGGGCGATGCCCTGGCCGGCCGCGCGCAGCAGGCTCTTCTCCCGCCCGTCGTAGCTCTTCATCTCCCAGGGGGTGTTGAAGGCGTACTCGACCAGCCGGTGGTCGCAGTACGGCACCCGGACCTCCAGGCCCTGGGCCATCGAGAGGCGGTCCTTGCGGTGCAGCAGCTGGCGCAGCCAGCGGGTCAGCGACAGGTGCTGCATCTCGCGCTGGCGGTGCTCGGCCGGGCTCTCGCCGTCCACGTGCGGGACGGCGGCCAGCGAGCTGCGGTAGGTGTCGTCGCGGAACTCGGCGATCCGCAGGTGGGCGGCGAGGTCCGGGTTGATCGGCATGGCGGCCTCGTCGCCGGTGACGAGCAGCCACGGGAAGGTCTGCGCGGCGAGCGCCTTGGGGTTGTGGAACCACGGGTAGCCGCCGAACACCTCGTCGGCCGCCTCGCCGGAGAGCGCGACCGTGGAGTGCTTGCGGATCTCGCCGAACAGCAGGTAGAGCGAGGTGTCCATGTCGCCGACGCCGATCGGCGAGTCCCGGGAGACGACGACGGCGCGCCGGTTCTCGAGGTCCAGCAGGGTGCGCGGGTCGAGGACCACGGTGGAGTGGTCAGTGCCGATGAACGCGCCGGCCTCGGCGGCGTACGGGGTGTCGTGGCCGGTGCGCAGCACGTCGCCGGTGAACTGCTCGGCCTGGTCGCTGTAGTCGACGGCGTAGGAGCGCAGCTTGGCCTGCGGGCCCTCCTGGAGGCGCAGCTCGTCGGCGACCAGGGCGGTCACGACGGTCGAGTCCAGGCCGCCGGAGAGCAGGCTGCAGAGCGGGACGTCCGACTCGAGCTGGGCGCGGGCGGCGCGGTTGACCAGGTGGTCGATCCGCTCCTTGGTGGCGTCCAGGTCGTCGGTGTGCGGGCGGGCGGTGAGCTCCCAGTAGCGGGTCTCGCGGACGCCGGTGCGGTCGAGGACGAGCAGGCCGCCGGGGTGGACCTCGCGGACGCCGGACCAGACGGTGGGGCCGGTGTTGAAGAGCAGGCTGTAGGCCTCGCGCAGGCCGTCGGCGTCCACCGTGGGGGTGATCTCCGGGTGGGCGAAGAGCGCCTTGGGCTCGGAGCCGAAGGCGAGGCCGCCGTCGATCTCGGCCCAGAACAGCGGCTTGACGCCGAGCCGGTCGCGGACCAGCAGCAGGCGCTGCTCGCGCTCGTCCCAGACGGCGAAGGCGTACATGCCCTCCAGCCGTTCGACGAGGGCGTCGCCCCACTCCTGGTAGGCGCGGAGCACCACCTCGGTGTCGCTGCGGGTCTCGAACCGGTGCCCCTTGGAGCGGAGCTCGGCGCGGAGCTGGTGGTGGTTGTAGACCTCGCCGCTGTAGGTGAGGACGACGCCCGGTTCGTCCCGGCGGTCGGGCATGGGCTGGGCGCCGCCCTCGATGTCGATGACGGCGAGGCGGCGGTGGCCGAGGGCGGCGTGGCGGCCGAGCCAGACACCGCCGGCGTCGGGGCCGCGCAGGGTCATGGTGGCGGTCATCGCCTCGATGACGGGGGCGCTGTGGCGGACGTCCTGGTGGAAGGACACCCAGCCGGTGATTCCGCACATGCGCGAGCACTCCTTGGACGAGCAGACGATCGGATCCGGCCCACCAGTCGGCCGGGCGGAGGCCGTGGTTCCACGGATTCGGACACATTTCCGGCCATGTGCAGGCGACCCCGGCATTTTGAACACGTTCAGGTCGACCGCTAGGGTGCGTACGACCGAGCTTCGAGGGGGGACTCGATGAGAATCGTCATACCCGGTGGGACCGGCCAGATCGGCCGCATCCTGGACAAGGCACTGACCGAGGACGGCCACGAGGTCGTGATCCTGACCCGGCGGCCCCGGCGCGACCAGGAGATCTACTGGGACGGCCGCTCGCTGGGCCGGTGGACCGCCGCGATCGACGGCGCCGACGCCGTCGTCAACCTCGCCGGGCGCAGCGTCGACTGCCGCTACACCGAGGAGAACCTGCGCGACATGATGGACTCCCGGGTGCACTCCACCCGGGCCGTCGGCCGCGCCGTCGCGGGCGCCCGGCGTCCGCCCCGGGTCTGGCTCCAGATGAGCACCGCCACCATCTACGCCCACACCTACGGCACCCCGCACGCCGAGGACACCGGCGTCCTCGGCGGCGGCGAGCCGGGCGCCCCGGCGTACTGGGAGCGCAGCGTGCGGATCGCCCGCGCCTGGGAGCGCGAACAGACGGACGCGGCCACCCCGCGGACCCGGCGGGTCGCGCTGCGCACCGCGATGGTGATGAGCCCCGAACGCGGCGGCGCCTTCGACCAGCTGGTGCGGCTCGCCCGGACCGGCTTCGGCGGGCCGGTCGACGGCGGCGGCCAGTACCTCTCGTGGATCCACGACCGCGACCTGGTCCGCTCCGTCCGCTTCCTGCTCGACCGGGAGGACGTCTCCGGCCCGGTCAACCTCGCCGCGCCGACGCCGCTGCCGCAGCGGGTGTTCATGCGGACGATCCGGCGGGCCAAGGGCATCCCGGTGGGGCTCCCGGCCACCCGGTGGATGGCCGAGCTGGGCGCGTTCGCGCTGCGGTCGGACACCGAGCTGCTGCTGAAGAGCCGGGCGGTCGTGCCGGGCCGGCTGCTGGAGGCCGGGTTCGCCTTCGAGCACCCGCACTGGCCGGCGGCGGCGGCCGACCTGCTCCGGCGGATGCGCCGCTGAACGCGGCGCCGGGGGCAGGACCGACGGAGCGGTGGCCGGGTGCGGTCGGGCAGGGGCGGAAAATGCCCCGCCCGACCGCACCCGGCGCCGATAGTGTGATCGCATGAACCTCACCGGCTTTCCCTTCACCGCCACCGACTGGGACCAGGTCGACCAGGAGCGCAAGCCCGGGGAGAGCGGGGAAGTGACCAGCCGGGTGCAGCAGTTCGGCGCGGTCCGGGTCCGCCGGGTGGACTACAGCCCCGGGTACGTCGCGGACCACTGGTGCCGCAAGGGCCACGTGCTGTACGTCCTGGCGGGTGAACTCGTCACCACGCTGGACGACGGCCGCGTCGTCGTCACCCGCCGGGGCGGCAGCTACCAGGTGGCCGACGAGGCCGAGGCCCACCGCTCCAGCGCCCCGAACGGCGCCAGCCTGCTGATCGTCGACTGACTCCGGCCGCACCGTCCCGCCCCGGAGCACCCCGACCCGACGGACCCGATCGGACACGACCGAGCGCGGTCGGGGACGACCGGCGATGACCGGCGACGACCGGGGACCGTTCCACAAAACGCCCACCCCGGGCCGTTCCTACGTCATCCCGACGCCCTCCGCGTGGCACGGGTTCTGCAACAGAGTGCAAAGCGAGGGCAAGGTCACACCCGTTGCCTCTCCTGCGCCCCCGCGCACGAGCGCTAACCTGCGGGGCATGACGGTCCCGCCCGAAGGGCTTCCCCTGGCCGCCGAGTTCCCGGCCGCCCACCGCGAGCAGTGGCAGACCCTCGTCGAGGGTGTGCTCCGCAAGTCGGGGGCGCAGCCCGAGGACGGCGCAGCGGCCGAGCACGCGCTCAGCACCGTGCTCCAGGACGGGCTGCGCGCCCGCCCGCTGTACACCGCCGAGGACGCCCCGGCCGACCCGGGCTTCCCCGGCTTCCCGCCGTTCGTGCGCGGCGCCCGGCCGCAGGGCGCCTCGGTCGCGGGCTGGGACGTCCGCCAGCGGCACAGCGACCCCGATCCGCGCCGCACCAACGAGGCCGCCCTGGCCGACCTGGAGCACGGCGGCGGTTCGCTCTGGCTGGAGCTGGGCGGCGACGGCCTGCCGGTCACCGCCCTCGGCGAGGCGCTCACCGGCGTCTACCTCGACCTGGCCGGCGTGGTGCTCGACGCGGGCGCCGAATTCCCCGACGCCGCCGCGCAGTTGTTCGCGCTGTACCAGGAGCGCGAGGTCTCCCCCGGTTCCGCCGCCGGCAACCTCGGCGCCGACCCGCTGGGCCTGCAGGCCCGCACCGGCGACGCCACCCGCACCGACGCGCTGCTCGCGGAGGCCGCCGCGCTCGCCGCCCGCTGCGCCGAGGGCTTCCCCGGCCTGCGCGCACTGGTCGTCGACGCGCTGCCGTACCACGAGGCCGGCGCCTCGCCCGCCCAGGAACTCGGAGCCTCGCTCGCCACCGGCGTCGCCTACCTGCGCGCGCTGACCGCGGCCGGACTGTCGGTGGACGCCGCGCTCGGCCAGCTGGAGTTCCGCTACGCCGCGGACGCCGACCAGTTCCTGACGGTCGCGAAGTTCCGTGCCGCGCGCCGCCTCTGGGCCCGGGTGGCCGAGGTCTCCGGCGCCGCGCCGGCCGCCGCCGCGCAGCGCCAGCACGCCGTCACCTCCGCGGTGATGATGACCGCCCGCGACCCGTGGGTGAACATGCTCCGCACCACGATCGCCTGCCTGGCGGCCGGTGTCGGCGGGGCGGACGCGGTGACCGTACTGCCGTTCGACGCGGCCCTCGGCCTGCCCGACGCCTTCGCCCGCCGGATCGCCCGCAACACCCAGGCGATCCTGCTGGAGGAGTCCCACCTGGCCCGGGTCGTCGACCCGGCCGGCGGCTCCTGGTACGTCGAACGGCTGACCGACGAGCTCGCGCACGCCGCCTGGGCGTGGTTCCAGGAGATCGAGCGGGCCGGCGGCCAGCGCGCCGCCCTGGCGTCCGGTCTCGTCGAGGAGCGGATCGCCGCCACCTGGGCCGAGCGCTCGGTGCGGCTCGCCAAGCGGCGCGAACCGGTCACCGGCGTCAGCGAGTTCCCGAACCTCGGCGAACAGGCCCTGGTCCGCGCGCCGGCCCCGGCCGGCCCGGGCGGCGGGCTGCCGACGGTGCGCCGCGCCGAGGCCTTCGAGGCGCTGCGCGACCGCTCGGACGCGCACCTCGCGACCACCGGCGCACGGCCGGCGCTGTTCCTCGCCTCGATCGGCACCGCCTCCGCGCACACCGCCCGCACCACCTTCGCCGCCAACCTGTTCCAGGCCGGCGGCATCGCCACCACCGCGCACGAGGGCACCGACCCGGCGGCGTTCGCCGAGGCCTTCGCCGCGAGCGGTGCCACCGTCGCCTGCCTCTGCTCCAGCGACGCCCTGTACGGCGAGCACGCCGAGGCGGTGGCGGGCGCGCTCGCCGCGGCCGGCGCGCAGCGGGTGCTGCTGGCCGGCCGGCCCGGCGACACGCCGCCCGCGCACGTGGACGGCTTCGTGTTCGCCGGCGGCGACGCGGTCGCCGTCCTGACCTCCCTGCTCGACCAGATCGGAGTGGCCCGATGATCCCCGACTTCACCGCGGTCGGGCTGGACCCGGACGACGACGGCACCGCCGCCCGCCCGGACACCACCGACGGCCAGTGGCGCGCCGCCTGGCGGCAGGCCACCGGCAAGGACGTCGACGAGCAGCTCTGGGACACCCCCGAGGGCATCGGCGTCAAGCCGCTGTACACCGCCGACGACCTCGCGGGCCTGGACTTCCTGGGCACCTACCCGGGCATCGCCCCGTACCTGCGCGGCCCGTACCCGACGATGTACGTCAACCAGCCGTGGACGGTGCGCCAGTACGCCGGCTTCTCCACCGCCGAGGAGTCCAACGCCTTCTACCGCCGCAACCTGGCCGCCGGCCAGAAGGGCCTGTCGGTCGCCTTCGACCTGCCGACCCACCGCGGCTACGACAGCGACCACCCGCGCGTCACCGGCGACGTCGGCATGGCGGGCGTGGCGATCGACTCGATCTACGACATGCGCCAGCTCTTCGACGGCATCCCGCTGGACCGGATGTCGGTGTCGATGACGATGAACGGCGCCGTGCTGCCCGTGCTCGCGCTGTACATCGTGGCGGCCGAGGAGCAGGGCGTGCCGCCGGAGAAGCTGGCGGGGACCATCCAGAACGACATCCTCAAGGAGTTCATGGTCCGCAACACGTACATCTACCCGCCGCAGCCGTCGATGCGGATCATCTCGGACATCTTCGCGTACACCTCGCAGAAGATGCCCCGCTACAACTCGATCTCCATCTCCGGCTACCACATCCAGGAGGCCGGGGCCACCGCCGACCTGGAGCTGGCCTACACCCTGGCCGACGGCGTCGAGTACCTGCGGGCCGGCCTGGACGTCGGACTGGACGTGGACGCCTTCGCGCCGCGCCTGTCGTTCTTCTGGGCGATCGGCATGAACTTCTTCATGGAGGTCGCCAAGCTGCGCGCGGCCCGGCTGCTCTGGGCCAAGCTGGTCAAGCAGTTCGACCCGAAGAACGCCAAGTCGCTGTCGCTGCGCACCCACTCGCAGACCTCCGGCTGGTCGCTCACCGCGCAGGACGTCTTCAACAACGTCACCCGCACCTGTGTGGAGGCGATGGCCGCCACCCAGGGCCACACCCAGTCGCTGCACACCAACGCGCTCGACGAGGCGCTCGCGCTGCCGACCGACTTCTCGGCCCGGATCGCCCGCAACACCCAGCTGCTGCTCCAGCAGGAGTCCGGCACCTGCCGGGTCATCGACCCGTGGGGCGGCTCCGCCTACGTCGAGAAGCTCACCCACGACCTGGCGAACCGGGCCTGGCAGCACATCCAGGAGGTCGAGGCGGCCGGCGGCATGGCCAAGGCCATCGACGCCGGCATCCCCAAGCTGCGCGTCGAGGAGGCCGCCGCCCGCACCCAGGCGCGGATCGACTCCGGCCGCCAGCCGGTGATCGGCGTCAACAAGTACCGGGTCGAGAGCGACGAGCAGATCGACGTGCTCAAGGTCGACAACTCCTCGGTGCGCGCCCGCCAGCTCGAGAAGCTGCGCCGGCTGCGCGAGGAGCGCGACGAGGCCGCCACCCGCTCCGCCCTGGACGCGCTCACCCGGGCCGCCGAGGCCGGGCCCACCCGCGGCGGCTCGCTGGACGGCAACCTGCTGCACCTGGCGGTGAACGCGGCCCGCGCCAAGGCCACCGTCGGCGAGATCTCCGACGCCCTGGAGAAGGTGTACGGCCGGCACTCGGGCCAGATCCGTACCATCTCTGGTGTGTACCGAGACGAAGCGGGCCCGTCGGCCGCCCTGCAGCGCACCCGCGAGCTGGTCGAGCGGTTCGAGCGGGCCGAGGGCCGCCGGCCGCGCATCCTGGTCGCCAAGATGGGCCAGGACGGCCACGACCGCGGCCAGAAGGTGATCGCCACCGCCTTCGCCGACCTCGGTTTCACCGTCGACGTGGGCCCGCTGTTCCAGACCCCGGCCGAGGTGGCCCGGCAGGCCGTCGAGGCGGACGTGCACATCGTCGGCGTCTCCTCGCTCGCCGCCGGTCACCTCACCCTGGTGCCGGCGCTGCGCGCCGAACTCGCCGCGGCGGGCCGCGAGGACATCACCATCGTGGTCGGCGGGGTCATCCCCCCGCAGGACTTCGACGCGCTGTACGCGGCGGGCGCCGCGGCGGTCTTCCCGCCCGGCACGGTGATCCCGGAGGCCGCCTACGACCTGCTGAAGTCGCTCGCCGCCGACCTCGGCCACGAGCTCTGAGGCGCTGAACCGATGGCGCCCCGGACGATCGACCTCGACAGCTACGCGACGGGCGTACGGGAGGGCTCGCGCGCGTACATCGCGCGGGCCATCACCCTCGTCGAGTCCACCCGGCCCGACCACCGCGCGCTGGCGCAGCAGCTGCTGACCATGCTGCTGCCGCACGCGGGCGGCGCGGTCCGGGTGGGCATCACGGGGGTGCCCGGGGTCGGCAAGTCGACCTTCATCGACGCCTTCGGCACCATGCTCACCGGGCAGGGGCACAGGGTCGCGGTGCTCGCCGTCGACCCGACGTCCAGCCGGACCGGCGGCTCGATCCTGGGCGACAAGACCCGGATGGAGCGCCTCGCCGTCGACCCGAACGCCTTCGTCCGCCCCTCGCCGACCTCCGGCACGCTCGGCGGGGTGGCCAAGGCCACCCGGGAGTCGATGCTGGTGATGGAGGCCGCCGGCTACGACGTGGTGCTGATCGAGACGGTCGGCGTCGGACAGTCGGAGACCACCGTGGCCGGCATGGTCGACTCCTTCCTGCTGCTGTCGCTGGCCCGCACCGGCGACCAGCTGCAGGGCATCAAGAAGGGCGTCCTGGAGCTGGCCGACGTCATCGCGGTCAACAAGGCCGACGGCCCGCACGAACTCGACGCCAAGGCCGCCGCCCGGGAACTCGCCGGCGCACTGCGACTGCTGCAGGCCCCCGACGCCCCGTGGACACCGCCCGTACTGACCTGCTCGGGACAGGACGGCAGCGGCCTGGACGTGCTCTGGGAGCGGCTGCAGCAGCACCGCAAGGTGCTGGACGCGACCGGCGCGCTGGCCGCCAAGCGCCGCGACCAGCAGGTCGAGTGGACCTGGGCCATGGTCCACGACCAGCTCCTGGCCCGCCTCCACACCCACCCCGAGGTCACCCGCCTGCTCCCCGACCTCGAACACCGGGTACGGGAGGGCACCCTCACCGCCACCCTGGCCGCGGACGCCATCCTGAACGCCTTCGGCCTGGACTGAGCCGCTAGGCCGCCGCAAGCCCGAGCGCCGTGCCCCACCCGTGGGGGCACGGCGCTTCTCGTTGCTCGGGGAACTCGAACCACACCACCTTGCCCGCGCCCTCGGGGTGCCACCCCCACGCCCCGGCCAAGGCCTCCAGCAGCAACAGCCCACGCCCACCCGTCTCGTCGGCCCCGCGCTCCCGGACCGGGAGCGCGGGGCACCGGTCGGCCACCTCCACGCGGAGCTGCCCCGGCCGCCGCAGCACCGTGACCAGGCAGCGGTCCCCGGTGTGCAGCAGCGCGTTGGCGATCACCTCGCCGGCGCACAGCTCCAGATCCTGGAGGGCGTCGTCCGAGAGCGGAACGCCCCACTCCCGCACGATCGCCGCCACCAACCACCGCGCACCCGGCACCGCCTCCGGCCCCGGCAGCACCCCCCATTCCAGCGGAACCGGAAACCGGGCACTGCTGAGCGGGCTGACGGTCACATTGCACACCATCGATCCTCCACCACCACAGATGGACAGCGCTGCCGGCGAACGGCAGCGCAAGGGAGCAGCTCGTGGCTCTCAGCCATGGCCGCGACACCGAAAGTAGTCGCAGGAAAACTGCGAGTCAAGAATCACTGCTACTCACAGTTCTTCACCGAGTTGTGCGAGACTCGACCGATCCAGGAAGGGGAGAACCATGGGATTCGGCCTTGTCGTACGCTTCGTCGCCCGTGATGTGACAGCCGCTCACGCTTTCGACGCACTGGCACGGGAAGCGCTCGAAGGGATCCGCGTCAAGGAGCCCGGCACGCTCGTCTATGTCAATCACGCCGTACCGGACGAGCCGCGCGTCCGGGTCTTCTACGAGCTCTACGCGGACCGCGAGGCGTTCGAGGAGCACGAGCGGCAGCCGCACGTCCGCCGATTTCTGGCCGAGCGCGGCCAGTACCTCGAATCGTTCGAGGTCACGTTCCTCGACGAGATCGACGGCAAGGGGTCGGCCGCCCACCGGGGCGGCCGGTGAGTCCCGAGGAGCAGCGAGCATTCGGAGCCCGGGTGGCCCAGCTCCGCAAGAGCCGTGGCATGCGGCAGGATCAACTCGCCGCAGCCGTCAACCGGACCGCCAGTTGGGTGTCACAGGTCGAGCGCGGCATTCAACCGGTCGTCCGTCTCGACGTACTCCAGCTGCTCGCGGACGGCCTCGGAGTCTCGATCCAGACACTTCGGCCGGACGCCCCGTCGCCGAACCGAAGCGCCTCGGCAAGTTCGGACCAGGTCAACGACCTCGACCTGGTACGACTCTCACTGTCCGGGCATCCCGCCCTCGATGCCGTACTCGATGAACGCTCCGCCTCAGCCGGACCCGACGTGACGCAACTGGCGGCCACCGTGACCGAGCTCTGGCAGCTGACGCACAGCGCCCGATTCGCGGAGCTCAGCACAGCCGTCGCCGCTGCCCTGCCTCGACTCGAAGCCGCCACGCGGACCGCCTCCCCGGAGCAGCAGCCGGAGCTCCAACTCCTGCTCAGCCAGGCGTACCAAGCGGTGGCGGCGGCGTTCGTCCGCCAGGACGAGGCCGATGCGGCCTGGGTGGCCGCTGATCGGGCTCTTCGGGCTGCCGAGCAGTCCGGAGAGGCGCTGCAAGTCTTCGCAAGCATCTACCGCTTGGCCCACGCATTCGTCCGGCTCCGGCGGTTGGACCAGGCGGAACACGCGGCCGGGAAGGCCGTGGTTGCCCGGCGGACCCACATCGCGGCGGCCGGTCCGCCGTCACCGGAGGCGCTTTCCGTACTCGGCTCGCTCCACCTGGTCCTCGCGTTGGCCGCCGCCCGCGCCGGCCAACGCGAACAGGCCCGTAAGGAACTCGCCGACGCGCGCGAGGTCGCAGCACTGCTCGGCGAGGACCGCAACGACTTCAACCTGGAGTTCGGCCCCACGAACGTCGAAATCCAGGCCGTCTCGGCGGCGATCGACCTCGGCGACGCTGGCGAGGCGCTGGACCTGGGGCAGCGGATCGACGCGGATCGGCTCTCGCCCGAGCGGAGGTCACGGCTGCTGGTCGACCTCGGGAGGGGCCACGTGCAGAGACGGCAGCTCGGGGAGGCAGTCGAATGCCTTCTCCGAGCCGAGGAGCTGGCACCGGAGAGCGTCCGGAGCCATCTGGCGGCCCGGTCGGCGATCCGCGAGCTCGTTCTTCTCGCGGGACGGAGCGCGCCACCAGAACTGACAGCGCTCGCCAAGCGGGCCAATGCCACGGGGTGACGGAGGCTCGGGGCCGAAGTCATTCGCGCGGCCCGAAGCTCCCCGCTGACACAAAGGGCCCCCGGCCGGTGCGAACCGGCCGGGGGCCCTTCGTTACCTGCCCTGCCCTGGGTCAGGTGTGTGCGGGCGCTTCACCTCTCGAGAGGGGTCAGGCGCTCTTGGCCGCCGTGAAGCGGGCCGAGACGTCCTGCCAGTTGACGACGTCCCAGAGCTTGGTGACGTAGTCGGGGCGGACGTTGCGGTACTGGAGGTAGTAGGCGTGCTCCCAGGCGTCGAAGGCCAGCAGCGGGGTGGTGCCCTGGCCGACGTTGCCGTGGTGGTCGTAGACCTGCTCGACGATCAGGCGCTTGCCGAGCGGCTCCCAGGAGAGAATGCCCCAGCCGGAGCCCTGGACGCCGGTGGTGGCGGTGGTGAGCTGCTTCTTGAACGCCTCGAAGTTGCCGAAGTGCTCGGTGATGGCGTCGGCCAGCTCGCCGTCGGGGCGGTCGCCGCCCTCCGGGGAGAGGTTCTCCCAGAACAGCGAGTGCAGCACGTGGCCGGAGAGGTGGAAGGCGAAGGTCTTCTGAAGGCCGACCAGACCGCCGAACTGCTCCTTGTCACGCGCCTCGGCGAGCTGCTCCAGGGTGTCGTTGGCGCCCTTGACGTAGGCCGCGTGGTGCTTGGAGTGGTGCAGCTCCAGGATCTCCGCGGACATCGCGCGCTCCAGCGCGGAGTAGTCGTACGGCAGGTCGGGAAGCGAGTAGGTGCCCATCAGGACACGGCCCCTTTCGGCGAGTTCAACGGTGACGATCGTGCCGGGTCAACACTATTGCGTATGGGTTGCAAGAACGAATGAGGGGCTCCTGCTTATTCCTCACGTCGTGTCGGAATCGGGGCGGCGACACCGGGGACATCACGGAGAGAGAGCGACAACCCGCACATGTCCGGGCAAAAGCCGCACCTCATGGGCGCCTGACAACGTTTCGGTTGCGGAGGATGATTATTCGGCTCCGGGCCTTCCCGCCGCGCGGTGGCATGTGCCATTTTACATGTCACACATCGAGAGGCCGCGTCCCCCATACCGCGGCCCCGAACGGCCCCGGAGGCCCCCACAGATGCGTCCCTTCCGGATATCCACGGCCAACGCGCGCAAGCTCCCTGCGCTCGGCGCGGCCTTCTTCATCGCCCTCGGACTCTTCGCCCCGCAGGCCCAGGCCGCCCCGACCGGTGCCACCACCCCCGCCGGCACCAGCGCCGCCCCGGCCGCTCCCCGGTCGATCCCGGTCCCCAAGTCGCCCGACGCGAAGAGCACCAGCCCCTACAAGATCTCCGCGCAGGACAGCACCGAGAAGAGCGCCCCGCCGGCCGCCCCGGTCACCGTGCCGGTCAAGGCCGCCAAGGGCTTCTCGGCCGCCGCCGCGGACCCCTGTCCCGACCTGTCCGGCGTGATCAACGCCACCGGCAGCTCGCTGGTCCAGCAGCTCAAGGCGCTGCCGCGGGTCGAGTGCACCTGGCCGCTGTTCAACATCGACTCCACCGCCGCGGGCACCGCCTTCCGCGAGGCCAACATGGTGACCGTCGCCAACGCGCTGCGCGACGCCGCCCCGGCCTACCCGGGCAACAACAGCACCGCCGTCGGCCAGCTGGTGCTCTTCCTCCGGGCCGGCTACTACCTGCACGAGACCAACCCCAACGCCGTCGGCAGCTACGGCCCGACGCTGGCCGCCGCCACCCACGGCGCGCTGGACGCGTTCTTCGCCAACAACCACAGCAAGGACGCCACCACCGCCAACGGCGAGCTGCTCGTCGAGGTCGTCAAGGTGATCGGCCAGACCGACACCCTCGGCCGCTACGCCGGGTTCTTCAAGTGGCTGCTGAACAACTACACCGGCACCTGGCCGGAGCGGATGTCGGCGACCGTCACCGAGTTCGAGTGGGTCCTCAAGGACGGCTTCGCGGCCAAGGACGACAGCAAGGGCTGGAAGGCGGCGCTCAAGGCCGACCCCGGCATCCTCAACGCCTGGTCCGGTTTCATCACCCGTAACGACTCGCTGCTGAACCGTTTCGACATCGTCAGCAACATGGGCCGCTACCTGGGCTACGCGCTGCAGGTCCCGGAGCTGAAGACCCAGCTGCGGCCGATCATGAAGGACCTGATCAACCGCTACCCGAACGTCGGCCCGACCGCGCCGATCACCATGAACCTGGCCTGGGCCACCCGTGAGTTCGACAAGGGCCACTGCGCCGACTTCGGCATCTGCGACCTGAGCACCCGTCTCATGCCGGTCATCCTGCCGATCCAGAAGGTCTGCAACGACGGCCTGAAGATCAAGGCCCAGGACATGTCCCCGGCGCAGCTCGCGACCACCTGCACCAGCCTGATCAACCAGGACGCGTACTTCCACAAGATCATCGGCGACCAGGGCGCCGTCGCCGGCGACGTGAACACCAACCTGGAGGTCGTCGCCTTCGACGACTACGACCAGTACTCGCTGTACGCCTGGGCCTTCTACGACATCGACGTCGACAACGGCGGCATGTACGAGGAGGGCAACCCGGCCGTGGCCGGCAACCAGGCCCGCTTCATCGCCCACGAGGCGTCCTGGCTGCGGCCGTCGTTCTCGATCTGGAACCTCAACCACGAGTACACCCACTACCTCGACGGCCGCTACAACATGTACGGCGACTTCGAGGCCGGCATCGTGACCCCGACCATCTGGTGGGTCGAGGGCATCGCCGAGAACATCTCCTTCGGCTACCGCAACGAGCGCAACGCCGACGCCATCGCCGAGGCCGGCAAGAAGACCTACAAGCTCAGCGAGCTCTTCGACACCGTCTACGACCAGACCGCCGACCCCGACGTCAACTCCAACCGGGTCTACCGCTGGGGCTGGCTGGCCACCCGCTACATGCTGCAGCAGCACCGCGCCGACATGGACGCCGTGCTCGCCAAGTACCGCACGGGTGACTGGAACGGCGCCCGCACCATCCTGAAGACCACCATCGGCACCCGCTACGACGCCGACTTCAGCACCTGGCTGGGCGCCTGCGCCACCAACGACTGCGGCCCGCTGCCGGAGGCCCCGACCGGCCCGGTCACCCCGACCACCCCGCTCTGCACCATCGCGGACACCCGGCAGTTCGACAACAACTGCCGCCGCGACAACCTGGCCGCCGCCACCGGCAACTACAGCTACCACTTCATCAACCTGCCGGCCGGCGTCAAGACGCTGACCCTCACCAGCAGCGGCGGCACCGGCAACGCCGACCTCTACTACGGCGGCTCCAACTGGGCCACCACCAGCAACGTCCTGGCCAAGTCCACCAACGCCGGCAACGGCGAGACGCTGACCGTCACCAACCCCCCGGCCGGCTGGGTCTACTTCAGCCTCCTGGGAGTCCAGGACTTCGCGGGCGCCACCCTGTCCGTGCAGTACCAGTAGGAACCCGCACCACCGGGTGAACCGCTGAACACCCGAAGGCCCCGCCGGTACCACCGGCGGGGCCTTCGGGCCGTCCGAAACGCCCTCAGAGCAGGGCCTCCGGGGGGAGGCGGTGGACGCCGGGGAGGTGGGAGTCGAGTTCGCCCGGTTCGAAGCGGCACATGCCGACGGCGTGCCAGAACTCGCCGGCGACGTCGCCCTCGCACTTGTAGGCGCCGGACGGCAGCAGGGCGGCCCAGCCGTCGGGGGTGCCGAGGAGGGTGGCGAGGGCCGTGGGCGGGCCTTCCTCGGGGATCCGCCAGAGCCTGATGGTGCCGTCCTCGCCGCCGCTGGCCAGCAGGGAGCCGTCCGGGCTGAAGGTGACGGCCAGGATCCGGCCGGTGTGGCCGCGCAGGCCGGCGAGTTCGGTGCCGGAGAGCGGATCCCAGAGCCGGACCACCCGGTCGTCCCCCGCGGTGGCGAGCAGCGACCGGTGCGGGTGGGCGGCGGCGGTCCAGAGCCGGCCGACGTGGCCGGTCAGCCGGTGGCGGACGGCGCGGTCCACCCAGATCACCGCGGTGCCGTCCCAGGAGGCGCTGGCCAGCCAGGCGCTGTCGGCGGCCGGCGAGACGGCGTACACCCGGTCGGTGTGGCCGTCGAGTTCGGCCACCACCCGCCCGGCGTCGATGTCGGAGATCCGCACCCGGCTGTCGTCGCAGCCGGTCAGCAGCTGCCGCCCGTCCGGGCTGAAGGCGATCGAGCGGACCCGGCCCCGGTGCTCGCGCAGCGTGGTGAGGTGGGCGCCGGTGCGGCGGTACCAGAGGCGGACGGTGTCGTCGTCGTTGGCGGTGGCGACCAGGACGCCGTCGGCGCTGAACGCCTCCGCCCAGACGTGCTCGGTCTCCACGTCCATCTCGCGCAGGTACTCGCCGGTGCGGGCGTTCCACAGGCACAGGTCGCCGTCGTTGGTCGCGGTGGCCAGCACCGCCTCCTCCGGGCTGAACACGGCCGAGACCAGCCGGCTGCTGCGGCCCGACAGCTCCCGCAGTCGGCGGCCGGTGGACGGCTCCCAGAGCCGGACCCGGCCGTCGTTGCCGCCGGCCGCGAGCAGCGTGCCGTCACCGCTGAAGGTGAGCGAGCCGATCCGCCGGCCGTGGCCGCGCAGCAGCTGGCGGCTGCGGCCGGTGGACGGGTCCCAGAGCCGGACCCGGCCGTCGTTGGCGCCGGTGACCAGCAGCGGGTCGCTCTCCGCACCGCCGCGCCCGGAGCCGGGCCGGAACCGGCAGGCCCAGACCGAGCCCCGGTGCTCGGGCGGCTGACGGCGCAACGGCGTCACCTCCCGGGCTCCCCCGATGCCCGAACCGTCGGCGGGGCCGACCCGCCAGACCCGGACGCCGCCGTCGCTGTCGCTGGCCGCGAAACGGGTGCCGGCCTCGTCGAAGGTGACCTGGTAGATCTTGCCGGTGGAGTCCTCGGGCCGGCCGGCCGGGGTGCCCTCGAGGGGGTTCCAGAACCGGATCTGCCCCTCGGTGTCGCCGCTGGCGAGGAGGTCCCCGTCGGGGTGGAAGGCGAGCGTGTAGATCCGTCCGACGTGGCCGGGCATGCTGTGCCGCAGCCGGCGGGAGGCGACCTCCCAGATCCGCACGGTGCCGCCGCTGCCGTCGTCCGGCCCGCCGTCGGCGGTGGCCACCAGGGTGCCGTCCGGGCTGAACGCGGAGCGGTAGACGGTGCCGCGGTGGCCGGGGAGCTCGGCGAGCCGGCGGCCGTTCACGGTGGACCAGAGCCGGCCGCCGCCGCCCTGGTCGCCGGTGACCAGCAGGGTGCCGTCGGGGCTGAACACCGCGGTGTAGACGGGGGCGGCGTGGCCGGGCAGCCGGTGCCGGGGCTCGCCGGTGGCGGTGTCCCAGAGGGTGACGACGCCGTTGAGGTCGCCGGTGGCGACCAGCCGGCCGTCCGGGGAGAGCGAGACCGGCCAGACGCCGCCGGGGTGGACGTCGAGGCGGTGGCGGCACTCGCCGGAGACCGGGTCCCAGAGCCGGACGGTGCCGTCGGCGCTGCCGGTGGCGAGCACGTCGCCGGCGAACTTGACCGAGTAGACGCGGCCGATGTGGTCCTTGAGGGTGCGCAGGGCGATGCCGGTGACGGCGTCGCAGATCAGCACGCTGCCGTCCTCGGAGCCGACCGCGAGGAGGTGGCCGTCGCGGCTGAAGGCGACCGGCTCGGGCAGCCGGGTGGAGCGCACGTCGAAGCCGTAGGGGACGCCGACCTCGGAGGGGCTGAAGCCGGCCTCGACGGGGAGGCCGGGGGCGATCGCGGCGGCCCTCAGCTCGGGGGCGGCCAGCACCTCCTCGTCGGTGACGGCGGAGATCAGCGCGGCCCGCTGCCAACGGCTGCCGCGCAGCCGGGCACCGCGCAGGTCGGTGCGGACCAGCCGGGCGCCGTGCAGATCGGCGAAGCGCAGGTCGGCACCGGTGAGATCGGCGGCGTCGAGGCGGGCGCCGGCCAGCCGGGCGCCGCGCAGGTCCGCGCCGGAGAGGTTGGCGCCGAGCAGCCGGGCGCCGCGCAGGTCCGCGCCGAACAGGTCGACGCCGGAGAGGTCGCGGTGCGAGAGGTCCTCGCCGGCCAGGGTGGCCCCGCGCAGATCGGTGTGGGCGGGCACCCGCAGCCGGTCGAGCACCTTGACAGCGTTGAGCCGGGTCGCCTCGGGGGCGCTCTCGGCGGCGTCCAGGACGGAGCGGGCCCAGCGCTGGCAGGTCTGGTGGTCGGCGAGGTCGCAGAGGAACTCCACGGCGAGCCGGCTGAGCGGGCCGCGGGAGAGCAGCGTGGTGTCGCCGCGCTCCAGCGCCTCGGCGGCGGCCCGGGCGACCAGCCACTCCCCCACCGAGCCGTGGATGAACTGGAACATGCCCTCCTCGGAGCGGACCAGCAGGCTGCCGGAGCCGACGGCGTGCGCCACCTGCGGGGTCGGCATCCGGTTCTCGGCGAGGCCGCTGAGCACCCCGGCGATGTCGACGATCTCGTCCAGCGGGATGGAGCTGCGCCCGCTCTCCCACAGGCGCAGCGCGAGCAGGGTGACGGCCTGCCAGAGCTGGTCGAGCTCCAGGCCGGGCGCGGCGCCGGGGCCGCCGTGGCCGCGCTGCTCCTCGAAGCGCAGCCAGGAGGTGAAGACCTCCTCGTAGAGGCCGGCGGCGCTGAGCGCCCGGCCGGCGCCGGCGACGGCCCGCAGCCGGTCGTGGTCGAGGTCGGCGACGAAGCTGAGCAGGCGGGGGTTGCGGCAGAGCGCGAGCAGGTCCGGGATCGCCTCCAACAGCCGCATCCGGCGGGTGGCGGCCTCCTCGTCGCCGTAGCGGTTGCTCAGGTAGCCGCGGATCTGGTGCGGGGTGAAGTCCTGGACGGCGATCAGCCGGCGCTGCGGGAGCAGGCCGACGCGCTCGCCGAGCGCGGTGAGCACCTGTTCGTGGGAGCTGAAGTGCTGGGTGCGGCTGGTGACCACGATCTTGGCGTTGTCGACGGCGGCGTCGAGCAGCACCTGGAGGTGGTCGGCGGCGCGTTCGTAGCTGACCCGGTTGACGAGCTCGTCGAAGCCGTCGAAGAGCAGGACGACCCGGCCCTGCCGGAGCATGTAGCGGAAGGCCCGCAGGTCGAGGGTGTCGATGCCGTGCTCGGTGAGGTGGGCGGCGACCAGGCCGTCCAGCGAGTGCGCCTTGTCGAGCGCGCTGAGCTCGATGAACAGGGGCGCGAGGTGCGGGAGTTCGGCGGGCAGGCGACGGGCGAGCTCGCGCAGGGCGAAGGTCTTGCCGCGGCCGAAGTCGCCGAGCAGCAGGACGAAGCGGCCGTGGTCGGAGTCGAGCAGCCGGAGCAGTTCGTCGACCAGGCCCTCGCGCTCGTCGGTGTCGGCGTGCTGCGTGCCGGAGCGGTCGGTGACAGGGCGGTCCGCACCGACGTGGTCGGCGACGGAGCGCCGGACGTCGGGGCGTTCGGCGTCGCGGTAGCGCTGCGGCAGGTAGAGGCCGGGGTGGTACTGGCTGTCGGTGGAGAGCCGTTCGGTCTGGGCGGTGACGTAGCCGCGCAGGTCGAGCAGGCCCTGGAACTCCAGGAAGCTGCGCAGCCGCACGCCCCGGCGGCGGGCGCGGTCGCGCAGCTCGCGGGAGGGCGGCGGGCCGTCGTGGACGAGTTCGGCGTCGAGGCCGGCGCCGTCGGCGTGCACCGCGTCGACGAAGTGCTCGACCTCCTCCTCGCTGGGCGTGCCGACGCAGGCGGCGACCCGCTGCTGACGGACCAGCCCGGACTCGGCCCAGGTGACGAAGAGTTGGGCCGTGGTGCCCACCACCGGCCGGATCTGGGCGCCGGGGTGGCGGGTGCGGCAGACCTCGGCGACCCGGGCCAGCAGGGCCTCCTGCGGGGAGGCCAGGGCGCGGGTCTCCTGGACGGGGTCGGCGGGCGCGAGGGACTCCTCCAGCTGCGGGGGACCGGACCGGGGAGCGGGCTCCGGGGCCGGGAAGGCGCGCTCGGCCCGGCGCCAGGCGACGGCGAGCCGCTGGGACGCGGTGCCGGGCCCGCTGCCGGAGGCACCGCCGGACCCGCTGCCGGAGGCGCTGCGGGGTGCGCGCCAGCGGGTGAGGCCGTCGCGGGTGAGCTGGAGCAGCTGGTGGGCGCCGGGGGCGGCGGCGCCGAGCACGGGGAGGTCGCCGGCCGTGGTGGGGAGGGTGCGGACGGCGGTGCCGGGGGTGCCGGCGGGGCCGTGCAGCAGGAGGTGAAGCCGGGGCGCGGTGAGCCGGGTGAACCGGTCGGCGTCGCGCAGCGGTTCGGTGTCCCGGCCGGTGGCACCGGGGTGGCCGGTGGGGTTTCCGGGGTGGCCGGGGGTGCCCGGGCCGCGGTGACCGCCCGGGCCGGCGGGAGCGGGGACGACCGGGTGGCGCACCGCGCCGATCCGCAGCCAGCCGTCGTTCTCGTAGGGGCGCAGCGCCTGCGCGAACCAGGCGGCCTGCTCGGGCCCGAGCCAGCCGTAGCGGTCCTCGGGCCGGTGGGTCCAGGCCATCGAGGAGTTGAGCCCGGCGACGACGGTGCCGAGCTCCGGCACCGGGAAGAGCGTCCACGGCTGGGCGCTGTCGAAGACCACGTCCAGGCCCTGGTAGAACTCCTGGAACAGCCGGGCGTAGTGCCGCCACTTGGGCCAGTACGGCGGGGCGGGCCGCAGTTCGTCGGCCTCGCAGGTGGCGAAGTAGGCGCGGGCGGCGGCCTGGCTGACGTCCTGGCCGCCGGGCAGGACGGCCACCCGGTGCGGTTCGAGGCCCAGCAGCGAGCGGATGCCGGTGAGGAAGGACAGCGCCTGTTCGCACTCGCGGGGGCTGCCGGAGGCGGTGAGGTCCCCGGTGACGACGACCAGTTCGGGCGTGGGGGCGCCGGCGTCGGCGAGTTCGACGAGGTCGCCCCAGATGGCGGCCTGGAGGTCCACCGGGTCGTGGCCCCGGCCGAAGGCGGGCCCGGCCAGGTGGAGGACGCTGACCGCCTCGCGTCCGCCGGCGCGGCCGGCGGCCGGTGGGTACTCGGGCCGGACGGAGGGCCGGCGGCGCCCGGCCCGTCCGGTGTCGCCGCCCGGGCGCGGGGCCGGGACGAGGTCCTGCGCGCCGCCGGTGCCGTCGGCGGTGCCGGGGCTCGGCCGGCCCGTGCCCGAGGAACCGTCGCCCGCGGAGCCGTTGCCGGGGTAGCCGGGGGTCAGGTCGGGGCGGGCCCGGCCGTCCATCGCCTGGGCGACCCGGGTGAGCAGCAGCCCGCGGGCGCGCGCGGGTTCGCTGACGCCGACCAGGTCGATGTAGGTGAGGGTGGCGAGCAGGCCGTCCACCGGGATGTCCTCGATCCGGACGGTCACCAGCCGCCGCTCCGGGGCGTCCGGGTCGGCGCGCAGCGCGGCCTGCCACTCCATCCGGCCGTAGCGCGAGCGCTCGTAGTTGCGCGAGAGCAGGGCGATGACGGCCGCCGACTCGGTGACGCCGCGGTCCATGAAGTCGACGAAGTTGGTGCCGGGCACGAAGTCCCAGGCCTGCAGGAAGGCCCGGTACCCCGCCTCCTCCAGGGTCCAGGCGATCCAGGCCGCCCAGCGTTCGTCGGCCGGCGAGTAGCTGATGAAGAAGTCGATCGGCCCGGGGCCACCCGGGGTCGCGTCAAGAGCCCCCATGGGAGGAGCTTATGACCGAACCGGACAGCCTCAACCCTGTTTCACCGCACTGGTTCCGGGTGGTTTTCGGCCGCGCGGGCCGAACGGAGGAGCGAGCATCGGACGGATGTCGGGACGGCGGCTCGACCGGAAACGCCTCGTGTGCGACCCTGACGTCCGTGTTTGCGTACTGGCCCGCCGTCAAACGGCTGCACCCCCTCGACCTGCTGGCGGGAGGACTGCTCGCCGGCGGCCTGGTGTTCCTCGCCACCGGACTCCTGCCGACGGACTCCGCCGGGTCCGCCGTCGAACGGATCGCGCCGCTGCTGGCGTTCCTCGGCTCGGTGATCGTGCTCGCCGAGCTGACCAGCGCCGCCGAGGTGTTCGACGTGGTCGCGGCCTGGGTGGCCCGGGCCGGCCGGGGCAGCTACCCGGCGCTGTTCCTGCTCTGCGTCGGCTTCGCCGCGCTCACCACGACGGTGCTCAACCTGGACACCACCGCCGTGCTGCTGACCCCGGTCATGCTGGCCCTGGCCTCCCGGGTGGGCATCGCCCCGCTGCCGCTGGCCATGACCACGGTCTGGCTGGCCAACACGGCGAGCCTGCTGCTCCCGGTGTCCAACCTCACCAACCTGCTGGCCGCCGACCGGGTGGCGCTCTCCCCCGCGGGCCTGGCCCGCGCCATGTGGGCGCCGCAACTGGCCGCGCTGCTGGCCACCATGGCCTGCCTGTGGGGTTTCTACTGGCGGCGCGGACGGCGCGGCGCCACCCGCTACCGGGCTCCGGAGGCCCACCGCCCCGGCGACCGGGTGCTGTTCCGGATCTGCGCGCTGGCCTGCGCCGGCTTCCTGGTGGCCAGCCTGGCGGCGGTCGTCCCGCTCTGGGTGGCCTCGGGCGCCGCGGCGGCCGTCGTGGTGGTGGCCTTCGCGGTGCGACGCCCGGAGGGCCTGCGGGCCTCGTTGATACCGTGGCGACTGTTGATCATGGTGCCCGGGATGTTCCTGGTGGTGCAGACCGTGGACGCGCACGGGCTGCACCGGCTGCTCGCCGAGGCGATCGGCACCGACGGCGGCACGCTCGGCCTGTTCCGCGCCTCCGCGGTCGGCGCGGGCCTGTCCAACCTGCTGAACAACCTCCCCGTCTACCTGGCCGGCGAGGCCGCCGTGCCCGCCGGCAACCACACCCAGCTGCTGGCCCTGCTGATCGGCACCAACATCGGCCCGCTGGTGGCGCCCTGGGGCTCGCTGGCCACCCTGCTCTGGTACGAACGCTGCCGGTCGGCGGGCCTGCGGGTGCCGCTGCGCGGCGTGGCCGGGGCGGGCGCGGTGCTGGCGGTCGGCGGCGTCGCCCTGGCGACGGCGGCACTGGCCCTGACGGCGTGACGGCGTGACGGCGTGACGGCGTGACGGCGTGACGGGGGGGACGGCGTAACGGAGTGACGGCCTCCGACGTCCCCCGTCAGCCGGCCCGGGCGACCAGGTCGAGCAGGTACGGGAGCAGCGCCGGGCGGGCCGCGACGTAGCCGCGGGCGGTGTCCGGCTGCCCCGTCCGGGCGCTGAACGGTCCGCCGTCCAGCGCCCGGACCTCGATGCCCGCCTCGGTGGCCAGCAGCCAGCCGGCCGGCAGGTCGATCTCCTCCGCCCGGTAGCCGACGAAGCCGTCGATCAGCCCGGCGGCCAGCAGCGACCAGGTGAGCAGCGGCGCCCAGAGCTGGAGCACCCGGCGGGCACCGGCCTCCAGCCCGTCCTTGAGCGCCCGCGCCACCGGGTCGCCGCCCAGCCCGTGCCCCTGCGTCCAGCCGAGCACCGGTCGGCCGGCCCCCGACGGCCGCGCCGGCACCCCCAGCCGGCCCGCCGGCCCGTACGCGCCCGCCCCGCGCACCGCCCGCCAGGTGCGGCCGGCCACCGGGTCGTGCACCACCCCGAGCACCGGCTCGTCGTCCACGCACAGCGCGATGCCTACCACGTACGCGGGCAGGCCGACGACCACGTTGTTGCTGCCGTCCAGCGGGTCGACCAGCCAGGTGCGGCGGCTGTCGGGTCGGCCGGCCGACCCGCCGCCCTCCTCCGCGCGGATCCGGTCGGCGGGGAAGCGCTCGGCGAGCCGCCGGACGATCAACTCCTCGGCGAGCAGGTCGAGCTCGGTCACCACGTCGCCGTCCCCGCCCTTGGTCTCCACCCGGAAGGTGTCCAGGAAGCGCGACCTCAGCAGCGCGCCCGCCTCCTCGGCGGCGCGCACCGCCACCCGCAGTTCCCCGGCGAAGCCCCCCGCTCCCGCCGGCTCAACCGGCGTCGCCACGTCCCCCGAGCCTCCTGGCCGCCTCCCCGGCGATCCGGGCCGTCCGGTCCGCGTCGCAGAGCCGCCGCACCACGCGCCGGGCGGCGCCCTCCACCGGCCCCAGCACCACGTCCACCGGCCCCGGCACGGTCCGGCCGAGCACCACGGTGGCGGCGGGTTCGTCGTCCGGCAGTGCCGTGACGTGGAACTGCCCCGCCCCCAGCGTGTACGTCTCGCCGCGCGCGCTCACCTCCTCGGCCAGCGGCTCCCAGCGGACCAGCCGCGGCGTCGGCCGGATCTCGTCCACCCCGGCGGCGGCGTCACTGAACACCTCGAAGGCCCGGTGACTCGGCCGGGCGGGCTCGTCGTACACCCCGACCCGCAGATTGCCGACCCGGCCGTAGAGCACACTGCTCTTCAGCTCCCAGCTGTGGCAGTGGATCTCCCGCCGCCCGGCGGCCCTGCGCGGGTCGAAGACGTGCACGCACACCCCGTGGACACCGTCCCGCACCACCGGCAGGCAGTAGAAGCCGAGCGGATGGTCCACCGCCCGCACCGGCCGGCTGCCGTCCGCCACCTGCGCCAGCAGTCCGCCCACCAGCCTGTCCAGCCCGGGCTCGGCGGCGCTCCGCCCGGCGGCCCGGTCGAGCGTCGTGAAGAGTTCGTTCATCGCTCCCCCTTTGCTCCCCCACGGGGCGCCACCCGCCACGGCCCCGGCGGTCCGGCCCCCCGCGTGCACCGGCGCCGGGGACCCCGCTCCGCCCCCGTCAACATGCTAGGGCCGGGAGGAAGTTGACGGCCATAACCAGGACACGCCCGACCTCGCGGGCGGGAGCACGGGCGGCGCGCGAACGCACCCGGGCCCGCGACGCGGAGCACGTCGCGGGCCCGGGGGTCCTGTGGGGCGGAGGGGTCAGGCGGTGTTGGGGAAGGTCGTCCACCGCTGGTTGGGGTTGCCGTAGCACCGCCAGACGCCCAGCGCCGTGCCGTTGGCGTCCTCCCAGCCCGGAAGCTCCAGGCAGGTGTCCGAGGCGGGGTTGTAGAGCGAGCCGTCCTCGCGGTACGTCCAGATCTGGCCACGGGCGGCCCGGCAGTCCGTGATCACGACCGGCGCGCCCCAGTCGGTCCGGTCGTCCGGCGCGGGGCGCGCGGCGGCGCGGATGAACGGGGATCTCGCATGAGGTGCCGGTTCGCCTTGCAGCACGGACCCCCTCGGTCCGCGACGGATCGGGGCGCGGGGCGCTAGACGTCGGCGGGCCGGACGACCGGGTCCGCCTCCCAGGCGAGGAGCATGCGGAGGGCGTCGGCGGAGGGGGTGCCGGGTTCGGTGGTGTAGGTGACCAGGGCCTGGTCCGGGTCGTCGGCGGAGCGGAGGGTTTCGTAGACCATGTCCAGACGGCCGACCAGGGGGTGGTGGAAGACCTTGTGGCCGGAGGTCTTGTCGCGGACCGGGTGCTGGGCCCACCAGTGGCGGAACTCCGGGCTGCGCATGGAGAGTTCGCCGATCAGTTCGGCGAGGCGGGGGTCGTCGGGGCGGCGGCCGGCCTCCAGGTGGAGGAAGGCGACGTTCTCGCGGGCGCAGCCGACCCAGTCGTCGTAGAGGGTGCGGGAGGCCGGGTCGAGGAAGGTGATCCGGGCGATGTTCCGTTCGGCCGGGGGGAGGGCGCCGTAGTCGCCGAGGAGGGCGACGGCGGCGCGGTTCCAGGCGAGGACGTCCATCCGGCGGCCCATCACCAGGGCGGGGACGTCGGGCATCGCGTCGAGCAGCCGCACCATGGTCGGCCGGGCCTGCTGCGGGGCGGCGGCGCCGCGGGCGCGGCCGGGGCGGGTGCGGTCCGGGCGGGTGCGGGCGAGGCGGTGCAGGTGGCCGGCCTCCTCGGGGTCGAGGCGCAGCGCGCGGGCGACCGCGTCGAGCACGGCGTCGGAGGGGTTGCCGACCCGGCCCTGTTCGAGCCGGGTGTAGTAGTCGACGCTGACGCCGGCGAGTTGGGCGAGCTCCTCGCGGCGCAGGCCGGCGACCCGGCGGCGGCCGCCGAAGTCGGGCAGGTCGACGTCCTCGGGCCGGAGCCGGGAGCGGCGGGTGCGCAGGAACTCGGGGAGGCTGCTCGGGGTGCCGTGGGCGGCCGGCGCGGGGGCGGCGGCGCCGGGGCGGGCGGGGCGGCTCGTTCGGCTCGTGCTCATGCGGTCATTGTCGCCCGTGGGTGCCGCCGCCAGCCTGGCCCTGGCAGGACCAGGCTGACAGGGTGACCTGGCACCGCGCGGGCGTCGTTCACCAGGTGTCGGCGACCGCCACCACGCCGCCGTCCACCACCACGTCCTGGCCGGTGATGTAGCCGGCGCGGGGCGAGAGCAGGAAGGCCACCGTCTCGGCGACGTCCGCCGCCGCGCCCAGCCGGCCGAGCGGCACCTGGGCCAGCACGGCGTCCTGCTGGGCCCGTTCGGTGATCACCTCGTGGAACATCTCGGTGACGATGTAGCCCGGGCTCACCGAGTTGACCCGGATGCCGCGCCCGGCGAACGCGCTGCCGAAGGTGCGGGCGAGGTTGTGCACGGCGGCCTTGGTCGCCGCGTACACCGGGGCGTTGGGCAGGCCCCGGTGCAGGGTCCAGGAGGCGTTGAGGACGATCGCGGCGCCGCCCGGGGACTTCTCCAGCAGCGGCAGGGCGTGCTGGACGGTGAAGAAGACGCCCTTGAAGTTGACGTCCACGGTGCGGTCGAAGCTCTCCTCGGTCACCTCGGCCGGGTTCTCGAAGACGCCGACGCCGGCGTTGGCGAACACTCCGTCCAGGTGGCCGTGCCGCTCCCCCACCCGCTCGGCCAGCCGGGCCAGGTCGGCCGGGCGGGCGGAGTCGGCGCGGACGGCGAGGAGCCGTTCGCCCGCGGCGAGTTCGGCCTCGGCGCGGCGGAGGCGGGTGTCGTCGCGGCCGGTGATCACCACGTTCGCGCCGCGGTCCAGCAGGACCCGCGCGGTGGCGAGGCCCATGCCGCTCGTCCCGCCGGTGATCAGCACCGTCCGGCCGGCGAAGTCCTGGTCGGCGAGGTCCGGGGTGTCGGGGTGGTCGGTGGGGCTGGTGGTTTCGTTCGTCGTGGTCATGGGCCCACTGTCGGCGCCGGGCGCCGGGCCGACCAGGCCCGTTCCCGCCTGGGTCCGGCAGGGCCACCCTCCGCCGGCCGGCGGGGCGGGCGGAGGGTGGCCGGGGTCGGACGCGCGGGCCGGACCGGGCTCCTCAGGACTCCCGGCGGGCGCCCGCGGCGGGGACGGCCCGGTAGACGTGCGGCTCGGCGTGGCCCGCCGCCAGGAAGGCCTCGGTGACGGCCTTGGCCACCGGTTCCGCCTCCGCCGTCCGCACCAGGGCGATCACCGAGCCGCCGAAGCCGCCGCCGGTCATCCGGGCGCCGAGCGCACCGGCCGCGACGGCGGCGGAGACGGCGAGGTCGGTCTCCGGGCAGGAGGTCCGGTAGTCGTCGCGCAGCGAGGCGTGGCCGGCGGTGAGGATCGGTCCGAGCGTGGCCGGGCCGTGCTGCTCGAGTTCGGCGAGGGCCTGCTCGACCCGGCCGTTCTCGGTCACCACGTGCCGGACCAGCGGGACGAGTTCGGCCGGGAGCCGGTCCAGGGCGGCGGGCAGGTCGGCGGCGGCGAGATCGCGCAGGGCGGGCAGGCCGAGGAGGGCGGCGGCGCGTTCGCACCCGGCCCGCAGGGCGGCGTAGGCGCCGTCGGCGAGGTCGTGCTGCACCCGGGTGTCGAGGACGAGCAGGGTGAGGCCGGCGCCCGCCAGGTCGAACGGGACGTACCGGGCGGACAGGTCGCGGGTGTCGAGGTGGAGGGCGGCGCCGGCGCGGCAGGCCATCGAGGCCATCTGGTCCATGATCCCGCAGGGCACGCCGACGAACGCGTTCTCGGCGCGCTGGGCGATCAGGGCCAGCTCGGCCGCTTCCAGACCGAGTTCGTACAGGTCGTTGTAGGTGATGGCGACCGCGCACTCCAGCGCCGCGGAGGAGGAGAGGCCGGCGCCGCCGGGCACGTCGCTGTCGAGCAGGATGTCGGCGCCGCCGACCTCGTGGCCCGCCTCGCGCAACGTCCACACGACCGCGGCGGGGTACGCGGCCCAGCCGGGCACGCCGCCGGGGGTCAGCCCGGCGGCGTCCAGTTCGACGACCTCGCCGGGGATCCGGGTGGAGGAGAGCCGCAGCACGCCGTCGGCGCGGCGGCGGGCGTACGCGCGGACGGCCTGCGGGAGGGCGATCGGGAGGACGAACCCGTCGTTGTAGTCGGTGTGCTCGCCGATCAGGTTGACCCGGCCGGGGGCCGCCCAGACGCCCTCGGGGGCGTGGCCGTAGAGCTCTTCGAAAGTGCTGGTGGGGGTCATCGCTGGGGTTCTCCGTGGGTCGGGCCGGTCGGGGCGGTGGCGGCGGCCGTGGCGGTGTCGCCGGCCGGGGCGGTCGCGCCCGTGGGTCCGAGGTCGCGCAGGCGCCGGGCGGCGTACTCCGGGGCGACGTCGTTCATGAAGGCTTCCATGCCGGACTCGGTGCCGGCCAGGTACTTGAGCTTGTCCGCCGTCCGTCGGACGGTGAACAGCTCCAGGTGGAGGGCGAGTTCGTCCTCGTGGCCGGCCGGGGCCTGGTGCCAGGCGGCGATGTAGGGCGCCCGGACGCGGCCTCCGCCGTCGCCCGCGCTTCCGCTGCCGTCGCCGCTTCCCCTGCCGCTGCCGTCGCCGCCGCCGAAGAGGCCGTCGAAGCGGCGCAGCAGGTCGAGGTAGATCCGGGGGAACTCGGCGCGCTCGGCTTCGGTGAGTCCGGTGAAGTCGGGGACGCGGCGGTTCGGGAAGAGGTGGACCTCGTACGGCCAGCGGGCGGCGAACGGCACGAAGGCCGTCCAGTGCTCCCCGGCGAGCACGGTCCGACTGTTCTCGGCGCCCGCGGCGGCGCGCTCGGCGGCGACCAGGTCGTCGAAGAGGTTGCGGCCGGTGGCGGCGCGGTGCCGGGCGGCCCGGTCGATCATCTTGGCGGTCCGCGGGGGGACGAAGGGCAGCGCGTAGACCTGGCCGTGCGGGTGCGCGAGGGTGACGCCGATCTCGGTGCCGCGGTTCTCGAAGCAGTACACCTGCTGGACGCCGGGCCGGGCGGAGAGCTCGGCGGTGCGGTCGGTCCAGGCGTCCAGGACCAGGCGGGTGCGGTCCTCGTCGAGGTCGGCGAAGGAGGCGTCGTGGTCGGCGGTGAAGCAGACCACCTCGCACCGGCCGACGCCGGGGCCGCGGCTGTGCAGCGGGTCGTCGAGGGCCGGCGGCACGGGGTGGGTGCCGGGCTCGCCCGCGAGGGAGGGGAACCGGTTCTCGAAGACGGCCACCTGGTAGTCGGCGGCCGGGATCTCGCTGAGCCGGCCCTCGCGGCTGGGGCAGAGCGGACACTCGTCGGCCGGCGGGTGGTAGGTGCGCGCCTGGCGATGGGCGGCGACGGTCACCCAGGCGCCGGTCATCGGGTCGAGCCGTACCTCGGAGGAGGGCTCGACGGCGTCCAGCGGCCGGCGGTCGGCCACCGTCCGGCCGGCGGGCGGCGTGCCCCGGTCGTAGTAGATCAGCTCGCGACCGTCGGCCAGTTCGGTGACGGTCCTGGTCGTCGCACCGTTCCGTCCGGTCGCACCCGCCTGTTCGACCGTGTCGGCCGGTCCGGTCGTGCCGGCCTGCCCGCTCGCGCCGGTCACCGTTGCGGCCATGTCGTGCTCCCTCTCCTGGGCCTGCCCTTCAACCACATGAACAAACAATATCGAACATGAATCAACATGCACGCCCCGGGGTCACCCCGATTCCGGGACCAACCGCCGACCGGGTGCCACGGCGCGTCCGACCGGGTCGGCACGGGCCCCGCCGGACGCGGCGCGCCCCCGGGAGCCGGTGGCTTCCGGGGGCGCACGGAGACCGACACGGGTGGCCGGCCGTCGGCACAGGGGCCGGCACGGTGGCCGCCGCGAGGCGGCCCGGCGTCAGGGCGCGGCCGGGTGCCGGTGGCGGCGGTGGCGGACCAGCGGGCGGCCGGACGGGGCGTGCAGGGGGCGGCCGTGGGCGGGGCGACGGGTGTGGCGGTGGGGGCGGACGGTCGCGGTGGCCGGAGCCGGCCCGGCGGCCGGCGCGGTGCCGCGCCAGGCGCGGGTGGCCAGGCCCGCCGCGACCAGGGCGAGGGCGGCGAGGGCGACCGTGGCGGTGGGCAGTCCGGCGGTGGCACCGAGCCACCCGGCCAGCGGGTAGGCGAGCAGCCAGCAGACGTGGGTGAGCGAGAACTGGGCGGCGAAGGCGGCCGGAAGGTCGGCCGGCGGGACGGCCGACCTCAGCAGCCGCCCGCCCGGGGTGAGGATCAGCGAGCCCGCCGCCCCCAGCCCCGCCCACAGGGCGAGCAGGACGGGCCAGCGCCAACCGCCGCCGCCCGCCGCGGTGACCACCGCCAGTGCGGTGAGCAGTCCGGCGACGGCGAAGGCGGCGGGCAGCATCACCGTCCGGTCCGTGACGCGGTCGAGCACCCGGGGCAGCAGCAGCGCGACCAGCATCGAGCCGCCGCCGTACGCGCCGAGGGCGATCGGCACGTCGCCCGCCGACCGGCCGAGTTCGTCGCGGACGTAGACGACCGTGTTGACGATCACCATCGCGCCGCCGGCGGCCACCGCGAGGTCCAGGGCGAGCAGGGCCCGCAGGCGTGGCACGGAGAGGAAGAGCCGGATCCCGGCCACCGAACGGGCGCCGAGCGAGCGGGCGCCCTCACGGGGAGGCCCGGGGCTCGGCGCGGTGCGAGCACCCGCCGCCGACCGGGCCGCCGCCACGGCGCCCGGCAGGACCACCGAGACGACCAGGACGGCCGAGGCGAGGAAGCCGATCACCGTCCCCCAGAACAGCCAGCGGTAGCCGACCAGCGCGAGCAGTGCGGCCGCCAGCACCGGGCTGACCAGGCTCTCCGTGTCGTACGCGAGCCGGGAGAGCGACAGCGCCCGGGTGTAGTCGCGCTCCTCGGGGAGCACGTCGGGGATCACCGACTGGAACGCCGGGGTGAAGGTCGCCGAGGCCGCCTGCAGGACGAAGATCAGCAGGTAGACCTGCCAGACCGACCCGACGAACGGCAGCCCGAGCGCCACCCCGGCGCGGGCGAGGTCGGCGGCGACCAGCAGTCGGCGGCGCGGGACCCGGTGGGCGAGGGCGGCGACGACCGGGGCGATCCCGACGTAGGCGACCATCTTGATCGCCAGCGCCGTGCCGAGCACCGATCCGGCGTCGGACCCGGCGAGGTCGTAGGCGAGCAGGCCGAGCGCCACGGTGGCCAGGCCGGTCCCGGCGAGGGCGACGACCTGGGCGACGAAGAGGTGCCGGTAGGTGCGGTTGCGGAGGACGGAGAGCATCGGGGACTCCGTTCTGGCGGGGCACGCGCCGCTGCGGCACGAGCCGGTGGGGTCCCCTCCAGGATAGGACAACATGTGCATACGTGTGCACCTATTGGCCGGAAGAATCCGCACCGCCAGAAGAATCCACACCGCCAGATGAATCCGCACCCGGCCAGGAGGATCCGCACCCGGAAGACCCCGGAGAGCCCGGCCGCTCAGTCGTGCGGCGGCAGTCCGCTGATCTGGTGGTCCGCGACGTTCAGCGCCTCGTGCACCAGCCGCCGCAGGTGCCCGTGCCGCAGCGCGTACACGACCCGCCGCCCGTCCTTGCGGGTGGACACCAGCCCGGCCAGCCGCAGCTTCCCGAGGTGCTGGCTGACCGACGGGCGCGCCGCACCGGCGGCCTCGGTCAGCGTCGTCACATCGGCCTCGCCCTCGCTCAGCCGCTGGAGCAGCGCGAGCCGGGTGCGGTCGGCGAGCAGGGCGAGGATGCCGGCGGCGACGTCCAGCCGTTCGTCCGCACCGGACTCCTGCGAGGCATGTGCACCTGATACCTGGAGGCTCCCGCTCATGGCCTCATCGTAGAGGGCACGCGACCCCCACTCACCCGCCCGGCATCGAGCGGTTCACGCCCCTGGCCACCGACGCGCACCCGGCGTCCACCGGCGCCGCACGTTCGGCGGGGCGCGCCGCCCCGCGCTCAGCGAGGGGCCTGGCGGACCCTGGCGCGCAGCGCGTCCTGGGACTCGACGTACTTCACCATCAGCCGGGCGAGTTCCAGCCGGTCGTGGGCGCTCCAGTCGGCGGTGATCTGCTCGTAGGCCGAGCGCTGGTACCGGCGGAAGCGGTCCATCAGCTCCTCACCCTCCGGGCTGAGGAGCAGGACGGTGCGCCGGCCGTCCTGCTGGGAGGCGGCACGGACCAGGTAGCCGGCGGAGATGCAGTCCGAGACCATCCGGCTGCCCACCGAGGGGTCGACACCCAGGTGCTCGGCGACCGCGCCGACGGTCACCTCGCGACCGTCCTCGCGCGCGGCGTCCTGGACGACCCGCAGGACCAGGGTGCGACTGAGGTCCTTCTGGGAGATCGGGTCCTCGACGTCCAGGAGCGAGGAGCGCCGCAGTCGCCCGAAGGCCGGTCCGACGGCGTCCAGCAGCTCCTCGTCCCCGGCCGACTCGTGCTTGGTGGTCATGGCGCCAGCCTACCCGTACGCATGGCGGGGCACAGACATGTGTTGACATGAAAACGTGTGCAGGACATCATGCATATGTCTTGAAGCACTGAATCCAGCACTGAATCGCGGTCGAACCCGGCCCCGAGCGACCACCCGGCCCGAACGGACAGCCCTCATGAACAGCACGAACACCACCACCCTCGTCACCGGCGCCCGCGGCAAGGTCGGCCGCGGCGTCGTCGCCCGGCTGCACGCCGCCGGCCACGCCGTCCGCGCCGCCAGCGCCCGCACCGCCGACCTGACCGTGCCCGACGGCGTCGAGGCCGTCGAACTCGCCCTCGACCGGCCGGAGACCTTCGCCGCGGCGCTGCACGGCGTCCGCCAGGTCTTCCTCTACCCCCAGCCCGCCGGCATCGACGCCTTCGTCACGGCCGCCGAGGCCGCCGGCGTCGAGCACGTCGTCCTGCTGTCCTCGTCCTCCGTCCTCGGCCCCGACGCCGAGCAGGACCCGCTGGCGAGCCACAGCCTCCTCGTCGAGCGCGCCCTCGCCGGCTCCGGCCTCACCTGCACCTTCCTGCGCCCGGACGCCTTCGCCAGCAACGCGCTCGGCTGGGCGTACGCCATCGGCCGGGGCCTGCCGATCCGGCTCGCCCACCCGGACGCGCACATCGCGCCGATCCACCCCGAGGACATCGCCGACATCGCCGCCGAGGCCCTGACCGGCACGTCCCTCACCGGCACCGCGCCGACCCTGACCGGCCCCGAGTCGCTCACCTTCCGCGAGCAGCTCGCCGTCCTCGCCGACGCCCTCGGCCGGGAGATCCCGGTGGAGCGGATCACCCGCGCCGAGGCCGAGGAGGAGATGGGCCGTCACATGCCGGCCCACGTGGTCACCTCGCTGCTCGACCTCTGGGCAGCCGCCGACCACGGTCCGGCCGCCGTCCACGACACCACGCGGACCCTCCTCGGCCGCCCCGCCCGCACCTACCGCCAGTGGGCCGGCGAGAACACCGCCGCCTTCGGCCGCGGCTGACCCGTGTGGCACTGGCCCACGCGGCACTGGCCCGTCCGGCACTGGCCGCTGTGGCACCGGCCGGTGACGCAGTGCCCCGCACGACGGACCGACCCGCACCCGCGCCTGCACCCGCACCCGCACCCGCACCCGCACCCGCACCCGCACAGGAGAACGCCGTGAAGCACATCGGCTACTGGCTCAACCGCACCGACCGGGCCCTCACCGCCACCATGGACGCCGTGCTGGCCGAGTTCGGCCTCACCCGCCTCGCCTGGCAGGTCCTCAACGTCGTCGAGGACGACCCGCGGGCCACCGACACCGCGGTGCGCACCGTCCTGGCCGCCAACGCCTCCCCCGCCGAGCTGGCCGACACCGTCGCCGCCGTCCTCGCCGACGGCTGGGCCGTCCGCCCGGCGGCGGAGCGCCTCGCGCTGACCGGGGACGGCCGCGCCCGCCTCGCCCGCGCGGGCGAGCGCGTCACCGCGTTCCGCGAGGCCGCCACCGCCGGGATCTCCCCGGAGGAGTACCGCACCGCGGTCGACGTCCTGGAGCGCATGACCCGCAACCTGGAGACCGGCCACGGCCACTGACCCGCCACGACTCGACAAGACCCACCGACGACCCACCGACAGCAGCCCGCCTCAAGCCTCCCCCGCCTCCCGCAGGTCCGCGATCCGGCGGATCTTGCCGACCGAGCGCTCCAGGCCGTACGGGTCCACCACCTCGACGTCCACGCTCACCCCGACCCCGTCCTTCACCGCCCGCGCGATCACCCCGACGGCGGCCTCCCGCTGTTCGGGCCCGGCGTCCGGGCGGGCCTCCACCCGCACCGTCAGGTGGTCCAGCCGGCCCCGGCGGGTCAGTCGCAGCTGGAAGTGCGGCGCCACCGCGGGCACCCGCAGCAGGATCTCCTCGATCTGGGTCGGGAAGAGGTTGACCCCGCGCAGGATGATCATGTCGTCGGTGCGGCCCGTCACCTTGGCCATCCGGCGGAACGCGGGGCGGGCGGTGCCGGGCAGCAGCCGGGTGAGGTCGCGGGTGCGGTAGCGGATCACCGGCAGCGCCTCCTTGGTGAGCGAGGTGAAGACGAGTTCGCCGTCCTCGCCGTCCGGCAGCACCCGGTCGGTCAACGGGTCGACCACCTCCGGGTAGAAGTGGTCCTCCCAGATGTGCAGACCGTCCTTGGTCTCCACGCACTCCTGCGCGACGCCCGGCCCCATCACCTCGGAGAGCCCGTAGATGTCGACGGCGTGGAGGTCCGTCCGGCGCTCGATCTCGGCGCGCATCTCCTCCGTCCACGGTTCGGCGCCGAAGATGCCGATCCGCAGCGAGGTGGTGCGCGGGTCGACGCCCTGCCGCTCGAACTCGTCGAGCAGGGTGAGCAGGTAGGACGGGGTGACCATGATGATCTCGGGCCGGAGGTCCTGGATGAGCCGGACCTGGCGGGCCGTCATGCCGCCGGAGGCCGGGACCACGGTGCAGCCCGCGCGTTCGGCGCCCGCGTGGGCGCCCAGGCCGCCGGTGAACAGGCCGTAGCCGTAGGCGATGTGCACCGTCTGGCCGGGCCGTCCGCCGGCCGCCCGGATCGAGCGGGCCACCACGTCCGCCCACACGTCGAGGTCGTGCTCGGTGTAGCCGACCACGGTGGGCCGGCCGGTCGTCCCGCTGGAGGCGTGGATCCGGCGGACCCGCTCCTTCGGGACGGCGAACATGCCGTACGGGTAGGTGTCGCGCAGGTCGGCCTTGGTGGTGAAGGGGAAGCGGGCGAGGTCGGCGAGGGTCCGGCAGTCCTCGGGCGCGACGCCGGCCGCATCGAACTTCCGCCGGTACAGCTCGACGTTGTCGTAGGCGTGGCGCAGCGTGGCCCGCAGGTGCTCGAGCTGGTGCGCGCGCAGCTCCTCGGCGGTCATCCGCTCACCGGTGTCCAGGAGTTCGTCCGGCGGTGCCTCGCCGAGCCTCGTCCGGGTGGCTCCGCCGGGACCTCCGGGGGTGCCCGGATCCGCCGCTGCGCCGCCCATCGCGCCTCCTCCGAGGTTCGAACGTTTCCACCGATCATTCGGTCGGCCCTGGCCGGAGCCAAGTAATCCAGTGCCCGAACCGGCTGTCAAGGGTCGGCGCGCCGGCGGTGACCGCGCAGGTCGGCGGCCCGCCGGTGCCGCGCGAACCGGCCCGGGGCCGCGGCGGACCCCCCGGTTCCACGCCTCGATGGTGCTACTCTCACTAGCACCATGTTGCTGAAGCTGGAGGCCGGGGACGCACGGCCGTTGCACGAGCAGGTTGCCGGGGCGATCCGGCGGGCCGTCGGCGAGGGCGACTGTGCGCCCGGCGAACGGTTGCCGCCGGCACGGGAGTTGGCGCTGGCGCTCGGCGTGAACGCGAACACGGTGCTGCGGGCCCTGCGGGTGCTGCGGGACGAAGGGGTCCTGGAGTTCCGCCGAGGCCGCGGCATCACCGTCGCGCGGGGTGCCGACCGGCGCGCCGAACTGCTGGACGCCGTCCGCCGGTTGGTCGCGGACGCGGCGCACGCCGGCTTCGGCAGGGAGGAACTCGTCGAGATGATCAGGGGGCTGGAGTGAGCGGCGGTTCGCGGGTGGACGGGCGCGGCGGCGGGCGGGGGACCACCCGTGGCGGCGCGGCGGTGTGGGCGTTCGGGATGCTGACGCTGCTGCTCGGACTGCCGTGGGTGGCCCGGGGCCGGCTGCCGGAGCCGCTGGCCACCCACTGGGCCGGGGAGCGGCCGGACGGTTCGATGTCGCTGACGGCCGCGGCCGCCTTCCCCGCCGCCGTCTGGACGGTCGCGGTCGCCGCGGCGGCCGTCGCCCGGTGGCGCGGCGGGGCGCAGGCGCGGGCCTGGGCGGCGGCCGGGCTGGGCTTCGGGGGCGCGTTGCTGACCGGCGCGCAGGCCTCGATCGTCTCCGCCAACCTGGACCGTCCGAGCTGGCAGGAGGCCCGGCCGGTCGGCGCCGAGGTGCTGCTGGTCGTGGCGGCCTCGCTCGCGGCCGGCGCGCTGGCCGGGTGGCTCGCCCGCCCGGAGGCCCCGGAGCCGCTCGCCGCCGCGGACGTCGACGGCCCCCGGCTCGACCTGCCGGAGGGGCAGCGCGCCGTCTGGCTGTCCCGGGCGGTCAATCCGTGGCTGGGACTGCTGGCCGCCGGGGCCGGGGCGGGGACGGCGGGGGCGGCGCTGGCCGGGTTCGCCGGGCTGGGCGGTCCGGCCTGGGCGACGGCCGCGCCGCTGGCGGTCGTCGCCCTGGCGGGGGCCGGCTGCTCGTCGGTGCAGGCCCGGGTGACCGAGCGAGGCCTGGACGTGGCGTTCGGCCCGTTCGGCAAGCCGTCCCGGCACTGGGACCCGGAGCAGATCGTCTCGGCCCGGGCCGAGCACCGCACCCCGGCCCAGGTCGGCGGCTGGGGCTACCGGATGAGCGGCCCGGGCACCACGGTGATGCTGCGCGCCGGCGAGTGCCTGGTGATCCGGCCCCGGCAGGGCGCCGAGTTCGCGGTGAGCGTGGACGACGCCGAGCGGGGCGCCGCCCTGCTGAACACCGTGGCCGCCCGCCGGAGCGCTTGACCGGCCGCCGGAGCGGACGACCGACCGCGGCGCTTGGCCGACCGGTCGGCGCACCCACCGGACCGGCGCCGGGCAGACCTCACCCCGACGGCCCAACCGGCAGCCGGGAACAGCAGGTTGACGCCCCGCCGGCGCACCGGAGGAGCCTCTCCGCGAACGCGACCCTACCGCGACGCGACGCGCGGGTGAAGGCCTAGATGAAAGTGATTATCAACCGCTACTCTGCCTCCGGGCTCACCTTCTGACGGTGAGCAGACAGGACCTGCCGCCCTCCCGCGACCCGCGCCGGGCGGCAGGCGAGCTGAGGAGCGGTCACCGTGGTGGAGACGAGTCTCGGCAGTGTCCGACAGCCCCAGGCGCCACCGGCGGCGACCCCGCCGCGCCGCCGGGGCAGCGGCCTGCGCACCGGAGCACTGCTGGTCGCGGCGGCCGCCGCCCCGGCGCTGGCCTGGTCCTGGGACACCGGCGGAGTGCGCGCCTGGCGGACGCTGCTGGTCGCCGTCGTAGTACAGGGACTGCCGTTCCTGGTGCTCGGCACGGTCGTCTCGGCCGCGATCGGCGCGTTCGTCCCGGCCCGGGTCTTCGCCCGGCTGCTGCCGCGCAACCCCGCCCTCGCCGTCCCGGTGGCCGGGGTGGCCGGCGCCGTGCTGCCCGGCTGCGAGTGCGCGTCCGTGCCGGTCGCCGGGAGCCTGATGCGGCGCGGGGTCGCCCCGGCCGCCGCGCTCGCCTTCCTGCTCGCCGCACCCGCCGTCAATCCGGTCGTCCTGGTGTCCACCGCGATCGCCTTCCCGGACGCGCCGGAGATGGTGCTCGCCCGGCTGGCCGCCTCGCTCGGCAGCGCACTGGTGATGGGCTGGCTCTGGGTGGCCTTCGGACGCCCCGAGTGGCTGCGCCTGCCCAAGGGCCCCGTCGAGCACGGCGCCGGACGCAACCCGCTGGACGAGTTCCGGCGCGGACTCCAGCACGACTTCCTGCACGCCGGCGGCTTCCTGGTGCTCGGCGCGGCGGCGGCCGCCACCTTCAACGTGCTCGTCCCGCCGTCCGTGCTGCGCGCCTTCTCCGACTCGCCGTGGCTGGGCGTCCCGGCGCTCGCGGTGCTCGCCGTCGTGCTGGCCGTCTGTTCGGAGGCGGACGCCTTCGTCGCCGCCTCGCTCACCGGCTTCTCCCCCACCGCCCGGCTGGCGTTCATGGTGGTCGGCCCGATGGTCGACCTCAAGCTGATCGCCCTCCAGTCCGGCTCCTTCGGGCGCGCCTTCGCCGCCCGGTTCTCCTCCGCGACCTTCGTCGTCGCCGTCCTCGCCAGCGTCCTGACCGGAGGGATCCTGCTGTGACCACCGCCACCGCCACCGCCCGCGCCCCGCGCACCCGGTTCCGGGGGTTCGCGCCGTCGCTGCTGCTCGTACTGGTCGGGGCCGCGCTGCTGCGGATCACCGTGGGCAGCGACGTGTTCCTGCAGTACGTGAAGGAGGAGCTGCGGCTGCCGCTGATCGCCTCGGGGGTGATCCTGTTCGCCCTGGGCGTCGCGGGGGTGGTGGTGCGGCTCACGGAACGGCGCCGGGCGCCGGTGCTGCGGTTCGGGCGGGACGCCGAGGGGAACGCGGTCTGGTCCCGGCCGGAGGCCGCCGACCGGCACGGGCACGACGGACACGAGTCCGCGCATCCCGACCACGCCGGGCACGACCGTGCCGGAAGCGGCCACGAACACGACCACGAGCACGGCCCCCGGGTGGCGTGGCTGCTCGCCGTACCGGCGGTGCTGCTGCTCTGCTTCACCCCGCCCGCGCTCGGCTCGTTCACCGCCTCCCGGGACGGCGCGGACGCCACCGTGGACGCCACCGCCTACAGCGCCTCGCTCGCCGGACCACCGCCCCCGCCGGCCGGGTCCGCCGCACCGGCCGGATCGAGTGTGACCACGCCCACGCCGCTGACCCTCGGCGAGTTCATCGCCCGCAGCCGCGACCCCCGGCGCACCCTGGCCGACCGCCCGGTCCGGCTGACCGGCTTCGTCACCCCCGGCACCGCACCCGGTGAGTGGTACCTCAACCGGCTCATCGCCAGTTGCTGCGCCGCCGACGCCCGGCGGCTGCGCGTCCTGGTGCACGCCGACGGGCCCACCCCGGCCACCGACAGCTGGGTCGAACTGACCGGGGTCTGGCACCCCCTGCCGGACGCGCCCGCCACCGCGGCGCCCCGGATCGACGCGAGCGCGCAGCACGGTGTGCCGCAGCCGCGTGCGCCGTACCGGGACTCCGCGCCGTCGGACGGCTGAGCGGGCGCCGAGCGGCCGGCCCGCGACGGTCCCGCGGACCGGCCGCCCGGGACGGCCCGGATCAGCCCCGGCGCTTCGGCCGACCGCGCCGGGCCGCCGCCGCACCACCGGCGGACGAGCCGGAGCCACCCCGAGCCCGTCCGCCACCGGCGGCCGGCCGGCCTCCACCCTTCGCGGCCCCACCCTTGGCGGTGCCGCCGCCCTTTCCGCCGCCGGTCCGCGCGGCGCCGCCCTTGACCGGCCCGCCCTTGACCGGCCCGCCCTTTCCGGAGCCGCCCTTCGCCGCCGGAGCCGCCGTCTGGGCCGCCGCGGTCTGGCCACGACCGCGCGAGCTGTTGACCGTCCGGCCCCGGACGATGCCGATGAACTCCTCCACCAGGTCGGTGGTCAGCTCCTCCGGCCAGGCGAGCGCGATCCGGGACTGCGGGGCGTCCGTCATCGTCCGGTAGGTGAGGTCGCGCCGGTGGTGCAGGCGCGCCAGCGACTGCGGGACGAGCAGCACCCCGACCCCGGCCGCGACCAGCTCGATCGCGTCGGCCGTGGTGGCCGGCCGCTCGATGGCGGGCCGCCCGGGCAGCTGCTCCCACGCGAGGGTGTCGTCGAGCGGGTGGAAGACCACGTCGTCGGCGAGGTCCCCGACGGAGACCTCCTCCGCCGCCGCCAGCCAGTGGTCCTCCTTCGGGAAGACCACCACCGTCGTCTCGGTGTACAGCGGGATCGCGCTCAGCCCGGTCCGGTCGACCGGCAGCCGCACCAGTCCCGCGTCCGCGTCGCCCGCGCGCAACGTCGGTTCGCCGTCGGCCGCGTCGACCGCGACCAGGGCGAGCGGAACGTCCGGAAGCCGCTCCGACCAGACGCGCGCCCACTTCCCGGGGGTCACGCCCGGGACGTACGCCAGCCGGAACGAGGGTGTCACCTGCATCTCTGTCACCCGACCAAGGCTACCGACCGTGACAGCGGGCGTCGGCCGCTCGCTTACCCTGGTGACCATGACATCGCTCAAGCAGAAGACCACGCAGACCATGAAGCCGGCGACGGCGGCGAAGAAGCTCGGGGTCTACCTCGGCGCCACCCCCGCCGACTTCCAGTCGGACGTGATCTCCCGCGAGGAGCTCACCGCCCTGCAGACCGAGCCGCCGCAGTGGCTCCAGGACCTGCGCCGCAACGGCCCGCACCCGCGTTCCGTGGTGGCCTCGCGGCTCGGCGTCTCGGCGTCCGGCCTGGCCCGCGGCGGCGTGACGGAGGCGCTGACCACCGAAGAGATCGACGCGCTGCGGGAGGAGAACCCGGACTGGCTCCGGCGCGAGCGCACGATCCAGGAGGAGGTCCGCAAGGAGAGCGTGCGGGTCAAGGAGAAGCACGAGAAGGAGGAGAAGCGGCGCCAGCAGGCCGCCGCTGCCGCCGAGCGCGAGAAGAACCGCTGACCTGCGGCGTTCTGCCGACCGCAGCTCGCTCCGCCTCGCTCCACCCCGGCCCCCCGGCGTTCGCGCCGGGGGGCCGTCCCATGTCCGGCGGCGGGCGCCGCGCCCGCCGGAAATCCACTCGAACGCCGCACATACTCCCGGCGGCGTTCGCACACGTTCGACCCTTGGGTGACCGCCACCCAGCACCCCTGGCCGGTCGGGCACCCCGGCGGGCCGTCGGGGGCGGCGGGAGGAGAGCCGGCCGAGTGGCGGTGCGGAGCCGGGCGGGTGACCCGCTCGACGTGTCGGCGGCGATTCGGCGTGCCCGGCGTGCGTCGGTGGGAACGCGCCGCTCCCGAGCGGCACGCGCCCCTGTCCCCGGACCTGAGAGCCGCCGATGCCCCCCACCGCGCACCTGCGCCGCCTGCTCCCCACCGCCGTGTGCACCCTGGCCGCCGTCCTCGCCGCCCCCGCCGCGGCGCACGCCGCGCCACCGGGCCCGGGAGGCGGAGCGGGCACCGATCGGGGGACCGTGATCGACTGGGAGCGGGTCGCCGCCTGCGAGAGCAGCGGGGACTGGCACATCAACACCGGCAACGGCTACTTCGGCGGCCTCCAGTTCGACGAGCCGACCTGGGAGGAGACCGGCGGCCTCGCCTACGCCCCGCGCGCCGACCTGGCCAGCCGCGCCGAGCAGATCGCCGTCGCCGACGCCCTCGCCGCCCAGCGCGGGCTCGCCCCGTGGCCGGTCTGCGGCGCCCGCGCCGACCGCGACGCCGAACGGACCCCGGTCGACACCGCGGTCGACACAGTCGTCGACACCGCCGTCGAACCGACCGCGACGCACACCACGGGGACCCCCGCCGCCCCTCCCCCGGCCGGTGGTCCCACCACCTGGACGGTGCGCGACGACGACACCCTGGACAGCATCGCCGAGCAGCTCCGGCTCCCCGGCGGCTGGCCGGCGCTGTACGAACGGAACCGGGCCGCCGTCGGCGAGGACCCGGACCTCATCCGGCCCGGCCAGGAGCTGATCCTCCCGGCCTGATCCCCGCCCGGCCCCGCCCGGCCCCGTTCGCCCCCCGCCCGATCCCGTTCGATCCCGTCCCGTCCGGCACCGGCCGGTGTGCCCGCCCGCGCGGGGACACCGGCCGCGGCGGTCCCGCCGTCGACCGGATCCGCGGGGCCGCCCTCAGTCCTGGGTGGGCCGCCAGGGGCCGTGCTCGGGGCGGGCCTCGACGGTCGAGCCGTCCGGCCACGGCGGCATGGTGACCGCGACGATGCGCAGCGGTCCGGGACTGTCCTGGTCGGCCCGGAACTGGAAGGCCGTCCCCAGCGGCACCGAGACGGAGCTGCCCGGCCGCAGCACGTCGACGGCCTCCCGGCCGGACTGCCGCCGCCAGATCCGGCCACGGCCGGCCGTGACGTGCCAGAGTTCCTGGACGGTGGCGTGCGACACCGCGTGCGTGACCCCGCCGGGCGGGAGTTCGAAGACGGCCTGGCTGCCGAGGCCGTCCAGGGCCAGCAGCGGCCGGACGGTGGCACCGTCCGGTGCGCGGACGACCGGGGCGTCCTCGGCCTCGGTGGTGCGGAACGGTTGCTCGTCCATGCGAAACCGGCCCCTCTCGGCTCCGGCGGGCCCCACCCGCCCCTCGTCCGAGGGGACCACACCCCGCCCCGACCGGCCAGGGCGCCTCGGGTCAGGGGCCCGGGGCCGGGCCCGGAGCCCGGGCGGTGGTCGCGACCGACGGTCAGGCCGCGGCCGCCGGGCGGGTGTCGGGCCGGGCGGCGAAGGAGACGGCCTCCATCAGCCGGCGCCGGCGGGTCTTCTGGATCGCGGCGATCCGCCAGCCCCGGTGCTCGTCGGCCACCGGGCCCGTGCGGACGAGCGTGTAGGTGGCGACCTTGCCGAGCTTTCCGGGGCGCCCCTTGGAGGTGTCGCCGACGGTCACGACCACGGCGGTGTCCGGCCCGTAGAACCGGATCCCGGTGATCTCCAGGGCGAGTCGGGTGCCCTTGAGGAAGCTCTCGAAGAGTGCCTGGTGGGCCCGGCCGATCTCCGGGCCGCCGTGGTAGACGGTGCCGACGAAGGTCACGTCGGTCGCGTCCGCGGTGAACAACTCGCCGTACGCCGCGCCGTCGCCCCGGTCCCAGGCCTCGCGGGAGCGCGTCAGCAGGGCGTGCAGCGCGGCGGTGTCGGCAGCCTCGGTGGCCTCGGTCGCCTCGGTGGTGATGTCCATCGGTTCCCCTCCCGTGGTAGCTTCCCCAGAGAAGAAGCTTCTTCGAAGATTTCTCTTCTCTGAGGAAGAGATTAAGTTGGGGAGGAATCCGTGTCAACGACCGTGCCCGACGACGACGCCACCACGTCGAGTGCGACCGGCGCGACAGGGGCGACGTACCGGCGGTACCTGAGCGCCGTGCTGCTGCACGGCCACGCCGGCGCCCGGGCGGTCGGCCTCGGGGCCACCGATCTCTACGCGCTCAACCTCCTCGACCTGGACGGTCCGATGACGCCCGGCGAACTGGGCACCCGCACCGGCCTCACCACCGGCCCGACGACCCGGCTGATCGACCGGCTGGAGCGGGCCGGCCACGTCCGCCGCTCGCCCTCGCCCGAGGACCGCCGCAAGGTGATCGTCGAACCGGTCGGCCGGCCCACCGGCCTGGACGACGCGCTCGCCGCCGCCCGGGCGGAGATCGGCGAGATCATCCGGGGCTACTCCCCCGAGGAACTGGCCGTCCTCCTCGACTACTTCGGCCGCGCCACCACCGCCTACCACCGCGCCGCCGAGACCCTCCGGACGGACGGCGTCGGCTCCGGCGTCGACACCGGCGTCAGCTCGGGCGATTGAGCCCGTCGAGCACCCACGGCGGCCGGACGAAGGGCCGGTTGAGGTGCGCGGTACCGAGCACGGCACCGGTACGGCGGGCCTCGTCGAGGAGCTGTTCCCGGCTGCGCCGGGCCGCCGCGGGATCGGCCTCGAAGGCGTAGCGCACGGCGGGCGAGGCCAGTTGGACGGCGTGGACCAGCACGTCCCCGGTGAGCAGCAGACGGTCCCCGCCACCGTCGACCAGGACCGACTGGTGCCCCGGCGTGTGCCCGGGCGTCGGCAGCAGGGTGACCGCGCCGCTCCCGGGGCGGGCCCGCCCGGCGAGCACCGTGCGGCCGTCCACCTCCTGCAACCGCCCGGCGCGGAGCAGCGGTTCGACGACGTACGTGCGCGCCGTCCGGGTCGGTCCGAGTGCCGCGACCTCGGCGCGCTGGACGACGTAGCGGGCGTTCGGGAACACCGGCACGCCGTCGGGGGTGACGGACCAGCCGTAGTGATCCTCGTGCAGATGGGTCAGGACCACCGTCTCGACGTCCGTCGGGGCGATCCCGGCCCGCGCCAGCACGGTCGGCAGCCGGCCGGGGACGGGCGCCCAGCCGGAGGCCGGGCTGCCGACCGGACCGATGCCGGTGTCCACCAGGGTGACCCGTCCGCCCGGGCGGCGGACGGCGTAGCAGCGGAAGTCCAACTCCCAGGTGCCACCGGGGCCGAAGGCCGCCGGGTCGAGGCAGCGGGCGTGCTCCCAGTCGGTGGCGGTCGCGTCGGGGAAGGCGGCCTGCGCGGTGCCGGGGAACGGGCCGTGGGCGTCGAGCAGCGCCAGCACCTCGTAGCGGCCGAACCGCCGTACGGCGACGGGAGCGGGGGAGGGTGCGGCGACGGGAGCGGCGACGGCGGGCGTCGCGTCGACGAGCGGTCGCAGGGCCAACGCCCCGGCGGCGGCGAGCGTCCCGCGCAACACCCGCCGGCGACCGGGCCCGGCAGCGACGGGGCCGGGGGCGGGGACGGGGTCGGGGTCGGGGTCGGGAACAGCGGGACGGACGGCAGGCACGGGATCGTTCACCGGGACTCCTCGGGCAGAACACGGGTGGCGGCGCAGGGCAGGAACGACAGGGCCGGCGTCCCGACCCCCGTCCGGGGCGCCGGCCGGTTCCACCTTCCCGCCGCGCCCGCCCGGGCGGCTTGTCGTTTCTTGCGCAATCCGTTCGCGCGCGGTCAAGCCATCACGCGGTCAAGCCATCACGCGGTCAGGCCCTCTCCCGACCTCGCCCCCTCCCCCGGCCCGGCCCTCCGCCGGTCAGGCTCCCGCGCGTTCACGAGGCGGTGACGACCGGCGACAGCACGGGGTCGCGCGGGTAGGGTGCCGGGCATGGGGGTCGAACGTGCGTGCCTGGTGAGCGGGGACGACCTGTCCGTCGCCGACGTGTCCTGCGAGGATCCGCCGCACGGGTGGACGGAGCTGCGGCCGGCGCCGGTGTTCGGACTGGTGATGGTGCGGCGCGGGATGTTCCGGGGGCGGGTCGACGGGGTCGACCAGGTGCTGGACCCCGCCTGCGTGTACGTCGAACGGATGGGCTGCGAGCAGCAGTTCGCGCATCCGTGCGGCGGTGACCTCTACACCGAGCTGGTGCTCTCCGAACCGCGGGTCGCCGAACTGCTGGGCGGCGACCCGGAGGTGCCGCAGGGGCTGGTGTTCACCACGCCGCGGACGGCGCTGGCGCACCGGATGCTGGTCGTCCGGGCCCGCGGTGGCGCGGACTCCTTCGAACTGGCCGAGCGGGCCCTCGGGTTGGCGGGCGAGGTGCTGACCGCGCTGGCCCCGGCCAGGGTCGCGAGCGGCCGACCGGTCCGGGACGCCGCGCGCCGACGACTGGTGGACGCCGCACGGGCCGCCCTGGCGGCGGACCTCGGACTCGGCCTGGACCAGCTCGGGCGCGCGGTGGGCTGCTCGCCGCACCATCTGAGCCGGATCTTCCGGGCCACCACCGGCGAGGGGATCGCCAGCTACCGCAACCGGCTGCGGGTCACCCTCGCCCTGGAGCGGCTGACCGAGGGAGAGACCCGACTCGCCGTGCTGGCACAGGAGTTGGGATTCGCCGACCAGGCGCACCTGACCCGGGTGGTGCACCGGGCAGCAGGCCTGCCGCCGGGCCGGCTGCGCGCCCTGCTGGGTCCGCCCGCGATGACCGCGCCGGAGCGGGCGTAGGCTCGGCGGGTGTCCTCCGCTCCCGCCCCCGCGCCTGCTCCCACCGTGCCGCTGACCAGCCTGCACGACCGGACGGCGCTCGCCGACCGCTTCGGCCGGGACCCGGAGCTGCACCTCTTCGAACTCGGCGACCTGGACGAGCCGTTCTGGTCCCACACCGCCTGGTACACGGTGTCGGCGGACGGCCCGGTGGCGCTGCTGTACGCGGTCGGGGAGGTGCCCACCCTGATCGGCCTCGCCCGGCACGAACCGGCCGAGCAGCCCGAACAGGCGCCCCGACTGGCCGAGTTGCTGCGCGCGATGCGGCCCGTGCTGCCCCGCCGCCTGCTCGCCCACCTCACCGCCGGCGGGGTGGACGCCCTCGCACCGGACTACCGCGCGGAGCAGCGCACGGCGATGCTGCGCATGGCGCTGACCGACCGCGCCGCCCTCGCGCCGCACCTGGGCGAGGCGTCGACGGCGCACCCGTTCGGCCCGGTCACCCGGCTCGGCGCGGCGGACCTGGCGGACCTGCGCGCCCTGTTCGCCGCCGGCTACCCCGGGAACTGGTTCGACGAGCGGATGCTCACCACCGGCCCCTACCTGGGGGTCCGGGACTCCACCGGCCGGCTGGTCGCCACGGCCGGGGTGCACGTCCACTCCCCTGCGCGGCGAGTGGCGGTGATCGGCAACGTCACCACCCTTCCGGAGGCCCGGGGGCGGGGGCTCGCCGCCGCCTGCACCGCGCGCCTCTGCGAGGTCCTGGCGGACGGCACCGACCACATCGGTCTGAACGTCCGCGCCGACCACCCCACCGCGCTCGCCCTCTACCGGCGCCTCGGCTTCACCGCCGTCGCCGGCTACGAGGAGGCCGTGCTCACGTCCGTCTGACGCCCCCGCACACGAGCGGGCGCGCGTGTCGCGCGGTGCGCGTCCAGGACGTCGATCCCGCCGACCTCCTGGACGCGCACCGCGCGCGCCGCCCTAGGACAGGGCCGGTCAGCGGGTGACGGGCCAGGACAGGGTGGCGGTCAGGCGGGTGCGCAGCGCCGGGTCGAGGACGGCGGGGGTGGGGTCGGCGGCGGTCGCGGTGAGGGTGTGGACGCGCCCGCGCGGGCCGGGGAGCGGCACGGTGCCGAGGTTGACCGCCGTCCGGCCGCGCAGCTGCGGCAGCTCACGACCGTCCACGGACCAGGTGAGGGTGGTCCCGGCGACGGGGAGGTCGACGGTGAGGCGGTCGGCGCGGGTGAGCGGGGTACCGGCCGGGGTGGGGCTGGTGAGCGGCGCGGCGTGGCGGTAGAACCCGGCGATCATCGCCTCCCGCCCGGGCAGGTTGAACTCCCGCCCGAGCGAGCGCATGATCGAGTTCTCGGTGGGCCGGTACAGCCCCTTGGGGTAGTAGCCGCCGCCCTCGTAGCTGCCGACCGTTCCCCCGTCGGGCGAGGTCCGGCCGATCCAGCGGTACCACTTGGCGTGGTCGCGGGTCAGCCGGTCGGCGGTGAACGTGCTGATGTTGGGCTCGGCCGGTTCGCCCTCCTCGGCCGGGTAGGTGTCGGAACCGTCGTAGAAGTACTCGTCGGCGAGCTTGCCGAGCGAGTGGCCGGTCTCGTGGACCGCGATCTGACCGGCCTTCGGGTTGCCGCCCGCGACGGTGGCGATGCCGTCGTAGCCGAGCGGGGAGGCGACGTTGTAACCGGCCCCGCCGTACTTGGCGGTGTTGGCGACGACGAGGACGAGGTCGGCCTGCGGGGCCTTGGCGGCGTACGTCTCGACGGCCTTGGTGTCGACGCAGAGCAGGCGTTCGATGTCCTCGCACCAGAAGTAGGAGCCGAGCGCGGTGTTGCGGACGGTGGCGCGGTCGGGGTCGCCGGTGATGCCGGACTCGGCGGAGACGGTGGCGACCGCCCAGACGTTGAACAGGCTCCGATAGGTGGCGTAGGGCTCGACGGCGCTGAGCTCCTGCCACTTGGCGGCGGCGTCGGCGCGGAACTTCTCCTGCTCGGCGGCCGTGTAGCCGTCACCGATGACGACGACGTCGACCTTGCCGGCGGTCTCGCCGTTGCGCAGGATCGGGGTGACCTCGCCGTCCCCGGCGGCGGGGGCGAGACCGGGGCGGTCGCCCGCCAGGAACGGGGAGCCGGCGGGCACGCTGGCCCGGCCGATCGAGCCGTCCTCGCCGAACACCTCCACCGGGTGGCGCGCACGCGCACCCCCCGGGGCCGCGACGCCCGCCGAAGGGCCGGACGCGGCGGACGTGGACGAGGCCGACGCGGCGGACGTGGACGCGGCCGACGCGGCCGGGACGGCGCCGAGGGCGGCGACGGCGAGCGCACCGGTGAGGACGATCGAGCCGAGTCTGCGATGGCGCACGGGAGTTGCTCCTCTGCGGGGCGGGGCCGATGAACCGCCATGCTATGCACCTGACAACCCATCGGCACAAGCCCCCGGCCCGCGCGGGGGTCAGCCCACGTGCACCCGCGGCCGCCGGGCGCGGTCCGGCTCGGCCTCGCGCAGCACCTCGCGGGTGACCGGCGCGACCTCGCCCTGCCCGAACAGGAAGAACCGCAGGAACTGCGCGAACGGGTTGCCCTCCGTCCACTCGAAGTAGATGTGCGGCTGCTGCCCGGTGCGGTCCCGGACGGTGAGCAGCAGCGCGGCGAGCGCGTTGGGCACGCTGGAGCTCTCCAGGCTCAGCACCCGGTAGCGGTCGTGCAGCACCTCGCCGTGCACGGTGAGCGCCGCCTCGAACTCCGAGGGGTCCTTGACCGTCACCTCGACGAAGACCAGGTCGTCCTCGGCGGGGATGTCGTTGTCGGCGCGGATCTGCCGCTTCTTCTCCTGGTACTCGGCGAGGTCGCGGCTGTTCGGCTCGTTGGCGATCAGCCGCAGCGGCCGGTGGGTGTAGTCGCGCACGAAGCGTTCGGCGGCGTCGTCGAAGACGATGTCGGTGACCCGGAGCTCGAAGGCGCGCTTGAGCCGGGAGAGGAGGGAGACCAGCACGATCGCCGCGATGAAGCAGGCGCCGATCTTGACGCCGTCGGGACGCTCGGCGATGTTGAGCGCGGTGGTGTAGAGGAAGACGGCCGCGATGAGCGCGAAGCCGACGGTCCAGCCGTGCTGCCGGGCCTTGCGGGCGGCGATGGTGACGGCGATCGCGGCGGAGCTGATCAGCACCAGCACGCCGGTGGCGTAGGCGCCGCCCTGGGCGTCCACGCTGGCGTCGAAGATCCAGGTGACCAGGAAGGCGATCAGGGTGAGCACGATGACCATCGGCCGCACCGCCCGCGCCCAGTGCGGGGCCATGCCGTAGCGGGGCAGGTAGCGGGGCAGCAGGTTGAGCATGCCCGCCATCGCGGAGGCGCCGGCGAACCAGAGGATGGCGATCGTGGACAGGTCGTAGATGCTGCCGAAGGTGTTCCCGAGGTACTCGTGGGCGAGGTAGGCGAGCGCCCGCCCGTTGGCCTCGCCGCCCTTCTCGAAGGCCTCCTCGGGGATGAGCAGGGTGGTGATGAAACTGGTGGTGATCAGGAAGGCGCTCATGATCAGCGCCGCGGTGGTGAGCAGTTTGCGGGCGCCGCGGATCCGGCCGGCGGGCTGCTCCTCGGTGTCCCCGGGGTCGCCCTCGATGTGCGGCATCACGGCGACGCCGGTCTCGAAGCCGGAGAGGCCGAGGGCGAGCTTGGGGAAGGTCACCAGGGCGACGCCGACCATCACGACCACGTTGCCGTGCTCCGCGGTGAGGGCGTCCGCCCAGTCGGTCACCACGTGGGGGGAATCCAGCACGTGGACGAAGCCGGTGACGACGACGACCACGTTGAGCGCCAGGTAGATCCCGACCAGGACCACCGCCAGCCCCATCGCCTCGCCGAAGCCCTTGAGGAAGACCGCGCCGAGCAGCGCGATCAGGGCGAGGGTGATGACGACCTGCTTGCCGGTCAGGGCGCTGCTCAGATGCGGGTTCTCGACCAGGTGGGCGGTGGCGTCGGCGGCGGACAGGGTGATGGTGATCATGAAGTCGGTGACCGCGAACCCGAGCAGGGCGAGGACGAAGAGCTTGCCCTGCCAGAACGACAGCAGGCGCTCCAGCATGGCGATCGAGCCCTCGCCGTGCGGGCTCTCCCGGGCCACCCGCCGGTAGACGGGCAGGGCGCCGCCCAGGGTGACGACGACGAGCACGATGGTCGCCACCGGGGAGAGCAGCCCGGCCGCGAGGGCGGCGATGCCGGGCTGGTAGCCGAGGGTGGAGAAGTAGTCGAGGCCGGTCAGGCACATCACCCGCCACCAGGGGCGGGCCTGTTCGGCGGGGGCCTGGGCGTGCGGGCCGGGGTGCTGCTTGGCCGTGTCGGCCAGGCCCTCCAGCAGCCAGGCGCGGAACCGCTGCCTGCGGCCCGGCGGGCTCGCACCGGCCGGCCCGGAGGCCGCCGTACCGCCGGACGGGCCGCCCGTTCCCGAGGAAGCCACCCTGCACCCCTTCCACGTCCGCGAAGCCGTCCGCCGCCGGAACCGCCGCCGCCGGGGCTGCCACCGGGACCGCCACCGGGACCGCCACCGGCATCGGCGACGGGCCGTCGACGGGACGACGACGGGACGACGTCCGGCCGACGGCAAGGCGACAGGCTATGCGACCGGGCCGCTGACCTCCGGGAACGCCTCGGCGGTGTCCCCTCATCGGTCCAGCGCCCGGCCTTCGGGGGAAGTGCCGGGCCGTCAGGAACGGGGCACGGCCGCCCGGGGCGGGGCACGGCCGGACGCGCCGGAGCCTCGGAACCGGGGGCGGTTCCGAGGCTCCCAGGAGGGCCGGGCGAGGCGACCGGGTGAGGCGACCGGCCCGGGGTCGGTCAGCGGAAGGTCCGCAGCCGCAGGCTGTTGCCGACCACGAAGACCGAGGAAAAGGCCATCGCCGCCCCGGCGATCATCGGGTTGAGCAGGCCGGCGGCGGCCAGCGGGATCGCGGCGACGTTGTAGCCGAAGGCCCAGAACAGGTTGCCCTTGATGGTGGCGCGTCCTCGGCGGGGATGCCGACCTCGGCGGCGACCGCCTCGGCGACGGCCCGGTTGTCGCCGGTGAGCAGGACCGGCCGCAGGCCCAGCGCGCGGAGT
>JOHN01000024.1 GCA_000719695.1 Streptomyces sp. NRRL F-6131
CCCCTGGGACCGCCCCACCCACCCGGCGCGCCGGCGAGGAGCCGCGCCCCCCGGCCGAGCTGCGCGCTGCCGCGGCCCGGCACAGCGACTGGGCGCTCGCCCACGGCCTGCTCGCCCCGCCCGACCTCGCGCGCTACCACACCTACGCGCTGCCCGAGCTCATCGGCCACTCCTACCCCCGGGCCCGCGGTGCCGAGTTGGACCTGCTGATCGACGTCCTGGGCTGGTTCACCATCCTCGACGACCGTTTCGACGGCCCGCCCGGCCGCGACCCCGCCGAGGCCCGGGCGATCGTCGAACCCCTGCTCGCCGTCCTCTCCGGACGGCCCGTTCCCTCCGGTACACCCCAACCCCAACTGCTCGACGCCTGGCGGGAGCTGTGGCAACGCCAGAGCGCCCCGATGCCCCCGGACTGGCGCCGGCGCACCGCCGAGGAGTGGCGCGCCTGTCTGGAGACCTTCCTCGCCGAGGCCGCCCACCGGGCCGCCCGCACCCACCCCGACCTCGCCGAGACCGTCCGGCTGCGCCGCCATGCCAGCTGCCTCTACCCGTTCATGGGCATACTGGAGCACGTCCACGGCGGTGAGGCTCCGGCCGCCCTGCACGCGGACCCCGCCCTGCACCGCCTGCGCGCGAACACCGCCGACGTGTCGACGCTGATCAACGACCTCTACTCGGCCGACCGCGAGGAGCGCCAGCAGGTCGCGGCGTTCAACACCGTGCTCACCCTGCAGCGGGTCCGGGGCTGCACCCGTGCCCGGGCCGTCCGCGCGGTCGGGAGCAGGATCGTCCGGCTGACCGCCGAGAGCGAGACGCTGCGCCGCCGGCTGCTGCTGCGGCACCCGGCGGGCCACTGGTACCTCGACGGCACCCGGGAGCTCGTCGACGGTGTCTACGCCTGGACCAGCACCAGCCACCGCTACACCGGGGAGGACGCCGTGCGCTGATCCCGTCCGGCGACCGGCCGGCGGGGTCCGGCCCCGGGGAGGACCCGGGGCCGGAGCCGAGGCCGGACCCGGTCAGTTCCGGGGCCCGCCGGTCACTTCCGGTCGCCGAGGGCGAACAGCAGCAGGACGAAGCCCGCGAACAGGTGCGTGGCGAAGACGTAGATGCCCGCGCGGATCAGCATGGCCCTGCGCCGCGCCTTCTCCTGCAGCGTCGCCGTCTCCTCGGCCGCCCCCGACGTCCGCGCGCCCTCGCGCGGGTGCCCGCTCATCGCCGGCCCGCCCGCGCGGCACCGGCCTCCGGCGACCGCAGCTCGGTGAGCAGCGCCCCCTGGTCGGTGATCAGCTCGGTCAGGATCCGCCGGGCGGCCCGGAGCAGTTCGGCGACGTCCGGCGTGCTGAGGGCGTAGACGACGGTGTTGCCCTCGCGGGTCGCCGTGACCAGCCGGGTCCGGCGCAGGACGGCGAGTTGCTGGGAGAGGTTCGACGGCTCGATCTCGATCGCGGCCAGCAGCTCGCGGACCGGCAGCGGTCCGTCCTGGAGCAGTTCCAGGACGCGGATGCGGGCCGGGTGTCCGAGCGTCCGGAAGAACTCCGCCTTCGCCTGGTGAAGCGGGACCGGCATCGTCCGTCCTCTCCCTGCGTCTCGTTGGGCGTCGCGTCCTCGGGGCGTCGCGTCCCCGGGGCGTCGCGTCCCCGGGGCGTCCGTGTCCCGGCGGGTGCGGTGGTTCGCCACCGGGTGGCGGGAAGCATCATCCTTCCGGATGAAGGTTTCTTCAAGTCGTCATGGCCGGGCGGTCCCGGAGGGAGCGGGCGGGGCGCAGACCGCCGCCGGGAACCGCGGCTCGACGCGCCGCACGCCGGTGCAGCCGTCCGTCGGGACGGAGCTGGTGATCGCCGACCAACCCTCGGACGTCGCGCGGAAGTACCACCGCACGGTGCGTCCGTGGCTCCGGCACTCCGGTCCGGCCTCGCCGCAGACCGGCCCGGTCGGGTACGAGACGTCCAGCGCGAGCCAGCTCCCGTCGCAGCCGATCAGGTCCCACATCGCGTGCTTCGGCGAGTCGGCGCCCGCCATCGCCTGTTCGTAGGAGCCGGGGGTGCAGCCGGTCGGCCCGGGATCGCACCCGCGCGGCCCGCAGCGGCGCAGGGCGGGTGGCACGGCGCCCGTGGCGGTGAAGACGTAGGAGCTGTTGACCAGCACCTTCTGCTCACCGATCGGGCCGGGCAGCGGCACGGTGGCGCTGCCCGGTTCGGAGCCGGTGCAGCCCGACCGGGTGTCCGACGCGCGGCTCTCGTAGGTGACCCGGACGTGGACGGTGCCGTTCTCCACGGTGTCCACCACGCCCTTGGCCCCGCGCGCGCAGTCCGGCGCGCCCGCCGACACGGGGAACTCGACCGCGAGGGCACGGCCGCCGTCGGTGAGCCGGACGGCGGTGATGTCGGACGGTCCGACCTCTCCCCAGGCCGGGCCCGCGTCGTCGCCGGACCCGCCGCCGACGGTGGCCGCGCGGCTGCCGCAGCCGGCCGCCAGCACCAGGGCCAGCGTCACCCCCAGCGCCCGTACCGCGAGCCGTCCGGTGCGTGCGGCACGCAGGTGCCCGATCATCTTGCCCCCCGAGGTGCGGTCGTTCGTCGGCCCACCGTACCCGCGGGGAAGACGGGGCGGGCCCGGGGTCGTCCTCGGACCCCGGACCCGCTCCGCCCTACCGGGTGCGCGTCGTCATCAACACGGAACCACGACGTCGACGGTCACCGGCACGGGACCCCACGGGTAGGTGGCGACGCTGAAGCTGCCGTGCACGGTGGAGCCGCACGGCACGGTGCCCCCGACGCCGCGCACCTGGACGGTGCTGGCGGTGAACAGGGTGCGCCCGCTGACCGAGCCGAGCGACGGGCCGCCGACGACCTGACCGGACAGGCCGGTGAGCAGCTCGACGGTCTGCGGCCACGGGGTGCCGGGGCTCGGCGGGCCGGCCAGGCTGATCTGCCCGTACAGCTGGACGGTGTTGCCGGTGACCTCGGCGCACACCTTGGTCGACAGGCCGGCCTGCAGGCCCGAGGCGCCGCAGGTGACGGTGGTGGACGTGGTGGTGGTCTGGGCCGCGCTCGCCTCGGCCGGCACGGCCAGCAGGGCCGCCGCTCCGACGATCCCGGCCGCGGTCAGGGTGAGTCGGTTCATCCGCATGGTCCGTTCCTCCGTTTTCTCTCTTCGCCTACAAGGCGCTTCCATAAGCCACATGTGACATTTCACATGTGGCATGACGTAAGCCTGGCAGGAGATTCCAATGCAGAAAAGGACCAAGATCCGAACAGTTGATGATCAGACCGGAAACTGGCCTTCGATGGCGCGATCACGCCCTTGAGCAGCGGATTCGGCCACCCCGACGGGACTGCTCCCCCGGCGGCCGCGCGCTCCCCGCCCGTGCTCCCCCGACGGTCGCTACTCCCCCAGCGGCAGCCGCCCGACGCCCAGGTGGCGGGCGCTCTCGATCGCCATGTCCATGAAGGCCAGTGCATCGGCCCGCCGGGCGAACGGGTTCGGGTAGAACGACCGGCGCCGCCCGCCGTCCCGGACCCGCAGGCACTCGTCCACGATCCGGTGCCACCGGTCGTCGAACACCGCCCGGGCGTACTCGCCGGCCCCGCGCTTCGAGGCGATCCGCCCGGTGGCCAGCGTGTAGTGCAGCCGACTCACCCCGAGCACCCCGAAGGCCGGACCCCCGCCGTTCAGGCACGCCAGCCCCGGACGGGACGCCAGCCGCGAGGAGCGCCGCCACCACGGGCGCCAGTACTCCTCCAGATTGCCGACCGTCCAGGCGGCCAGCTCCCCCGCCGAGGTGTCGATCATCAGCTCCTGGGCCCGCGGTCCACAGAGCGTGACGCCGTGCTGCGCCAGCGTGTGCCAGAGCACCGGCGTGCGGTCGGATCTCACCCGGTGCCGGACCGTCCCCCCGAACACGTGCGGCCCCGGCGCCGCCTGCGCGGGCGAACCCGCCAGTTCGTGCCAGGTCAGATAGGGGCCGTCGAACGCGGGACGCGGATAGCGGGCCGCCAGCCGGGCGTGCGCGCGCTCCACTCCCACGAGCTGCGCCGCCGTCACCGGTTCGGCGGACACGGCCACGAAGTCGATGTCGCTCCGTGCCGGGTGGAAGTCGCCCAGAGCGGTCGAACCGACCACGTACAGGCCCTCGACCAGCCCGGGCGCGGCAGTGTCGACCAGGGCCAGGTAGGCGTCGGCGATCTCGTGTACGAGAGGGTGCACAGTCACGGCGGCAAGCCTGCCATCAGGATGACCCTCCGTGTCCGCTCGTTTCCGCTAACGATCGGCGCGTGTTGGTCACCTGTGCACCCTCTTCGCGCCACCCTCACCCCTTTTCGCGCCACCCCCGCGCCACCCTCGCCACCCGCGCCACCCCGGGCGGGTGCGGACGGCGGCGGGCGTTGCCGGGCGGGCGCCGGAGAAGCCGGGCAGTGGCGGGCCCTGGCGCGCGTCGGCGGGCCCTGGCGCACCGGTTCGGAGCGGCCACGGCCCGGGGGCGCGCGAGCCCTGCGGCCGGTTCGGTGCGGACGGGGCTCAGCCCGGGCGGCGGCTCAGGGATGCGCGAGGGAGGTGCGCAGGGTGTCGACGCGGTGGACGGCGTCGGTGAACTCGGTGGCGTCGAGCCGGCCGCTGTCCAGCGCGACGGCGAGGGCCTCGGCGGCGGACCCGCCCTGCTGGATGTCGCGGGCGGAGCAGAGCAGCAGGTCCATGCCGGCCTCGGCCGCCGCGACGGCCCGGTCCCCGGTGTCCCCGAAGGCGGTCAGGGCGTTGGCCTCCAGGGCGTCGGTGACGGTCACCCCGTGGAACCCGAGGCGCTTGCGCAGCTCGCCCCAGACGACGGTGCGCGACAGCCCGGCCGGGTGGTAGGCGTCGAGCGCCGGGTAGACGGCCCAGGAGGTCATCACCAGTCGTACCCCGGCGGCGATGGCGGCCCGGTAGGGCTCCTCGCCCCGCGCCCGGAGTTCGGCCAGCGGGACCGGCAGCACGACGGGGCGCTCGTCGGTGTTCTCCCCCGCGGCGGCGGCGCCGAGGCCGGGGAAGTGCTTGGCGGTCGCGGCGACGCCCAGGTCCTGCTGGGCGGTGAGGAAGGCGGTGCCCAACTCGGCCACCACCTCGGGCTTCCGGCCGTACGAGCGCTCGAAGTGGTCGATGAAGTTGTCCGGTGAGTCGAAGACGTCCAGGACGGGCGCGAGGTTGAGGTTCAGACCCGCGTCGGCCAGGGTGCGGGCCGCTCCGGCGCCGGAGCGGGCGGCCGCACCGGCCGGGTCGGGGGCGGCCCCGACCTGCCGGGCGGAGAGGACCGGCTCCCCGGGCAGTCGGCGGACCTTCCCGCCCTCCTGGTCGGTCATCAGCAGCAACGGGGCGCTGCCCGGGGCCTGTCGCGCGGCCTCCTTCAACCGGGTGACGGCCAGCCGGAGCTGCGCGGGCGAGGGGGCGTTCTCCTTGAACAGGATGACGCCGGCGGCACGCCCCGCGCGGACGGTGTCGAGCAGCGCGGGCGGTGGGGTGTCGCCCGGGTAGGAGTAGACGACCCGGCGGCCGGCGAGCTGGAGCGACGCGGTGGTGGGCACGGGGGTGGTCCTCTCCGTGGGCGTGGGGGTCGTCGGGCCCGTCGCGACGGGCCCCGGCCGGGGGTCGGCGGGGCGCGGGTCGGCGGGGCCCGGCGGCTGCTCCGCCGCGGTGGGCGTGAGCGGCGGCGCCTGCTCGGCGAGCGGGGTCCCCGGGCCGAGCGAGGCGGCCGGGCCCAGGGCGGCCAGCAACAGGACGAGCACCGCGAGCCGGGTCGTCCGGCGGGCGGGCCGACGGGGCCGTCCGACCGGGCCGACCGGTCGGCGGGGCGTCGGGCGGGGCAGCGGCATCCGGCCTCCCTCGGTCGGTCGGGTCCGGGCCGGGTGACCCGGCCGGGGCACAGCACCGGCAGCACCCCGGACGATCAGGATGGTGGTTCGGTGCGGATCGGTCGATGGGTGCGGCCGGGTGTCGACGGTCGACGGGTTCGGCCGGCGGGCTCGGTCAACAGGTCCGGGGGCCGACACCGGGCCGGTGGCCGGGCGGACGCCGCCAGCGGGCGTACCGGACGGGCGTACCGGGCGGGCGCCCCGTGCACGGCGTCGGGCGGCCCGCGCGGCGTGCCCGACGTGACACCAGCAGCCTCACCCCGGGAGCGGTGGTCCCGCCTCCCGGAGCAGCCGTCCGAGGACGGCGATGCCGTCCTCGATCTCGCCGGGCGCACCGGCCGCGTAGCCGAGGACGAGCCCGGGCGGCTGCGGCAGCCGGGCGTGCCAGGACAGCGGCTGCACCTTGACCCCGTGTGCCAGCGCCGCCGTGGCGAGCTCGGTGTCGGTGCAGCTCAGACCAGCTGGGAAGGTCAGCATGAGGTGCAGCCCGGCCGCCTCGCCGTGGACCACCGCGCCGGGCAGCCGGGCGCCGACGGCGGCGATCATCGCGTCTCGGCGGCGCCGGTGGCGGGGGCGCAACAGCCGCAGGTGGCGTTCCAGGGCACCCGAGTCCATCACTCGGGCGAGGACCAGCTGCGGGAGCACGGCGTTGCCGAGGTCGCTGAGCCGCTTGGCGTCGATCAGTCGCTCCCGGTAGCGGGCCGGGGCGAGCATCCAGCCGGTGCGCAGGGCGGGGGCGAGCAGCTTGGAGACACTGCCCAGGTAGAGGACCTGTTCGGGGAGGACGCCGCGCAGCGCGGGCACGGGCGGGCGGTCGTAGCGGTGCTCGGCGTCGTAGTCGTCCTCGATCACCAGCCCGCCCTCGGCCGCCCACTGGAGCAGTGCGCGCCGCCGGGCACCACCGAGCACCACACCGGTCGGGAACTGGTGGGCCGGTGTCAGCAGCACGGCGCGGGCGCCGGTGGCGCGCAGCGCGTCCACCCGGATGCCCTCGGCGTCGACGGGGACGGGCGGGGTGGCGCAGACCCGGTGGCCGAGGTGCTGGCGGGTGCCGAGGGAGCCGGGGTCCTCGACCGCGACCACGTCGAGGCCGTCCGCCCGGAGCACCTCACCGGCGAGGGCGAGCGCCTGGGCGGCGCCCGCGACGACGAGGACGTCCTCGGGATCGGCGCGGATGCCCCGGTTGCGGGCGAGCCAGTCGGCGACGGCGCGGCGCAGGGCGGGGGTGCCGCGCGGGTCGCCGTAGCCGAAGTCGTGGGTGGCGAGGTCGCGCAGGACGGCGCGTTCGGCGCGCAGCCAGGCGGTGCGGGGGAAGGCGGCGAGGTCGGGGACGCCGGGCGAGAGGTCGATCCGGGCCGGGGCGGCGCGCAGGGCGTCGAAGCTGGCCGGGACGGGTGTGTCGGCGAAGGGCGAGCCGGGCGGAGAGGTGGCCGAGGTGGCCGAGGTGGCCGAGGCGGCGGGGACGCTCGCGGGTGCCGCAGGGGTGAGTGGCGCGGCGGCGGCGGCCGGTCGCGGCGCCGGGGCCGGGGCCGCTCCCGGGCCCGCCGGGGCGAGCGGGTCGACCACCACCGTGCCGCCCCGGCCCAGACCCGCGATCCGTCCCTCCTCGGTCAGGCGCCGGTAGGCGTCAGTGACCACGCCGCGGGAGACCCGCAGGTCGGCGGCGAGCACCCGGGTGGCGGGCAGGCGGCTCCCGACCGGCAGCCGGCCGTCGCCGATCGCCTGCCGGAGCCGTCGCGCCAACCAGTCCGCGAGCCCGCCGGCGGGAGCCTCGCGGGGATCGAGCTGGAGGAAGTCGGCCCCCGCCGTTTTGGACCTGTCGACCGGATGATCATTGGACCTGTGCACCGGTCCATTGTGCCGGGAGGGTGAGGGCATGACGATCACCAGTGCCACCGGAGCCTCCGCCCCCGCCTCCGCCGTCCTTGCCCCCGCCGCCTCGCCCGGCACCTCTCCCGCGGCCGACGAGCAGGCCTACGTCCACGGCTACTCGCCCACCGAGGCCCGGCGCCTCGGCGACCAGGCCGACACCCTCGCGGCCCTCCTGCACGCCGGCCCGGTGTACCCGCCGGGCAGCCGGGTCCTGGAGGCCGGGTGCGGGGTCGGCGCGCAGACCGTCCACCTGCTGAACGCCCACCCGGGCCTGCTGCTCACCGCCGCCGACATCTCGGCCGAGTCGCTGGCCCGGGCCCGGGAGCGGGTCGCCGAACACCTGCCCGACGCCGAGGTCCGCTGGCACCACGGCGATCTGCACCGACTGCCCTTCCCCGACGACGCGTTCGACCACGTCTTCGTCTGCTTCGTGCTGGAGCACCTCGCCGACCCGGCCGCGGCCCTGACCGCGCTCCGGCGGGTGCTGCGCCCGGGCGGCACCCTCACGGTGATCGAGGGCGACCACGGCTCGGCGTTCTTCCACCCGCGCGGCGAGGCCGCGCAGCGGGTCGTCGACCACCTGGTCAGGCTCCAGGCGGACGGCGGCGGGGACGGCCTCCTCGGGCGGCGGCTGTACCCGCTGCTCACCAGGGCCGGGTTCGGGGACGTCGCGGTCGAGCCGCGCACGGTGTACGTGGACGGCGCCCGGCCCGACCTGGTCGAGGGGTTCACCCGGCGCACCTTCGTCGCGATGGTCGAGGCGGTGCGCGCCGACGCGGTCGCGGCCGGCCTGACCACGGCCGAGGCCTTCGACCTGGGCGTCGCCGAGCTGCGCCGCGCGGCCGAGCCGGGCGGGACCTTGCACTACACCTTCTTCAAGGCGGTGGCGGTCAACCCGTGACCGGTCGGCCGCGGTGGCGCGGGGTCACTCCGGGTGGTCGCCGAGCGTGCCGAGCACGACGCGCAGGGCGTCGACGAACGCGGCGGTCCGGGTCTCGTCGAGGTCGGCGAGGATGCGGCGCTCGGTCGCCAGGTGGTCCGGCAGCGCGCGGTCGATCAGGTCGTAACCCTCCCGGGTGAGTTCGACCTCGCGGCTGCGCCGGTCCGAACCGCTGGCCGTGCGGGTGACCAGGCCCCGGGCCTCCAGGCGGTCGAGCCGCTGGCTGATCGCCCCGGAGGTGACCATCGCGCACTCCATCAGCCGGGTCGGGGTGAGGCGGTAGGGCGGCCCGCTGCGGCGCAGGGTGGCGAGCACGTCGAAGGAGGCGAAGTCGAGGTCGTGCCGGGCGAAGGTCTCCTTCAGCTCGGCGTCGACCAGCCGGGACAGCCGCTTGAGGCGACCGATCACCTCCATCGGCGAGACATCGAGATCGGGACGCTCGGCGCCCCACTGCTGCACGATCCGGTCCACATGATCCACGCGCTCTGCCATGGCTCCAGGGTAAATGATTCCTTAGCGGTGAGATACCTCACAGCGGCCACCCGGACCACCTCTTGCGGAGATGCCTTAGCGCTGAGATATATTGGCTTAGTGCTAAGGAATCGACTCGCCATCGTGCTGCTGACCGCCCTCGCCCCCGCGATCTGGGGCTCCACCTACCTCGTCACCACCGAACTGCTGCCGCCGGGTCGGCCGTTGCTCGCCGGGGTGCTCCGGGCCCTGCCCGCCGGGCTGCTGCTCGTCGCACTCACCCGCCGCCTGCCGACCGGCAGTTGGTGGTGGCGCTCGCTCGTCCTCGGCGCCCTGAACATCGGCGCGTTCTTCGCCCTCCTCTTCGTCGCCGCGTACCGGCTGCCCGGCGGGGTCGCGGCCACCGTCGGCGCCGTCCAGCCGCTGATCGCCGCCGGCCTCTCGGCCACCCTGCTCGGCGACCGCCTCTCCCTGCGCACCCTCCTCTCCGGCATCGCCGGGGTGGCCGGCGTCAGCCTGCTCGTCCTGCGCGCCAACGCCCAGTTGGACGCCCTCGGCATCGCCGCCGCACTCGGCGGCGCGGTGGTCATGGCGACCGGCGTCGTCCTCTCCAAGCGCTGGGCGTCCCCGGCCCCGCTGCTCGCCACCACCGGCTGGCAACTCACCGCGGGCGGCCTGCTGCTGCTCCCGGTCGCCCTGCTGGTCGAGGGACCGCCGCCGTCCCACCTCACCGGCGAGAACCTGCTCGGCTACGGCTACCTGAGCCTGATCGGCGCGGCCGTCGCGTACGCCCTCTGGTTCCGTGGGATCCGCGCCCTGCCGCCGACCTCGGTCACCTTCCTCGGGCTGCTCAGCCCCGTGGTCGCCACCGCCCTCGGCTGGCTCGTCCTGGGGCAGGACCTCTCGCCGGTCCAGGCCCTCGGCGCACTGATCGTGCTCGGCTCGCTCGTCGCCGCGCAGACCCAACGACCGCGCACCCCTTCGGCGGTGGTGGCCGACGGGACCGCCTCCACCTCCACCGCCGCCACCGCCGCCACTGGTGACCGCAGCGACGGCCGGGCCCGGCAGACCGCCTGACCGACGGCCCGTCCGGCGCACCGTCCGGCGAAGCGACCGGTGAAACGACCGGCGAACCGACCGGGTCGACGGACCGTTCGTCCGACGGGCCGTCCGGTCCTCCGACCGCACGTCCCCCCTTCCTCCCCGATCCACCCGATCCACCCCAAGGAGAAGTTCCCATGCTCATCACCGTGTTCGGCGCGAGCGGCAACGTCGGCAGCAGGATCGTGGCCGAGGCTGTCGCCCGCGGCCACCAGGTCACCGCCGTCCTGCGCGACCCCGCCCGCCCGCACCGGCTGCCGCCGACCGTCCGGATCGCCACCGGTGACGCCCGCGACCCCGAGGACGTCCGCCGCCTCGCCGCCGGACAGGACCTGCTGGTCACCGCCACCCGGCCGGCCCCCGGCCAGGAGGACGAACTCGCCATCGCCACCAAGGGCCTGCTGGCCGGCCTGGCCGGCACCGGCGTGCGGCTGCTGGTCGTCGGGGGCGCCGGCAGCCTGACCCTGCCCGGCGGCGACGTGACCCTGGTGGACTCCCCGGACTTCCCCGCCGCGCTGCTCCCCATCGCCAACGCCTGCGGCGAGCAGCTCGCCCTCTACCGCGCCGACACCGAGGTCGACTGGACGTACCTCAGCCCGGCCGCCCTCCTCGAACCGGGCGAGCGGACCGGCCGGTTCCGGCTCGGCCGCGACGAACTGGTCGTCGACGCGGACGGTGCCTCGGCGATCTCCATGGAGGACCTCGCCGTCGCCCTCCTCGACGAGGCCGAGCAGCCCGCCCACCGCCGCGCCCGCTTCACCGCCGGCTACTGAGCGCCGGCCACTGACCGGCGCGCCCCGGCCGTACGCGGGCCGTACGCGGCCCGCCGGGCGCCGGCCCCGGACCGCCCCACCGCTCGACGGAACCCGCCGGATCCGTCGACGCGGTGGGGCTCCGCGCGTCCTCCGCGCGTCCTCCGCGCGCCCCTCCCGTCTCCCCGCCCGCTTCACCGCCCGGGCGGGTCCCGGGAGCCGGACCTGCAGCAGGCCTCCGGGTGAGGGTGGTTCAGGCACCACCGGAAAGACGGGTGCCCGCCTGATCGACCACGATCGGTCCGACCGCCAGGATCGAGGCATGACCACAGGACCCCTCGCCCGCACCTCCCGACGCTCCCGGCTCACCACCCTCGGCAGGCGTACCGCCGCCCTGCTCGCCGTGCTCACCCTCGCCCAGACCGCGGGTGCCGGCGGTGCCGGCGCGGCACCCACCGGGTCCAGCACTCCCACCGCCCCCGCCCGCTACACCCACCAGCAACTCGACTGGCGGCCCTGCGCGGAGGAGGCCGCGCTGGAGTGCGCCACCATGACCGTGCCCCGCGACTGGCACCACCCCGGGCGCGGCCCCGACCTCGCCGTGGCGGTCTCCCGGCACCGGGCGAGCGATCCGGGCCGGCGGATCGGCACCCTGCTCACGGCCGCCGGCGGCCCCGGCGGCCAGGGGCTGCTGCGCCCCGCGGACCACGTGCGCAACGCGCCCGCGCTCGGCGCCGCCTACGACATCGTCGGCTTCGACCAGCGCGGCGTCGGCCGGAGCACCCGGGCCGTCTGCCAGACCCCGGAGGAGTTCCGGGCCTTCTTCGCCGGGGACTTCCGCGACGACACCCCCGCCGACCGCGCCAGGGTGATCGCCGCCTCGCGCACCTTCGCCGCCGACTGCGAGCGGCGCAGCGACGGTCTGCTGCCCTACCTCACCACCGAGCAGACCGCCCGGGACGTCGACCTGCTGCGCGCCCTGCTGGGCGAGCGGCGGATCAGCTACTACGGGCCCTCCTACGCCACGATGATCGGCGCCTACTACGCGACGCTCTTCCCGCACCGGATCGAGCGGATGGTCCTGGACAGCAACATCGGCTTCGACGGCACCTGGGAGCGCTTCCAGCGGGGCCAGCCGACGAGCTTCCAGCGGCGCTTCGAGGAGGACTTCCTGCCGTGGCTGGCCGCCCGCGACGCCACCTACCACTACGGCACCACGCATGCCGAGGCGAAGGCCCGCTGGGAGGCCCGCCGCGCCGCCCTGCGCGAGCACCCGATCGTCGACGGGTCGCTCGTCCTCGGACCGAACCAGCTGGACAACGGCACGATCCAGGGCATCTACCGGGAGAACAACGGCTTCACCCTGCTGGCCACCGCGCTGGCCGCGCTCGACGACTGGCCGGCCGCCGACCCGGCCGCCCGCGCCACCGCCGGGCGGGTCTTCGGCTCCTACCTCAGCCCGGAGTTCCTGGCCGAGTACTTCGCGGTCACCTGCGGCGACACCCCCTGGACGCGCGACCTGTCCGTCTGGGCCGAGGTGGGCGCCGAGAACACCGCGCGCTGGCCGCTGGTCGGGGCCCGCACCCTGGCCTTCTCCGCCGTCTGCGCCTCCTGGCCCGCCCCGACCGCGACCCGGGTCCGGGTCACCGGCGCCGGCCTGCCGCCCACCCTGATGCTCAACTCGGTGCACGACCCCGCGACGTCCTACGAGGCCGCGCTCTCCGCCCACCGGGCCCTGCGCGGCTCCCGCCTGGTCACGGTCACCGGGAACGGCGACCACGGCCAGTACCCGGGGCCGAACGCCTGCGTCCGCTCCGTCGTGGAGTCCTACCTCCTCGCCGGGAAGGTCCCGGCCGGCGACCTCACCTGCCCCCCACCCGGGTCGGCGTGAACCGGTGGCTGTCGGATCCTCCCCCCGGAGGATCCGACAGCCACCGTGGTGGGGCGGGCGCGGACTCGGGCACCGGCCCGCCGGATCACGAGATCAAGGACTCAGGGGCCCAGGGCCCCAAGGGCCAGGGGCCCAGGAGCCCAAGGCCCAGGAGCCCAAGGCCCAGGGGCCCAGGGGCTCAGGGGCGGTCGAGGGTGATGGAGTTGATCGGGCCCAGGTCGGCGTAGACACCGGCCTGGGCGGCGATGTCGTAGCCGCAGCCCTTGCCGTTGGTGCCGGTGCACAGGTGGGCGTGGGCACCGCCGGACTGGTTGTTGAGCACCCAGTGCCAGCCGTACTGGTTGTGGAGGTTGTGGGCGCCGTAGCTGTAGAACACATCGGTCGGCGGCCGGTCGGTGCCGGAGTCCTGGGGGTAGATGCAGACCGCCCCGTACGGACAGCCGTCCCAGGAACCGTCGGCGGCCTGGGCGCCGGAGCTCCCCATCGTGGTCACGGCGGCGGCCGCGAGGGCGAGCGCGGCGACGGTGTGCATGATCTTGCGCATGGTGGTTCTCCCTCAGATGCTGGTCCGGCCCGTGTTCGGCCGGTGTTCAGCAGCGTAGGAAGGCGCGGTCCGCAACGGTCCCTGACAGATGACAGGGTGGTACGGGGACGGAGGACCTCGGCTCAGCCCGATGCCGCGAAGGTGTCGCAGCGGGCCGGGTCGCCGAAGCGGTACCCGGCGGTGAACCAGGCCTTGCGCTGTTCGGAGGAGCCGTGCGTCCAGGTGTCGGGGTCGATCCGGCCGGTGGACTGCTTCTGGATCCGGTCGTCACCGACGGCCGCCGCCGCGTCCAGGCCCTGGGCGATGTCCTGGTCGGTGAGGGTGCTGATCAGGGGCCGCCCGGTGGAGGCCTGCGGGGTGGTGGTCGCGTGGTGGGCCCAGACTCCGGCGTAGCAGTCCGCCTGGAGTTCCAGCTTGACCGAGCCGCTGTTGGCGCCCTGCCGGTCGCGGCCGGCCCTCTGCATCGCGCCGGTCAGGTTCTGGATGTGGTGGCCGTACTCGTGGGCGACGACATAGGCCTCGGCGAACGGCCCGCCGGCGGCCCCGAAACGGGTGGTGAGATCGTCGAAGAACCCGAGGTCGAAGTAGGCGCGCCGGTCACCGGGGCAGTAGAACGGGCCGACCGCCGAGCTCGCCGCACCGCACCCGGTGGACACCCGCGAGGTGAACAGGACCGTCTCGGCGGGCCGGTAGGCGACTCCGGAGCGCGGCAGTTGGGCGCCCCAGTACTCCTGGAGGCTGTTGGTGACGGCGACGATCCGGCAGTCCTGGCGGCGGTTGGCGTCGGCACCGGTCCGGCAGACCTGCTGCACCTCGCCCGCCGTGGTGCCCCGGCCGGAGCCGGCGCCCTGGTCGCCCCCGCCGTCCGAGAGCCCGAGGACGCTCGGGTCGACGCCGAAGAGCACCGCGATCAGGACGGCGATCAGACCGGCCGCGCCACCCCCGACGGCGACCTTCCCACCGGGGATGCGGCGCCGGTCGTCCACCTGCGAGGTGTCGAGGTCGCCCCGATCGTCGAACTGCATGCCTGCCCGTCCCTCGTGGTGCCGACGGCGCCCCACGACGCCGCACGACCGGGCCCCGGCCGCCCGGCCACGCTAGCCGCTCGACCGTCCCCCACCGAGGAAGGACGCGCAGGTCAGAGGTGGTTCTCCGGACCTCCGGGGATGCCTGCCCCGGCCAGGAAGGCCGCGACCGCACGACGCAGCTCGCTCGACCGCGACCTCGGACCGTGCCCGCTGACCGACACGAGGCCGGTCGCCGGGCCCACGCGCGGTGGACCCGGCGACCGACGAACCCGCCCGCACACCCGGCCTGCACATCCGGCCCGCACACCCGGCCGAGGCATCGGCCGACCTACCGGCCGACGGAGCGCCTATCGAGCGGCGGCCGGTGCCGGGGCGTACCCGGCCGGGCGGGTGGTGAAGGTGCCCCGGCCCTGGGTGCGACTGCGCAGCGCGGTCGCGTAGCCGAACAGCTCGGCGAGCGGCACGACCGCCGTCACCACCGCCGTCCCGCCCTGCGGGTCGGAGCCCTGGACGCGGCCCCGGCGGGCCGCCAGGTCACCCAGGACCCCGCCCACCGCCTCCTGCGGCACCGTCACCGTCACCTCGGCGACCGGTTCCAGCAGCACCATCCGGCAGGCCCGCATCGCCTCCCGCAGGGCGGCCCTCCCGGCGGTGCGGAAGGCGAGGTCCGAGGAGTCCTTCGGGTGGGTGGCCCCGTCGGTCAGGGTGACCCGCAGGCCGGTGACCGGGTGGCCGCCCAGCGGGCCCTCGGCGAGCGCGTCCCGGCAGCCCGCCTCGACCGCCTGGACGTACTCCTTCGGCACCCGACCGCCGGTCACGGTGGACGCGAACACGAAGCCCTCGCCCTCCTGCTGCCCGGCCGGCCCGTCCAACGGCGCCACGTCGATCACCACATGGGCGAACTGGCCGGCGCCGCCGTCCTGTTTGACGTGCCGGTGGACGTGGCCGGTGACGCCCCGCTCGACGGTCTCCCGGTGGGCGACCTGCGGGCGGCCGACGGTTACCTCCAGGCCGTTGTGCCCGCGGCGGATCTTCTCCACGGCCACCTCGAGGTGCAGTTCGCCCAGGCCGGAGAGCACCCGCTGGCCGGTCTCCGGATCGGTGCGGACGACCAGCGACGGGTCCTCCTCCGCGAGCCGGGCCAGTGCGACGGCCAGCCGGTCGGTGTCGACCGACCGCCGCGCCTCGACGGCCACCGTCACCACCGGCGCGGCGGTGACGGGCGGTTCGAGGACCAGCGGCGCTCCGGGCGCGCAGAGCGTGGCGCCGGTGCGGGCGGCCTTGACGCCGATCGCGGCGACGATGTCCCCGGCGACGGCCGAGTCCGTCTCGGTGAGGCTGTCGGCCTGCACTTGGAGGATCCGGCCGATCCGTTCGGTGCGGCCGGTCCCGGCGTCCAGCACGGTGTCCCCCTTTCGCAGTGTTCCGGCGTACAGACGCAGATAGGTGAGGCGGCCGGAGGCGGTCACGTTGACCTTGAACACCAGCGCGGTGAGCGGCCCGTCGGGATCGGCGGCCCGCTCCAGCTCCGTTCCCCGGACGCCCGCCGCGCCGTCGCCGACCGACGTGCCCGCCGACGCACCGGCCGAGGCGCCGACCGCGACGCCGCGCACCGCCGGGACGTCCAGCGGCGACGGCAGGTAGGCCGTGACGGCGGCGAGCAGCGGTTCGATCCCGCGGTTGCGGTAGGCCGAGCCGCAGAGCACCACCAGGGCCTCGCCGCTGCGGGTGAGGTCGCGCAACGCGGCCGCCAGGGTCTCGGTGGAGAGCGCGTTGTGCGCGTAGTACTCCTCCAGCGCGACCGGGTGGAGCCCGGCCACGGCCTCGTCCAGACGCCGGCGCCGGAGTTCGGCCTCGGCCCGGAGCTCCGCCGGCACCGGCCCCTCCCGGAGGCCGTCCCGGTCGGGGCCGGCGTCCCAGGTGAGGGCACGCATCGTCAGCAGGTCGACGACGCCGATGAAGCCGTCCTCCCGTCCGACGGGCAGTTGGACGGCGAGCGGGACGGGGTGCAGCCGCTCCCGGATGGAGTCGACGGCGGCGTCCAGGTCGGCGCCGGCCCGGTCCAGCTTGTTGACGAAGGCGATCCTGGGCACGCCGTGCCGGTCGGCCTGGCGCCAGACGGTCTCGCTCTGCGGCTCGACGCCCGCGACGGCGTCGAACACCGCGACCGCCCCGTCCAGCACCCGCAGCGAACGCTCGACCTCGTCGGCGAAGTCGACGTGGCCGGGGGTGTCGATGAGGTTGATCCGGTGACCGTCCCAGAGGCAACTGACCGCCGCGGCGAAGATGGTGATGCCGCGTTCCCGCTCCTGCGGGTGGCAGTCGGTGACCGTGGTGCCCTCGTGGACCTCGCCGCGCTTGTGGGTCTCACCGGTCAGGAAGAGGATCCGCTCGGTGACGGTCGTCTTGCCCGCGTCCACGTGGGCCAGGATGCCCAGGTTGCGGACGGTGGCGATGCCGGCCAGGACGGCGGCGCCGGCGGCGGTCGTGGTGGCGGTGTTGGTGCGGCGGACGTCGGTGCGCATGGCCCGGTGCCTTTCGAGGGTGGTGCGAGAAAGGGGCGGCGCGATTGCGGCGACGACGCGCTCGGCCCGCTCGGCCCTACCGGCCCGAAGCTCCGAACGGCCCCTGCCCGGCCCGACCGGCCCCGGCCCGGTGACGGCTCCGGGCGGCCGGTGGCGGCTCGGAGCTTCTCGGCTTCGGGACAGACGGACGGACGGGCAGGACGGGCAGAACGGGCGGGCAGAACGGAAGACCGGCGACGTGACCCGAGGTCAGCGGTGCGTCGCGCAGATCCGGTGCCGGCCGCGCAGCGGGCACCGGAGGGCCGAGGACACCAGGATCACCTCGAACCGGGACGCGGGGATGACGACAGCGGTGCGGTGTCGCACGACCGGCCCTCCCTCTGCTCGTCACGGTGCGCACCGCCACCGGAACCACGGCGGCGCGTCTCTGGGAGCCGAGTGTAGGGAGTGAACCGCCCCCGGGTCACGCGCTTTTCGGCGCCGGTCCGCCGGCGCCCCACCGTCGCCGCGCCGCCCCGGGCCTCACCTCCCGACCGCCGGGGCCACCGCCACCGCCAGCCGACGCACCCCCTCCGCGAGCTCCGCCGACTCCGCGGCCGCCGCGAACCCGACCCGCAGGTGCGCGGCCGACGGCTCGGCCGGGAAGTAGCGGCGGCCGGCGTCGACCAGCACGCCGTGCGCGCGGGCCGCGTCGGCGACCGCCACGTCCGACGAACCCTCCGGCAGGCGCAGCCACAGGTGCAGCCCACCGTCCGGCAGCCGGACCGGGGTCCAGTCCGGCAGCCGCTCCGTCAGCGCGTCGGCCAGGACCCCGCAGCGCTCGCGCAACGCCGTGGCGAGGGTGCGCAGATGGCGGTCCCAGGCCGGGGTGGAGAGCAGTTCGACGGCGGCCTCCTGGAGCGGGCGGGCGACGAAGAAGTCGTCGACCTCCCGCATGCCGCGCAGCCGGCCCAGCACCGGGCCGCGCGCGACGACCGCGCCGATCCGCAGGCTCGGCGAGGCGGGCTTGGTCAGCGAGGTGACGTGGACGACGGTGCCGTCCCGGTCGTCGGCGACCAGCGGGGCCGGCACCGGGCGGCCGTGGCCGAGGTGGCGGGCGAAGTCGTCCTCGATGACGAACGCCCCGGCCGCCCGCGCGACGTCCACCACCTGCCGGCGCCGCTCCGGGGTGAGCACCGCGCCGGTCGGGTTGTGGAAGGTCGGCTGGCAGTAGAGCAGTCGGGCACCGGTCATCGCGAAGGCCTCGGCCAGCAGGTCGGGCCGCAGACCGTCCGCGTCGGCCGGGACCGGGACGGGGCGCAGCCCGGCCGCGCGGGCGGCGGCGAGCGCACCGGGGTAGGTCGGCGACTCCACCAGGACGGGGCTGCCGGCGTCGGCGATCGCCCGGAACAGCATGGACAGCGCGCCCTGCCCGCCGCCCGTGACCAGGACGTCCTCCGGGCCGATGTCGGGGCCGATCTGCCGGGCCAGGACGGCGCGCAGCGGCGCGAGTCCGACGACGGGGGCCCGGCGCCAGGCGTCGGGCCGACGGGCGGCACGGGCGAGGGCGGCGCCGAGGGCGCGGGTGGGCTGGAGGTTCTCGTGCAGGTAGCCGCCGGCCAGGCTGATCGTGCCGGCCGGAAGGGCCGAGGGATCGAGCCCTCCGCTGGCGGTGCCCGTCGGGTCCGCGTCCGGCACGTGGGCCCGGCCTGCCAGGGCGACGGTCTGCCAGGAGGTGTCGGGCGCCCGGTCGTCCGGGCGGGAGCGGCGCACCGAGACGAAGGTGCCGCTGCCGGGCCGGGTCACCACTGCGCCCTCGGCCGCGAGTTGGGCGATGGCACGGGAGACCGTGACCGGTCCCACGCCGTGGCGGGCGATCAGGTCGCGGCTGCTGGGCAGCCGGTCCCCCGGGGCGAGCCCGGCGATCTCGCTGCGGAGGATCGCAACGAGGGCATCAGTACTGCTACCGTCAGACATGGGAAATGATAATAGCGCTTTCGCATCTGGGACGGAACCGCTCCCGACCGAACCTTCCACCGCCACCGCGCCGTTGCCCGCCGGCCCCCCGGACGCCGCACCACTTGACATCACGTCACCCGGCATCACGTCACCCGACACCGCACCGCTCGACGTCGCCGCCCTGAGGGCCGACACCCCCGGCTGCGAGGCCGTGATCCACTTCAACAACGCCGGCTGCGGACTGATGGCCCGTCCGGTGCTCCGGGCCGTCGTCGAGCACCTGCAGATGGAGGCCACCATCGGCGGCTACGAGGCCTCCGCCGCCCGCGCCGCCCAGGTCGCCGACTTCCACACCTCGGTGGCCGAGCTGCTCAACGCCGCACCGGGCACGATCGCCTTCGCGGGCAGCGCCACCCACGCCTACGCCAAGGCGCTGTCCGCGATCGACTTCCGCCCCGGCGATACCGTGCTCACCACCCGCAACGACTTCATCTCCAACCAGATCGCCTTCCTCTCCCTGCGCCGCCGCCACGGCGTGCGGATCGTGCACGCCCCGGACCGTCCGGACGGCAGCGGCGTCGACGTCGAGGCGATGGCGGCCCTGATGCGCGCCGAACGCCCCCGACTGGTCGCCGCCACCCACGTGCCCACCAACTCCGGCCTCGTCCAGCCGATCGCCGAGATCGGCCGGCACTGCCGTGAACTCGACCTGCTCTACCTGGTCGACGTCTGCCAGTCGGTCGGACAGTTCGAGCTCGACGTCGAGCGGATCGGCTGCGACCTGCTCACCGCGACCTGCCGCAAGTTCCTGCGCGGGCCCCGGGGTTCGGGCTTCCTGTACGTCTCCGAACGGGTCCTGGGGGCCGGGTACGAGCCGCTGTTCATCGACATGTACGGCGCGCGGTGGACGGCGCCCGGCGAGTACCGGCCGGTCGACACGGCGGCCCGGTTCGAGGAGTGGGAGTTCCCGTACGCGACGGTGCTCGGCTGCGCGGCCGCCGTGCGCTACGCACTGCGGGTCGGACCGGCCGCGATCGCCCGGCGGACCCCGGCCCTCGCCGCCCTGCTGCGCGAGCGGCTCGCCGAACTGCCCGGCGTCCGGCTGCTCGACGGCGGCCCCGCGCCCGCCGCGCTGGTCACCCTGGCGGTGCAGGGCTGGCAGGCCGAGCCGTTCAAGGCGGCGTTGGACGCGCAGGCCGTCAACTCGGCGCTGAGCTTCCGGGAGTTCGCACAGTTCGACTTCGCCGACAAGGAGGTGGACTGGTGCCTGCGGCTGTCGCCGCACTACTACAACACCGAGGAGGAGATCGAGGAGGTGGCGGACGCCGTCGGACGGCTGGTCCGGCTCGGCCCACGGGGCACAGCGGGTGCTCCGGTGACTCCGATCGCTCCGGTCACTGCGGTCACCCGCCCGGGGCGGGAGGCCGACCGGTGACCGGCGCTCCTCCCCTCGCCACCGGCGGACCGTCCGAGGCGCCCGCCGCACCACCGGCCGAGGACGGGCCGGCAGCGACCGCAAGCCTCTGGCACAACCGCGACTTCCTGTGGTTCTGGTTCGGCGAGACGGTCTCCCTGCTCGGCACCCAGATCACCAACCTCGCCCTGCCGCTGACCGCCATCAACGCCTTCGGCGCCACCGACGAGCAGGTCGGACTGCTCCGCTTCCTCCAGCTCGTCCCGTACCTCGGGCTCGCCCTGCTGATCGGCGTCTGGAGCGACCGGATGCGCCGCCGTCCCGTCATGCTCGGCGCCGACCTCGTCCGGCTGGTCCTGCTCGCCCTGGTCCCGCTGCTCTCCTGGTGGCACCTGCTGAACCTGCCGGTCCTCCTGGTGATCGCCTGCGCGGTCGGCATCGCCTCGGTGGCGTTCGACGTCAGCTGGATGTCGTACGTACCGGTGCTGGTGCGCGGGCAGGAGCGCTACGTCGAGGCGAGCGCCCGGATGGGTGCCAGCAGTTCGGCGGCCGAGGTGGCGGGGCCGGGACTGGCCGGCGTCCTGGTGTCGGCGCTCACCGCGCCGGTGGCCCTGCTGGTCGACGCCTGCTCGTACGCGGTGTCCCTGGTCTCGCTGCTGCTGATCCGCACCCGCGAGCCGCGCCCCGCACCGGCCGCCGAACGGCACCTGCGCACCGAACTGCGGGACGGCCTGGGCTGGGTGCTGGGCGACAGCGTGCTGCGGGCGCTCGCGCTGATCGGCTTCTGCTGCAACTTCTCCATGGTCACGGTGTGGACGATGTTCCTGCTCCACGGCACCCACGACCTCCATCTGAGCTCGACCGCCCTCGGCGGGGTGCTCGCCACCGCCTCCGTGGGCGGGCTGGTCGGGGCGCTGATCTCGCGGCGGGTGATCGACCGCTTCCCGCTCGGCCGGGTCTACCTCGTCGCGCAGTCCGCACTCCTCCTCGGTCCGGTCCTGCTCGCGGTGGCCGGGGGTCCGCGCCCGGTGGTGCTCGCCTGCTGCGTGCTCTCCTTCTTCACCAGCTACCTCGGCCTGGGCGTGGCCGGGGTGATCATCGTCAGCCTGCGCCAGTCGTTGACGCCCCGGTCGATGATGGGCCGGATGACGGCGGCCTTCCGCACCCTGCTGTTCGGCGGCGGCGCGCTGGGCGGTCTCACCGCCGGGCTGCTGGCGGGGTGGATCGGCCCGGGGAAAGCGCTCCGGGTGGCCGCGGCCGGGTCGGCGCTGGTGGTGATCGGACTGGCCCTCTCCCCCGTGGTGCGGCTGCGGTCGCTGCCGGTCCTCCCGGCGGACGACCCGGCGCCGTCACCGTCCTGACGGTGGCCCGGTCGACGGTCAGGACGGTTCCGAGGCCGAAGCCGCGGCCGGTGACGGTGACGGTGACGGTTCCGGAGCCGACTCCGGGAGCGGGCTCGGCGTCGGGGCCCCGGTGGCGCAGACGGTGCCCCGGGCGTCGACGATCGCGCAGGCCCTGGCGTCCGCCGGGCCGGTGGACCGGACCATCTGGGTGTGCGCGGTGCGGCCGGTCTGCTGGCGGTACTCCTCCTGGTCCGGCGGGGTGCCTTCGCGGCCGAACACCTGGACGCGGTCGCCCGGGGAACTCCCCGACATCCTGGCCCAGGCGGCCTGGCACCCGGGGCTGAAGCGCAGTTCGACGTGGACGCCGAAATCCCGGCCCTGGGCCGTGGTGACGGCGTCGTGCTGGCAGACCGTGCTGTTGGGCTCGACATGGAGACAGCCGACGGCCCGACAGGAGGCAAGGGCCGTGGGGGTGGCGGTGGCGGCGGCCGGGGCCGTGACGGCGGGCGGGGCCTGCGGGGGCGTCGGCCGGGCACCGTCCGACCGGTCGGCCGTCGCCGAACCGAGCAGCTGATGGACGAGGAGCCCGCCCGCGACCACCCCGACCAGGGCGGCCACGGCCCCGGCCCCGGCTGTCCAGGCCACTCGGTGTCGACTCCGCTCCCGCTCGGGAGCAGAAACGGGAGCAGGAACGGGAGCGGGAACGGGAGCGGGAGCGGGGCCGGCACCGGGAGCAGCAGCGGGCGCGGGCAGCAGCCCGACGGTCGGGACGGCGGCCGCCGCCGGCACCGGGGCGTCACCGTCGTCACCCCCGACCTCGGCAGACGGACCGTCGGCGTCCGCACCACCGCCGCCCGAGGCGTCCACGCCGCCCCCGCCGCCCCCGGCACGGAGCTCACCGTCCACCCGCGCCCGCAGCGCGAGCGCCTGGGCGAGGTCCTCCTCGGCCAGGCGGTAGCAGGACCACAACGCGCGGACCGCCGCCTCCGGGGCCGGGTGGCGCCCGTCCGGACTCTCGTAGCGGGACACCGTGGTCTGGGCGATGCCGAGCCGTCGGGCCACCGTCTTCTGCGGCACGTCGCCCGCCCGGGCCCGCCACTCGCGCAGCGTCCGTGCCAGTTCCGCCCGCGGCGACGGCGTCGTCCCGCCGCCGTCCGCCCCCGGTCCGATGGCCCCGCTCTCCGGCATCCGTCCGCTCCGCTCTTCTCGGTCTGTGCATATCCGCAGCTCAGCGCGGTGCATACCCCGGCCGCATACGAATGAGTAACCACCTGGTCGCGCAGCGTAGGAGTCGGCGGCCCGGCCGTGCAACGCTGATGACCGCCGGTGAGGACACCCGGCGAATCCCGATCCCTCCCGTACCCGGGGCGACGCATGCCGTCCGGGGTCACAGGAATGCACCCGAAGGAGTCATCGATGCACACGACCCGTCACCTCACGCTCACGACGCTCAAGCAGCGTGCGGGCCGCACCGTCGCCCTCGCCGCGCTGACGGCGGCCGCGTTCACCGGAAGCGGCGTCGCCGACGCGCTCGCCCTCCCGACCGCGCCGGTCGCGACCACCTCGGTCGTCACCGCCGCCGACAACCACACCGCCGCCGGCACCGCCGCCGACACCGGCACGGGAGCCGACGCCCTGCGCGCCGGGGCGGCCGCGCCGGCGGCGGCCACGCTGCGGGACCGGATCGTGGCGGCGGCGCGCGGCCAGATCGGGGTCACCGAGAGCAGCCAGGCCTGCCAGAAGTTCCTCACCGGCAAGGGCCAGACCTGCGGCAACACCTCCTGGTGCGCGGCGTTCGCCGAGTGGGCCTGGCGGCACGCCGGGGTGAAGAACGGCCCGACCACGCTGCTCGCCCGGGGCGTCGGCAAGTGGGGACAGGACCACCACCTGTTCCACACCGGCTCGCCGAAGCCCGGTGACCTCGTCGTCTACGGCCCGCCCGCGAACGCGCGGGGCGGCCACGTGGGCGTGGTGGTCTCGGTGAACCGGGACGGCACGCTGGACACCGTCGAGGGCAACGTCAGCAACAAGGTGACCCACCGCCACATCAACCCGCGCACCGCGACGGGCGGCACGAAGAACTGGAAGATCTCCGGCTACGTGACCCCGCCCGGCGCCTGATCCCGACGCCGGCCCGCCCCCGGCCGGCTCCGCGCCCCCGGCCCGGTGCCGCCCCGCCCACCCCGGGCGGGCGCGGCCCCGGGCCGGGGGCGTTCAGCGCGTCACCGTCTCACCTCGTCACCGTCTCACCTCGTCACCGCCTCACCTCGTCGCCGTGTCATGTCACAGGCGGCGCCCGGAACCGCCCGGGGGCCGCCGCGCGTCGGAGGACGTGTAAGCGGGGTCGGGGGATTCGGGGAGGCCGTCGAGGTGTTGATCCTGCTCGTCCTGTACGTCGCCGGTGTCGGCCTGGTCCTGATGGGCGTCGAGAAGCTGCACACCGCCGTACCGACCTGCTACGGCCAGCCGATGTCGCCCGGAGACATCTGCCGCGCCCGGGTGAAGGGCTCGTTCGGCGAAGGCATGCCGGAGCCCCACGACACCACCTACCGGGAGCAGCTGGACGGCCTGACCAGCGGCGGCTGGACCGCGATCGTGGTCGGCGTGGTCCTGCTGACGCTCGCGGTCGTGATCACGATCTCCTGGACCGTCACCGCCGCGCGGGAGGAACGGACCCCCTGAAGCCCGTCCCCCTCGGGCACGAGGCCCCGAGGAGGACGGGCGGCCCGTCAGCCCTTGCCGGCCGCGTACGCGGTCTCGGCGGTGAAGCCCCAGCCCGGGGCGGCGTCCCAGGGGACCACCAGCGCGTCGTCGGTGGCGTAGACGTAGCCGGCGCCCCGCAGGTAGGCGGCGTCGAGCGTGGTGCGCATCGCGGCCGGGTCCGGGGTGTCGTACACCAGGTGCCAGAAGGCCGTGCCGCTGGCGTCGAAGGCCGCGCCGGAGTAGTAGCCCGCAGTGGGGTTGAAGACGTTGCCGCCCAGCCAGGCGTCGGTGTAGTCGGCGTACTCGCCCTCGAAGGTCACGAAGACGTCGGCCGTGCGGTGGCCGGGTTCCAGGTAGCAGTCCTCGACGGCGGTGCCGGGATTGTTCACGACCAGGTCCTGGGCCTGCGGTGCGACGGCGTAGACGGCGTCCTGGACGTACCGGCGCAGTTCCGCGTAGTAGTCGCGGGCGCTGTTGCCGGGGCCGCAGTCGCGGCCGGTCTGGTCGAAGAAGATGCCGTCGACGTGCAGCCGGTGGTCGGCGGTCCTGAGGTAGTTGTCGACGGCCGCCCGGACCACGGACCGCGGCAGGGAGCCGTGGCCCGTGTCGACGTAGCCCAGGACGCGGGTGCGGGTGCCGTGCGCGGTGACACCGGCGCGGAGCGCGTCGGCCTGCGCCTGCCAGGCGGCGTCGAAGGGCGCGTAGCCGTTGGACGGGTTGAGGACGACGATCGACGGCGCCGGGCGGGCGGCCGCCACCGCGGTCAGCATGGGCTCGCCGGGCAGCACGTAGGCGGGCACAGCGACCTCCAGACCGCGGGGTCTGTCGGCGGCCGCCGCGTCGGCCCCGCTGGGGGAGGCCAGCGCGGCGGCGGCGAGTGCCACGCCGGCCAGCAGGACGGGCAGGGTCTTGGTGAACGAACGCATCGGGTCCCTCGGCTCGCAGAAGACAGAATCCGGGAGTCGGAGGGTGGCTCCCCCGCGGTGCCCGGGCACGGCTGACCCGCGCCCTCCCCCTCCGCCCGGCCCGGCCGGGCCGGGCCGGGCGCCCCCATTCCTACCGGTCCGATCCGCTCTTGGTGGCCAACTTCGCATGAACACAAGGAAGTTCGCGCAAGCACCGATATCGCTCGGGGACGGACGACGCCGCTCCTCCACCGCGGCTGCCGCCGATCAGCGGCCCGAGGTCGGATGCACGGCTTCACGGCGGGCGTCACCCTCCTCGCCCGACCGGGGCGCGGCCCCCCGACCCCCCGGCCGCCCGCGCGGACGGCTCCCCGGTCGGCCTTTCGGTCGGCCTTTCGGTCGGCCGAGGGCCACCCCCAGGAGGACCAGCAGCAGCCCGGCGAGCTGGAGCGGACCGAGGTCCTCGCCCGCCACCGCCGTGCCGAGCAGGACGCCGGTCAGCGGATTGAGCAGCCCCAGCAGGCCGACCGTGCCGGGCGGCAGGTGACGCAGGCCCGCGAACCAGGCGGCGAAGGCCAGCGCGGTCGCCACCACCGCGACGTAGCCGAAGGCCAGCAGCTCCCGCCCGGTGGGCGTCACGGGCGCGCCCTCGAAGGCGGCGGCCAGGGGCAGCAGGACCAGCCCGCCCGCGACCAGTTGCCAGGCCGTGGTGGCGAGGACGTCCGCGCCGTCCCGCCACCGGCCGGCCAGCACGTAGCCGAGCGAGGAGAGCAGCATCGCCGCCGCCGAGGCGGCCAGGCCGGACGGACTGACCCGCTCGGCCCGGGTCAGCAGCATCAGCCCGACGCCGCCGAGGCCGACCAGCGCGCCGAGCAGGTGGGCGCGGGCGGGCCGGGTGGCGGTCAGGGCCCAGGCGAGGAGCAGCATGGCGAGCGGCGAGGCGGCCATCACCGTGGAGGCCACGCTGGTGGCCAGCGACTGCGAGGCGATGTAGAGCAGGACGAAGAACCCGGCCGTGTTGAGCAGCCCCAGCACGGCCGTCCGCCACCACCAGGCGCCGCGCGGACGCCGCGGACGCAGCGCCAGCAGGAGCAGGCCGGCGGGCAGGGCGCGCAGGGCGGCACCCCAGAGCGGACGGTCCGCCGGGAGGAACTCGCGGGTGACGTAGTAGTTGGCGCCCCACGCCACCGGCGCGACGGCCGTCAGCAGCACCCATCGAAAACTGGCTTCCATGGAAGCCAATGTACCTTCCCAGGAAGCTACCGAGCTAGGATGGGGTCATGGCACCCACGGAACACGGCCCGCACAGCCACCCGACGGACCCTGCGGCGGCACCGGCGACACCGGCGCCCGACCACGTCGCCGCCATCCAGGCCGAGTGGCGCCGGGAGCGCCCCGACCTCGACGTGTCCCCGCAGGCGGTGATCGGGCGGCTCCACCGGCTGGCCGGCCGGCTCACCGAGGAACTCTGCCTGGTCTACGGGCGCTACGGACTGGGCGAGGGCGAGTTCGACGCCCTGGCCGCGCTGCGCCGGGCCGGCGCGCCGTACGAGCGGGCCCCCGGGGAGCTGGCGGCGCACACCATGGTCACCACCGGTGCGATGACCAAGCGGATCGACCGGCTGGAGCGGGCCGGCCTGGTCACCCGGCGGCGCAGCGAGGCGGACGGGCGCGGCCGGGTGGTCGCGCTCACCGAGGCGGGCCGCCGACTCTTCGACGAGGCGTTCACGGCCCACATGCGCAACGAGCACCGCCTGCTGGGCGTCCTCACCGCCGAGGAGGCGGCGGCACTGGAGGGCCTGCTGACGACCTGGCAGCGGCGCCTGGACCACGCCGAACCGCCGACGCCCTGACGCGGACCTCCTCCCGACCTCCCGACCACCCGACCTCCCGACCACCCGACCACGCGCCGGACCCGTCGGGGCGCCGACAGGCACCGGCAGGCACCGGCAGGCACCGGCCGACCGGAAATATCCGGATGATCCGCCCCGATCCCGCACGATAGTGTCGCCGGATGCCGAAGCGGAGCTGGGACCTCGTACTGATCGGCGGCGCCTCCGGCGTCGGCAAGAGCCGGGCGGCCGCCCGGATCGCCGCCGCGACCGGCGCCTTCGTGGTGGAGTTCGACGACGTGGTCTCCGCCGTGCAGGAGCTCACCACCGCCGCCCAGCACCCGGCGCTGCACCACTTCGACGGGCCGACCGCCCCGGAGCGGCCGGAGGAGTCGTGGCCGCCCGGGCGCGTGCTGGAGCTGCAGATCGCCACCGCCGAGGCGTTGGAGCCCGCCGCGCTCGGCGTGGTGCGCAACCGGCTGACCGTCCCCGTCCCGGCCGTGGTCGAGGGCGACTACCTCACGCCCGCCGTCTGCGCCCGGGCGGTCGCCCTGGGGCGGGCGGCGGGCCGGGACGTCCGGGCGGTGTTCCTGCACGAGGGCGACGCCGACCGGATCACCGCCAACTACGCGGCGCGCGAACCTGGCGGCGGCGTGCAGGCGGACCGCGCCGAGGTCAGTGCGCGCTACTCGCACTGGCTCGCCGACGGCGCCCGCCGGCACGCGTTCCCGGTGGTCGACTGCCGCCCGTGGCCCACGCTCGCCGACCGCGTGGACCGCGCCCTGGACCGCGTGCTGGACGGCGTGCTGGACGGTGGCCCCGGCGGTCAGACCAGCGTGTAGCCGCCGCTGCGGAAGGTCGAACCGACGTTGCCGCAGTGGGCGTAGGACCACGCCCCGCCGGAGCGGGTGGGGCCGTACACCACCTTGTTGTTGACGCAGACGGCCCAGGCGCAGTAGCCGCGGGTGCCGTCGCAGGAGACGCCGTAGCTCACGGCGTCGCTGTACGTCGAGCAGGCCGCCACCCGGGCGGGCGCGGCCGAGGCCGGGACGGCGGCGAGAACCGGGACCGCGAGCGCGGCGGTGGCGGCGACGGCCGCGGCGACGGTACGGATGCTCATGACTTCCCCTCCGATGAAGGTCGCTGACGAGGACCCGCGCCCCACTGTCCGCCACGCGGGCGCGCCGCAAACGGCACCAGGACGGGAAACGGCGATCCGGCCCGACCCGACCATCGCGCACCCCGGGCCCACGACCACCCGACCGGGTCAGCCGGCCGGGGCCCGGTCGTAGGCCTCCCGGTGGGCGAGCACCTCGGGCATGTTCTCCTCGGCCCAGTGCTTGATCGCCCGCAGCAGCGGGAGCAGTCCCGTGCCCAGCGGGGTCAGCGCGTAGTCCACCCGGGCCGGGACCGAGGCGGTGACCGTCCGGGTGAGCAGCCCGTCCCGTTCCAGGGCGCGCAGGGTCTGGGTGAGCATCTTCTCGCTGACCCCGGCAAGGCGGCGGCGCAGGTCGCTGTACCGCTGCGGGCCGTCGGCCAGCGCGTTGACGACCAGGCTGACCCACTTGTCGCCGATCCGGTCCAGCAGTTGGCGGGCCGGGCACTCCGCGAGGTAGGCGTCGTAGTCGGCCCGCTCGGCCGAGCGGCGCTGGGCGGCGGTCGTGGTCGCCATCGGCTCTCCTCCCCGTACGGTACGCACTTGCGGGTGCGTACTTCCTGACGGAGAGCAACTCTCCCTAGGTTGGAGACCGTTCGCAAGGCCCCGGCGGGAAGCCCCGGCGGGGCACCCCGAGGAGGGAGAGCACGATGCGTGCCGTGGTCGTTCGCCGGTTCGGTGGCCCGGAGGTCCTGGAGCTGATCGAGGTGCCCGCCCCGGAGCCCGGCCCGGGGCAGGTGCGGGTCCGGGTGGCGGCGGCCGCCGTCAACCCGGTGGACGCGGTGACCCGGGCCGGGGTGCTCGCCGGGGCGGGCCTGATGGGTCCGCGCGAGACCGTCGGCATCGGCTGGGACGTGGCCGGCACCGTCGACCGGGTCGGGCCCGGGGTCTCCGGCTTCGCGCCCGGGGACCGGGTGATCGGGCTCCGCGACCGGCTGGACGTCCCGCTCGGCACCCACGCGGACGCCGTGGTGCTGGACGCCACGGCGCTCGCCCCGGCCCCCGCGGGCGTGTCGTCCGAGGCGGCGGCCACGCTGCCGTTGAACGGACTGACCGCCGTCCAGGCGCTGGACCTGCTCGATCTGCCGCCCGGGGCGACGCTGCTGATCACCGGCGCGGCCGGCGCGGTGGGCGGCTTCGCCGTCCAGCTGGCGGCGGGGCGCGGCCTGCGCGTGATCGCCGTGACGGGCGAGCGGGACGCCGTCGCCGTGCGGGCGCTGGGCGCGGAGCGGGTCGTGCCGCGCGGGGCCGCCGACCTGGCCGCCGAGGTCCGGGCGTTGGTCCCCGGCGGGGTGGACGGGGCGCTGGACGCCGCCCTGCTCGGGGTCGCGGCGCTCGGCGCGGTGCGCAACCGGGGCGCCTTCGTCGCGGTGTCGGCGGGCGCGGCCCCGGTCGGCCTGCGCGGGATCCGGGTCGCCCAGGTCTGGGTGGCCGCCGACGGGGCCGCGCTCGCCGAACTCTCGGCCCTGGCCGAGCGCGGGGAGCTGACCCTCCGGGTCGCGGACACCCTCCCCCTCGCCCGGGCCGCGGCCGCCCACCACCGCCTGGCGGCGGGCGCCCTGCGCGGACGGCTCGTCCTGGTGCCCTGAGCGCCCGGTGAGCGGGGTCACCCGGGCCTTCGCCCACCGGCACGGGACCGCGTCGCCCCCCGCCCCCGGCACCGACGGCGGCCCCTTGCGCGCCGGGGAGCGTCCGCGTCCTGAGATGATCGCGGTATGAACGACCGAATCATCGCCGCCTGTGACGGGGCGGCCAAGGGAAACCCCGGCCCGGCGGCCTGGGCCTACGTGGTGGCGGACAGTGCCGGGGTGCCGCAGCGCTGGCAGTCCGGCGCGCTGGGGCACAGCACCAACAACGTGGGCGAACTGACGGCGCTGGAACGGCTGCTGGCCGACACCGACCCCGCCGTGCCGCTGGAGGTCCGGCTGGACAGCACCTACACCCGCGATTCGGTGACGAAGTGGCTCAAGGGCTGGAAGCGCAACGGCTGGAAGACCGCTGCGGGCAAGCCGGTCGCCAATCAGGAGCTGATCCAGCGGATCGACGAGCTCCTGGACGGACGGGACGTCACCTTCGTCTACGTGCCCGCCCACCAGGTGGACGGCGATCCGCTGAACGCCGTGGCCGACAAGGCCGCCAGTGACGCCGCCCGGACCCAGGAGTCCGCCGGCGGGACCGCCGCGGACCTCCCGGTGCCGGACCCGGCTCCGAGCGGCACCGCCCGGAGCGGCCCGGCCCGGAGCGGTGCCGCCCGCACCGGTGCCGCCCGCGGTGGGAGCAGCGGCTCGCCGGCCGCGGCGAAGCGCCGGTCCTCCGGGAGCGCGCCGACGCTGTCCGCGCGGTTCCCCGGCACCTGCCCGTGCTCCCGGCCGTACGCCAAGGGCGACAAGATCACCAAGGTGGGCGGCAGTTGGGGACACCCCGAGTGCGCGGCAGCGCAGGACTGACCCCTCGGGAACGCCGGGAACGCCGGGAACGCCGGCGGCTCAGGCGGCGTCCTGCCGCCCGGCCGCCCGGCGGGCCCGGAGCCAGCCGACGGCGGCGATCAGCCCGACCGTGCCGCCGACACCGAGCTTGACCGCCCCCTTGGCCACCAGCCAGCCGAGTCCGGGGGCCGTCCAGCCCAGGCCGTGCAGCACCAACAGCAGGACCAGCGCACCACAGACCGCGGCCAGCACGGTGACCAGCACGGCCGCGCCGGCGGGCAGTTCGCGGTCCTCCGCGACCGGATCGTTCGTTCCCGCAGTGTTCATGGGGCGAGTCTAGCGAGGCGCCCGCCCGGGCCGGGACCCGCCGATCGGCCCCCCGACCCCCGGCCGCCCGCCCCCTGACCACCTCGCCTCCCCGGGCTCAGCGCCGGGCGTGGTGGGTGTCCCCGGTGTGCTCGCCGGTCTCCTGGTCGGGGAAGCTGATGGCGAGGGTGACCCGGTACTCGAAGACGTCGTCGCGGTGACCGGGGACGCGTGCCCAGGCCAGCGAATGCACCTCGGCCTCGGGCGCCTGCCGGCACCACGCGGCGGCCTCCTCCAACGCCCGGGCCGCCGACCGCCCGGTGCAGACCACCGCGGTGTACGCGGCCACCGCGAGGTCGCCACCCGTCCGGCCGCCCCTGGACGCGGCCCGGACGGCGGCCGCCGCATGGGTCAGGTCGCGGGCGAGGTCGTCGACCACCCGGGGCGGCGCCGGCAGCACGGCCGGGGCCTCGGCCACGGTCTCCGGCAGATTCGTGCTCATTGTCAGGGCCTCCGTCCCTCTGGTGTCCCACTGGTCGCGCGGCCCGCCCGTCCCGGGATCCGCCTGATCGCGGGCTCAGAATGCCGAACCACCGTTCCTGGCATGACCACTTTCACCAGAACGTCACCCGTCCGGGGAAGACGCCCTCCGGTGCTCGACAGCGGCCCGGCCGCCCTGGTATGGAAGGGTCTCCGCATCCGGCCTGGTCAGTCGGCCGGTCGCGGGCGGCGCCGGGAGCCCGCCCGCACGTGCGCGTACCACCCCCGTGCCCCCGGACCGCCGTCCCGGGCCCCGGACGCGCCCGCTCCGCGACCGGCCGACACCGGCCCGGGGGCCGGCCGGCACCGACCCGGGGCCCGGGCGCCGCCGTGACAGAGCCGTCCAACTCCCGTAGCCGGAACGGGAAATATCGCCCCGCCCCGAGCCGTAGGATCCTGCCACGACGCAGTCCGCCGCACCGGTGGACACCATCGGAGGGGGTTCCCATGGACCGCAGGTCACCACTCACGTCCGGCCGCCGGTTCGTCTGGCTGCCCGCGCTGGCCCTCGCCGCCGTCACGGTGGCCGGCTGCTCCTCCTCGGGCGGCGGCTCGACGGCGGCCTCCGCACCGCCGAGCGCCGGCGCCCCCGCGAGCAGCCCCTCGGCCACCGGCCCGACGACCACCACCGGCCCGACCGCCGCCGCCCCGCCCTCCGCCACCAGCACGCCGTCCGCCACGGCGGCGGCCCCGGCCGGCACCGGCAAGCGCCCCGCCGACGCCTGCACCCTGCTCACCTCCCCCCAGGTCATCGCGGCCGTCGGCACCGCCGGTCCGTTCGCCGGCACCCACCACGACCCGGTGGACGGCAAGGCGGTCTGGGGCTGCACCTGGGGCTCCCGCCAGTCCTACGCGGACCTCCGCGAGACCTCCCCCTCGACGCTCGCCTCGCTCAAGGTCAACCCGGAGTACCTGGCCACCCCGCTCCCCGGCGTCGGCCAGGAGGCCTATCTGATCCAGCGCAAGGACGGCCACCAGCCGACGGTGTACTTCGTCTCCGACGGCCACGTCTACTCCGTCGAGGTGGTCAAGGACCGCGGCCCGGGCGACGAGGTCAACGCCCAGGCCGAGGCGGCGGCCGCGAGCGCCCTGGCGCTGGTGCTGTCCAAGTCGGTCTAGGCCGCCGCACGAGGTGGAGAAGGGGGACAGGCTCCGGAGCCCACCGCGCCCTCCGCCGTGCCCACCATCCGCTCGCCGGCGGAACTGCTGCCCCTCGTCCCCTCGCTCGACGTGAGGTCTCACCGGTTCGGGTGAAGGTCCGTGCACCGACCGGTACGGCGGCGACCCCACGCCGTAGGCTCGGTGACGGACCGTCACCGTCGAGGTGCGCGGTCCGTTCCGCAGCCGCGGGAACGCGTCGATCCGGAAGGGCCATCGGCAGAATGACACACGCAACGGGCGGGAACGACGCCGGGAACCCCACCGGGAACGGCGCGCGGACCGGCCGGCCCTCGCGCCGCGAGCTGCTCAGGATCGGCCTCGGCGCCGCGGTGGGGGTCGGGGCCGTCGGTGCGGGCGCTCCGACGGCGGTCGCCAACGGCCCGTACGACCCGACCGCCCCGACGGTCGCGACCAAGGTGCGCAACCTCAGCGGTCCGCTCGAGACCGGCCCGTTCGGCGCACCGTGGACCGACCTCGGCATCCCCGTCCGGTGCCCCGACGGCACCATGCTCTTCGTCTGCGGCGACACCTTCGACGGCGACCGGGTCGGCGAGGGCCGGTGGAACGCCCCGGTCGGCCTGCGGTCCAGCAACGCGAACCCCGGCAGCCTGCGCATCGACGGCGTGGTCCGCGGCGCCCACGACATCAGCCTCGTCGAGGAGCCGCACAACCCGGTGGGCAACGACTTCACCACGGCGATCCCGTCGGACGCGTTCGTCGTCGACGGGGTGATGTACATGCACCTCATGCGCGGCGTCATCTACGACACCCACCACACCGACTTCTGGCGCTCCCGCGACAACGGCGAGACCTGGGAGTACCTCTGCCAGTGGCCGGGTGACCTGCACGGCGGCCAGTTCCAGCAGAAGACCTACGCCGTGGCCGACGACGGCTACTGCTACGTCCTGTCCACGGTCTTCGACCGCGAGGTGGACTCGGGCATGCTGCTGCACCGGGTGCGCCAGGACCGCCTCGGCGATCCGGACGCCTACGAGCCGTGGGGCTGGGCCGACGGCGGCTGGCGGTGGGGCGCGCCCGCCCCGACGACCGTGCTCGGCACCCGCAGGTGGGGCGAGCTGTGCTTCCGCGCCATGGACGGCAAGTACGTCCTCACCTGGCTGAACATGGACCCGCTCTCGATCAGGGCGATGGTCTTCCCCCTCCCGACCTCGGACCTGACGAGGACGCTGGAGCAGACCATGATCCTCCCCGGCACCCCGGGGCAGGAGGTGGCCGGTCTCGTCGCCAGCCCGTACGGCGGTTTCGTCGTGCCCGGGTCGACGTTCGGCGACTTCCACATCGTCGTCAGCCAGTGGTACGACCCGACGAACTACCGGATCATGCAGTACCGCATCGCCATGGTGTCCTGAGCCCTCACGCACCGCACCGCGCCCCACCGCGCCCGGCCGCGCCCCCGCCCCGGGCCGGCCGGCGGGGGCGCGGCCGGCCGGCGCAGTGCGTTCCCCCCGGGGCGTGAACGGGGCGGGCTCCGGGGTGCCGGGCGGATGCGGGTACGGCACGGGCGTTCGCAGAATGACGCCACGGCGCCGTAGCCGTACTCCCCCCGACAGCCAAGGCGGATCGCATGAGCCGATCTCACCCACCCGCGCACCCCACCGGACCGGTCCCGGAGCCGATACCCCGAGGTCCGATATCCCGGGGTCCGACCTCCCGGGGTCCGAGGTCCCCGGAGCCGACATCGCAGGGGCCGACACCCCAGGGGCCGGCGTCCCAGGGGCCGGCGTCCCAGGGGCCGACGTCCCCGCCGCCGGGCCCCGCGAGCCCCCCGCCCGGCCCCCACCGCAGACGCCCCCGCCGGGCCTCGTCCGCCGGTGCGGCCCTGCACTCCGGTACGGCGCTGCTCTCCGGGCTCGCGCTGCTCGCCCCGGCCCTCGCCGTCGGCGCGCTCGGCGCGGCGGCCCCCGCGCGGGCCGACAGCCCGACCGTCTCGGTCAACAGCATGCGCACCGCCTGGGACGCCAACGAGCCCGGTCTCGCCCCCGCCCAGGTGTCCGGCGCCGACTTCGGCCGCCGCTGGTCCACCGCCGTCGACGGCGCCGTGTACGCCCAGCCACTGGTGGCCGGTTCGACCGTGGTGGTCGCCACCGCGACGAACCACGTCTACGGCGTCAACGCGGCCGACGGGAAGATCCTCTGGCAGCGCGCGCTCGGCACCCCGGTGGCCTCCTCGACCGCCTGCCTCTCGCCCGGCACCGGCATCATCTCCACGCCGGTCTACGACAAGGCGACCAAGACGGTCTACCTGGTGAGCAAGTCGAGCGAGGGCGGCGCGCACTTCTCGGTGCACGCCCTGGACGTCGCCACCGGGGCCTCGCGCAGCGGGTGGCCGGTCGCCGTCCAGGGGGCGCCGGTGAACAGCCCCGGCGTCGCGTTCAACCCCGCCACCTCCGCCCAGCGGGCCGGACTGCTGCTGCTGGACGGCGCGGTCTACTTCGGCTTCGCCTCGGACTGCGGGGTCGGCACCTACGTCGGCACCGTCGCCGGCGTCAACACCACCAGCCGCAAACTCACCCTCTGGTCCACCGAGTCCGGTTCCGCCTCGCAGAACGCCGGCGTCTGGATGAGCGGCGGCGGCCTGGTCTCCGACGGGGCCGGGCGGATCTTCGTCGCGACCGGCAACGGCGCGGGCGAGGGCTCCTCACCGCTGAAGGGCCCCGGCGACAAGCCCGGCGGCCACTTCGCCGAGTCCGTCGTCCGGCTGGGCGTCAACAGCGACGGCAGCCTCGCCCCGCGGGACTTCTTCAGCCCCACCAACAACCGCGAGATGGACCACGGAGACGTGGACCTCGGCTCCGGCGGCCCGGCCGCCCTGCCGTCCGGCTTCGGCACCGCCGCGCACCCGCACCTCATGGTGCAGGTCGGCAAGGACGGCCGGATCTTCCTGCTCGACCGGGACCGCCTCGGCGGCATGGGGCAGGGCCCGAACGGCACCGACGGCGTGGTCGGCACCACCGGCCCCTTCAAGGGCGTCTGGGGCCACCCGGGCGTCTGGGGCGGCGACGGCGGCTACGTCTACCTGGTCGAGAACTACGGCTCGCTGCGGGCCCTCAAGTACTCGGTGAACAGCGCCGGGAACCCGCAGCTGACCAGCGCCGCGACCAGCCCCGAGGGCTTCGGCTACGCCTCCGGCTCCCCCGTCGTCACCTCGAACGGGACGGCGGCCGGCTCGGCCCTGGTCTGGGTGATCTACTCCGGCACCGGGCCCGGTGGCCAGAACGGCGAACTGCGGGCCTACGACGCGGTTCCGGTCAACGGCGCGCTCAAGCTGCGGCGCAGCTTCGCGCTCGGCACGGTGACCAGGTTCTCCGTCCCGGCCACGGACGGCGGACGGCTGTTCGTCGGCACCAAGGACGGCCACCTGCTGGCCTTCGGCCGGTCGGCCTGAACCCGGCCCCGCCCGAACCCGGCCGTCCCGAACCCTGCCGTCCCGAACCGGTCGGCCTGAACCCGGCCCCGACCGACCCCGGTCCGCCCGACCCGGCCCGTCCAGCCGCGACGGGCCGACGACGGGCCGACGACGGGTGACAGGACGTCACGGCAGGTCACGGCAGGTCCCTCCGGACCCACCTGACACATCCCGTGACGCCCACTCGACACGGCACTGTCGGACCGGCACACTCGACACCGGTTTCCCTCCCGGGCCCCGCCCGGGTGCGGAGCCCGTCGCGTCACCCGTTCGAGCGCGATTCTCACGCGATCGCGCGGTCCGGACCGGCGGGCGGGCCCAGCGGCTCGTAGCGTCCTGCTCCAGGGGCTGCCGGGCCCCCGACCCCCACCCCGCTTCACCGAGGAGGGCAACTCCCATGAAGTCCACGCTCACTCCCCAGCTGTCCGTCACCACCGCCACCACCGCGCCCGCCGCCCCGGCGGCCGCGGCCAAGCCCGCCTGGTCGGCGCCGTCGGTGGAGTGCCACCGCACCGGCGCCGAGGTCACCGCGTACGCCGCGCGGACCACTCGGTGACCGAGGCTTCCACCACCGCGTCGACCCGCGAGGAGTTCGCGGCCAGGCTGTACGGCCTGCGGGGACGGTACTGGGACACCCACCCGTTCCATCTGCGCCTGCACTCCGGTGGCTGCACGCCACCGGAGTTGCGGCGCTGGGTCGCCAACCGCTGGTACTACCAGCTCTGCCTGACCCGGAAGAACGCCGCGATCATCGCCAACTGCCCGCTCCCGGAGGTCCGCCGGGAGTGGACCCGGCGGCTCGGCCAGCAGGACGGGCCGCACGAGGGCGAGGGCGGACTGGCCGACTGGCTGGTGCTCGCCGAGGCCGTCGGCCTGGACCGCGCCGAGGTCCTGGACGAGCGCCACGTGGCGCGCGGCGTGCGCTTCGCCGTCGACGGCTACCTGCACTTCTGCCAGACCCGGCCGTGGACCGAGGGCGTGGCGGCCGCGCTGACCGAGATGTTCTCGCCGGACCACATGTCCGAGCGGGTGATCGCCTGGCAGAAGCACTACGACTGGATCGACCCGGCCGGCTACGCCTACTTCGAGCACCGGATCCCCGACGCCCGCCGGGACAGCGCCCGGACGCTCGACGTGGTGCTGGACCACTGCGTGACGGCCGAGCAGCAGCGGGCCGCCGTGGCGGCGCTCGCCTTCAAGTGCGAGGTGCTGCGGGCGATGCTCGACGCGGTCGACTACGGCCCGGAGACCGCCGCCACCGCCGGGTCCGCCGCCCCGGGCTCGACCGTCGGCGCCTTCGGGACCGCCGGGACCGGCCGGTGACCGCCGCACCCGCCGCCGTGGCCCCCGGGCTGCGGCGCGGGGTGCGACTGGTCCACGACCCGGTCCGCCGCCAGGACGCCCTGCTCTACCCGGAGGGCGTGCTGCTGCTCAACGGGACCGCCGCCGCCGTGCTGCGGCACTGCGACGGACGCCGGGATTCCGCCGAGGTCACCGCCAGGCTCGCCGAGGAGTACGACGGCGTGGACACCGGCCAGGTGCTCGCCCTGCTGGCCGACCTCGCCGAGCGCCGACTGCTCACCCTCGACGGCACCGGCTCGCCCGCCGAGCCGCACCCGGCGGCCGGACTGCCCGGGGCCGCGGCCGGCAAGCGCGCGCCCGCCCCGCTCGGCCTGGTCGCCGAACTCACCCACCGCTGCCCGCTGCAGTGCCACTACTGCGCGAACCCGGTCGAACTCACCCGGCAGCGGGACGAGCTGGACACCGAGCAGTGGCTGCGGGTGCTCGACCAGGCCCGCGGGCTCGGTGTGCTCCAGGTCCACCTCACCGGCGGCGAGCCGCTGCTCCGCCGCGACCTGACCACCATCGTCGCGCACGCCCGCGAGCTGGGCCTCTACACCAACCTGATCACCAGCGGCCTGCCGCTGGACGGCCCGCGCGCCGTCGAGCTCGCCGAGGCGGGACTGGACCACGTCCAGCTGTCCGTCCAGGACGCCGACCCGCTGAACGCCGACACCATCGCCGGGCTGACCCGGCTCAACGGGCCCACCGGGCACGAGCGCAAGCTCGCCGCGGCCGCCCTGCTCACCGGCGCCGGCCTGCCGCTGACCGTCAACGCCGTGCTGCACCGCAGCAACGTCGAGCGGCTCGGCGAGATCGCCGACCTCGCCGTCGAGCTGGGCGCCGACCGGGTCGAACTCGCGCACACCCAGTTCTACGGCTGGGCCTGGGTCAACCGGGCCCACCTCGCGCCGAGCGACGCGCAGGTCCGGCAGGCCGAGCTCGACGTCGCCGCGGCCCGCGCGCGGCACGGCGACCGGATCGAGATCACCCATGTCGTCGCCGACCACCACAGCGGCACCGCCAAGCCGTGCATGAACGGCTGGGGGAACGAACAGCTGGTGGTCGCCCCCGACGGCGCCGTGCTGCCCTGCCTGGCCGCCGCCCAACTGCCCGGGATGCCGGTGCCGAACGCCGTCACCGACGGCCTGGCCGCCAGCTGGCACGACTCCCCCGCCTTCAACCGGTACCGGGGCACCGACTGGATGCCCGAACCCTGCCGCAGCTGCGACCTGCGCGAGCAGGACTTCGGCGGCTGCCGCTGCCAGGCCTTCCAGTTCACCGGCGACGCGGGCGCCACCGACCCGGCCTGCCGGCTCTCCCCGCACCACCACCTCGTCCACGCACCGGACCCGGACCCGGAGCCGGCCCCGCGGCCGCGCCGCTTCACCGCCGCCGTCCCGCCCCTCCCGGGCCCGGTGTAGGGCCACCCGCCGTCCGTAGGAGCACACCCTGAAGATCCGGATCCTCGGCACCGCGGCCGGCGGCGGCCTGCCCCAGTGGAACTGCGGCTGCGCGGGCTGCGACACCGCCCGCCGCACCGGCGCCGCCCGCCGCCAGGACTGCCTCGCGATCAGCGCCGACGGCGCCGCCTGGTACCTGGTCAACGCCTCCCCCGACCTGCGGTCCCAGCTGCTCGCCGTTCCCGAGCTGGCGCCGCCGCCCGGCACCCGGGCCACCCCGCTCCGCGGCGTCCTGCTGACCAGCGGCGAACTCGACCACACCCTGGGGCTGGTGACCCTGCGGGAGGCCGCCGAGCTGACCCTGCACGCCACCGCGCCGGTCCGGGAGGCGCTGCACGGGCGGTTCCCGGTCGGCCCGCTGCTCGCCCCGTACACCAAGGCGCACTGGCACACCGTCGTCCCGGGGGAGCCGGTCGAGCTGGCCGGGGGGCTGGTGGCCGAAGCGCTGGCGCTCGGCGGCAAACGCCCCCGGTACGCCGCCGACCCGCCGGCCCCACCGACGCTCGCGGCCCTCCCGGCCGGGGAGCCGTCGCCGGAGCGGACGGACTGGGTGGTCGGCTACCGCTTCACCGAGGCCGGCGGCCGCGCCACCGCCGTCTACGCCCCCGGGCTCGCCGAGTGGACCCCCGCCGTCGACCGGGCGGTGGCGGACGCCGACGTGGTGATCCTGGACGGCACCTTCGCGACCGACGACGAACTCGCCGAACGCACCGGCGGTGCCCGCACCTCGCGCGGCATGGGGCACCTGGCGGTCGCCGACTCGCTCCCCCACCTGGCCCGCCGGCCCGGCCCGCGCTACCTCTACACCCACCTCAACAACACCAACCCGCTCGCCCACCGGGGTTCGCCGGAGGCCGCCGCCCTGGCACCGGCGCTGGCCGCGGCGGGCGCGGCCGTGGCCGAGGACGGCACCCTCCTCGCCCTGTGAGGCGGCCGGGGCGGCGTCGAGGGACGACCGCTCGGCCCTCCCCCTCCCCCTGACCGTGTCCGGCCGAACCGGTCCACCGTCCGTTCACCGAACGGTGGCGTCCGGTACTGCCCCGGGCCACCGGGGGCCTGTCAGATCGTCGTGATACTAATCATTCGGGTCATGAGACCGGTCATGAGATCTGTCATGCACCGGAAGGCACGATGGTGACAGCCCGTCCGTTCCTCGGGGACCGGACGGTGACGGGGAGGGGCAGGGCATGGTGACCAGCAAGGGCGAGGCCGCACGGGGCGACGGCGGACCCGCGGAGTCCGGGCGCCGGGAGGGCCGGGCGACCGGCCGGCGGCTGCGGCTCGGCAAGCGGGTGACCGGCATGCTGGCGGTGTTCACCGCCCTCGCGGCGCTGACCGGTTCTCAGGTGACCGGCCTGCGGCTCGCCCCGGCCGCCGCGGCCGACACCGTGCCGGAGCACCTCGCCGGCAGCGCCGCCCTCGCCCCGGGCACCGGCCCGGACGGCACCACCGCCTCGCCGTTCGGCCCCGGCGCCACCCCGCTGCCCGGCACCCTCGGCACCGCCGCGGTCGACGGCGGCGGCACCCTGCCGCTGACCCAGCCTCCGCTCACGCCGGTCACCTCGCCCTTCACCGACCCGCTCCGCTCCGGTCCGGCCCTGCCGGAGACGGTCTTCGCCGCCTACCGCAAGGCCGAGACGGCGCTGGCGCTGCGCTCCCCCGGCTGCCACCTGCCCTGGCAGCTGCTCGCCGCGATCGGCGAGGTGGAGTCCGGCCAGGCCGGCCGGGGCGCGGTGGACGCCGGCGGGACGACGTTCCGTCCGATCCTCGGCCCGGCGCTGAACGGCGCCGGTTTCGCCGCGATCGGCGACACCGACGGCGGCCGCTACGACGGTGACACCCAGTGGGACCGCGCGGTCGGCCCGATGCAGTTCATCCCGTCGACCTGGGCCTCCTGGGGCGTGGACGCCAACGGGGACGGCAAGGCCGACCCCAACAACATCTTCGACGCCGCCGAGGCGGCCGGCCGGTACCTGTGCGCGGGCGGCCGCGACCTCTCCGACCCGGCCCAGCTGGACCGGGCGGTGCTCGGCTACAACCACTCGGCCGAGTACCTGCGCACGGTGCGGAACTGGATGGCGCACTTCGGCACCGGCAGCCCGGTCACCACCCCGAACCGCCCCGGCACGCCGAGCCCGCTGACGCCGCACCTCCCGGTCACGCCGTCGGCCCCGTTCGTCCCGACCACGCCGCCGGCACCGGTCGCCCCGGGCACCACCCCCGGCACGCAGCCGACGCCTGGCCCGACCACCGGACCGGCCACGCCCGGCACCCCGACCGGCACGCCGTCGGCCGAGCCCTCCGCCACCCCGACGGCCGGGCCCTCGCCGAGCGCCACGCCGTCCGGCTCGCCGTCGCCGTCCGCGTCGCCGTCGGCCGAGCCGAGCAGCACCCCGTCCACCACGCCGACCGGCGGCGCGAGCCCCACCGCGACGGCGACGCCCACCGCGACGCCGACCGGGACCCCGTCCACGACGCCCAGCGCCACCCCGACGGCCACGCCCACGGACGCGCCGACCACCTGCGCGACCCCGACCGGTACTCCGTCGGGCACCCCGACCGGTACGCCGAGCGCGACCGCGAGTCCCTCCGCGAGTGCGACCGCCACCCCGTCGGGGACGCCGTCGGCCACTCCGGGCACGACGGCCGGCCCGACCACCCCGGGCTGCCCCACCCCCACCCCGTCGGCGACCCCGTCCGCCTCCGCCTCCGCCACGCCGAGCGGCTCGGCCTCGCCCTCCGCGGCACCGTCCCCCTCGGCGCACTAGGGCATCTCTTTCGGATCCTGACACTGCACGGCCCGGGCCGGTCCCTTCTCAGGGACCGGCCCGGGCCGTTAAGGCGTCAGGGGGCGTCCGGGCCGGCGGCGCAGTCCGGGCAGACGGCGGCCTCGTCGGTGCCGGCGGGCGAGCCGTCCGGCCCGGCGGGCGCGCCGGGGGTCCGGCCGGCCGTCGGGAAGGCCGCGAGGAGCGTGGTGGTCACGGCGAGGCCGAAGTTCCAGGCGTTGACGGCGGCGGCTCCGGCGAGGGTCATGGCGAGTCCGGCGACCGCGCCGGACAGGGCGAGCCCGGCGAGCCGGACGGTCCTGCCGCCGAGCCGGCCGCGGTGTCGGCGCCGGGGCCGCCCGACCGGCCGCCGCGGATCGCGACCCGTCGAGGGTGTCTGGGTGTGCACGCGAAGCCCTCCCTCCGTGCGGCCCGGCCCGCCGGCCGAACCGCCGTCCTCCGAGACCTCGGAATATCGTCATCCGATTCGATTCCGGAAATTCCGTCCGCCGTTCTCGCGGAGAACTCCCCGTGCCGCGCGACGCCGCCGGAATCGACCGGTGCGGCGGCGGAATTCCCGACAGCGCACCGTGTCTACAGATCACCACCCCCCGGGGCGTCCCGCCAGAACCGAAGCCGATCACGCGCCAGGTCCGGGCAGATCACCCCTTTTCGCGGACAACGGTTCGACGAGTTGGGACGCCGCGCGTCCCGGAATGGCGCGGGACGCGTATGCTGTCGGACACCTCGGGACACCGTCGGACAGGCATGGGGGGCTGTGCGATCTCGATGAACGGGAACTCCACGGATCATCTCGATCCCGCTTCCGCCGCGAGCAAGGAAGAGCTCGCACGCTGTCTGCGAATGCTGCGGATCCGCGCGGACAGCCCCTCCTACCGGGACCTGGAGAAGCAGGCGCTCCAGCTCGGCCGCTCGCTGCCGCGGACGACGCTCGGCGAGGTCCTGTCCGGCCGCCGCTTCCCCAGCAAGGCGTTCCTGCTCGTCTTCGTCGAACTGTGCGGCGTCGACCCGGCCGCCGACCCGGCCTGGGAGAGCGCCTGGAACCGTCTGGCCGTCCGCTACAAGGCCGATGTCCGCGCCGAGCCGAGACCGGGCGCGGAGGACCCGCGTCCCGACCAGTCCCGCCAGGAGCTCCGGGCCGCCCGCCAGCGGGTGCGGGAGCTGGAGGAGGAGGTGTCGGCGCTGCACGCCGCCGCGGCGGCCCGGACCGAGGCGTCCCGGCGGGCGGGGGAAGCCGTCGGACGGGCCGTCGAGGCCTGGACGGCGGTCGCCGACGAGCTCGACCGGCGCGGCGAGCGCACGCTCGCGGCCCGCGCCCGCACCGCCCTGGCCGAGGTGGCCGAGGCCGAGTTCGCCGGAGCCGGCGCCGAAGCCGAAGCCGTTCCCGGGGCGAGGACCGGAGCCGGCACCCCGTCCGCCTCGCCCGCCCCCGCGACCGTCCCCGCCCCGCCCGTCCGCACGGTCGCGCACGGGACGGTCGTGCACGGGACGGTCGCGCACGACGCCGACCCGGACGCCGCACCGCTGCCCGGCCGGGTCAGCGGCAGCCTCCCGGCGGTCTGGAACGTCGAGCCCCGCAACCCCGAGTTCACCGGCCGCGGGGCCGTCCTGGCCGACCTGCGCCGCCGCCTCGGCACCGGGAGCACCGGAGGCGTGCAGGCCCTGCGCGGGGTCGGCGGCGTCGGCAAGACGCAGATCGCGATCGAGTACGCCTGCCGGTTCGCCTCCCACTACGACGTGGTCTGGTGGATCGCCGCCGAGGACCCGGCCCTGATCGGCGAGCAGGTGGCGGCCCTGGCCGCGGAGCTGGCGCTCACCGAGCCCGGCACGGACACCGCGACCGCCGTCGCCGTCCTCAAGGCCCATCTGCGCGGCCGCGACCGCTGGCTGCTGGTCTTCGACAACGCGGACGACCGCGCCGGGGTGGCCAAGTGGCTGCCGGGCGGCCCCGGCCACGTGCTGATCACCTCACGGGCCGGCGGCTGGGAGGGGATCGCGACCACCGTCCCGGTCGACGTCATGGAGCGGGACGAGTCGGTGGCCCTGCTGCGCACCCGCCGCCCCGAGCTGAGCCCGGAGGACGCGGACCTGCTGGCGAGCGCCCTCGCCGACCTGCCGCTCGCGCTGGCCCAGGCAGGCGGCTTCCTCGCCGAGACGGCCACCCGGGTCGGCGACTACCTGGCCCTGCTGGACACCCATGCGACGGCGGTGCTGACCGAGGGCGCCACCGGCGACTACCGCAAGCCGCTCGCGGGGGCCATCGACCTCAGCGCGACCCGACTGGCGCGGCTGGACCCGCTCGGTCTGGCGGTGGTGCGGCTGTGCGCGTTCCTCGCCCCGGAATCCGTCCCGGTGCACTGGCTGCTCGAGTTCGGGCGTTCGGCGGCGGCCCGGGAGCCGCTGGCCGGTGGCGCGCACGCCCCCGGCGGCCCGCTGGCCGCGCTGGCGCTGGCCGACACCGACCCGGTCGCCCTGCACCGGGGCGTCGGTTCGGCCGTCCGGCTGGGCCTGGCGACCAGCACCCACGACGGCGTCCGGCTGCACCGCCTCGTCCAGGCCGTCATCCGGGACCAGTTGGGCGCCGACGCCGCCGACGTGCGCCGGCACGCGCGGACCGTCCTCGTCCAGGCCGCGCCCGGCGACCCCGAGGACCCCGCCACCTGGGCGACCTGGGCCCGGGTGGTGCCGCACCTGCTCGCCGTCGACCCCGGCGACGCCGAGTCGCCGGGGCTGCGCGACCTCGCCTGCGACGCCGCCTGGTACCTCACCGAGCGCGGCGACTCCGAGGCGAGCGCCCGCCTCGCGGCGGACCTGCACACCCGCTGGACGGCCGCCTCCGGCCCCGACGACCGGCACGTCCTCTGGGCGGGCCGCTGCCTGGCGCGCGCCCACCGCGAGCAGGGACGGTACGAGGCGGCGCACCTGCTCTACGGGGCGTCGATGCCGCGCAGCCGCCGCGCCCTGGGCGAGGACGACCCGCAGACCCTGCGGCTGGCCCACGGGTACGCGATCAACCTGCGCCTGCGGGGCCACTACGAGGAGGCCGAGCGACTCCAGGCGGACACCCTGGACCGGTACCGGCGCCTGCTCGGGCACGACCACCCGCACGCCCTGCACTCGGCGAACCACCTGGGCGTCGACCTCGGCGCGCTCGGCCGCTACGAGGAGGCCCGGGAACTCCACGAGGAGACCCTCGCCCGGTACCGGCGGGTGCTCGGCGACGACCATCCCGACACCCTCCGCTCGGCGAACCACCTGGCCGCCGACCTCAGTGCGCTCGGCCGCTACGAGCAGGCCCGGGAACTCCACGAGGAGACCCTCGCCCGCTGCCGGCGGGCGTTCGGCGAGGACAGCCCGCACACGCTCCGGGCCGCGGACTCCTACGGCACCACGCTGCGCCGCCTGGGGCGGCTGGACGAGGCGCACCGCCTCCAGCGGGAGACCCTGACGCGGTACCGGCGGGTGCTGGGCGACGACCACCCGCAGACCCTGCGGACGGCGCACAACTTCTCCGAGACGCTGCTCGCGCGGGGCGAGGCCGAGGAGGCCCACCGGCTCCAGGCCGACGCCCTGGCGGCCGCCCGGCGGGTGCTCGGCGCGGAACACCCGGAGACCCTGCACGCGGCCCGGCACCTGGCGCTCATCCGGGCCGACCTGGACCGCTGAACCGGCCGGATCCTCCGACTTCCGCCATTCCTGGGACAACCCTGGCCGCCGACGGTCAGGACATTCTACGATTGACCGACACCGGTCAGTATTCGGCACATCGACCGCGTGGGAATTCCCCGGGGCGGCCAGCTGGTAGCTTACTGCCGCACTGCCGCCCCAAGCCCCACCCCAAGCCGAGGAAATGGCCGATGATCGATCCTAAGATCGCACTGGTAATGGCTAGGCCCCGTCCGGAAATCAATGCCGACCATGACATGCCCCTGCTCCTGCGGGCGCTTTCCGAAGCGGGTGCCGACGCAATCTCTGCGGAATGGGACGATCCGGGCGTCGACTGGTCGGAATTCGATCTCGCGGTGATCCGCTCCACCTGGGACTACACCTGGCGGAAGCCCGAATTCCTCGACTGGGTCGACCGCTGCAGCCGGGTCACCCGGCTGGTCAACCCCCCGGAGGTGGTGCACTGGAGCTCGGACAAGAGCTACCTCGGCATCCTGGCGGCGGCCGGCGTCCCGGTCGTCCGCACCCGCTACCTCGCCCCGGGCGACCCGGCCGACCTGCCGGACGACCACGAGTACGTGCTCAAACCGGTGATCGGCGCCGGCGCCCGCTACGCCGCCCGTTACCGGCCCGAGCAGCACGACGAGGCGCGCGACCAGGTGGCCCGGATGCACGCCGAGGGCCTCACCGCCCTCCTCCAGCCGTACATGAGCGGCATCGACACCACCGGCGAACGGGCGCTGGTCTTCGTCCGGGGGCGCTTCCTGCACGCGATCAGGAAGAACGCGGTGCTCTCCCCCGACGTGCCGTTCGACCGGCGCAAGGTCGCCCACCCGGGAATCCGGCCGTGGTCGCCGACCCCCGCCGACCTGGCGGTCGCCGAGCGGGCGCTGGCCACCGTGCCGGGGGCGGCGGACCTGCTGTACGCCCGGGTGGACCTCGTCGACGGCGCCGACGGCACCCCGCTGGTGATGGAGCTCGAACTGGTCGAGCCGAACCTCTTCCTGGCCGTCCACCCGGAGTCGATGTCCACGGTGGTCCGGGAGATCACGACGGCCGCCGCGGCCGCCGCCGTCCTGCGCGGCACCCGGCAGCACGCCCAGGACGACCGGGCGGTCCACGAACCACGCTGAGCCGGGAAGACGACTGGCACCGGCCTCCGTGGCCGGCGAGGGGGGACAGGTCATGAGTTCGGGCAGCGACACCGCCTACGGCACCGGCACCGGCACCGGCACCGGCCCGACGGTCGGCGGGGCGAGGGCCGACGGGGCAACGGTCGGCGCGGCAACGGGAAGCGCGGGCACGGCAGGCACGGCGGCGGCGGGGGCGGGGGCCGGCGAGGGTGTCCTTCCTTTCGCCTGCCCCGCCGCCCTGGCCGAGCCGCCCGAACTCGCCGGACTCCGCGAGCGGGGCGGCCTGGCCAGGCTCCCCACGGCGGCCGGCGACCGGGCCTGGCTCGTCACCGGCCACGCCGACGTCCGCGCGCTCTGCGGCGACCCCCGGATCGGCAAGTCGCACCCCGACCCGGCCCGCGCGCCCCGGCTCTGGGAGGCCGCCCTGCTCGGCCCCGAGACCAACCACGCCACCGCGGTGGCGGACCACCGGCGCTGGCGGACCAGCCTCACCGAGGCCTTCGGGGCGCGCCGCGTCGAGCGGCTCCGGCCCCGCCTCCAGGCGTCCTTCGACGCACTGCTCGGCACGCTGCTCGACACCGGCCCGCCGGCCGAACTGTGCGCGGACCTCGCCAGGCCCTTCGCACTCGGCGTGATCTGCGACCTCATCGGCATCCCGGCGGAGCGGCGGGACGCGTTCGCCGCCTGGTCGGACCGGGTGCGCCGGGTCCCCGACCCCCTGGGAGCGGCGGACGCGGCGGAGCGGCGGGAGCTCGACCGCTCGATCGGCGAGCTCCTCGACCGGCGCCGCCGCGCCCCCGCCGACGACCTCCTCACCGAGCTCGCCGCCAGCGCCGACGGACCCGACACCCCGCACGCCGACACACCGCACGCCAGGACCCCGCACACCGGCGTCCTGCGCGCCGACGAACTCCCGCACGCCCTCAGCGGCGTCCTCCTGGCCGGCTACGAGACCGTCGCCACCCGGCTCCCGTACGGCCTGCTGTACCTGCTCGCCGACCCCGCCGCCCGCACGGCGCTCGCCGCCGACCCCGGCCTCGCCCCCGCCGCGGTCGAGGAGGTCATGCGACTCGCGGTGCCGGGCGGCAGCTGGATGCCCCGCTACGCCCGCACCGACCTGGAGTACGACGGCAACCGGATCGCCGCCGGCGACCTCGTGGTGTTCTCCTTCCAGTCCGCCAACCGGGACGAGCGGGTCTTCCCGGACGCCGGCGCCCTCGACCTCGGCCGCACGCCCAATCCCCACCTGGCCTTCGGCCACGGCAAGTACTTCTGCCTGGGCGCCGGGCTGGCCCGGCTGGAGCTGCGGATCGCGTACGAGAGCCTGTTCCGCCGCCTGCCGGGCCTGCGCCTCGCCCGCGCCCCGGAGGACATCCCGGTCGACGGCGCCAGCGTGACCGGCGGCCTCCGGGCCCTCCCCGTCACCTGGGACAGCACCTAGGCCGGGGTGACCCGGTACATCGCGGAGCCGTGCGGCGGCAGTTCGGCGGCCAGGGTGCCGGTGCTCGTGCCGGTGCTGTGCTTCCAGAGGTCCCGCACGGTGTAGCGGGAGGCGGCCGGGAGGCCGACCGCCGCGGCCGTGGTCGAGACGGTCGCCGGGTGGTCCGTCCCGTTGACGAGGGTGACGGCCGTGCTGCCGTCCGCGAGCGGCTTGGCGAGGACGTCGAGGCCGCCCTCCAGCGCGACCGGCCGGCCCTGCTTGCCGAGGCGGTCCTGGTCGACGGCGATGACCTCCGTGTTGCCGAGCACCGCCATGGTCTCCGGGCTCGCGGTGCGCAGGTCGGTACCGGCGATCAGGGGTGCGGCCATCGTCGCCCAGAGCGAGAAGTGGGTGCGCGCCTCGTCCTCCGTCAGGCCGTTGCCGACCTCCAGCATGTCGGGGTCGTTCCAGGCACTGGGCGACGCCTGGTCGGCGAGCTGCACGTTGTTGCGGTAGTTGTCCATCACCTGCTCCCAGGTGGGGAGGATGTCGGTCGTGGTGCGCCAGAGGTGGGCCATCGCCGGGCCCCAGTGCACCACGTCCTCCAGACCCCAGTTGCAGATGCCGTAGACGATCGGCCGACCGGTCGCGGCGAGGGCGTCGCTCATCGCCCGGTAGCGCTCGCGCGCGGGAACGCCCTGGTTGCGGCAGTTGTCGTACTTCAGGTAGTCGACGCCCCAGGAAGCGAAGGAGTCCGCGTCCTGCTGTTCGTGCCCGAGGCTGCCGGGGAAGCCCGCGCAGGTCCCCGTGCCGGCGCTCTCGTAGATGCCGAGCTTGAGCCCCCTGGCGTGGACGTAGTCGGCCACGGCCCTGATGCCGTCCGGGAACCGCACCGGGTCGGCCACCAGTCCGCCCGCGGCGTCCCGCTCCGGGGCCATCCAGCAGTCGTCGAGGTTGACGTACTCGTAGCCGGCCGACCGGAGGCCGCTGGAGACGATCTTGTCGACCGTCTCCTCGACCATGCGTTGGTCGACCTCGCAGGCGAACGCGTTCCAGCCGTTCCAGCCCATCGGCGGAGTGACGGCCAGGCGGCGGGCGTCGGGCATCGCCGTCCCGGTGACGCCGACCGTCGCCGGGGCGGCGGGCGCGGCCGGGGCCGCGGTCGGGGAGAGGAAGAGGGGGACCGTGCTCAGCGCGGTGGCGAGCAGGGCGGCCCAGGTCTTGCGCATCGTTTCTCCTGCAACTGACGGACGGGGGACGGAACCACCCGGCGTCCGCCGGCGGCGACCCTGCCGTGAACGCGTCGGACCTCCTCATGCGATCACGGGAACGTCGGGGGCGACTGACGGCACGACAGCCGTTCGGCCCGACCGGCCGCCGGATCACCCGTCTGTCGCACCCGGCGCGCGCGGGCGCGACCGCCCGTCAGCCTCCTCCGGCTGCCCGCTCGCCCCGGCCGGGCGGGCGCTCGCCGTCCTCTTCCTCGGTCTCGCCCTCGTCCTCGTCCTCGCACTCGTCCTCGCCGTAGAAGATGCCCGCCTCGCGGTCGCGCTGCTCCTGGACGCGCAGCGGCACCTCCGGGTCCCAGTCCGAGCTGCGCGGCGGCTCCGGACCGTCCGGCCCGAGGCGGACCACCGGCTCCACCCGGACCAGTTGGAAGCGCCGGTCGGCGGCGCGCAGTTCATCGGCCCGTTCGGCGTCCAGCCGGTCGGCGGCCTCCGCGTAGCGGGCGAGCTCCTCCTCGCCGAGGTGCGGGTCCAGCCGGGGCGCGAACTCCCGCAGGTAGGCGGCGAGGGTGTCCCGGGCCTGCTGCGGGGTCTCGCAGGCGCCGGTCATCGGCCCCCAACGGCCGTTCCGGTACTCCGCGACCGCGCAGTGCGCCGGAAGCACCAGCACGTTGGGGTGCCGGTGGGAGGCGATCCGCGCCTGCGCCCGGACGTCCTCCGGGATGAACCGGCCGGTCGGCACCAGCGACATCATGTCCAGCCGGAGGATCCCGTCGACCAGCGTGACGCCGGCCGCCGGGTCGATCACGAACCCCCGCATCCGGGACGGCAGTCGGTGCCCCTCCCCGACCGCCGCCGGGTCCGGGTCGGTCGGCCTGGGCGGCTCGACGCCGTCCGGTCCCGAACGCAGCACCTGCTCGGCGCGGAAGATCCGGTAGTCGCGTCCGCCGGCGGAGATCTCGTCGAGCGCCTCCCACTCGAGCCGCTCGTGGGCGGCGGTGTAGGAGGCGCGCTCCGCCTCGTCGAGCTCGCGGTCGGCGGCGCCGTCGGCGCCGGGTCCGGCGAGCGCCCAGGTCCGGAACGTGTGGCCCAGGTCGTCCCGGGCGGCCTGCGGGGTGGTGGCGTGGAAGTCCAGGACCCGCCAGGCGCCGGCGGCGGTGCGCTCCAGGCTGCCGAAGACGGGCGGCATCATCATCAGGTTCGGGTACTTCTCGCGGGATGCCCAGGCCTCCAGACCGGCCACGGCGGCGACGGGGTCGTCCGTGTGGGTCACCCTGATGGTCAGGTGCTCCGGCAGCTGCACAGCGTCATCGTCCATGCGGCCAGTGTTAGCCGACGCGCCGAGAGCGCCGCAGGCTTATCCCGGAACTCCACCCGACCGTGCAGGCCCGACCGCCGACGGCGCCCGGGGGCATGCGCACGGGCCCGTCCGGGGAGCCCGGGCGGGCCGTGCGGCCGGTCGCTCAGAGGTGCTTGACCAGCTCCGGCATGAGGTCCTGGAAGGTGCGCCCGCCGGCCGGCTGGCCGATCGCGATCATCTGCCAACCACCCTGGGTGCGCTGCACCTTGGCCATGATCTGCGCGGTGTACGCGCCGCCGCCGGTGAGCGTGTACCGGGCCAGCTCGGTGCCGGTCTGGGTGTCGACCAGCCGGCAGAAGGCGTTCTCGACCTCCTGGAAGGTCTGGCCGGTGAAGGAGTTCACGGTGAAGAGGATCTGGTCCACCTCGGCCGGCACGGCGGTGAGGTCGACGGTGATGGTCTCGTCGTCGGTCGCGTCCCCGGCACCGCCGGTCAGGTTGTCGCCGCTGTGCCGCACCGAGCCGTCGTTGCTGGTGAGGTGCTGGAAGAAGACCACGTCGACCGGCTTGCCGGCGGCGAACAGCACCGCCGAGGCGTCCAGGTCGATCTCCTGGGAGGAGAACAGCTTGGCGAGGAAGCCCTTGCGCTGGGCCGCCCGCCAGCCGAGGCCCATCCGCACCACTCCCAGTCGGCCTCCGCCCGGCTTCTCCAGGCTCAGTTTCTGCCCCTTCGCCAGCGAAACGCTCATCGCGCCCTCCTCGTTGCTCGCCTGCGCGCTTTGAATCTACAACACTGTAGATCTTTTTGCGCCACGGAACGCCTTCGTCCCGGGACACCTGCATACCCCGTGCGCCCGCCCCGGATGCGGCCCGACGCCGGAGGTCCGGGCGATCTCCTGGTCGGCCCGCCGGGGGTGCCCCCGGCCGGGCCGTCGGGGCAGGCCGTCCGACCGGGCCGACCCGGCAGGGCCGTCCGGTCAGGCCGGCCGCTCCAGACGGACCAGGGCGTCCACCGCCTCGGCGGCGGTCCCGCCGTCCCCCGCCCCGCGGTGGCCCGCATCGGCGGCGACGGGCCGGCGGACCCGTTCGGCCCGCACGGTCCGCAGACCGGCGCCGGCCAGGTCGGCGAGGACGTCCTCGGGGGCGTAGAGCACGGCCGGGTCCTGCGGGCCGCCGACCCCCTCGGTCGGATTGGTGACGTCGTGGCCGACCACCAGCAGGGTGCCGCCGGGTGCGAGTGCCTCCGCGGCGCTGCGCAGCGCCGCCCGGCGGTCCTCGGCGGGGAGCTGGAGGTAGGCGACCACGACCAGGTCGTAACCCTCCGGCGGGGCCTCGAAGCCGCGGGCGTCGCCGTGCCGCCAGGTCAGCCGGTCGGCGACCTCGTCGGGCAGCGAGGCGGTGAGCCGTTCGGCGCGGCCGAGGGCGACGGTGGAGAAGTCGAGGCCGGTGACCTCCCAGCCGAGGGTGGCGAGCCACATGCTGTTGCGGCCCTCCCCGGCGGCGAGGTCCAGGGCCCGCCCGGGGGTGAGACCGGCCAGCTCGCGGACCACCCAGCGATTGGGCTCGGTGCCCCAGACCAGCTCGCTCGCGGCGTAGCGTTCGTCCCAGGCGCGGCTGTCCATGACCCGTTCTCCGTTCGACGCGGGGACTTCTCGGGAGGCCACCGTACCGGTCCGGCGCCCGCCCCAGCGGCCGTGCGGCCGCCGACGATCCACCCAGCGGACACCCTTGACGGCGAATATTGGTCCAGTCCAATCTGTGATGTCGTGAAGTTCCGGCCCCGGCCGGTCCGCGCTACCGCATTCGCACACCCTGTCGCACCCCGCGCCACCGCACCCCGCCGCACCTGCTCCGCCGCATGTGCTCACCCGACCGCGCGCCCCCACAGCGCCCGGTCCGGCTCCCCTGGCCCACCCGGGCCGTCGCACCGCCGGAAACCCCACTCCTCCGGAGGACAACCGCATGCACGACCGTGTCATGTCCGCGCGCCCTGCTGAGCGCCGGACCGTCGCGCCGCGCCGCAGGGCGCTCGCGCTCGCCCTGGCCGCCACGCTCAGTACCGGCGGCGCCGCACTCGCGCTCACGCTCGACACCGCCTCGGCCGCCGCCGTCAACCTGCTGACCAACGCGGACCTGGAGACCGGCACCCTGGCCGGCTGGACCTGTGCCAACGGATCGGTGGTCAGCACCCCCGTCCACGGCGGGGGTTACGCGCTCAACGGCGCCGCCTCGGCGGCCGACACCGCCGAGTGCCGGCAGACGGTCGCCGTCCTGCCGAACACCACCTACACCCTGGCCGGCTGGGTCCGGGGCAGCTACGTCTACCTCGGCGCGACCGGGACCGGCGTCAACTCCCAGAGCTGGACGCCCGGTGCGACCGCCTGGACGCAGCTGAGCACCACCTTCACCACCGGCGCGAGCACCACCTCGGTCACGGTCTTCACACACGGCTGGTACGGCACCGGCGCGTACCAGGCCGACGACCTGAGCCTGACCGGACCGGCCGGGCCGACCGGCACCGCCAGCCCCACGGCCACCGGCAGCCCTACCGCCAGCCCGACCGTCACCAGCAGCCCGACGGCCACCGGCAGCCCCACGGCGTCCAACAGCCCGACGGCGTCGAACAGCCCGACGGCGTCGAACAGCCCGACGGCGTCGAACAGCCCGACCGCGACCACCAGCCCCACGGCGACCGGCACCGCCACGGTGACGCCGACGGCGACCTCCACCGGCACCGGGCCCGCCGGGGACGGCAAGGTCACCACGCCGACCGGCGTCACCGTCACCAAGGTCACCCACAACGCCGTGGTCCTCCGGTGGCAGCCGTCCACCGCGACCGCCGGGGACGACCCGGTCGCCTACAAGGTCTACGCGGGCGACCAGTTGGTGGCCACCTCGATGGGCACCTCGGTCGCGGTCAGCTCACTGCTGCCGACCCGCGGCTACGCCTTCACCGTCCAGGCCTACTCCGGCAGCCACGCCTCCGCCCAGTCGGCCCGGGTGAGCACCACCACCGCCGCCGCGCCCGCCAACAGCCCCGTCCGCTCGGCCTACTTCGACCAGTGGGGCGTCTACGAGAACGCGTACCACGCCAAGAACGTCGACACCAGCGGCGCCGCGGGCAAGCTGGACGTCATCAACTACGCGTTCGCCAACATCCACCCGACCAACCTGACCTGCTTCCAGGCGGTCAAGGCCTCGGACTCGGCGAACGAGAACAACCCCAACGCCGGGGACGGCGCCGGTGACGCTTACGCCGACTACCAGGCCGACTACAACGGCGCGGCCAGCGTCGACGGCAGCGCCGACACCTGGGAGCAGCCGCTCAAGGGCAACTTCAACCAGCTGCGCCAGCTGAAGGCCAAGTACCCGAACCTGCGGTTCACCATCTCGATCGGCGGCTGGACGTACTCCAAGTACTTCTCGGACGCGGCCGCCAGTGACGCCTCCCGCAAGAAGTTCGTCTCCTCCTGCCTGGACATGTTCCTCAAGGGGAACCTGCCGACCAACGTGGCCGGCGACCCGGCGGGCGGCGCGGCCTCGGCGGCCGGCCTGTTCGACGGTGTCGACCTCGACTGGGAGTACCCGGGCTCGGCCGGCGGCCACACCGGCAACCACACCTCCCCCGCCGACAAGCAGAACTTCACCCTGCTGCTGAAGGAGTTCCGCACCCAGCTGGACACCCTCGGCAACGCCCAGGGCAAGAAGTTCCTGCTGACGGCGGCGCTGCCCAGCGGCCAGGACAAGATCGCGCAGCTGGAGACCGACAAAATCGGCGCCTACCTCGACTACGCCGACATCATGACCTACGACATGCACGGCGCCTGGGACGCCAAGGGCCCGACCAACCACCAGGACCCGCTGCACGACAGCCCGGCCGACCCGACCACGCCGATCACCCCGGGCAACCGGAAGTACAACATCGACACCACGCTCACCGCGTACACCACCGGCCTGCCGGAGTACGGCATCGCGGGCGGCTTCCCGGCGAACAAGCTGGTGCTGGGCGTGCCGTTCTACTGGCGCGGCTGGACGGGCGTCCCGGCCGGCTCGAACTTCGGCCTGTACCAGAGCGCGACCGGCCCGACCCCGGCCAAGCCGCTCAGCGCCGAAGCCGGTCTGGCCGCCTGGAAGGAGCTCAACGCCACCGCCGCCAACACCCACTGGGACCCGGTGACCGAGTCCTCCTGGGTCTACGACGGCACCAACTTCTGGACCGGTGACACCCCGCAGGCCGTGCAGGCCCGCGGCGCGTACGCCAGGAGCAAGGGTCTGGCGGGGATGTTCGCCTTCTCCCTGGAGAACGACGACGCCTCGGGGACGATGCTCAACGCGATGAGCAGCAGCCTGAACTGACGTCGGCCTGAACTGACGTCGCGGCGCGGAACGGCGGGGGCCGACCGGTTCGTTCCGGTCGGCCCCTTCGCGTCAGTCGGTCCGGTACTCCCGTCCGCCCGGTACTCCGGTCGGCTCAGTGCTCCGGCCGGCTCAGCGCTCCGGCACCGGGTCGACGCGGTTCCGGCGCCGGGCCGCGGCGGGGCGGCAGCGCAGCAGTCGACCGGCCGTGAGGCGGGCGCCGCGCACCGCGCCGTGCCGGTGCAGCGCCTGCACCGCGTAGGTCGAGCAGCTCGGCGTGTACAGGCAGCAGTCCGGGCGGTTGGGGCTGATCTCGGTGCGGTAGTGGCGCACGGCGCCGTACATCACCCCCGCGACCAGGCCCCGCGGCGGGGGCGCGGACGGGTCGGTGCCGCGCGCCGCTCCCCGGGGCCGCCCGGCCCGGCCGCCGGTGAGGGCGAACCGCAGGCCCGCCACGGTCATCACCGGGAACAGGGCGAGCAGGCAGGGGCCGTCGCACCCACCGCCGCCACCGCCCCCGCAACCCCCGTTGCCCCCGCCACCACCGCAGCCGCCGTTGCCGCCGTTGCCGCAGCCGGACGGCAGGTAGTCGTCGAAGTCGTTGTCCTTCTTCCGCTCCCCGTGCCGGCGCAGGTACGCCTTCCACTCCTTCTGCTGGCGCTTGCGCCGACGCCGTTCCTCGGCCGGCAGCCACCACCAGGCCCGTCCGGGGCGTCGGGTCGTCGGGAACTGTTCGCCCTGACCGGGCGGTTGGTGGGCCACTGCTCGCGATTCCTCTCGGCGCGCACGCCGGGGCCGACCCCCAACGGCCCGATCAGATTATCGAAGGCCCGGATTCATGGGGGTCGGCCCGCAGGAGGATCCCGAAGGGGTGCTCAGTCGCTCCCGCCACCCAGGGTGGGGAACAGGTCGGTGAACGTCTGGGTGGTGACCGAGACGCTCCGGCCGAACGGGTCGTCGAAGTCCCAGATCAGGAAGAGCAGGAAGGCGATCAGCGCGCTGAACGCCCCGGCCAGCAGCAACTCCCGGCGGGAGCGCCGGATCTGCAGGGCGAACACCATGCCGACCGTCACCACGGCGCCGACGATCAGGCCGAACCAGACCACCCCCGGCATCGTCGGACCGGCGTTCTGACCGCGCGCGTTGCGGGCGTCGTCGGCGATGCTGATCCGGTCCAGGATCGGCTGGTAGGACTGCGCCTCCAGGTCCGAGGCGGGGGGCCGGGTCGCGACGTCGGTGCGCAGCTTGTCCAGCAACTCGGTGCCGCGCTCGGAGATCTCGCCGTGCTCGCGCATGTACGTCCACTCCACGTCGACCACGTAGGAGACGTAGGCGTCGACATCGGCGCGGACCTTGTCGCGGAACTCCACCGGGTAGACCTGCGCCCGCGCGCTGACCTCGTGCAGCGCCTGCGCCTCGCGGAAGACGTCGTCCTGCGCGACACCGCGCGTCTCCCAGACGCCGGCGATGGCGAGGCCGAGCACGATCGCGTAGACCACGCCGATCATCATCGTCATGTACTCGATGACATCGGGTGTCTCGTCGGTGTCCTCGTCCTCACCGGCGCGGCGGTGCCTCAACAGCACCACCGCCACCACGACGGCACAGGCCGCCAGCATGGCGATGGCCAGCGCCAACCATTCGGACATCGGGACTCCTTTCTGGGTCGGGGATCGACAGGGGTCGATCGGAAACAGTCGGGGACGTACGCGGGGCCGCACCGGCCCGGGCGCACGGGGAACCGGAACGCCCGGGCACGGGGGCTTCGGGAGATTTCAGAGCGTCAGGGCTCCGGAGTTCCGGGCTCCGGAGCTTCGAAACGTCGGGCCGAGCGGCGTCAGGAGCCGCTCCCGCCTCCGGAACCGCCGGAACCGCCGGAACCCGCGGACCCTGACGAGCCGCCGGAGCCGCCGCGGCCGCCACCACGGCCCCCGCCTCCTCCGCCGCGCGGGCGCAGTGCCGCCACGGCGAGGACGGCGGGCACGGTGACGACCAGCATGGTGCGGGTCGGCGAGCTGCCGTGGTGCCGCTCCGGCGACATCACGGGCGGCGCGGCCGGCACGGGCCGCAGCGTCGTCGGGGCCGGACGCACCGGGGCCGGAGCCGAGGGCGTCGGCGCGGGCGGCGACGGGGCCGGCGGCTCGGGGGCCGGTGCCGGGGGCGGCGGCACCACCGGCGGAGCGGACGGTCGCGGGCTCGCCGGTCGGGGCGAGGGGGCCGGCGGCGACGGGGTGGGAGCGGGCTGCCGGGGCGACGCGGCCGGCCGGGTGGGCGTCGGCGTCGGAACGGGCGGGGCCGGCGGTACCGGCGCCGGTGTCGGGGTGGGCACCGGGGTCGGGGTGGGCACCGGGGTCGGGGTCGGCACCGGAGTCGGCACCGGGGTGGGTGTGGGTACCGGCGTCGGCGTGGGAGTCGGGGTCGGCTTCGGCGTCGCGGTGGGGCTCGGTTTCGGCCTGGGGGTCGTCGGGGTCGGCGTCGGCGTCGGGCAGGGGTGGTGGTGCCAGGGCCAGGATGGCCAGGGCTTGGGAGGACACGGCTTCGGATGCGGGTGGTGCGGGATCCCGGAGAGGTCGACGTCGACGCCCACCTCGACGTCCACGTCCACGTCGACGTCCACGCCGTCCCGGCCGACCCCGACCGACACGTCCGTACTGGTGCAGACACAGGTCTCGACGACCGGCCCGTGCGGGTGCCCGCCGTGCTGCGCCGCCGGTGGGCGGGCGACGGCCGAACCGCTCAACAGGGCGCAGAGCGCGGCCACTCCGGCGGCCGCGCCGGCCAGCCGGGCCCGTCGCCCGCGCAGGCCGGCGGATAACGCGGCTTCGCGGCCGCCCGGGCCGCTGCCCCCGGCCGGACCGGCGGCGCGGCGACCGGCGGCGCCGCGACCGGTCGCGCCGTTCACCGGCGTCGGGTCCGCGGTCACGACGGTCCTCCCGCCGGTATCCGCAGGGACGGCTGGTGCTGCGACATGGGCTCCATGCACCTCTCGTGTCGTCAGGAGGGCCGGCCCGCGCCGGAAGGGGGGCCGACACCGGACGGCCCGCCGCGGGGGCGGGCCGTCCGGCATCAGGTGAAACGATCATGCGGTGGGCCGGTTACGGCCGACCGGGCGAGCCGTCCGGGGACGGCCCGCCCGGGCGCGCGTCACGGCACGCGCCGTACCGCGCGGCTCAGCGGCGGCCGTGCGCGATCTCGACGTTCTCCAGGACACCGACGGCGTCCGGCACCAGGATCGCGGCCGAGTAGTAGGCGCTGACCAGGTAGGAGATGATCGCCTTCTCGTCGATGCCCATGAACCGGACCGAGAGGCCCGGCTGGTACTCGTCCGGGATGCCGGTCTGGTGCAGGCCGATGACGCCCTGGTTGTCCTCCCCCGTCCGGATCACCAGGATGGAGCTGGTGTTCTCCTTGCTGATCGGGATCTTGTTGCAGGGCAGGATCGGCACGCCGCGCCACGCCGGCACCTGCTGCCCGCCGAGGTCGACGTGGTGCGGGTAGATCCCGCGCGCGTTGAGCTCACGGCCGATCGCCGCGATGGCCCGCGGGTGGGCGAGCAGGTAGTCGGGGTCGCGGCGGCGGTTGAGCAGCTCGTCCAGGTCGTCCGGGGTGGGCGGGCCCGAGTGGGTCTGGATCCGCTGGGCGAAGTCGGCGTTGTTGAGCAGGCCGAACTCCGGGTTGTTGACCAGCTCGTGCTCCTGGCGCTCGCGCAGCGCCTCGATGGTCAGCCGGAGCTGGTGCTCGATCTGGTTCATCGGCTGGTTGTAGAGGTCGGCGACCCGGGTGTGCACCTTGAGGATCGTCTGCGCGACGCTCAGCTCGTACTCGCGGGGCTTCAGCTCGTAGTCCACGAACGCGCCCGGCAGCTGGTACTCGCCGTGGTGGCCGGCCGACATGGCGATCTCGGCCTCGCCGCGCTCGTTCTGGCGCTGGAGCGGCAGGGCCAGGAAGGCGTCGAGGTGCTCCTGCAGCGCGGGCGAGTTGTCCCGGACCTGCTCGAAGTCCCGGCGGGGCAGCGAGAGCACGGTACCGGCGGTCACCGTCTTGGCGGTGAACTCCCAGACGGCGTCCTGGTCGAGCACGGACTGCTCGCCGAACCGGTCACCGTCACCGAGCACGCCGACCACCGTCTCGTCACCGTACTTGCCGGTGCCGATCTGGTTGATCTTGCCGTGTGCGATCAGGTAGATCCGGTCCGCGGGCTCGCCGCGCTCGGCCAGCACCTCGCCCGGGCCGAAGTCGCGCTGCTCGCAGCGGTCGGCCAGCGCGGTCAGCACCGCGTCGTCCTCGAAACCGCGCAGCAGGGCGAGTTCACCCAGCTCCTGCGGGATGACCCGGACCTCGGAGCCGGTCTTGATGAACTCGACCCGACCGTCACCGACGGTGTAGGTCAGTCGGCGGTTGACCCGGTAGGCGCCACCGGCGGCCTGCACCCAGGGCAGCACCTTGAGCAGCCAGCGGGAGGTGATCTCCTGCATCTGCGGCGCGGACTTGGTGGTCGTGGCGAGATTGCGGGCAGCGGCCGTCGTCAGGCTGGACTGCGCCACCTGCTGTGTCTCCGGGGGCGTCTCCACGGTCATCGGCAGGGTTCTCCATTCGTGTGATCAGGTCACGCCGACCCGTCGCGCGACCGGCGGCAGCCGGAACCACGATTCGACGGATCATCAGATACGCGTATTGGTGGGGGTGTTGGCGGTCTTCGCGATGCGGTGCGCCCGCTCGGGCGATCCATCGGAACCCTAGATCACCAACACGCGACCCATCCGGTACGGCAGCCGAGTGCCCCCCGATAGGGTGAATCTCTCCGATCGGAAGGTTTGAATCCGAGGACCGCGCGCCAGTGCGCCGTCACGTTTCTGCGCATGCGAATCGTCCAGACGTAGGAACGATTCACTCCACCCGAACGGAGCAGCGCGAAAGCCCGCACCCCAGCCGATGGGGCGCGGGCTCGACAAACACCTGTTCGAGGCTCGAACAGAGTGCGAACGGGGATCGCGGATCAGACCGGCACGGGCTCCCCGGCGAACCTCGGCTCGGTGGTGAACCACGGCCGCCGCTCGAACGGCGCCGGCCTCAACTCGTCGAACCAGGTGGCCCGTTCGCCGTAGCGGGCGAAGAACGGCAGCCCCACCCGGTCCGCCTCGCGGGCCTGCAGGAAGCGGCGGACGAAGACCCGCTCACCGCCGATGTCGGCCACCCCGTCCAGGCAGACCTTCCCCGGACCGGTCGACATCACCGGCCCGCGCGGCGTCCGGATCGGTGGTGAAGCGGTGCGGCCACCAGGCCAGCGCCTTGGTGCCCAGCCGGATCGTCCGCAGGTGCTCGGCGCCGGGGCCGAGCAGCGGTTCGACGTAGCCGGCCGGCTGGGCGGTGGACATGGTCAGCGGATCACCACCGGAGATCAGCACATCGGAGACCTCCCGGTGGGCCCGCAGGTACTCCAGCGCGGTCACCGCTCCCGGCAGGCTCTGCCGCAGGTCCGGCTCGCCGACGAACTGGGCCCAGCGGAGGCAGTAGCCGCAGTAGGCGTGGCAGCTCTGCCCCTGGGCGGGGAAGAGCAGCACCGTCTCCCGGTCCTTGTGCTGGAGGCCCGGCACCGGCCGGCCGTCGAGCCGGGGCACGTTCTCCTCCAGTCGGCCGCCCGGGTGCGGATTGGGCGCCCGCCCCGGCGAGCCGGGGCAGCCCGGCCAGCCGGTGCCCGGGGACGGCGCGCAGCTTCGGCCGCCGCCCGGCCTCCGCGTCGTCGTTCACGCCCTGGTTCCGTACGGTTCGCACCCGAGCCACCCTTCGCCCGGCCGCTCCCCGCGGCCCTGCGGGCGGCCTGACCTTCGGGTCATGACCACGCGCCAGGGGGCGTGTGGGAGCCGTTCGTCGGGACCACGTGCTCCCGCTGTCCGGCCGGAGTCAGCCGGCCGAACCGTGGTCCGGGCGGGCCGCGCGCCGCGACGCCCGCAGGGTGCGCCGGTGCACGATCCACCACAGGGTGCCGACCACCACGGACAGGGCGATCAGGACGAACGCCAGGACCGGCCACCGGCTGTCGGCGAGCCGGATGTCGGCGAGCAGCAGCCCGGCCACCGCGGCGAGCGGCACCAGCAACCCGAACAGGGCCCGGCCGGTGGCGGCCACGACACCGGGATCGGCGCGGGCCCGGTGCAGACCGGGCCAGCCGGCCGGATCGCCGCCGAAGTGGTGGGCGACACCGCGGACCGCCAGCCGGTCGGTGGCCCGGGTGTAGGAGAGCGCCATGTAGGGGAGCCAGACCAGTGGCGCGACGGTGCCCATCAGGAGCACCAGGGCGAGCAGCGACCACTCCCCCGCGGACCGCCAGCGGGACGGCGGCGGGACGGTGTCCTCGCTGGTCAGTCCGAGCAGCCGGGCCATCCGCCAGATCAGTGCGCAGAACCCCCGGACGTGTCCGCCGCGGCGGGACGGGTCGGCCGGGGGCGAGCCGGCCGCGAGGGCCCGCTCGGCGGCGGCGAGGTCGGGGTGGGCGCCCTGGAGCACGAGCAGTTCGGGGGCGCGGGCCCGGTCCGTCGGGTCCTTGCCGGCGAGGGCGGCCAGCTCCAGGAGGAGCTGCCCCTGGGCCAGCAGCGCGGTGCAGAAGGCGAACGGCATCAGCCAGAGGAACGGTCCGCCGACGAAGGCGCCCTCGCTCTGGCTGACCCGCCGGGCGTGCTCGACGGCCCGCGCGGCCAGGTCGCCCGTCGAGGCCTCCGGGTGGGCGGCCCGGAGCGCCGCGACGCGACGCGCGGCCCGGGGTCCGCGGTGGCGGACGGCGAAGACGGCGAGCAGTTCCGGCATCCGGGCCGGGTGGGCACGCATCGAGCGGACCAGCTCGACGACGGGGGCGCTCTCCGGTGCGGGGGCCGTGTCGGACCCGCGGGTGCCGTCCGGCGGTTCCGCGGCTCCGTTCGGCGGCCCTGCCGCTCGGGCGGGCACGGGGATCCCTTCCGGGCCTGCGGGCCCCGGGCGCCCGGGGTGTTCCGGTCGTGCGGGGTCCGGGTGCTCGGGGTCCGCGTCTGTCTTCGGGGCCACGTCCGTCCCACCGCTCCGCCGCGCGCTCCGGCCATGCCCGGACCGGCGGTCCGACCGCTCACCCGGGCCTCCTCCCAGCCTAGGCTCCGGCGGCGGACTCCCGCCTGCCGGGCGGCTCGCGGCTCCGCTCGGGGCTCCCGGGGGGGCGGGCGTCGGGCGGGGCGGGCGTCGGGCGAGGCGGGCGTCGGGCGTCGGGCGTCGGGCTCAGGCGATCGCGAAGCCGTGCCGGACCTCGTCGAAGCGGCCGGCCGCGAGGTCCTGGTCGGAGATCCAGAAGGAGACGTTGACGCACTCGCCCCAGTCGGCGGCCAGGACGCCGCTCTCGATCTGGAGCAGCGGGCGGTGCCCCTCGGGTCGGCCCGTGTCGGTGTCGCACCAGCCCAGCAGCCGGACCGCGGGGCGCGGCAGCCCCTCGGCGAGGTCCTGGGCGAGGTCGAGGGCGACCAGGAAGTCGTCCGGGAACAGCCGCTCCAGCTCGCGGTCCTGGTAGGACGGCGCGGACACCGCCCAGTCGGCCCGGACCGGAACGGCGGGGACGGCGGGCGTGCTGCGGTCGGCGGCCGGCGCGGGCCTCGGCGGCGCACCGGCGGGCACGTGCAGCACCCGGCAGCCGCGGCCGCTGAAGTCGGAGAGCCACTCGTCGTGGAAGAAGAGCAACAGGCCGTCGGCGGGCAGTGGCCAGCCCCCGGCGTCCGGCCCGGCGGACCGGAAGGCCGCGGCGAGGGCGGCGCAGTCGAGCTGGGCGAGCAGTTGCATCGGACGGCCGGCGAACGCGGGCCAGTCGGTGCCCGTCGGCAGCGCCGGCAGCCCGCCGAGCCGCCCGACCACCGCACCGTCCGCGTCACCCGTGCCCTCCGCTTCAGCCGCACCGTCCGCACCTGCTGCGACCGTGGCGTCGGGGCCGGCGGCGGTCGGGGCCGGGGGCTCCCCCGACACGGGTTCGAGGACGAGGGAGGGGCGGAAGAGCCCGTGGACCAGGGGCGCCAGCTGCTCGCCGGCCCGGGCGCGGATCAGCTCCGCGACAGCGCCGGGAATCGGCGGCGCACCCTCGACGGGCGCGGTCACGAGGGTCTCGGTGGTCACGGGTTCGGCCATGCGCCAACCCTGCCACGAGGGTCCGACAACGCGGGCCGGCCGGCCGCCGGTGCAGCGCGGCCCGGTGGCGGGAGCACGGCCGCACCGCGCGCACGCAACCGGCGAAGCCCCGTCAGGTGCCGGTACGGGGGTGATCGGCACCTGACGGGGGCGGGCCGACGACCGGTCGGCCGGTCGGCCCGGGCGGGAGAGGACTCAGGAGCAGACGACCTCGTTGCCGGGGAGCGAGAAGATGCCGGAGTCGCTGGCCGAACCCGACGCGTACTCGTAGTAGAGGTACGTGTAGAAGTCGATCCGCGCGCCGTCGCCGCAGACCGAGTCGCTGCCGATGGTGTAGGTCAGGGTGACGGTGGTGGTGGCGCCGGCCGCGACGGGGACGGAGTGGTGGACGAGGCCGCTGGTGGCGCCGGTGTCGCAGGTGGTGACGTTTCCGCCGCAGGAGGAGAAGGCGTACTTCAGGCCGGTGTTGAGGGTGGTGCCGTAGGTCGGCTGGACGGACTCGTAGACGAACTGCGCCGGGGTGTCGTGCGGGTTGGTCAGGGTCAGCGTCAGGGTGACGTCGGAGCCGGGGGTGGCCGTGGCCTTGTCGACGGAGACGGACAGCAGCGGGGTGTCCGCGTGGGCGGGGGTGACCGACAGCAGCAGGCCGACGAGGAGGGCGAGGATCGCGGGCAGGCCGGTACGGCTCAGAAATGAAGTGCTCATGACCAATGAGCGTAGGTGGCGGGTGCGCGCACCGACGGCCGCCTCCGCACCGGTCCGTACCGGCATATGACAGCGGAGCGGACGCCGGGGGCCATTCCGCTCCGGTTCCGCCCGTCCGGCGACGGCCGGACCCCTACCCTCCGCGCCGGGCGGCTCAGAGCGGCGAGGGCAGGATGGCGCAGAGCGCCTCCACCGCCGCCGGGTAGGCGTGGTCGGGCGGAGTCCCGTAGCCCACTACCAGGCCGTCCGTCGCCGGCATCGCCTCCGGCGCGAGCAGCGGGTGCCGGTAGTCCGCCAGCCCGTCCAGCGCGAGCCCCCGGTAGGCGGCCGCCTTGAGCACCGAACGCTCCGTGCCCGGGGCGAGCCGCAGCACCGCGTGCAGCCCGGCCGCGATCCCGGTGACCTCGATGTGCGGGGCGCGCTCGGCCAGCGCACCGACCAGCCGGTCCCGGCGGTCCCGGTAGCGCCGGCGCATCCGCCGGACGTGCCGGTCGTAGCCGCCGGAGTCGATGAACTCGGCAAGGGTCAGCTGGTCCAGCGCGCTCGCCCAGGCCTCGCGCTCGCCCTTGGCCTCGAGCACCCGGTCCACCAGGTGGTCGGGCAGCACCATCCAGCCGAGGCGCAGCGCGGGGCTGAGGCTCTTGCTGGCCGTCCCGAGGTAGACCACCCGCTCCGGGTCCAGGCCCTGCAGTGCGCCGACCGGCTGCCGGTCGTAGCGGAACTCCCCGTCGTAGTCGTCCTCCAGCACCAGCCCGCCGCTGCCGCGCGCCCAGTCGACCACCGCCGCGCGGCGGCCCGGGTGCAGCGGTCCCCCGGTCGGGAACTGGTGGGCGGTCGTGAGCAGCGCCGTGCGGACCTCCGGCCGCTCCGTCAACCCACCCACCCGCGCGCCGTGTTCGTCGAGCGGGAGCGGGACGGTGGTGACCCCGGCGGCGGCCAGCAGACCGCGGTGGAAGGCCAGCCCGTACCCCTCGACGGCGAGCGCTCCGGCGGTGCGGGCGGGGAGCGCGGCGCGCGGGCCGTCGAACAGCAGCCGCAGCGCGTGGGCGAAGCCGGAACAGATCACGATCCGGTCGGGATCGGTGCGGACGCCGCGGGCCCGGGCGAGGTAGTCGGCGAGGACCTCGCGCAGTTCGCGCCGGCCCTGCGGATCGCCGGGCCCGAACGCCTCGTTGGGCGCGGCCGTGAGCGCCCGCCGCCCGGCGGCGAGCCAGGCGGTGCGCGGGAAGGCGGCGGCGTCGGGCTGCCCCTGGCGCAGGTCGTGGGCGGGGCGCGGCGGCCGGGAGGAGCGGCGGGCCCTGGTCGGGGGGACGGGTTCGGCCCGTTCGGCGACGGTGGTGCCCGAGCCCTGGCGGGCGGTGAGCCAGCCCTCGGCGACCAGTTCGGCGTAGGCGTCGGCGGCGGTGTTGCGGGCGATGCCGAGGTCGGCGGCGAGCGCCCGGTAGGGCGGCAGCCGGGTGCCGGGGGCCAGTCGACCGCTGCGGATCGCCTCCCGGAGGGCGGCCATCAGGGCGGCCCGGCGACTGCCGGTGGCGGGCAGGTCGAGGTGCAGGTCGGCACCGGACGGGCCCTCGCCGGACTCGTCCCCGCCGGACGCTCCGGCGGTGCTGCGGCGGGGCGGCCGGGGCGGATCGGCCGGGGTGTCCGTCATGGTCACGCAGCCTATCGCCGGTCCCCGGCGGCCCCCGGGGCGGGCCTGCCGTCCCCGGGCGCCGCCGGGTCGGACGACCCGGCGCTCGTCGTCGGTCAGTCGATCCGGATCGAGTCGACGATGAAGGCGCGCACGTCGTTGCGGGTGCGCTCGGCGAGCGTCGAGTCGGTGGAGTAGGCGCTGACGGTCAGCCAGATGTTGCCGGACTGCGGGACGCAGACGACGGTGGCGATCACGTTCGCGTTGCCGCCGATCACCTGGTAGTCGCCGTCGCCCGCGAGGTCCCAGACCTGGAAGCCCTGGCGCAGCAGCGCGGTCTGGGCCAGGCCGAGGCAGTCGCCGAGGGTGTCGTTCTTGGTGAAGGTGCCCCAGTGTGCGTACATGCGCGTCTCCCGTTCGTGCCGTGGTGGCGGCCGTCGGCCGGGGTCGACGGACCCCCGGCCGCGGCCGTGCATCGAGAGTCGGCGGGCGGGTGTCCCGGACGCACGGGGCCGGGGTCCCGTTCCGGCCCGGTCTTCCGGGCCGGGACACCGGGGCACCGGATACCGGAAGGGCCGTGCCGGCAGGGAACGGGGCGCCCGGCGGGTGGACGGCGGCGCGCGTCGGACGGCGGCCGGGCCGACGCCGGTCGGACGCCGGTCGGCACGGCTCGGGGCACGGCTCGGGGCACGGCTCGGGGCACGGCCGCACCACAGGGATCGCCGGGCCGCCCCTCCGGCGCGCCGGTCGGGCGGCGGGGCTCCTGCATCGGTGTGCGATGACGACTGCAATCGGGTGATCACATGGTCGGATTATGTCGTCATGGGCGTGTCGACTGGCTATTCCTTCGCCATGACCAACACCAGGAAGTACCTGCTCGCCGCCGGCCTCAGCGCCGCGCTGGCGGTCCTGTCCGCCGGCCCCGCCTTCGCGGGCGACTGCGACAGCACCGGCCACCACGCCCCCACCGCGCCCGTCCTCAACGGCTTCGAGGGCTTCGACGGCGGCGGCACCGTCTGCATCAACCAGGGCGGCGCCTACGCCAACGGCGTGGTGGCCAACTCCCCGGGCGTGCTCTCCGGCAACCAGATCCAGATCCCGATCAATCTCCAGCTCAACGTCTGCGGCAACAGCCTGTCCGTCCTGTAGACGCCGTCCGACCGGCGCCCGCGGTTCGCCCCGGCGCCCACCCGCAGGAACACCGCGAGGGCTGCGGCCCCGGCACCCGCCGGGACCGCAGCCCTCTCCCCCGATGACGGCCTCCGGCCTCGTGCCGACTACGGCCACGGCTACGGCTACGGCTACGGCACCACCGTGACCGGCCAGCGGCCCGCCTTCACCAGCCGTACGGCGACCGAGCCGATCACCCGGTGCCCGGCCTGCTCGGAGGCGCCGACCACCACCGCGTCCGCCCGCAGCTCGTCCGCCAACCGCGCCAGGCCCGTGTACGGGTCGCCGCGCACGGTCAGGAACCGCCAGTCCACCCGCCAGACGTCGCGCAGCCGGTGCTCGGCCTCGCGGAGCGCGTCCAGCAGCTCGTCGGCGATCTCCCGGGTGGTCTCCTCGACGGCCGCACCGGCGAGCGCGGTGGCCGCGCCCAGCACCGGCTGGACGTAGGCGACCGCCAGCGTGGCGTGCTGCCGCCGGGCCAGGCCCGCCGCGTAGGCGGTCGCCCGCCAGGAGGAGTCCGAGCCGTCCAGGCCCGCCACGATCATCTTCGGGCCGTCGGTGCCCAGCTCGAACCCGGCCGGGGCGACCGCCGCGCCCGGCTCCTCGGCCCCGTCGGCGGCCGCCGCGCCCTGCTCCGCATCGCTGTCGTTGCTCATGGCCCGAGGCTATGCCGGACACGGTGGGTGACGACACGGGGCACGGCGGGTGAGGGCTGTGGTGCGGGCCACCCGGCCCGGCCGCCGAGCCCCTCCCCGCACCCCGATTCGCGCACGCGCCGGGGCCCGTCCGTCACCCGCCGTCGACCGTGTGTGCGGCCTCACAGGCCCCTTGGTGTGGCCCGGGCCACTTCCGCGCAAGGTTTGATCTTGAAAAATGGGGCATTTGCCTTCAAATCAGCCCATTTTCATGATCCCTACTGGCGGTAACCCCGCTCTGACGTGGCTAAACCTGCGAATCCTTGAATCACCACCACGGCACCCGTAACTTCGAATGCGTTGCACCGAGCAAGCCGCTCACCAGGGCCTCACCGCCCCGGAGCCCGCCCGGTGCCACCACCATCGCCACCAAGCGTCGCAACCGCGTCCGGATGGCTCTGATGGCCGGGGCCCTCACCGCCCTGCCGGTGGCCGGCCTCGTCACGGCCAACGCCGCCTCCGCCGCCCCCGCCGGCGTCTGGGACAAGGTCGCCCAGTGCGAGGCCACCGGCAACTGGGCCATCAACTCCGGCAACGGCTTCTACGGCGGCCTGCAGTTCACCTCCTCCACCTGGGCCGCCTTCGGCGGCACCTCCTACGCCCCGCAGGCGCACCAGGCCACCAAGGCCGAGCAGATCGCCATCGGCGAGAAGGTCCTCGCCGCCCAGGGCCCCGGCGCCTGGCCCGTCTGCTCCGTCAAGGCCGGCCTCAGCAAGTAAGGCCGCCCGGCCCCCGCACGCCAGGGGGCGCACCACGACACACGCCGCTGCACCCGCACCGCGCCCCCCGAGGGCCGGTCCGGTGTCCAGCGGCGTCGTGCGTTCCCCGGCGTCGTGCGTTCCCGGCGGCGGGAGGCAACCCGACCGAAAATCCGTGGCCGGACGACCGCCGGTGTGGCAGGGTGCGGGCGAGCGGGCCGGGGACGTCCGGCGCCGCCCCCGCGCGCCCGACCCGGGCCACCGAAGGAGCGTCCCGATGTCCCTGCCGGCCCGTCTGGTCCCCCTGCTCGACACCTACGACTTCGCGCGCAAGCGCCTCGCCGACCGTCTGGCCGGGCCCGTGGTGGACAGCGGCAACGGCACCGACGTCCCGGTCGGCCCGCTGACCGACGAGGAGTACCTCTGGGAGCCGTTCCCCGGCTGCTGGTCGGTCCGCCGGCACGCGGACGGCCCCGGCGAGCGGGCCACCCGACTGGACGGCTCCGGCCCGTGGGGCCGGGACGCCGCGCCGCACCCGCACCCGGTGCCGCCGCCGTTCACCACCCTGGCCTGGCGGCTGAGCCACCTCACCGAGCTGCTGGCGCTGCGCGCCGACCACACCACCGGCACCCACAGCCTGACCAGGGAGGACTTCCCGGTGCCCGGCGACGCGGCCGCCGCGCTCACCGCCTTCGACGCCGCCGCGGACGCCTGGCGGGCGACCCTGCTGGCGGCCGACGACGTCGTGCTCGACACCGTCGGACACAGCGTGTACCCGTACGGCGGCGACGCGGAGGAGCGCTTCGTCGACGTCGTGTGGTGGGTCAACCAGGAGCTGCTCCACCACGGTGCGGAGATCGCCCTGCTCCGCGACCTCCACCTGCACCACCACCGGGTCCGCCCGGCGTAGTCGCCGCCCGGGCGGGTCCGCGGCTCAGGCAGGTGCGGGAAGGTCAGACCACCCGGACGCGGGCCCGGTCGTGGAGACGGCGGGCGCTGTCACCGAGGCGGGTGGCGTGGAGCGTGCCGGCCGGGCCGCCCGCGAGTTCCTCCGTGGTGGTGACGCCGACGACCGTGTCGGTGCCGGTGCCGGTCCGGGGGTCGAAGGGCGCCAAGTGCTGGCCTCCGCTCGCGCCGTGCGACATGTCGCAGGACTCGCTTCACAGCAGGGATGCCACGGTGCCGGGACGGGCCGGACCGGACCGGACAGAACTGGACCGGCACAGTGGATCATGCGGGAGCCGCTGTACTTGCCGTCGGGGTTGTTCAGCCGGTCCGTCGGATACCCGAAGGCGTGCACGAACTCGCCCTCGGTGGGCCGGGTGAACGCGCTCTACTGGCTGCCGGTGACGTCCGCGATCGTGCCGCCCGGATCGGCGTCCCAGCGGGAGGAGGTGGCCGTGCTCCTGGCAGTGAACCCGCCCAGCGGCCTCGTGCCGTTGCGGTAGCCCGGGACGAAGTACACGTCGTGGTGCCAGGTGTCGGCGGCGGTCGGGGCGCCGACGCCCCGCAGACAGTGCGCCGCCGTGATCACCGTGCTGCGGGTTGACGCCGGTGACGACCGTCGCGGTGCAGCTGCCGTCGTAGCCGTCGGAGAAGGTGAAGAAGAGCCGCCCGACGCGCCTGCGAACGGGGCGGGGTCCGGTAAAGAGGTCTCGGCCGCGCATCGCCTGACCACGCCGCCGGACGACGTCCCGTGCCGGGGCGGGCCCGGGACGCGACGGTCGACCCGGCCGGGCCGGGGACGCGCCGTCGGCCGAACGAGGTCCGCCAGTATCCTTTACGGACTGTCGGGTCTGATGGCGTACCAGGATGAGGGGAGTGCAGCCGTGGCTGACACCGGGCTGCTGGCCCACCAGCGGCAGGCGATGATCGCCGAGATGGTGCGCCGCAGCGGAGCCGTGCGGGTCGCCGACCTGGTGGACCAGTTGGGCGTGTCGGACATGACCGTGCGGCGCGACCTGGACGCCCTGGAACGTTCGGGCGTGGTCAAGAAGGTGCACGGCGGCGCCGTCGCGGCCTCCGGCACCGCGATCGACGAGCCGGGCTTCGAGGCCAAGTCGGGCCTGGAGTCGACCGCGAAGGCCGCCGTGGCCGACGCCGCCGCCGGCCTGGTCGAGCCGGGCAGCGTGGTCGCCGTCTCGGCGGGCACCACCACCTACGCGGTCGCGGCACGGCTGCTGCACATCCCCCGTCTCACCGTCGTCACCAACTCGCTGCCGGTCGCGGAGCTGATCCGCTCGACCGGCGACGAGCACGGCGCGGGCGCACCCTCGCTGCTGCTGACCGGCGGCTCGCCCACGCCCTCGGCGGCACTGGTCGGCCCGCTGGCCGACCAGGCGGTCCGCTCGCTCCACGTCGACCTGCTGATCCTCGGGGCCCACGGCGTCTCCGAGAAGGCCGGCCTGACCACGCCCAACCTCGCGGAGGCGCAGACCAACCGGGCCCTCGTCGCCTCCGCGCGCCGGGTCGCCGTGGTGGCCGACCACACCAAGTGGGGTGTGGTCGCGCTCAGCGGGTTCGCCGCGCTCGACGAGATCGACGTGTTCGTCACGGACTCGGCGCTGAACCCGCAGGCCCGGGCGGCCCTGGCGGAGGCCGTCGGGGAGCTCGTGGTGGTCCCGGTCCCGGAAGCCTGAGAGGCCTGAGAGTCCTGACGGCGCCGCGGCCGGCCCAGGGGGCCCGGCGGATCAGGACCCGGCGGATCAGGACCCGGCGGGCCGGGGGCTCAGCAGGCCGGGGGCTCAAGAGGCCAGGGGCTCAGCGGATCAGTAGCCGCCGAACCCGCCCCAGGAGTGCCCGCCCCCGAACCCTCCGGTGCCTCCCATGCCGGTGCCGCCGTAGGTCGGCCGGGAGCCGCTGCCGCGCGTCCCCGGTGGCACGAAGACCGCCCGGGGACCCTCCGGACCGGCCAGCCAGTAGTCGCCGGCCAGGTCGCGCCACCACTCCAGGAAGGTGATGCGCACCTCCCGGGCCAGACACTCCTCCTCGGTCGCCGTTCTGGCCCGCTCGTCCCACCGGATCTCGACCGGGCTCTCGACCCGGCCGGTCAGGGCGTTCAGCGCATCCGCCAACTCCTTCCCGGTCAACTGATCCTGCTCGTCCGTCACCAGTCCCGCCGCAGCGTCGGTCCCCGGCTCCGTCCCCCCCGGCTCCGTCCCCGGCTCCGGCAGATCGGCGCGCCGGACGAGGACCGGCTCCCCCGCCCCGCCCGCCCGGTACCGCCACACCCGGCGGAGGGCCAACTCGTCGAGGACGACCCGACGGTGCCGGGTCGCCCGCGCCTCGGCCTCCAGCGCCGCCCGGCGGGCCGCCCGCGCCTCGGTCACCCTCGGCGCGATCTCCTCCCGCACCGGCCGGTACTCCTCGACGGCCCGCGCCACCTCCAGCGCCAGGATCTGCTGGGCGCGCGCCGAGCGTTCCGAGACCCGCCGTTCCCACCCGGGCCACCGGCGCGGACGGCCGATGCCGTACCGGGCACCCCGGCCGGTGACGAGATCGATCTCGATCATGGTGCCGCCGTGCGCCCAGTAGAAGTCCTCCAACGCCCGGGACAGCCGCTCCAGGCAGGCGACGGCGGCGAGTTCCCAGCGTTCGTGCTCGGCCGGCGAGCAGGGCAGCGGCTCGCCCCGACCGTCCAGGATCCGGTACACCGCGACGTGCTCCGGCAGTTCCACCGAGGCGTCCGGCCGGAACCTCGCGCCGCCGATCCCGGCCACGTCGAGCCGAACCTCCTCCAGCGAAACCCCGGTCCACTCCCTGGTCACGCCGCGCCCTCCCGTCCCACCGACGGACGGTGACCCACCGGGCGGGACCGAACGGCCCACCCTCGGGCGGTCACCCACCACGACCGGACACCTGCCCGCCGGGCCGGTTCCGTACACCCCCTCCCGGCGCGGTCCGGAGGCGGATCCGAGGGACAGGCACACCGGGCGGGCCGACCGGCATCACCCGGGCGGACCGACCGGGTCAGCCGCAGGTGACGCCCGCGCTCCGCCAGCCGGCGGCGTCCACCATGGTGGTGGGGGCGAAGAGTTCGGCCGGCAGCTCCTTGCCGTTCCTGAGCTTGTCGACCATGCTCTGAACCGCCAGCGCGCCGACCTCCTTGCCGTTGATGAACAGCGCGGCCTTCATCCCGGTCGGCTTGCCGCCGCTCCAGTCCTTGCAGGCGAGGTAGGCGCCGAGGCCGACGCCGATGACGTTGTCGGCGCTCACCCCGGCGTTCTGCAGCGCGGTGACGCCGCCGTGCACGTTCTCGTCGTTGCAGCCCCAGACCACCCAGTGCTTGACGCCGGCGTTGGCGGTGACGGTCGCGGCGACCTTGTCCTGCGCGCCGGTGGGGGTGTTGTCGGTGGCGACGTCGAGGTTCTGGACGCCGGGAACGGCCGCGTTGAAGGCCTCCTTCGCCGCCTTGACGCGGTCCCCGCAGACGGTGACGTCCTGTTTCCAGGCGGAGATCACCCGGGTGTCGGCGGCCGCCCAGCCGGCCTTGGCGTACTCCTCGGCGGCGCGCTTGCCGACTTCGGCGCCCATCTGGCCGCCGCTGAAGCCGACCCGCGGCACCAGGTCGGTCTTGGCGCAGGTGGCGGGGTCGGGTCCGGTCGCGCAGACCTGGTCGTCGGAGGTGAGCAGGGCGATCTTGGCGTCCCGGGCGGTCTGCACCACCTGCGGGCCGACGGCCGGGTCCGGGACGACGACGATGACGCCGTTGGTCTTCTGGGCGATGGCCGCCTGGACCTCGCTGATCGTCTTGTTCGCGTCGTTGCCGAGGTTCACCACCTTGAGGTCGACACCGAGTTCGGCGGCCTTCGCCTTCGCCCCGGCGGCCTCGCCGATGAAGTACTCCTGGTCCCCCTGCTTCTGCAGGTAGGTGATCGAGATCTTCCCACTGACCGGGGCGACCGAGGCGTTGGCGCCGGTCGTCTCCTGTCCGGTGGTACACGCGGTGAGCAGGCCGAGGGACAGCAGCAGGGAACCCGCCGCGGCAGCGCGGCGGTTGGTGCTTCGGGTCATGGAGGGGACCGCTCCTCATCAGCAGAACCAAACACATTCAAACGCGATGTGAAATATCACACCCCACGCTGACGGGCCGTCAAGTGCCGTTCACCGCCGAGATCAAGTCGTGACACGCCATATGGGACAAGTGCTGACAACGGCCTCCGGCGTCCGCACACCCCCTTGAGCGGCGGCTTCTGACGTGTCTATGCTGCGTTGCTTTCTGTTCGGAAAAGAGACAGAAAGCATCACGGCGGCTCCCCTGGCACGCCGAACCTCATGCGCCCCGCGCACCTCCACCCACCCCCACTCGCGCCCTGGAGCGCCCATGCGCAGAACCGTGCCCCGCTTCCCCACCCGCGGCCCCTCCCGTGCACTGCCCCGCGCCCTGTCCCTCGCACTGCCCCGCACCCTGCTGGCCCTGGCCCTCGCCTCGACCGGCCTCAGCACGCTCGCCCTCGGCCCCGCCGCGACCCCCGCCGCCGCCGTCGAGAACGGCCAAGCCCTCACGCCGCCCATGGGCTGGAACTCCTGGAACACCCTCGGCACCGCGGTCACCCAGCAACAGGTCGTCCAGACCATCGACTTCATGGTCTCCCGCGGTCTGGTCGCGGCCGGCTACCACACCGTCACCGTCGACGACGGGTGGTCACTGGGCCACCGCGACGGCCAGAGCGCCGACTTCGCGAAGACCGCGGAGGGCGCGATGCAGCTGTACGACGCCAACCGCAACCCGGTCAGCGGCACCGACGGCACCGGCTTCGACCTGACCAGCGGCCACCTGGTGCCCGACCCGACGCGGTTCCCCTCGCACACCGTCGACGGCCGGACGCTCAACGGCATCGAGTACCTCTCCTGGTACGCCCACAGCAAGGGCATGAAGTTCGGCCTCTACGCCACCACCACGTACACCACCTGCCAGGGCCGCCCCGGCAGCCTGGGCCACGAGAACGTCGACGCCGCCGACTTCGTGGCCTGGGGCGTCGACTACGTGAAGTACGACGACTGCCCCTACGGCCCGAAGATCATCGGTCCCGACGGCCACGACTACTACACCCAGGGCATCGGCCGCGAGCTCACCCGCTCCATCTACGCCCGGGCGCAGGACTTCCGCCGCGCCCTGGACGCCGCCTCCGCCGCGCGGAACCGGCCCAAGGTCACGCTGAGCGTCTCCGCCCAGCCCGTGCACTCCGGCGTCCCGTACCTGCTGGCCGCCGACGACCCGGCCCGCACCGACCCGGTCGTGGTCGCCGCCGGCACCCCCGCGCGCGAGGCACCCGGCTACGCGCCGACCGGCAAGTGGTGCGGCCAGGTCGCCAACCTGTGCCGGATCGGCGGTGACCGCGGGCCCGACCTGGACGGCGTGCTGTACAACGGTCAGCTGCGGACCACGCTGGAGTACCCGGGCAACGTCAGGCCCGGCAGCTGGAACGACATGGACATGATGTTCGCCGGCTGGCTGAACCCCTACGGCATCTACGGCACCACCGACAGCTGTGTCTGCCACAAGCCGATGACCGACGACGAGTCGCGCAGCGAGATGTCGATCCTCGCCATGACGGCCTCCCCGCTCATCAGCGGCGCCGACCTGCGCACCGCCGCCGACTCCCGGCACAGCTACCAGGGCTACTCGTGGTCCACCGGCATCAGCGACTCGGCGCTGGCCGTCTACAAGAACGCCGACGTCATCGCGGTCAACCAGGACCGCCTCGGCAAGCCCGCCACCCTCGTCGGCGCCCCGCCGAACAACGCCACCGCGCCGCTCGTCCTCAAGCGCCAACTGGCCGACGGCGACACCGCGGTGCTGCTGGTCAACCAGGACCCGTCCGGCTGGCGGAACATCACCACCACGCTCACCGACCTCGGACTGACCGGCCCCGGCTACTCCGCCAAGGACCTCTGGACCGGCGCCACCGGCACCTTCACCAACACCCTCGGCGGCTGGGTCCCCGCGCACGGCGTCACCATGTACCGCCTCAAGGCGCTGCCCACCACCGTCCCGGCCGCGATCGTCGGCGACGGCCGGTACCACGGCATCAGCGCCGGCGGCACCGGCGGGCAGGCCCTGGAGGTCCGGGGGACGTGCTCCGCGGTCGACGGCTCGACGACCGACATCAACACCTGGTGGGACTGGCACACCTCGGAGCAGTGGAGGTTCGACCGCAACCCCGACGGCACCGTCCGCATCACCGACAACTGCCAGACGTCCACCCAGGTCCACGGCACCCTGACCGGCGGTGACGCGGCCGGCTCGGCCGCCTGGGTGCTCAACCGCTGGGACCCCAACAGCCCGCACCAGAAGTGGCGGGTGGTGCAGAACTCCGCCACCGGCGCGCTGACCATCACCAATGTCGCCAGCGGGCTCGTCCTGGCGGCGCCGCAGTCCGCGCCCACCTCCTCGGTCGTCCTCAACCCGGCGAACCCGGCCGCGCCGGGCCAGGGCTGGACGCCGCTCAACTGAGCGGACCGCCGCTCGCCCCCGGCGCCCCCTGAGGCTCCGCCTCCCTTCCCTCCGCCGGGCCGGTCGGCCTGTTCCCCGGCTCCCCCGCTCCCCCGCCAGGCCGACCGGTCCGTCTCCCTGTCCCGCCGTCCCTCTCACCCTCCGTCCCACTGTCCCGCTGTTCTTCCTGTCCCTTCCCCCTTCCGCTCCCTCAACTGGAGGATTCGTGCGCACCCCCGACGCCCGACCGGCCCGCCGTGCCGCGTCCGCACTCACCGCCCTGGCCCTGTTAGCAGGCGGCGGCGCCCTGACGGTCGGGCTCCAACTCGCCACCGCACCCTCGGCCGCAGCCCTCGACAACGGCCTCAACCTGACGCCGCAGATGGGCTTCAACAACTGGAACTCCACCTACTGCGGAGCCCAGTTCAACGAGGCGATGATCAAGGGCATCGCCGACATCTTCGTCGCCAAGGGCCTCAAGGCCGCCGGGTACCAGTACGTCAACCTCGACGACTGCTGGGCCCTGCCCCAGCGCGACGCGGCCGGCAACCTGGTGGCCGACCCGGTCCGCTTCCCGCACGGCATCAAGGCGCTCGCCGACTACGTGCACGGCAAGGGCCTCAAGTTCGGCATCTACTCCAGCGCCGGCGACCACACCTGCGACGTCAAGGGCTTCCCCGGCGGGCTCGGCCACGAGCAGCAGGACGCCAACCTGTGGGCCTCCTGGGGCGTCGACTACCTCAAGTACGACAACTGCAACAACAAGGGCGTCGACGCGCCGACCCGGTACAGGACCATGGGCGACGCGCTGAAGCGGACCGGCCGGCCGATCCTCTACAGCATCTGCGAGTGGGGCAGCACCGGCCCGTGGAACTGGGCGCAGCCGGTGGGCAACTCCTGGCGCACCACCGGGGACATCAGCGACAACTGGCAGAGCATGATCTCCATCGCGCAGGCCAACCAGGGCCTGACGAACTACGCCAAGCCCGGGGCCTTCAACGACCCGGACATGCTGGAGGTCGGCAACGGCGGCATGACGGGCACCGAGTACCGGACCCACTTCAGCCTCTGGGCGCAGATGGCCGCACCGCTGATGATCGGCACCGACCTGCGCACCGCGGAGCCGGAGACCTTCGAGATCCTCACCAACACCGATGTGATCGCGGTGGACCAGGACCCGCTGGGCAAGCAGGGCGCCGTGGTCTCCCGGGAGAACGGACTGGTGGTGATGAGCAAGCCGCTGGCGGACGGCAGCCGTTCGGTCACCCTCACCAACGAGGGCTCCTACGACGCCACCATCAGCACCACCGCCCAGGCCGTCGGGATCGGCGGCGCCGAGTCGTACAAGGTCAAGGACCTGTGGTCCAAGAAGAGCACCACCGGCACCGGGGCGATCAGCGCGGTCGTGCCCGGGCACGGCACGGCGATGTTCCGGGTGACCCCGAGCTCGCCGGTCTCCCCGCCCACCGGGGTGACCCGGCTGAGCGACCTGCCGTTCACCTCGGTCGCCAACGCCTGGGGTCCGGTCGAGCGTGACCGCAGCAACGGTGACCACGTGGCCGGCGACGGCAGCACCATCACCGTCCGGGGCACCCAGTACGCCAACGGTCTGGGTGTGCACGCCCCCAGCGACATCGGCTTCCACCTGGGCGGTACCTGCCGCAACCTGGTCACCGACGTGGGCATCGACGACGACGCGTACGGCCACGGCTCGGTGGTGTTCCAGATCTTCAAGGACGGGCAGAAGGCCGCCGACAGCGGTCCGATCACCGGCGCCGACGCGGCGCGGCGACTCACCGCCGATCTCACCGGTGCCCAGGAGCTGCGGCTGGTGGTCACCGACGGCGGCGACGGCAACAGTTGGGACCACGCCGACTGGGCGAACGTCCGGATCGCCTGCGGCAACGGCCCGGCGGCCGGGGAGTACCAGCTCTCCGACCTCAACTGGTCGGCCGCCGGCAACAGTTGGGGCCCGGTCGAGCGCGACATGAGCAACGGTGACAACCAGGCGCGCGACGGCGGCACCATCACCGTCGGCGGCACCCCGTACGCCAAGGGGCTGGGTGTCAACGCCTTCAGCGAGATCGTCTACTACCTCGGCGGCTCCTGCTCCGCCCTCAGCACCGACGTCGGGATCGACGCCGAGGCGCAGGGCCGGGGTTCGGTCTCCTTCGAGATCTACGCCGACGACACCAAGGTCGCCGACAGCGGGCGGGTGACCTCCGCCACCGGGATCAAGCACCTCACCGCGGCGCTGACCGGTGCCAACGAGCTGCGGCTCGTGGTGACGGACGGCGGCGACGGCACCAACAGCGACCACGCCGACTGGGCCGCCCCGGTGCTCACCTGCTGACCACCGCCGGTCGCGGTCGCGACTGACGGGTGACCGCGGGCGCGGTCACCGACGGGCGCGGTGCCGGGAGTTCCCGGTGCCGCGCCCGCTCGGGGGTAAGGGCGGCCGCGAGGCCGGAGCACCCCGGCCCGGCGCGTACCGTTCCTCCACCGCGGACAGTTCGGCGACGCGCTCCGCGTACAGCGCCAGCCGCTCGTACGACTCCTCCAGCCGCGCCCGCGACTCCCGCTCCCGGACCGCGGCCCCGGCCAACGACAGCGCCAGGACCATCCCGAGGCCGAACACCAGCACGCCCGACGCGTACACCGACCGCACCCACCACTGCGGCACCAGGACGGTCAGGCCCGCCGACAGCAACACGACGCACCCGGCGGCGCAGCCGATCGCGACCCGTCGTCCGAAGGCCGGATAGGCGGTGAACGGCACCAGGACGAACAGCGCCCACGACACCCCGGAGCCGTCCACCACCGCGACCGCCGTGAACAGTACGCCCCGCACCACCAGCAGCGGCAGCGCGGGCAGCCGGTCGGCCGGCGCCCGGCCCGGTCCCGGCGCCTCGAGCGCGAGCAGGGCCAGCATCCCCGCGGCGAAGGCCGTGAGCCGGGCACCGCCGAACTCCTCGACGGCGACCGCCGCATGGTAGAGACCGCCGACCAGGACCACCGTGCAGAGCACGGGCGGGATCAACCGCACCGCACGCTGTTCCATCCGTCCTCCCCGCCGCCCCGACCGGGCCCGTCCCGGTCACGCCGGTGACCGTACCCGGATTGCCGGCCGCCTCCCCTTCCCGGCCCAAAGACAGGCCGAAAGTCAGGGGTGGATACGGACAGAACCTCACCAACGTGTGCCGATCGGCAGTTCCCACGAAGGCAGTCGAACGAGCAGACTGACGAGCGGTCAGCCAGGCCGCCAGGCAAGCGATCATGCGAGCAGGCCACCCCTGTGGCAGTCGTCCACGCGGATCGGCCGGAAGTGCCGCTCGGTGGCCCGGGCCGACGGGTCGAGCGCGCGCGGGAGGTCCTCGGCGGCACCGTCGAGGAGGACTACGGCATCTCGGGTCGGCAGCAGGGGCCGGTGCGGTGCCGGTGGACCGCTCCGGCGAGCGGGCCGGGGTCGATGGCGGGCGTGCACCCGAAGTCCGGGTCGCGGCTGGTCGGCAGGGCCGCCAGGGCCTCGCGGACGCCGGCGCACAGGCCGTGGGTCGGCTGGAATCCGTCGTGGGCGGCGAGGACCGCCGTGCGGACGTCCCGGAGCCCCACGAGTTGGGCGGCCTGGTCCTGCCAGTGCCGCGCCTCCCGCTGTTCGCCGCGGCCCGCGGACAGCAGGGCGAGGGCGTAGGCCGCCTGGAAGCTGCCCGCGCCGGCGGCCAGTTGCCACCACGTGCGCGGCCCGTCCGCCAGCGACCGGCGCATCGTCGCGCCGTCCTCGTCGTCGCCCTCGTGGACCGCCAGATGGCACAACGCGCCGAGGACGAGCGCACCGTGCGGTTCGATCGCCGGGGTGTCGGCCAGTGCCGCGATCCACCCCGGGGCCCGGGCGTCCTCCACCACGAGGTGGCACAGCGCCAGCAGCTCGAACCGCGTGCGGTCCAGCCGTGCCGCCACCGACCGCGAGGCCTCCGCGCCGGTCCGCCGGGCGAGCCGGGCCGCGATCCGCCTCGGCGCGTCGTCCAGGCAGGCCGAGGCCCGGCTCCGGCCCTCGGCCGGCAGCCGGGCGTCCACGAGCGGCGCCCAGGCCGGTCCCCGGTCCGTGGCCTCGCGGCCGGCGTCGGCCTGCGACTGCGACTGCGACTGCGCTTGTGCCTGTGCCGGCGTGTCGACGGCGCCGTGGATGTCGATCACTGCTCCTCCGCCCTCTCGGCGCTCTGTTCGTCCAGACCCAGCACCGAGGCCAGTTGGCGGCGGGCATCGCGGCGCAGGCTGTACACGCCGCCCTTGGTGATGCCCATGATCCGTGCGGCGGTGACGACCGGGTAGTCGAGCACATAGGTCAGGACCACCACGTCGTGCTGTCTCTCCGGCAGTTCGCCGATCGCCGCGAACAGGCCGATCCCGCTCTCCAGCGCCTGGAACTCCTCCCGGGCACCGGCCAGGGCGAAGGCGAACGCGGCGGCCGTGAAGGCCGACGGCCGGGCGAGCCGCGCCAGGGCGTCGTCGACCGTCGCCCGCAGCACGCCCCAGCAGAACTCCCCCACGTTCTCCTGGCGCAGCACCAGGTCCCACTGGGTGGCGAGGTCCGCGAAGACGTCGTCGACCAGGCCGTCGGTGGCATCGGCGTCACCGAGGTGCAGGTGGGCGTACTTCCAGTACGCCTCACCGTGCATCACCATCAGCGCGACCAGGTCGTTGGGCAGCGAGGTGTCCGCCGTGAGGCCCCCGACCACGGCCTGGGGAACCGGCTCGGGAGGACCCCGGTGGGCCTGCGGGCTCGGGACGTCGTCGTACGCGTCAGCGCGACCGCCACCGTCGATCCCGACCATGTGTCTTCCGTCCCGCCCCGACCCCCGGTCCGCCCCTCGGCCCGGGCCTCGCGGCCTGCTCGGGACCAGGAAATCGGCTGCGCACCTCGCATCCGGGAACCAGCCAGAACTTGAACGGATCTGTCGGAAGACCACGCATCATGACCGCCCCACCCCCACCCCACCGCGATCATTCGATCACCAAGCACCGCACACCGATCGCCCCCACCGATTCGCGGGGCACGCCGTTCGCAGCGCGCCGACGGACCTCGGCAGCGCTCGGCTCCCCCGGGGTTCGTAACGGGCGTTCGAGGGCCCCGTGGAAGGGACCCTCGCGCGGTGTGGCGCGAGGGTCCTCACAGGGTGTCACCGCTTCATGTAGACGCTGTCCATGAAGTCGACGATCTGCTGATCCGTCAGGCGCTGGCCGTCGCGGTGGCCCATCGCCAGGTCGGCCTCGCTGATCATGCCGACCAGCCGGTCGCCGTCGATGACCGGGATGCGGCGGATCTGGTGCTGCTCCATCTTGTGGAGCACGGCGTCCATGCTGTCGTCGGCGTGGACGCAGTGCAGGTGGCCGGCCATCTCCATGGCCTTGACGGTGGCAGGGTCCCGTCCCTCGGCGATACATCGGACGATGATGTCGCGGTCGGTGATGATGCCCTTCAGCTTCTGGTCGTCGCCGCAGATCGGGAGCGCGCCGACGTTCATGTCGCGCATCATCCGGGCGGCGTCGGCAAGGCTCTGGTCGGCACCGATGCACTGGGCGCCGGTGTGCATGATCTCTCGGGCAGTGGTCACGGAGACTCCTCCTCAGGGTCGCCCCCCGAGTACCGGGTGTTCCGGTGCGCCCACCCTATGCACGGTGCCGACGGTCCGCGAGCGCATCCCGGCCGGGCGCTACGCGCGGTCACCGCCCACCGGGGGAAGCCGCCGGACGATACTGGGGGCGTGACGGAGCAGTTCGCCGGGGTGCCCGGCGCGGCGGGGGTCGCCCCCGACGTGGTCGACGAGGCGGTCCGGGTACGGCCCGCGACGGCGCTGCGCCCCTACGTGGCCTGGTACTCGGGGTACCGCCAGCGCGGCCTGCCGCCCGCACTGCACCGGGGCCTGCCGTCCCCGTACCTGACCTTCATCCTGACCCTGGACGAGCCGCTCACCATGGCGGGCCACCCTGACCCGGCGCAGCCGCCCGGCAAGTTCGTCACGCTGCTCGGCGGGCTGCACACGGCGCCCGCGCTGATCAGCCACGACGGTCGGCAGTCCGGCATCCAGGTGGCCGTCCACCCGCTGGCGGCGCGGGCGTTGTTCGGGCTGCCGGCCGGGGAGTTGGCCGAGCTGGACGTCCCGGCGGAGGCGGTGCTCGGCGCGGTGGTGGAACGGCTGCAGGAGGCCGTGCGGCAGGCACCCACCTGGCCGGAGCGGTTCGCGGCGCTGGACGGCGCGCTGCTGCGGCTCGCGCACCCGTCCGGCCGGGTGCCGCCCGAGGTGGTGCGGGCCTGGCAGGCGCTCCGGCGCAGCGGTGGGGCGATGCCGGTGGCCGCGCTCGCGCAGGAGACCGGGTGGAGCGGCCGGCACCTGCTGGACCGGTTCCGCCGGGAGACCGGCCTCACGCCGAAGGCCGCCGCCCGGGTGATCCGGTTCGACCGGGCCCGGCGGGTGCTGGCCGCGCCCGGGCCGGCTCCCCGGTTGGCGGAGCTCGCGGCGAGCTGCGGGTACTTCGACCAGGCCCATCTCGCCCGCGAGTTCCGCACGCTGGCGGGGTGCGCGCCGACGGTCTGGCTCGCGGAGGAGGGGCCGGACGCGGAGAAGTTCCGAAACGTCCAAGGCGGGGCCACCGGGGCCGGGCCAGAGTGGGAGGCATGACGGCGGACCGGTCCTGCCCCACCCGGGCCGGTCGCCCCGATCCGAGGAGGTAACGGCCATGGCCGCCGACAGCGCGGACACCACGAGCGCGAACACCACGAGCGCGGACGCCAGGAACGCGGACGCCGAGACCGCGGACACCGACAGCGCGAGCAGCACGGGCAGCGCCACCAACGCGCCGGCTCCGCAGGTCTGGCCCAGCCTGCGGGCCCGCGACGCGCGGGCGCTGATCCGCTTCCTGTCCGAGGCGTTCGGCTTCGAGGAGGTCGTCGCCTACGGCGAGGGCGAGTTCGTGGCCCATGCCGAACTGGCGTGGCCGGAGGGCGGCGGGATCATGCTGGGCTCCGACCGGCCGACGCCCGAGGGCGGTGAGCCCTGGCCGGGCGGGCCCGGGACGTTCACCGCCTACGTGGTGACGGCGGACCCGGACGCCCTGCACGCGCGTGCCGTCGCCGCCGGGGCCCGGATCACCACCGCGCCGTTCGACACGGAGTACGGCTCGCGCGACTTCGCCGCCGCCGACCCCGAGGGCAACCACTGGTACTTCGGCACCTACCCGGGCGCTCCTCGACCCTCGGCGGGCTGAACGGTGGGCACCGCCGACACCCCCGCCCGGCCGCCCGCCGGAGCGCCCACCGGAACGCCGGCCGCGGCGCCGCTCGACGGAGCGGCGGCCGTGGACCGGCTGCGGGCCGTCTGCCTGGCGCTGCCCGAGGTGGACGAACGGGTCAGTCACGGCGAGCCGACCTGGTTCGCGGGGCCGGGTCGCCGGGCGCGGGTGTTCGTGATGCTCGCGGACCACCACCACGACGACCGCCTCGCGTTCTGGTGCCCGGCGGCGGCCGGCGCCCAGGAGTTCCTGGTCGCCGAGGAGCCGGAGCGTTTCTTCCGCCCGCCCTACGTCGGCCCCCGGGGGTGGATCGGCGTCCGCCTCGACGTCCCGCCGGTGGACTGGGAGCGGATCGAGGACCTGGTCGCGGACGCGCACGCCCTGGTGACCGGCCGGGGGCGCTGACCCGACGGCCTTGATGGAATTTTTAGGTCACCTGACCTAGTTTTCCTTCCATGACCGTTCCCGAGAACACCCCGGCCTCGACCGGAACCGCCACTGCCACCGCCACCGCGACCGCAGCCGCAGCCGCAGCCGCCACCCGCCACCGGCTGCCCGCCGCCGACGCCCTCACCCACGACCCCGAGGGACCGGTCCTGCTGGTCGGCGGGTACGGCACGGTCGGCGCCGAACTCGCCCGCATGGTCGCGGCCGACCACCCCGTCCTGCTCACCGGCCGGTCCGAGCAGCGCGGAGCGGCCCTCGCCCGGGAACTCGGCGGCGCCCCGCACGCCGCCGTACGCCACTGGGACCTCGGCGACCCCGCGCCCTTCACGGCCGCGGTGCGCGCCGTCGTCGGCGTGGTCAACGACCCCGACGACCGGGTCCTGCGGGCGGCCGTCCTCGGCGGCGTGCCGTACGTGGACGTCACCCGCTGGACCGTCCGGCTCCAGCGGGCCGCCACCGTGACCGCGCTGCTGCGCCCGACGGCTCCGGTGCTGCTCTCCTCCGCCTGGATGGGCGGCGTGGTCGGCCTGGTCGCGGCCGCGCTGGCGGAGCGGCTCGGCGGGGCGGCGCGGGTCGAGACCGCCGTCCGCTGGGACCTCGCCGACCGGGCGGGCGCGGACTCCGTCGAGTTCATGGACCGGCTGGGCCTGGACTACGAGGTGATCCGGGACGGCCGGCGTCGGACGGTGGCCCCGCTGAGCGACCCGCGCACCGTCCGGATCGGCGAGCACCCCACCCGGGTGGCCCGGATCGACACGCCCGAGCAGTTCACCCTGCCGCTCACCCTCGGCACCACGACCGCCACCACCCGGATCGGCTTCAGCTCCGCCCTCAGCACCCGGGCGCTGCTGACCGCCAAGCACACCGGCTTCTTCCGGTGGGGCCGGGGCGACCGCTGGCAGTCCGCGCGCCGCGCCCTGCTCCACTCCCCCGGCGCGGGCGGCACCGCACTGCTGCGGGTCGAGGTCGAGCACGGCGGGCGTGCCCTCACCGCGGTCGTCGCGGACCGTGCGGGCCAGGCCCACCTCACCGCCGTCGGCGGCCTGCTCGCCCTCCACCGCGCCCTCGGCACCGACGGGGCGACGGCGGCACCGGCCGGCGTCTCCTTCCCCGAGCAGACCCCGCGGCCCGCCGACGTCCTGGCCGATCTCGCCGCGCAAGGCGTCACGGTCGACATCCGCCCCGCCGCGGGCTTGGATGCTGCCGCATGAGCACCGCGCCCGACCGCCACCCCGACGCCGCCTCCGCACCCGCACCCGCACCCGCACCCGACGGCGCGCCGCCCGCCGACGTGCCCGGCGGTGGTGACCGGGACACCACCGGTACGGCCGCCGCCGGAGCGCCTCGACGCCGGAGGACGGCCGGCACCGGCGGGGCGACGCCGACGAGAGGGCGGAAGGGGGTGGAGCGGCGGGAGGCGTTGCTGGACGCGGCCGAGGAGGTCCTGGTCGCCGAGGGCGGGCCGGAGTGGACGATGCGGGCCGTCGCCGCGGCGGCGGGCGTCCGGCTGGGCCACCTCCAGTACTACTTCCCCACCCATGCGGACCTGGTGGCGGCCGTGCTGGAGCGGGTGCTGCGGCGGTCGGCCGAACGACTGGCACCGTTGCTCGCCGCCGAGGCCGACACACCGGCGGACGGGACGGACGCCGCGGACGGGGCGGTGAGGGAGCCCCGCGACGGCGAACCGTCGGACGGCCCTGCCGCCCGGATCGTCGCGGGTCTGCTGCACGAGCAGGAGGACGCCCGGCTGATGCGGCTCTTCGTGGAGGTGTGGGCGCTCGCGGCCCGGGACGCGACCGTCGCGGCGGCGGTGCGGGGGTTCTACGGCGACTACCGGGAGCAGGTGGCCGCGTTCCTCGCCCGGCGCCGGCCCGAACTGCCGGAGGAGGTGCGGCGCGCCCGGGCCGGGGTGTTCGTGATGCTGATCGAGGGCGCGTCGATGTTCCGCTCGGGTGTGGCGGGCGAGCGCGAGCCCGCCACCGACGAGGCACTGGTCCGCACCGCGCTCGCCCTGCTCGGACCGTGACCCGGCCGCTCGGTCCTCGCGACCGGCCCGGCCGGCCGGATCCCGCACCCCCGGCACCGCCCGCCGGGACGGCTCGCGCCGTGCCCGTGCCGCGGGCAGACTGGCCGCGACGGGCCCGGTGGACCCGGGTGGCCCACGAGGGCCGGGCCCGGGCCCGGGACGTGCGCAGCCTCGGAGGCGGCCATGCCGCAGATGGTGGTCGACGGGCGCACCCTCGCGCTCTCGCACCTCGACAAGGTGTACTACCCGCGGACCGGGACCCTCAAGGGTGAGGTGCTGCGCTACTACGCCGCCGTCCACGCCGCCCTGCTGCCGCACCTGCGCGACCGTCCGGTGTCCTTCCTGCGCTGCCCGGACGGCGTGGCGGCCGAGGTGTTCGTCGCCAAGAACCCGCCGCCCGGGACACCCGGCTGGGTGCGCACGGTGGAGGTGCCGAGCAGCAGCGGTGAGCTGCGCCAGGTGGTGCTGGAGAACGGCGCGGCGCTGCTCTCGGTGGTGAACCTGGGCTGTCTGGAGCTGCACGTGCCGCAGTGGCACGCCGCCGCCCCCGGGCTGGCCGACCGGCTGGTGCTGGACCTCGACCCGGGCGCGGGGGCGGACGTGCTCACCTGCCGCACGGTGGCCGGGATGCTGCGCGAACGGCTCGCGGCGGACGGGCTGGAGGCCTGGGTGAAGACCTCCGGCGGCAAGGGCCTGCACCTGCTGGTGCCGTTGGAGCCCACCCCGAGCGCCCGGGTCTCGGCGTACGCGAAGGCGCTGGCGGCCGAGCTGGAAGCGGCCCGTCCGGAGCTGGTCGTGCACACCATGGCGAAGGCGCGCCGCACCGGCCGGGTGCTGGTCGACTGGTCGCAGAACGCGGCGAAGAAGACCACCGCCGCCCCGTACACGGCGCGGGCGCAGGAGCGGCCGACGGTGTCGACGCCGTTGTCCTGGGCGGAGCTGGACGGGGCGGCGTCGGCGGAGGAGCTGGTGTTCACGATCGCCGAGGTGCCGGAACGGCTGACGGCCCACGGCGACCTGCTCGAACCGCTCCTCGACCCGGCGCGCGCCCGCCCGCTGCCCGCCGCCACCGCGCCCCGTCCGCCGAGCGCCACCGCCGGGGGGCGCCCGGGCAAGGGCGAGGACGGCAAGAGCGAGGGCGGTGACAAGGGCGAGGACGGCAAGGGCGACGCCGACGACCGCAAGGACCGCGGCACCGGTGCCGCCACCCCGTCCGGCGGCCGCGATCCGCTGGTCCTCGCGCCCCCGGTGGAGGTGATGCGCCCCGCCGCCGTGCCCGCCGTGCCGCGCGCCGACGGGCTCGGCGGCGCCGGGGTGCTGTACGAGCTGAAGCTGGACGGTTTCCGCTGCGTGGCCTTCGCCCGGGGGCCGACGCGCCCGCCGTTCCTCCAGTCCCGCTCCGGGCGGGACCTCACCGCCGAGTTCCCGCCGATCGCCGCGGCCGTCGCCCGGCTGCCGGCGGGGCTGGTGCTGGACGCGGAACTGGTCGCCTGGCGCGGCGGCCGGTTCGCCTTCGAGGAGTTGCTGCGGACCCGGCAGGCACGGGCCGCGGAGGACGTGGCGCTGGGGCTGATCGCCTTCGACGTGCTCGCGCTGCCCGGCCGGGACGTCCGGGGCCTGCCGCTGACCGACCGGCGGCGGCTGCTGCTGGCCGCGCTGGCCGAGGTGCCGCCCCCGGTCCAGCCGGTGCTGGCGACCACCGACCGGGCCGAGGCGCTGGCCTGGATGGAGCAGTTGGCCGACACCGGGGTGGAAGGGCTGGTCTGCAAGGCCGCCGGGTCGGCGTACCGGCCGCGCGGAGCGGGGCGGGTCTGGGTGAAGTACCGGCGCGGCGACACCGTGGACGCGACGGTGCGCGCCGTGACCGGACCGCCCTCCCGGCCGCGCGCGGTGGTCCTGGAACTCGACGACGGGCGGGTGCTGCTCTCGTCCCCGCCGTTGTCGCCGCTCCAGTCCCGGCAGGTGGCGGAGCTGGCGGCCGGACGGCTCGGCGCGCCGGTCCACGATCCGCAGTACGGCGACGTCCGGCCGCTGACCGCCCCGCTGCGGGCCGAGGTGACCGTCACCGGCCGCCCCCCGACGGCGCTCTTCGTCCGGCTGCGCGGGGACTGACGCGCAGGGACCGAGACCGGCGACCGCACCCCGTGATCCGCCCCCGATGATCCGCACCCCGCCCGAGGAGCCCACCCGCATGGACAGCGATCAGGCCGACCCGCCACCCACCGGTCCGGCACCCACCCACCCGGCACCCACCCACCCGGGCACCGTCGACCCCGGCCCCGTCGACCCCGCACCGCACACCGGAGGGGTGCCCGTGTACGCGGTCGGCCGGATCGGCGTCGACTTCGGGTCCGAGGCCCGCCGGGACGCCTTCCGCCTGCAGATGAGCACCGGCCCGGACGCACCGTCCCCGGATCCCGAGGACCCCCGGCAGTTGCACGACCACCTGGTCCGCACCCCGTGGGCCTCGAACAAGCTGATCTGGACGCTGGCCGTCGACAGCACCGACGGCACCGACAGCACCCCGCTCTACGCCCTGGAGGCGGAACCCACCGTCGGACTGGAGTGGCCCGGCGCCGATGCCCCGCCGGTGCACCCCGTCCACCGGGCGCTGCACGACGCACTCCTCGGCCGGTCGCTCCCGGCCGGCGACCCGGACCGGGTCACCCGGCTCTCCGTCCCGGGCCGGCTGACCGAGCGCTCCGCACGGCTCTTCTCCGGCCAGGTCGTGCCGGTGGTCGAGGTGAGCACCGTCGGACTCGTCCGGTGGGCCGACGCCCGGCTCACCGCGGCGGCCCTGGACGCCGTCGAACGGTCGGCGTCCGCGCGGCACGGCCGGGCGCTCGACCGCGAGCAGGCGGGGGCGCACGTCCGCGCGCTGCTGGACAAGGTGTACTTCCAGTTCCGCAATCCCGGCCGGAGCGCCGCCGAGCGGGCCCTGAACCACGCCGGGACAGCGGCCTTCTGCTCCGGTGACCGGCTCGGCGAAGCCCTGCTCCCGGACGGCCCGTCCGCCGGTGGCCCGCCCCCCGACGGGTCCGGGGAGCGGCTCCGCACGCTCGACTCGATCACCGTCGCCCGGAGCCCCTACTGCCGGGCCGGCTCGGACTGCCAGGACGTGCTGGTCCGGTTCCTGGACCCGGTGGACGGTGGGCGTGGCGCGGTCACCCACGTGTACACGATCGACGTCAGCGACACCCTGCCGGTCTCCCTCGGGCCGGTCCGCCGGTTCCTCGACTGACCGGCGACCGGCGACCGGCCCGGGCGGGACGGCCGCGCTACTCCGCCGCCGTGTGGCGGGACGGCGCGGCCTCATGGGCGACGGGCCAGGGCGGGTGGGGCCCCTTGGTGGGGCGGCTGTGCGCGAACTCCGTCACCAGGGTCTCGGTGAAGGCCGGGAGGTCGTCCGGGCGGCGGGCGGAGACCAGCACGCCGGGGCCGTCCCGGCAGACGTGGACCGGTTCGTCGACCCAGTAGGCGCCCGCGTTCACCAGGTCGGTGCGCAGGCTCGGCCAGGAGGTGAGGGTGCGTCCGCGCACCGCGTCCGCCTCGATGAGCGTCCAGGCGCCGTGGCAGATCACCGCGACCGGTCGGCCGGTGGCGGACAGCTCGTGGACGAAGGCGACGGCGGCGCGGTCGAGCCGCAGGGCGTCGGGGTTGGCGACGCCCCCGGGCAGCACCAGCGCGTCGTAGGCGTCCGGGTGCGCCACGCCGACCACGTCGTCGACCGGGAAGGCGTCCGCCCGGTCCAGGTGCCGGAACGTCCGGACGCGTCCGGGCCGGGTGGACACCAGCCGTGGCGTGCCGCCCGCCTCGGCGACGGCCTGCCAGGGGACGGTGAGTTCCGTCTGCTCGGCGCCCTCGGGGGCGACCAGGAAGGCGACGGTGCGGCCGGTGAGGACGACCAGTGGCATCCGGCTCACCCCGTTCGGTGCGCGGCCCGCGCCGGTTCAGCCCGCGGGGCGGGCGGCGGACGCCGGACCGGTGGCGGGCGCGTAGTGGGCGTCCAGGGCGGCCCGGTTCGCCGCCGTCAGGCCGTGAACCCCGGCGGACCGGGCGGCCGGGCGGGCGGCGGCGTCACTCCCGTGGGCGCCCCGGCCCGCGCGCCCCGCCGGCTCGCCACCGGCCCGGTCGACGGCGGCGGGCGGCGGGGCCGAACGGATCCTGGCCCGCGGGCAGTCGAGGTGGACGACCAGCTCCAGGTGGTCGATCCGGGCGACCAGCCCGACCGGGACCAGCACCGGGGCGCCCGGCACCCATGGCCTGGTGTCCACCAGCAGGTGGTCCCCGGCGTCCTGGTCGACATGGCCGAGCGGACCGTCGGTCGCCTCGACCTCGTACCCGACCAGGGTGAGGTCGGCGGCGTGGTGGGAGCCCGGGCGGTACTCCCACAGGTCGAGGGCCATCACGCCTCCGGGTGGTCCCAGGGGCGGCGTTCGCGCCGGCCCCGGCCGTCGGGACCGTCGTCCCGGCCGTCGTCCCGACCACCGCCCCGGTGGTCGGCTCCCCGGTCGCGGTACGCGCTCCAGCCGGGGTGGCGGCCGGGGTCCGGATCCGCGGGGAGCGACGGGTGCCGCCGGGCGCCCGGCTCCCGGTACCCGCCGTCCGGCAGGCCGTCGACCGGATCCACCCGGTGCCGCCGGTGGCGGCGCAGCAGGGTCGACAGGCCGGCCGCGAGCGCGACGCTGCCGACCCAGACGGCGGCCGTGGCGATCGCCACGACGGTCGTCGGCTTGCGCACCGCGATGCTGAGGCAGATCGCCGCCATCACCAGGGCCGTCATCAGCACACCGGTCGGCAGTCGGCCGCCGAGGCGGCGCAGCGCCTTCGCGAACCGTCTCGGCCGTTCGGCGCCCATGGTGCTCAACCGCCGGTCGAGGCGGGTGTCCCGGCGCAGATCGCACTCGATCTCGTCGAGAAGCCGCCGCTCCCGTCCGCTCAACGCGGGTCCGTCCATCTCGGTCACCTCCGGCACGTCCGGTGACGACGTCCTCTCGTTCCCGGGCGGGCGCCCGGGCGGGGTGTGCGCTAACCGCTCCGGCCCGCGAGGGCGGCGGAGACGGTCGGACGGTGGTCGCCGAACGCCCGCGGACGGGCGAGCAGGCTGTCGTCCAGCACACGCAACAGGTCCGCGGCGTCGCGGTGCACCTCGACGGCGCCCGCCGCCCGCACCTGCGCCGCGGTGGCGCCGCCGCCGAGCACGGCGACGCAGGGCACTCCGGCCCGGCGCGCGGCCCGCACCTCGGGCACGCTCCCGGCGACGAACACGGCGTGCGACGTGGTGCCGTCCACCAGGTCGAGGGCGGCCCGGACCGGGTCGCGGCCGGGATCGGTGACGGTGAGTGCCGGAGCGCCGGGCGGGCCCGGGGCGGTCAGGAGCACCGTCCATCCCCGGGCGGCGCACTCGCGCAGCAGGGCGGCGGAGCCGCGCGACGTGGCACGCCAATCGGCCCCGAAGAGTGCCGCCGAGACGACCGTCATGGCCCACCGTTCCCGTTCCGCACCACGCACCGGCGCGCCCTTCCAGGTTAGGCCCGCACCCCCGCCTCCGCCCGGCGCGGCGACCGCGGAACGGTGCCGGCCCGGGCCGGCGGAGGCCGTACCCGGGGCGGGGGCGGGGGCGGGGGCGGGACGGCCGGGTCGGCCGGGTCGGCCGGGTCGGCCGGGCGGGGAACAGCAACGGACGGCAGGACGGTGGGCCGCCGGGGGCGCCCGTTCACTCACCCCGCGTGACGGAAGGAGTCGCAACGGTCGCCGGTGGCCGAATTCCGCCCGCCACCGCCGCCCGACCACGGCCGGGCGGGCCCGACCCGTACCGGGCCGTGCCACGATCGGGCCATGGTCACGCTGGTCACCACCCACACCTCCGCCCTGGACGAGACCACCCGGGAGGCGGTGCGGGCGCTGCTGTTCGAGGTCTTCCCCGAGATGACCGAGGAGGACTGGGAACACGGCCTCGGCGGGGTGCACGCGCTGCTCCGGGACGGCGGGGGCGTGCTGATCGGCCATGCGTCGGTCGTCCAGCGCAGACTGCTGCACGCCGGTCGGGCGCTGCGCACCGGGTACGTGGAGAACGTGGTGGTACGGGCGGACCTGCGCGGGCGCGGCCACGGCGCGGCCCTGATGGCGGCCCTGGAGGAGGTCGTCCGGGGCGGCTACCAGCTGGGGGCGCTCTGTGCGGCGGACGACGCGGCGGCGTTCTACGCGGCGCGCGGCTGGCTGCCGTGGGGCGGCCCGCTCGGCGCGCTGACGCCGCGCGGCCCGGTGCGGACGCCGGAGGAGGAGGGCGAGGTGTTCGTGCTGCCCGGCCCGGCGCCGCTGGACCTCGGCGGTCGGCTGGAGTGCGACTGGCGCGACGGCGACCTCTGGTGACCGGGCCCGACTTCGGCCGGGGCCTGGACCCGGGTCCGGACCCGGGTCCAGGCCGGAGCCTGCTCCCGGCTCAGACCCGGGCGAGGTAGCCGTTGTCGACGAGCCAGAGCACGTTGAGGCGCGCCGGACCGTTCGGGACGAGCGCGGCGTCGAGCTGGTACTGGAGGCCGTAGCCGGGCTGGCCGAACCAGGGGGCGATCGGGCCGGCGTGCACGACGAACGGCTTGAGCACCTGGTAGTCGTGGTAGTTGCAGCTCGGGGCCGGGTTGCTGTCGAGGCTCTGCGGCGGGATCGAGCGACTGGCGTAGGGCAGGCCCTCGGGGGCGAGGAAGGAGCCGTACTCGCTGCCGTAGCGGTCGATCCGCTGGTTCGGGTAGAGGGTGATCTCGAACTCGACCGGGGTGCCGTCGGGCAGGGTGACGTAACCGTTGGCGGGCGGGTAGATCCACCCCGGGCCGCCGTTGTTGGCGGTGGGGCTGTAGTAGGTGGCGAGGAACTTCTCCGTGCTGAGGTTGCCGGTGCGCCGGTAGCCGATCAGCTCGCGGCCCACCGGGCCGGTGGTCGGCAGGTCGGCGGGGCCGAGGCGGGGGTCGCCCTGGAGGTCGGCCTCGGAGCACTCGTCGGACGGGGTGGCGGCGGCCGCCCCGACGGCGGGCGGGGCGGCCGGGGCCGGCTCCGCGGCGAGGGCCGGGGTGCTCGGGGCGAGCAGGGCGACGACCGCGGCGAGCGGCGCGGCGAACAGGCGAAGGCGCACGTTGTCTCCGTCGTGTGGTGGTGGCAGGGCCGGCGGGGGGCGACGGGTCGACGTCGGCCGCTCCGCGGTGTGCCCGGCCGGAGCATGATTCGTCACCCTCCGTGTCCGGACCGCCACCAGGCAAGCGGATCACCTGATCCCGCGTCAACTTCCCCGGCCGGGAAGCGGACCGGATCCCCCGATTTCGGCCAACCCGCGCACGTCGAACACCGGGGGCGCGCAGACTGGAGGGTCACGCCCCCAGGCTCGGACCGGAACAGCCCTCGCAACCAGCGGCGGACCGTGACCGTGCCGACGCGGAGCGCATCCGTTCCATTGACAGTCCGTCAGACCGGCCCGATCCTCGCCGGTACGGCCCCGGCCACCGGCCAGGGCCGCTCGACGACCGGGGGTGGTCAGCGATGACGGACCAGTGGGCAGCGCGGCGGATGCCGACGGCGGTCAGGTGGGCGGTCGCGGGCGTCTGGGTGCACGCCGCGCTCAGCGGGTTCGCGGGCCTCGTGCTGCTCGCGGCCCTCGGCCGGAACCAGGCCGGGGAGGTCGCACCGGTGCGGTTCATCGCGATGACCTCCGTCCTGGTCGGCCTGCTGCTCGGCACCTGCGCCGGCCTCGCCTCCCGCCGGGCGGGCTGGACCAGGACCACCGTGGTCGTCATCGAGGCGCTCTCGGTGGCGACGGCGGTGCTGCTCCTGATGACCGGCTCGCCGGCGGCCCTCACCGGCATCGCCCTCGGCGCCTTCGTCCTCCGGGCGTTCCTCTCCTCCGACGGGCGCGCCTGGTTCAACCACTAGACGCGCCCCTCGGCGGCACGGTGCCCGGGGAACGCTCCGGCTCGGAGCCCGCGTCAGCCCCGGCTGCTGGGGGCCAGTCGGCCCAGGACGTGCAGCAGGCGGTCCAGGGCGTCGCGGGAGTTGGGCTCGGTCAGGTTGACCACCAGGCGGAACGCCGCCCTCAGCACGGCCGGGTTGCCGAGGCCGGCCGCACCGGCGGCGCCGATCAGGCGCGGTCGGCTCAGGGCGGCGACGGTGAGCCGGCCGAGCGCGAAGTAACCGTCGTAGGCGGCGCGCAGCGCCTGCGGGTAGGCGCGCAGGGCCAGGTCACGGCCCCGGTCGGTGCGGCGGGCCAGGGCCTGGACGATCGTCTCGGCGGCGTAGCGGCCGGACTCCATGGCGTAGGCGATGCCCTCGCCGGTGGCCGGGCTGACCGTGCCGCCCGCGTCGCCGATCAGCAACAGGCCGTCGGCGTAGTGCGGTTGGCGGTTGAGTCCCATCGGCAGGGCGGAGCCGCGGATCGGCTCGGTGACGCCCTCGGGGTGGTAGCCGTAGTCGGCGGGCAGGTCCTCGCACCAGCGGCGGAGCAGGTTCTTCCAGTCCACCTCGCCGGAGACGGCGCCGGTGTCGACGACGCCGAGGCCGACGTTGGCGGTGCCGTCCCCCATGCCGAACACCCAGCCGTAGCCGGGCAGCAGGCGGCGGGCCGGGTCGTTCGGGTCGCGCAGGTCGAGCCAGGCCTCCAGGTAACGGTCCTCGTGGCGCGGGGTGGTGAAGTAGGTGCGGTAGGCGACGCCCATCGCGCGGTCGGTCCGGCGGTAGCGCTTCATCGCCAGGGAGAGCCGGGTGGAGTTGCCGTCGGCGGCCACCACCAGGGGCGCGCGGTAGGCGACGGGGCGGCGGTCCTCGCCGAGGCGGGCGGTGACGCCGATGATCCGGCCGGTCCGCTCGTCGAGCAACGGGCTCGCCACGTTGGCCCGTTCGACCAGCCGGGCGCCGGCCGCGGTGGCGCGGCGGGCGAGCAGTTCGTCGAAGTCGGCGCGGCGGCGGACCAGTCCGAAGCCCGGGAAGGCGGAGAGTTCCGGCCAGTCGAGTTCCACCCGCCGCCCGCCCGCCACGATCCGCAGCCCCCGGTTGTGCAACCAGCCGGCGGACTCCGAGACGTCGATGCCGAGGTCGATCAACTGCCGTACCGCGCGCGGGGTCAGGCCGTCGCCGCAGACCTTCTCGCGGGGGAAGGCGGACTTCTCCAGCAGGAGGACGTCCAGCCCGGTCCGGGCCAGGTGGTAGGCGGCGGTGGAGCCGGCGGGGCCCGCGCCGACCACGATCACGTCGGCGGTGTCCACGTCGTTCCCGCAGGCCGCGGCGGCGTCCGCCGGGTCTGCGGCGGCGGGAGAGCCGGCCGGCCCGGTCGCCGCGGGCGACGCGACGGGGCCGGACGCGCCGGCGGTGGCGGAGGGGTCGGACGGTCGGGCGGTGTCCGGGGCGGCGGGGCGGGTGGACGACTGCTGTGCTGGGCCGGGCATGCGACGCTCCCACGGGTGTCGGTCCTGCGGCGGACTCGGCGGATTCGGCGGACACCCGACGATATGGAGCGTGACCGTCGTGCCGCACCCGACACGCGGGTTCGGGACGACACGCCCGGCACCTCCGCACGGATCCGCCGCACCGGCCCCTCACCTGCGCGTGACCGGATCCTTGCGGTGGACCGGTCGGACCATCAGTTCCCCGCCGTCACAGACCGGCCGACCCTCGCACGAAGGGCCGGTGACCCCGAGAGGTCACCGGCCCGTCCGGCCGTCCCGCTCCGCCCGGCACGGGGGCACTCAGGGGACGATCGCCAGCTCCACGTACGCCGCCAGGATCGCCAGGTGCACCGCCCCCTGGAGCGGGGTCGCCCGGCGCGGGATGACCGTCAGGGTGCCGACCACCAGGGTGAGCGTCAGGAGCACCAGGTGCGCGGGGTCGAGGCCGAGGACCAGTGGACCGGAGAGCCAGTACGAGGCGATCGCCACCGCCGGGATGGTCAGGCCGATGCTCGCGAGGGCCGAGCCGAGCGCCAGGTTGAGGCTGGTCTGGACGCGGTTGCGGGTGGCTGCGCGCACGGCCGCGATGGTCTCCGGCAGCAGGACCAGCAGGGCGATCACCACACCGACGACCGAGGACGGCAGCCCCGCCGACTCGACCGCCGACTCGATGGTCGGCGACACGCCCTTGGCCAGGCCCACCACCGAGACCAGCGCCACACCGAGCAGCACCAGGCTGAACACCATGGCGCGGGAGCTCGGCGGATCGGCGTGGTCCTCCTCGTCCAGCACCTTGCCGTCGGAGGTGACCGGCAGGAAGTAGTCCCGGTGCCGGAGCGTCAGCGTGGCCACGAACAGTCCGTACAGCACGAGCGAGGCGGCCGCCGCGAAGGCCAGCTGGGTCGGGTTGAACTGGGGGCCGGGCGAGCTGGTGGTGAAAGTCGGCAGGACCAGGCTCAGCGTGGCGAGGGTCCCGATGGTGGCCAGCGCCGCGCCCGTCCCCTCGGCGTTGAAGACCGCCACCCGGTGCTTGATGGCCGCGGCCAGGATGGAGACGCCGAGGATGCCGTTGCAGGTGATCATCACCGCGGCGAACACGGTGTCCCGGGCGAGCGTCGCGGACTTGTCCCCGCCGTCCGCCATCAGGGTGACGATCAGCGCGACCTCGATCACCGTCACCGCGACCGCGAGCACCAGGGAACCGAACGGCTCCCCCACCCGGTGGGCGATCACCTCCGCGTGGTGCACGGCGGCGAGCACGGCGCCCGCCAGGAAGCAGGACACCACCCCCACCACCCAGCCGGGGAGATCGCGGTGCCAGGTCAGGACGAGGACGAGGAAGGCCAGCAATGGCACGACGGTGGTCCACTGCGTGACGAGCGGTCGGAGCTTGGTGAACATGCCGCCGAGCATCCCATCCGGAACCACCGGTTCCGCGGCGACGCCGCCGGGGGGGCGGCGGATGTGGCCGACCTCATGGCGCCGCCACGCTACTCCCGCCGTACTCGGCGAGGTAGCCGAGCACGCGCGTGACGTGCGCTTTCACCCGTTCGGGGACACCGCCGGCGTCGGCGACGGTCTTGTCGCTCGTCCGGTAGCCGGCCGTCACCAGGGCCGGCAGCTGGGCCGCCGGGAAGCCCCGCTGCTTGAACCGCTGGTCGAGCCAGCAGACGTAACCGCCCATCGCGGCGATCGCGTCGTCCGGGTCCAGATAGCTCTTGACGCCGTCGTGGTCGGCGTCCTGCGCCCAGGCGTTGAAGACCGAGGGCGTCCACATCGCCACGCCGTACTCCCCGGTCGCCGGGCGGGACGCGGCCGGGTCGAAACCCGACTCCGCCTTGAGCATCGCCGCCAGCAGCGCCGGCGTGATCTCGGGCTCGGGGCAGCGCCGGGCGGCGTCGTCGATCGGGCCGCGCAGCGCGGCGGGGACGTCGGCGCCCGGCGGGATCGCCCCGGGTCGCGCCGGCGGCGCCCCGCCGGGGAGCCGTCCGGCGGCGGACGCGCCCCCGCCGGACGGGTCGGCGCCGGAGGGCTCGGGCGCGCCGGTGAGCCGGAGCAGGACCGCGGCGCCGGCGACCAGGACCGCCGCGCCCACGACGGGACGGCTCCGGCGGTTGCGGCGACTCCTCCGGTCCCGGTCGCGGCGGGACGCGGCGGGAACGGCCGGGTCGGGAACGACCGGACCGGACACGACGGCCGCAGCCGGTCGGGTACCCGCGCGAGCACCCGTGCCGTCGCCCGCGTTCCCGCCGTAGCCCCCGCCGCCGCCCGGTCCGCCTAGCGCGCCCGCCAGCAGCGTCCCCAGGTCCAGCTCGGCGCGCCGCTGCCGGTCGGCCGTCAGACAGGCGGTGACCAGCGGCCGCCACCGCTCGGGCAGCGCGGCGTCGAGGCGCAGCGGTGCGCTGCCGCGCGCGTAGGCCAGTGCGGCGAGCGAACGCGCGCGGGCGGTGGCACCGAGGAAGGGGTGCAGCCCGCCGGTCAGCACCTGGTGGGCGAGCACCCCGTAGGCCCACAGGTCGGCGCTGGTCCGGAGCGCCATGCCGCGCGCGCCGGTCCGCTGGGACCACCACTCCGGCGGCACGTGGTCCGGCGAGCCGAGCGGCGGGGCGTAGGCGTGGGTGCCCTCCAGCTCCGCGGTCAGGCCGAAGTCGGCGAGCTTGGCGGTGCCGTCGGGCATCAGCAGGACGTTGCCGGGTTTGAGGTCGCCGTGCACCCAGCCGGCGGCGTGCATGTGGCGGAGCCCTGCGGCGACCTCGGCGAGGATCCGCTCGGCGTCCGGGGGCGGCTGCGGCGGACGGGCGGCGGCGAGGACGTCCTGCAGGCTGCGTGCGGCACGCTCCATCACCAGGACGACGGCGCCGTCGAGTTCGGGGTGGTCCGGGTCGGCGAGGGTGAGCACGTCGAGGGTGCGGATCAGGTGGGGGTGGTCGGCGCGGCGGCTGAACCGCATCTCGCTGCGGGCCACCTGGAGCACGGTGTGCCGCTGGCCCGGCCCGAGCCGCCCCGGGTGGAGGAACTTGACGGCCGCCGCCTCGGGGAGCGGATCGCCCGGCCCCTGCGCCGCCCGGCGCGCCGCGTAGACGCTGCCCCAGCCGCCGGCCCCGATCCGCTCGCCGACCCGGTAGCCCGCGACCGGGTAGCCCGGCGGCACCGCGAACGCCGGTTCACCGCCGGGCGGTTCGGACCGGCCCGGGTCGGCCGGGGGTGGTGCCACGGCCGGTCACCCGCCGCGCAGGGGCGGGAGCAGCGCCAGGTGCTCCTCCCGCACGAGGTCGAACCGCAGGGCCAGGGCCACGAGTTCCTCCCGTTTGCCGCCGGCGCCGGCTCCCCCGGGGTCGGCCGGTTCCGCCGGGTCGCGCAGGCGGAGCTTGCTGCCGACCAGGTAGTCGATGTGGTAGTTGACCGCCGAGCGGGTGAGGTCGCGGCAGGAGGGCAGACCGCGCAGCCGGGCCACCACCTCGGTCGCGCCCGGGACGACGGCCGCGGAGGGCGAGCGCAGGCGCGGTTCGCAGAGCGCGAGCAGGACGAGGAAGTACTTGGCGGTGGGGTCCAGGGCGAACGGACTGACCGTCAGTTCGCCGACGGCCGGCCCGGGCGTGTCGGCACCGCACCCGCCGGTCGCCGCGCCGGCCAGGTAGGCGTGCTGGGGTGCGAAGACCTTGAAGGCGAACGGCTCGCCGAGGGCCGGCAGCAGCACCCGGGAGAACTCGAACGGCACGGGCGCGCCGAGCCGGCCGGGCGCGACCTTGACGTGCTCCCCGGCACCTTCGAGGTTCTCGACGACGTACGTCGCGGTGGCACTGAAGTTGGAGAGCCGCCAGTAGTCCTCGGCGGCCGTGATCTCCCCGGCCCGGCGCGACACGCCGGGGTCGGGGATCGGCACGCCGAGCGGGCGGCCGGGCTCGCCGCGCCCGAACTCGACGCTGTCGCCCGGCCCGAGGTGCAACAGGGTCGGACGGGCGGGCGGGGCACTGCGGGGCGGCCGGGGCAGCCGGGCGAACCGGCGGTCGGCGCGGACGGGCGGGCGGGGGTCGGGCAACTGCACGATGACCGTGTTCACCCAGGTCACCTCCGGGGGTCGGCCCGATCGTAGCCGTCCGAACGACCTTTCACCGGTACGCCACCCGAACGAGTGAACGCCGGGTCCGCGCGGGCGAGTTGCGGCGGAGCGGCCGACCCCGCGGCATGCCGGGCGGCCACCGGCCGGGGCGGTCGCGGGCCGGAGGGCGGCACCGGCTCGTCGACGGAGCGACACCCGACGGTAATCGTGAGGTCACTGGCGGGATTGCGAGGCGTAGTTGAACGGTCACCATGAGTGTGATGCAGCACACATAGGGCACCTCCGTATTTTGTGCAAGACTCATCCCACAGAGTGAGATTCCCTTTCATTCCAAGGAGGTTGACATCATGAACGCTCGGATCGCAGCTCTTATGGTCGCGGCGGCAGGGATCACGGCGGCCACCGCCCTTCCGGCCTCGGCCGCGACGGTCACGGCGGCGGGCACGACCACGGCCACGACCGGGGCGGGCGCCGTCGCCTGTACGACGGTGCTGAACCAGCCGTGCGTCTGGCAGGAGAAGGACGGCGGAGGATTCGTCGGAGTCGCCCAGGTCTCCGCCGACCCGCAGCAGTTGACGGTCGTCAAGGTCGAGGTGCGCACCCAGCGCGCCTGGGGCAGCCCCTGGGTGCCGGCCGCCTCGGCGACCACCGTCACCAAGGGCTCCGCCAGGGCCGTCACGCCCCGCGTGGTCACCAGCGACCTCAAGATGGTCTGCGCCACCGCCGGCCCGGCCCTGGAGGCCGCGCAGCAGGTGACCACCTGCACCTACCCCTTCTGACGCCCCGTCGGGCGAGGAGGGGGTGACCCGGGTCGGGGCGCGCGCCCCGCCCCCCGGCCGGCCGCCGGGTCCGCAACCGGCGGCCGACCCTTCCCCCTCGCGACGCACCCGCCCCCGCTCCCACCAGCAATCACTCAGGATGCTCACAGCCGTCGCACAGGCCACCGGCCCGTCGGCAAATGCGCCAACCTCCCCGCAAAGCCCGTTCGCGGCGCACAACACGGTTCGGAGCATGGGTTTTTGCTCTATCTTGGGAATTCGTGGAGCGGGGCGGGCCGCCCACCCTGCAGGCGTGCGCCGAGCGGCCGGGTCTGCCGGTGCGACGTGTTCCACCCCCGCCACGGCACCATCACACGGGGAGGAAGGGGGGAGCGCGTCCATGCCCGAAGGGACCGCCCAATCGACCGGGGCCGCCGACGGCCCGAGCGCCGGAACGGCCACCGGGACCACCACGAGAACCGGCCCGGCCACGACCACGGAAGCGCACACGAGCACGGCGCCCACCAGGGAAGCCGCCGCGGCACCGGGCACGAGCACGGAACCGGGCCCGACCACGGAACCGGGCCCGATCGCGCGGGCGAGCGCCGCCCCGCCGCGGACCCGGCTCGCCGGCCGACGGGCCACCGTCGACGCCGTCCTGCGCAACTCACCGCTCCAGCCGCTCTTCCGGCTCGCCGCCACCCGGCGGCTGGCCGTCCTCGCCTACCACGGCGTGGACGACCCACGGGTGTTCGCGCTCCAGATGGAGCGCCTGGTCCGCATCGCTCACCCGGTCTCGGCGGCGGCCGTCGAACACGCCGTGCGCACCGGTCGGCCCCTGCCGCCCCGCAGTGTGCTGGTCACCTTCGACGACGGCGACCGCACCGTGCTCACCGAGGGCCTGCCCGTGCTGACCCGGCTCGGCATCCCCGCCGCCGCCTTCGTGGTCACCGACCTCATCGGCGGCGACCAGCCGTTCTGGTGGACCGAGGCGGCCTTCCTCGCCGCCCACGGCGGCACCGCCCGCAGCCTGACCGACTGCCCGCCGGGCGGCGTGGTCCGCCGGATGAAGACCCTCGCCGACCGGGACCGCCGCACCGCCCTGGCCGAACTCCGGGAGAGCGCCGGAACCCGCGCGCCCCGCCAGGACCAGCTCACCCCCGCCGACCTGCTGACGCTCGACCGCGGCGGCGTGGCGATCGGCAACCACACCGCCGGCCACCCGTGCCTCGACCGGTGCGAGGGCGACACCGTGCGCGAGGAGATCGGCCGCGCCCACGACGCGCTCACCGGCTGGCTCGACGGCGAGGCCCCCACCGCCTTCGCCTACCCCAACGGCAACGTCGACCCGCGCGCCGACGCCGAACTGCGCCGCCTCGGCTACCGGATCGGCTTCCTCTTCGACCACCGCCACGACCGGCTGCTGCCGCCGCACCCGCTGCGGATCAGCCGGTTGCGGGTCAACTCGACCACGGGGCGGGACCGGTTCGACACCATCCTCTCCGGCCTCCACCCCGCCGTGCACCGGCTGCGCGGCGGCGGCTGAGCACCCGGGGCCCTGTCCCGAACCCGGCCCGCCCCGAACCCGGGCCGGCCGGGCCGCCAACTCCTCGGCCGGAACGGAACGGTGGCCGCGGTCTCCTGCTCCGAACCGCGCCGTCGACGGGCCGGGTTCCGGAAGAATACCGACCGGACCGCGACCGGACCGCCGACCGGCGGCGCACCGGGGACGGCTGAATCCTGGGGGGCAGGAGACGTGGGGACGGCGAATCCGAAATCGGCCGAATCGAGGTCGACCGTTGCGGCACCGTCCGGACGGCGCACGGTGCCGGTCCGCTACCGGACGGCCGCGCTGCCGCCGGACGTGGTCGACGGCTGGCGCGCGCTCGCGGCGGGCGAGCCCGGCGGCTCCTGGTTCACCACGCCGGAGTGGGCCCTGGCCTGGTGGGAGACGGTCGGCGCACCCAAGGGCGGGACGGGCGGGGCCGGTGGGGCGACAGGGACCGCACCGGCCGCCGGCGCGACGGCGGGCGACGGGGAGATCGTGGTCTGGCGGGACGGGGACGGGCGGGTCGACGCCGTCGTCCCGCTGCTGCGCACCGTCCAGCGGCTCCATCCGCGCGCGCCGCTGCCCGTCCCCTGTCTGACGGTGCTCGGCTCCGGGCCCGGCGCGGCCGACCACTGCGGGTTCGTCGTCGCGCCGAACCGCCGCGCCGAGGTGGCCGACTGGCTCGCCCGGCGCGGACGGCGGGCGACCCTGCTGCTCACCGATCTCGACCCCGGCCAGACCGACCTGCTGCCGCCGGGCGCGGTGGAGATCGGCCGCACCGCGTGCCCGCGCACCGATCTGTCGGCCGGGCCGGACGCGCTGGGCTCCCGGCAGTTCCGGGCCGACCTGCGCCGGTACGGCCGCAAGCTGGCCGCCGAGGGGATCGCCTTCCGCTGGGTGCCGCCCGCCCTGGCGCTGTCCGAACTCCCGGAGCGCTTCGAGCTGTTGCGCACCGCCGTCCGGCTGCACCGGCTGCGCCGGGCGGCCCTCGGCAGGCCGACCACCTTCGACGAGGCCCGCGCACCGCTGCACCTGCGGGTGATCGAGCGGGCCGCCGACACCGGTCTCGGCGAGGGCCCGGCGTTCCTGGTCGCGGAGCGGGCCGGCGAGGTGGTCGGCGTGCTGTACGGGTTCCAGTGGCGGAACACCTTCGCCTACTACCAGATCGGCTGGGACCAGTCCTGGGCCCGGCTGCGGCTCGGCACGGCGGTGATCGCCGAGGCGGTCCGGGCGGCGGCCGGGCAGGGGCTTTCCACCTTCGACTTCCTGCGCGGCACCGAGCCCTACAAGTACCGCTTCGACGCCGTGGACCGGGAGGACGTGTCCTGGCTGGTGCCGCACGGTGTGCCGGGCGCGCTGCTCGGGCTCAAGTACCGTGCCAAGGAGGCGCGTCGGCCCGGTTCGCCGACCGGAGGAACCGGGACGCCCTGATCGCGCCCGGCGTCCGGCAGCGGCTGCCGCTGCCCGGGTTCACCGTGGTGAAGACCGGCGGCACCGATCGCAACGTGCGGGCCTGCACCGACGCCGGGGGCATCGACATCACGATCGGGGAGGCGGACGAGCTGGACGTGGTCGCCCACGAGGTCGGCCACGTGATCGAGAAGGTGCTGCCGGTCGGCTGCCGGCTCGACCTCGTCCGGCTGCTGCACGAGCGGCACACCGCTGCGGGCGGTCCTCCCGGGACCGCCCCGCCGCCCCGCGCCGGCTCGGCGGCGCAGCACCGTACCGCGGCGCCCGAGGGCGTCCGGCGTCCGCTCAGTGCCGGCCCTTCAACCAGTCGGCGAAGGCCTCGAGCGCGGGGGCCGGGTCGCGGCGGCCGAGGCCGATCCGGAAGCGGTCGGTGGGCGCCGGGGTCAGCTCCGAGCGGAAGACGGAGGCCGGCAGCAGCAGGACGCCGGCCTCCTCGACCAGCCCGGTGCAGAACGCCTCGACGCCGTCCGCCCCGAGGTAGCGCGGGTAGGCGACACAGCCGCCGTCGGGGGCGCGCCACTCGAAGAGACCGTCGTGGTGGGCGAAGAACGCGTCGAAGAGCGGCAGGTTGGCGTCGATGATCGCCCGGTTGCGGGCCAGGATCTGCTCGCGCGCCTTGATCGCGATCCGGGCGAGGACCTCGCTGGGGGCGGCGTTGCAGATGGTGGTGTAGTGCTTGGCGCGCTCCAGGCGGCTGCGCAACTCCCGGTCGCGGCAGGCGATCCAGCCGATCCGCAGACCGGGCAGGCCGAGCGACTTGGAGGTGACGTTGAGCGAGAGGGCGCGCTCGGAGAGGTCGACGGCCTGCGGCAGGGCGCGGGCCGGGTCGCGCTCCAGGCCGCGGTAGACCTCGTCGCTGAACAGGTGGATGCCGCGTTCGTCGCAGATCTCGGCCAGCCGGACGAAGTCGGCGGCGTCGATCACCTTGCCGGTGGGGTTGTTGGGGAAGTTGACGGAGACCACGCGGGTGTTGGGCCGCAGCGCGGCGGTGAGTTCGTCGAGGTCGAGCGCCCAGTCCCGGTCGGGGTCGAGCGCGACGCCGGTGACCTCGCAGAGCGAGGCCGGGATCGTCTCGGCGGACTGGTAGTCGGGCGTGACCACCACGGCGTGGTCGTCCCGGCCGAGCAGGACCTGCATGGCCAGGTTGAGCCCCTCCTGGGCCCCGCCGAAGCAGATCACGTCGTCGGCGCCGGCCCGCTCGTAGAGGCCGGCGATCGCCTCGCGCAGGGCCGGGTCGCCGAAGGTCTCGGTGTAGCCGAGGGCGAGGGTGTCCCACGCCTGCCGGTCCTCCGGGTCGGCGAGGGCGAGCAGCTCGGACATCGCCATGGTCTGCGCGTCGGAGGCCGTGAGGTGGTGGCGGGCGGTGAACTCCCAGCGGGAGAAGTACGTCTCCAGGCGGAAGTCGGGGAGCCGGGTCATGGCGGGTCTCTTTCCTCGGGGCGGAGGTGCCGGGCGGAGGTGCGGGGCGAAGGTGCGAGGGACGTACCGGGGTGCCGGGCCGGCGGGCGGTCAGTCGCCCGGCGGCACGGGTGTGCCGCGCAGCTCGGCGAGCAGGGTGTAGACGGTGGACCGGGACACCTTGAGCGCCGTGGCGACGGCCGGGACGGCCCGGCGGACGGCGAACACCCCGGCCGCGTCGAGTTCGCGGAGCACGGCGAGCCGGTCCTCGCGGCCGAGCCGCTCCGGGGGCCGGCCGTGGGCGCGCACATAGCCGCCGACGACGTCGTTCATCCGCTCGGTCCAGTCCTGTTCGAAGAGCGGCGCGGGGCGCGGGGCGGTCGGCGCGGCGAAGGCGGCGAGCAGCGCGGAGGCGTGTTCCAGCGGGCCCCGGTCGAGGTTGACGCAGAGCACGGCGGCGGGCCGGCCGTCCTCGTCGCGGAGCACCGCGCTGACCGAGGAGAGCCGCCGGCCGTCGGCCAGCAGCTTCGGGTACGGGCCGTAGACGTCGGGGGCGGCCTGGTCCAGCCCGTCCAGTTCGCCGAGCATCGACGGGTCCCCCGGCCCGCGTCCGCCCAGCGGGTTCCAGATGGCGAGCACCTGGTCGCGGGCGACGTCGTGCAGCACCACCTCGGCGTAGGGACCGAGCAGCAGGGCCACCGCCTGGCAGACGGGGGCCCAGGTGCGCAGGCGTGGGTCGGGGGTCTCGGTGGTCATGTTCGGACTGTACGTCCAGCCTGGACGTTTCGTCCAGGAGAGCTTGCCGAACGGGCCCGCCCCGGGGTTCCTGCCCCCGGGAGCGGGCCCGTGCGACCGGTCGCGGATGGCCGTGGCGAGTGATCAGTCGCAGGTGATCTGGAGCAGCGCGACCTTGCAGGTCCTGCTCGCCGTGTCGTTGGCGGGCGCCGGGTCGGCCGGGGCGCCGCCGGTGCGGACCGTGGTCACGGTGAAGGTGCGGCCGATGTCGAGCAGGCCGACCTGCAGGGTGAAGTGCCGGGTGGCGCTCGCACCGACGGCCAGCGGACCGGCGATCGCGCAGGTCAGGCGCCCGGCGGCGACGGTGCAGTCGGTGCTGGTGGCCACCAGGCCGGCGGGCAGCGCGGACGTGACGGTCGCGGCGGACACCGCGTCGGGGCCCCGGTTGGTGACGGTGAGCACGTAGTCCACCCGGCCGCCGAGCAGCCCGGAGAACGGCGAGGCGGTGAGCGCGACGGCGACGTCGGCGGAGGGCGCGAGGTACCCGAAGCGGTCGGCGGGGACGACGGCGCTGGTGCCGCCCGGCGTGGTGACGCGGACGTCGACCGGTCCGGCGACGGGAGAGGCCGGGGCGGTGGCCGTGCACGAGGTCGCGGTGCAGGAGAAGGACGCGGCGTTCCCGGCGGCGCCGAAGCTCACCGCGGTCGCGCCGGCCAGATCGGTACCGGTGACGGTGACGACCGTGCCACCGGCCTGCGGGCCGCCGGCCGGGCTGATCCCGGTGACCACCGGCGCGGGCGGCGGGAAGGCGAGGACGCTGACGGCGGCGTCGTCGAAGTCGGCGAGGTAGCCGCGCCGGCTGTCGGGCGAGACCGCCAGGGTGAACGGGCTCGCGCCGACCGGGGCGGTGCCGGTGACGGTGGCGCTCCCGGCGTCGATCGCGGTGAGCGTGTTGTCCGCGTAGTTGCTCGCGTAGACGGACCGGCCGTCAGGGGCGACCGCCACCGCGTACGGGTTGGTGCCGACCTGGACGGTGGCGGTGACGGACCGGTGCGCGGTGTCCACCGCGCTCACCGTGGAGTCGCCGCCGTTGCCGGTCCACAGCCGGGAGCCGTCGGGGGCGAGGGCGAGGCCGAACACGCCGTGGCCCACCGGTATCGACGCCCTGACGGTGGCGGTGGCGGTGTCGATCACGTCGACCCGCTGGTCTCCGGAGGCGGCCACGTACACGGACCCGCCGTCGGGGGCGACGGCCACGCCGTGCGGCCCGGCACCGACCGGGACGGTGGCGACGACGGTGCCGTGCGCGGTGTCCAGCACGCTGACCGTGCCGGCGTCCGCGTTGGTCACGTAGGCGCGGGCGCCGTCGGGGGCGACCGCCACGCCGAAGGCACCGGCGCCGACCGGGACGGTGGCGGTGACGGCGTCGGTGGCGGTGTCGACCACGCTGACGGTGCCGTCGAGGTGGTGGGTGAGGTAGGCGCGCCGGCCGTCGGGCGCGAGGGCGACGGCGTAGGAGCCGGTGCCGGCCGTGAAGGTGCCGGCGACCGTGCCGGTGGCGGTGGCCAGGACGGTCACCGTGCCACTGCCCTGGCTGGTCACGTAGGCCCGGCCGCCGTCCGGGGTGAGCGCGACGCCCGCCGGGTAGGGGGCGACGGCGACGGTGGCCGCCACGGTGGGCGGCAGCGTCGCGGTGACGCCGGCGGCGTCGGCGGACGCGGTGCCGGGGTGGGACAGCAGGGCGGCCGTGGCCGCGCCGGTGGCGGCCACGGCCGTCCAGAAGCGGCGCGGGGACGGGCGTGTTGTCACGGGATCTCCAGGCTCGTCGGAATCTTCGGAGCCGGGCGGTGCACGGTCGCGCCGGGCGTTCCGGGCGACCCGGGGGGACCGTCCGGATCGCCCGAAGCGTAGAAGGCGGATTGACGAAGCGTCAGGAGATGACCGGGATTGTTGCCAACCGTTCAAGTCTGTTCAGTTGGTCACTGTTCGAACCGCCCCGGACGGATCCGCCCCGGGCACCGCCCCTCACCGACCCGCGGGCACCGGGGCGATGCGCTCGACGAAGCGCCGCTGGTCCTCGAGGAAACCGTCGGCGTACACCGAGCGGGGTGCGGTGATCGCGACGAACAGGCCCCGCAAGGAGCCGTCCTCCGCCCACGGGTGGGCGATGCCGTGGGTCGCGCCGGAGTAGCGGCGAACGGTCAGCCGCCCGGGTCCGGCGAGCAGTCGGCGGTACTCGGCCTCGGTCTCGGCGACGTCGACGTTGCGGTCCCGCTCGCCGAGCGCCAGCAGCACCGGCACCGTGAGCGCGGCCAGGTCGGCGGTGGCGTCGGAGGTGAAGTTCCGTCGGACGAAGCCCCAGCGGTCGGCGTCGATGCCGTCGAGGTCGGCGCCCAGGGCGGCCCGCGCCTGCCCGTACGTCGCGCCCGCCCGCAGTTGCTCGTTGACCCGCTCCCGGCGGGCGAGCGCGGCATCGATCCGCTCCTGCGGCGTGTGCTCGTCCGCCAGGTCGGTCAGCAGGTCGTAGCGCCCCTGCCGGAGCCAGTTGATCGCGGGGCCGACGGCGATCAGGAAGCGGAGCCCGGGCGTCAGGGCGGCGGCCGCGGGCATCACCCAGCCGGCCTGACTGGCGCCCCAGAGCCCGATCCGGTCCGGGTCGATGCCGGGCCGGCCCCTGGCCCAGGCGACGGCGGCGGCGACCTCCTCGGCCCGGTCCGCCATGCTCTGGTCGAGCCAGTTGCCCGGTGCTCCGTCGACACCGGGCTTGTTCCAGGAGAGCGAGGCGTAACCGGCCTTGCCGAGGGCCTCCCAGATGGGCCGGTAGAAGGTGTCGTGGGTGGCGTTCTGCGCGCCGTCGCCGTGCACGAACACCACCAGGCCGAACGGACCGCTCCGGCCCGTCGGCCGGGCCAGCACCGCGTCCAGCGGCTGGGCGCCCCCGGTGACGGTGACCCGCTCCTCCCGCAGCTCGTAGCTGTTGGCGTGCACCACCCAGCCGGCCGCCGCAGCGGCCACCAGCACCAGGGCGAGCCCCGCCCCGAGCGATCGCCGGAGCCATCTGCGCGGCGCGCGCGGCTCCCGTTCCTCCGTCCCCGCCCCTACTCCCACCACATCTATCACCTTCAAAACTCTCGTTCAGATTTCGATAGTTTTGAGCGTACTACACTCGCTCCGGAGAGCCGCCCGACCAGGAGGAGTGACCGCGATGGCCGAGGACGGACGGGTGGAGGTCCCCACCCGGACCCTGGTGGAGGGCATGGTCCGCACCGACGGCACCGTCGACGCCGGGGAGCTGTACGCCGTCGCCGGCGAACTCGGCATGACCGACCAGCAGGTCCGCCTCTGCATCAAGCGGATGGCCGCCGACGGCCTGCTCGTCCAGGAGGGCCGCGGCCGGCGCGCCGTGCTGCGCGAGACCGACCGGGCCCGGCGGTCCGCCGAGCCCGAGGTCGGGTTCGTCCGCCACATGTACGCCCAGGACGCCGGGCTCGCCCCCTGGGACGGCCGCTGGCACCTCGTCGCCTTCGCCGTCCCCGAATCCGCCCGCGCGGCCCGCGACAGCCTGCGGGAGACCCTGGTCCGGCTCGGCGGGGCCGCCGTCCAGGGCGGCGCCTACGTCAGCGCCAACGCCTGGGAGCCCCACGTCGAGACCGAGGTCGAACGGCTCGGCGTCGGGGACTGCGTCACCCTGCTCACCACCACCGACCTGCGGATCGCCGGCGACCGGGACCCGCTCGCGCTGGCCCGTCGCCTCTGGCCGCTCGACGACCTCGCCGAGGGGCACCGCCGCCTGGCCGCCCTCGCCGCCGACCACCTGGCCCGACTCACCACCGGCACCCCGGGCGCGACGACGGGCTCGGCACCGGGCTCGGCTCCTGCCACCGGCGCGGCGCCGCCCACCCGCGCGGAACAGCTCGCCGTCGCCGTCGAGCTCGCCGCCGAGTTCACCCGCGCCCACGCGCCCGACCCGCTGCTCCCGCCCGAGCTGCTCCCCCGCCCCTGGCCCGGGACCGAGGCCCGCGCGCTCACCGCCGACTGCTGGCGACTGCTGCGCCGCGCCGCACGGCAGGACCCGACCCCCGGCCCGCGCTTCTTCCGGCGCTACGACGAGGTGATGGCCGAGATCACCGGCGAGACGGCGACGACGGGCTGAGGCGACGGCCCGCCCGGCGTCCCGCCCGGCGACCCCGGTCCGCTCCCTCGGACGCGCCTCACCAGGTGTCGAACAGCGCTTGCAGCCGGGTGGCGGCCCGGTTCCCCTGGGCCTGCGGCGTGTCGTCGGGCGTGGGAACGAGCTCCTCGGGGCCCCGGACGCCCCGGTCCCGGTACTCGGCGGCCCGGTCGTGGACGCGCGCGGTGAGGGCGGTGACGACGGTCGTGTAGCGGTCGGGGTCGAGGTGGAACGCCAGGGCCGCGGCCGGGACGAGCAACCGGGCACCCGCCTCGCCCCCTGGTGGGAGCGGCGTACGGCGCAGCAGGGCGTCGGCCGTCGCGCGGAGCAGCGCGTCGGGAACGGCCGGGAACAGTCCGAGCAGGGGCCGGCCGCCGAGCCCGTCGAGCGGAGTGGTCAGCAGCGTGCGGACGGTGGGCCGCAGGACGTCGGGCACGCGGTCGGGCGCCGCCGCCTGCCCGTCCCAGTGGGCCCGCAGTTCGGCGGCCGCCTCCTCGTGCCCGGCCTCGGCGAGGGTGTCCGCGACCAGCGCCACCCGGACCCTGGGCACCGGGTAGCGGTCGCTCGGCGGCCCGTCCGGGGTCAGCGCGACGAACTCGGCCAGGGTGAAGGCGAATCCGGAGCCCCCGCACAGCGTCCCGTAGAGGTCGGCGAACACCTCGGGGAGCCGGTCGGCCCACCAGCCGGCGCCCGGCGTGGTCCGTCGCAGCAGCGCGTTCAGCTCCCCGGTGAGCCCGAACGCGTCCAGCACGCAGTGGCCGACCTCGTGCGCGGTCAGCACGGTCTCCGGGAGGTGCCGGGACTGCACGAACGGCAGCCCGACCAGCGGCACCGGCAGCGCCCGCCGCAACTCGCCGACCCGCGCCCGCCGCCCCTCGGCCGGCAGCCGGGGCAGCGCGAACGGCACGGCGTGCGCCGTCAGGTGGACCAGCGGAGGCTCCACGGCCGGCGGTTCGGCGCGGGCCGCCGCGCGGGCGGCGGTGAGCGCGGGCAGGTAGCAGGACCACGCGAAGTCGTCGGCCAGTTCGAGGAATTCCGCCGTGGAACCGTCCCAGCGCTGGGCGAGCGCGTCGCGCAGCCGGCACCAGACCTCCTGGAGCAGACCCAACTCGACGTCGGAGCGCCGCGGTTCGCCGTTCCGGACGCGGTCCAGCAGCGGGCGCAGCGCGGCGTCCAGTGCGCGGACCTGGGTGTGGTGCCGGGGGAACGGCGTGCCGGGTCCGGCGGTGAGGGCGAGCCAGTGGTCGAGGTCGGCGGCCAGCCCGTCCGCACGGGCGAGCAGCGCGACGCGGCGGCGTCGGTCGGCGGTCACGGGCGGCTCCGGGTGGTCACGCCACGGCCCACAGGGGGACGAGGAGGTCGGTCGGCACGCTGCTGAACAGGGCGGGCAGGGCGATCGTCGGCGGGCCCGGCAGACTCATCAGGGCCTGGGTCAGCTCCTGGACGGCGTCCGCCGGATGCGCACCGCCGACGAGGCGTTCGACGAAGTGCCGCCGGGCCCGCTCGCTCTCCGGCGCCGACCGCAGGAACGGACCGATCGCCAGGACGGCCGACACCTCGCCGCGCGCGAGCAGTTCGGCGGCGAACAGGTTCCGCAGGAGCAACTGCCGCACGGCCTCGTGGTGGGTGCCGGGGTGCACCGCCTCCAGCACCACCATCGGGTTGGGGCCGGTCCTGACGCCGCAGAGCTCGCCCAGCCCGGCGGCGGCACTGTCCCCGCGCGAGTCCCACCGGATCCAGGGCTCGGCCGCCTCCTCGCGGAAGGTGCCCTGGACGTGGACGAGTTGGGGGAGGCCGCGGCGGTCGCCCCGGCGGGTCGGATCGACCATCCGCACCGAGCGGTGGTTCTCGTAGAGGGTGAGGACGTGCGGCAGCGCCGACCGGCCGGCGGTGTGCTCGGAGGTGTCGCGGGCCCGCCGCCGGGCGAGTACGCCGACCCTGACCTGCCGGGGCGCGAGGCCCCACAGGTTCGCGACGAGGTCGTGCAGGTCCCTCGGCCGGGACCCGCTCGGCGTCTCGTCGGCCAGGGCCCACAGTCGGTCGAGTGCGGCCGCCTCCGTCGGGTGCCCGGCGAGCCCCCGGTAGACGTACTGCCGGTCGGGTCGCAGCACCGGAACGGAGTCCGCGTCCACCGCGGCCTCCCACGGCGCGGCCAGCAGGGCCTCCTGCCCGACGGCCGCTTCGAGTCGGAGGTCGGGCTCCTCCGGCTCGTTCGGCTGCCCCGGTGCTGCCCGGCCGGGCAGCACCGCCCCCACCAGGGCGCCGGCCTCCTGCGCCCAGTCCGCCGCCGAGCCGGAGAGCGCGGTCTGCAGCGCGTCGAGGCCGCCGAGCCACTCCGGGGCGGCCGTGTGCGACTGGGCCAGGCTTCGGCGGGCTCCCGGGCCGGTGGATTCGAGGAACTGGAGGGAGAGGAAGGCGGCGGGTCGGGAGAGGAGCAGGTCGCCGTCGAGGAGGAGGACGTTCTCGCGCCACTCGACGGTGGGCTCCGGCTCGTCGTGGCCGAGGTCGTGGGGGAGGTAGCGCTCTTCGGGCCGAACGCCCAACTCCTCGTAGATGTCCACGGCCCGGCGGGCCAACCGTCGAACCTCCGGACGCGGTTGCCTCGCCCACACCGCTGCTACGGCCACCGCCCCCGCGCACCGGGCCTTGGTGAGGCTCGCCGGGCGGTCCTCCAGCAGCAACCAGGCACGGGCGGCCATGGTCCGGGCCGCGCTCCCGCTGCCCGCCCACAGCGCGGGTGCGACCTGCTCGGTCAGCGCGGCCGCCTCCGCCTCCGGAAACGCCCCGTAGTCCCGGCGCAGCATGTCGGCGAGGTCCGCCGGGACCCGTCCGGGACCCCGGTCCTCGGGCGCGGTGCGGTCGAGGCAGTGCAGCCAGACCGCGCTTTCCGTCCGGGCGAGTTCCTCGGCGCAGACGCGGGCCAGGTCGGCCGCCTCCCGGGACCGCCCGACGAGGCGCAGCAGCTCCGCGTAGGTGAGCCCGAGCGCCGCGGCGTCGGCGCTGTCGGTCCACCACCCGTCCGGGGTACAGAGCCCGGTCAGCCGTCCGGCGGTCTCCGGGGAGATCCTCAGCCGCCCGGGCACCTGCGGGAGGAGTTCCAGGGCGACGAGCCGGGCCGCCGCGGGTCCCAGTGTGCCGAGGGCGCCGATCAGCTCACCGGTGAGTGCCTCCTGGTCGCCGGGGCGGCCGTGGGCCAGCGCGCCGAGCAGCCACCGCACCCGGGTCGTCGGCGGGGACGCGGCGCGGCGCTCGTCGGCGAGGGCCGTCGGCTCCCCCAGGGCCGTCTCCGGCCACCACGCGAGTTCGGCGAGCACCTCGTCCGGGACCTCCGGCAGGTCGGCGGACCTACCGTCCGGTGCGGGACCGGTCAGCCTCCGGGCGCGGTGGACCAGCCGCATCACCTCCTCCTGGCTGCCTCCGGCGGTCTCCAGCAGGCGGGCGGTCCGGAGCAGCAGGAGCGCCAGGGGGAACATCGGGAGCGGCTCGGGGGCCAGTCGCCTGGTCAACTCGGTCACCTCGCGCACGGGCCCGCGGAGCATCACCCGGGCGGCGCCCCGGGCCAGCAGGCTTACGGCAGACCGTTCGGGGGTGGCCGTCGCGCCGGGCGGCTCCCCCGCCGAGGGGTCGGTGAGCGCCAGTACCTCGGCGGGGCGGTGGAGCCGCAGCGCCGCGAGCGCGGCCTCGTTCGTCGTCCGGGCCCGATCGGCGGGATCGAGGGAGGCGTGGACCGCCAGCGCCTCGGTCGGACGGCCGACGGCGAGCAGCAGGCGCAGGTACAGCTCGGGCGCGGACCTCACGTCCATGCGCGGCAGCCAGTGGGCCGCGTACCCGACCCAGCCGGCGTCCAGCAGGCGGTCCACGTCGGCCCGGGTCTCGACGGCGACCTCGCCCCCGGTGGGCCGCAGCAGGCGGTCGGCGCGCTCGAAGGCCTCCTGGGCGAGGTCTCCCCGGCCTTCGGCCAGGGCCGCGGCGCCGGTGAGACGGTGGTACTCGGCCGCCGTCCCGGGGACGGCGAGGTCGAGGTCCGTTGCCGCGGCGCCGAGGCGCTGCCGGGCCTCGGCGAGGCGGTCGAGCCGGATCAACTGGCCCGCGGCGGTCAGCTCGATCGCGCGCCGGACCTCGCGGTCCACCGGGCCGGTGGAGACGTCCGCCTCCATCTCCAGGAGCAGGCGGTGATTGCCGCGCTCCGGAGCCGCCCGGCACAGGATGAGCACCGCCCGGGCCAGGGCATCCGGGGGAAGCGTCAGCTCACCGGCGCTGAACAGCATCAACACCTCGTCGGCCAGCCGGCCCAGCGACGGGTCCGGTTCGCCGAAGCCGGGTTCGCCGACCAGGCGCGCCCAGGCCTCCGCACCCCTCTGCTGGTCCTCTGAGAAGCGGTGGTAGTACTCCTCCACCGTCCAGCGGACCCACTCCGGGGGGCTCTCGGCCTCCCCCGCCCGCCGGGCGAAGTACTCGGCGAGGTCCCGATCGAGGAGCTTCGACACCCGATGGTCGGCGAGCAGGGCGCGCAGCGGGTCGCGCACGGTCCGGTCGATCACCAGGCCGTCCGGGTCGCTCGGGTCGCGGCAGACCCAGAGCGAGTCACCGGCGTAGCGGGTGAGGGCGGCCCAGAGGTCGGGGAGTTCGTCGGCCTCGTCGGTGAAGCCCGGCTCGGCCCGGAGGAAGATCGGGAAGCGCATGACCGGACGCTCGTCCCGGTCGGGGTCGTCGGCCGTGCCGCTGCCCCGGATGCCCGCGCGCAGGTGCGGGAGCATCACCTCCTCGACCACGCGCAGCGAGAGCCGGCGCGGGATCACCCCGTACCGCAGCAGCCAGCGGAGGCGGTCGTCGTGGACGCGTTCCAGGACCCGGTCGACGGCGTAGAGCAGTCCGGGTCCGGAGGCGGTGCGGACCTGCTCGGGCGTGAGGTCGTCCGCGAGGTCGGCGAGGAGGGCGAGGGTGTAGGGCAGGCCCTCGCTGCTCTCGGCGATCGCCCGGCGGAGCGCGGGGTCGCCGATGGCCCGGACCTCCCGCAGGTAGCCGTCGGACTCGTCCGGGTCGAAGCGGTCGAGCCGCATGGCGCGGGCGGGGACCGGCAGGGCCTCGGTCAGGTCGTAGCGGCCGGAGACGACGATCCGCAGCTCGGGGACGCCGGTGAGGAGGCGTTCGAGCAGGGCCGCCACCCCGTCGAGCCGCGCCCCGTCCCGGAGCACGACCTCTTCCAGGGTGTCCAGCACCAGCACGGCCCGGGTGCGCTGGCGGTCGAGCGTCTCGTGGAGCACGGCGGCGAAGTCACCGACCGTCGTGACCTGCCGCTTGGTGTCGGCGAGCCCGGCGAGGCGGACGTCGGCGGCCCGGCCGCGGTTGCGCGGCAGCAGGGCGAGGTCCTCCCGGTGGGTGGCGAGGAACTCGTCGAACGGCGTGTCGATCAGCTGCTCGTTCAGCTGCGCGGCGGCCTCCAGGACGAGCAGCCACGGGTGGGTGACGGCGAGGGCCGGGTCGCAGTGGTCGAAGTCCAGGTAGGCGCAGGGCACCGGCGCCGGTCGCGCCTGGCAGTACCGGGCCATGAACCACCGCAGCAGCATGGACTTCCCGGACCCGCCGGTGGCGTGGATGCGCAGCAGCCGGGAGTTCCGCGAGGCGAGCAGGCTCATCAGCGGCTCCTCCGCCCCTGGGCGCCGGAAGTACCCGGTGGACCGGTGGTACGCCGGCCGCCACAGGGCGCGGGCCCTGGTCCGGACGCGGGCCTCGGCGACGGTCCGGCCGAGGGCGGGCGGAAGCAGCGGGGCGACCTGGGGGTCGGTGACGGCGTTGACGAGGTCCTGGCAGCGGGCGAGGTCGAGGCGCCGGTCGGCCTCGTCGAAGGCGGCGCGGAAGGTGTCGGGGTCGAGCTCGCCGGCGATGGCGAGGTGACGGAGCCACCCCGGTTCGTCGTCGGCGTCCGCGCTGTCGGCGGCCAGCTGAACGGCGAGGAGGCGCAGCGCGACCGGGGCCTCGGTGGCCGGTCCGGCGCTGTCGCGCCACCAGGAGTCCCAGCAGGCGAAGCGGAGCGTTTCGGCGATCCGGTAACGGCCCGGGCGGGCGGCGGGTTCGAGCAGGCCGTGGTCGACGAGTTCGGTGACGGCGGGGCCGTCGGGCACGGTGCACAGGAGGGTGCGGTAGAGGTCCTCGGTGAAGTCGGGGACGACGCTGCAGTGCCGCAGGACCTCGCGCCAGTCGGGGCCGATCAGGTCGAGCAGGATCCGCTCCAGCGACTCGCCCCCGTCCAGGCGGTCGCCGAGTTCGTCGAACGGGGTGGGACCGCGGTGCGTCACCGGAGCCTCTCCTTCTTGACGAGCAGACCCATTCCCTTGCGGAGGAGCCGGGGCGTCAGCCCGCCGTGGTGGTCGACCAGGAGTGCCATCAACGCCTCCCAGCGGTCCCGGTGTTCGGCGGAGAGGTCGCGCGCCCGGCCGTAGTCGCCGACGATCTCCTCGATCTCCTCGGTCCGGAACGGTCCGAGGGTGATCCGCCGGGCGGTGTCCCGGAGCGGGAACGGCAGGGTGGCGATCTCGTCCTCGTTCGCGATCAGGACGACCCTGGCCCGGCCGCCCGGTCGGCCGGCGAGCGGTTCGATCAGGTGGGGGGCGAGCAGCTGCTGGACGGTCAGGTGCTCCACCGTCCGGGGACCGAGCCCGGCCAGGGCGAGGACCAGCCCGTGCTCCGCGCCGAACTCGTGCAGCGTGTCGGCGAGGTGACGCAGTGCGGTGTGCCGGCGGTCGGCGGCGTGGCCGACGCTGTTGCCCGGCACGGTCTCCTGCCACACCCGGTCGGTGCCGAGGGCGAGCCAGGGCTCCTGGTCGTCGGTGGTCCAGCGGTCGTGCAGTTGGGCCAGCCGGTGTTCCAGGAGCCGCAGCCGGGTGTCCTCGGGCCCGGCCTCGCGCAGTTGGCCCAGGATGCCGTGCACGAGGTCGAGCCAGGTCGCGGTGCGGCCGAGGGTGCGCAGGTCGGTCCAGAGGGTGAGGACGCCGTTGCGGTGCCAGGTGTGCAGCACGGAGCGGACCAGGGTGGCCTTGCCGGTGGCCGGGCCGCCGGTGACGACGGTGACGGGGGCGGCCGGACCGGCCGGCGCGAAGCCGTCGAACAGGCCGCGCCGTTCGGCGACCCGGTCGACGGCGTGCCGCAGGTTCCACCGCTCGTCGGCGAACCGGGCGTCGCTCTCGGCCGCCGGGCGCAGGGCCGGTGAACGGTGCAGCACGGCGTCCGGGTGGGTGCGGACGGCCAGCACCGGGCGGGCCCAGTCGGACCGGTCGAGGGCGGCGAGGAGCAGGGCGTGCCGGCCGGCGAGGACGGCCCGGTCGACGGCCTCGGCCCGGCCGAGGGCACCGTAGAACGCCTCGGAGAACCGGCCGGCGGGTTCGGACCCGATGCCGCCGCTCATCCCGACCACCGCCGCGACGCCGCCGCGCAGCAGGGCGGCGAGCAGGGGTTCGGCGCTCCGGCCGGCGGTGTCGCAGGCGTTCAGCACGACCAGCCGCGGGACGTGGGCGGTGAGCAGACCGTGCACATTGGCCCCGGTGATCTGCCACGGCTCCCGCCCGGGCGGCCGGACGGTGAGCACCCCCTGGTCAGCGCCGTCACGCTGCTGGTGGCCGATGAAGTGCAGGACGTGCGGGGTGATGTCCCTCAGGGCGGCGGCGAGTTCGGTCGAGCCGGGGGCGCGCACCACCTCGACGTGCCACTCGCCGAAGGGTTCGGCCAGCCGGGCGCGGACCCCGGCGATCTCGTCGTCCGCGCGCAGCGCGGCGTCGGTGTCGCCGACCACGACCAGCAACCGCAACGGCAGCCGGAGGGCGGGCGGGCGCGGGTCCCCCGGGGCGTCCTTCGGCGGGTCGACGCGGGCGAAGGCCAGCCCGGGTCCGCCGACGCCGACGCAGAGCGACACGCCGGTCCCCGGGTCGGCCACCAGCTCCCAGGGCAGTGACCGCAGCTGCGGGGGCCGCACGTCGAGCAGCGTCAGGGCCGGGCTGCCGGCGGCGTGGCTGCGCCGGACCTGGTCGAGCCACGGGTCGAGGAGGCCCGCCCCGGCGAGGGCGCCGCCGAGCAGGCGGGCGGTCGCGCGGACCTGCTCGGGGAGGGGCGCGTCGGGGGTGAACAGTTCCTCGCAGGACAGGAGCTGGTCGGGGGGCAGGAAGTCCGGCGGGAGTGCCAGGCCCGGGTGGGTGGCGGGCGGGTCGCTGCCGCCGAGCGCGAGCAGGGTCGGGTGGCCGCTGCCGTCGGCGGCCGGCTCGCCGATCCGGATCAGCGCGGTGTGCGGCGGGAGCCAGGCCGCGCTGTCGGTGCCGGTCCCGGTGCCGGCTGTGTCGGTGTCGGTGTCGGTGTCCAACGGTGTCAGCCGGTCCGTCGCTCCGGCGGTGTGCGGTCCCGCAGGGTGCGGGCGAACTGCTCCAGTTCGGCCATGGTCCACGCGCGCGGCGCGGCGGCGAGCGGGCGGGCGCCGTACGTGCCGGGCGGCAGCTCGGCGGTCCGGCCGGCGTCGCCCCAGTCGCCCTCCGGAGCGGGTCCCGCCCCGTCCCGCTCGGCGGCGGCACCGACCGAGATCGCGGCGAGCAGGCCGTTGAGGACCTCGCTGTCGCCGCGGGCGGCCTCCGCCGCCGCGCCCTGCCGGCCCGCCTCGGCCCGTGCGGCCGCCGCGTCCTCGCGCGCCGCGTTGAGCGCGCCGCGCTGCACCGAGCCGCCGAAGGCGAGGCCGGCGGCGGCGAACACGATCGCCTCCAGACCGGAGAAGAGGAAGACCAGACGGTCCCAGTTGGCATCACCGCGCTTGAGCGCGAGGAAGATCATCATCGCCGCGTAGCCGGCCAGGACGACGCAGATCAGGGCGTAGATCGTCCAGTGGATCGGCGGCGATGAGGTGGCTGCCGGTTCGCCAGGGCCTGCGCCCGCCTGTGCCCCGGGCTCCGCATCCGACATCCCGCGCCCCCTCCGTCCGCGCCGCCGCCGTCCGCACGGCCGCGTGCAGGCGAGTATGCCAGAGTCGAAATGATCGTCTTCACCGTTCTCCGACAAGGGAGTTGGGCGGACGGAGGGCGGGCACGACCGCGGCCGGACCGGTCCCCGGCGGTGCGCCGGGGACCCTGTACTGCTTCTCGACCGGACGAGCAATCAACCTTCGGACCGGAGAAGGAGGAAGCAGCGGGGGAGGATCCTCGGCGCAGCGTCGGCACGACGCCCGCGTCGGACGGGGCAGGAGGGCCGCTGCTACGGAACAAGAAGGGGGTTGCCCAGGACGAGGTCACCCATGTGGCAGTTCTTCGCCGTGTCCGCATAGCGGATGGAGAGCCGCAACCGGCCCTTGACATCCAGGCTGAGTTCCTTGGGCACCCCGAGGTCGACCTCTCCGGTGAAGATCGATTCGCCGTCCGCCAGAATGTCGAGTCGGGAGGCCGTGTCCGCCGAGTAGTCGTCGATGCCGGCGGTCAACGTCAGGGTGGTCCACTGGCGGCCGAGGTTGTACTCCGACCAGCCCGAGCAGTGGGAACCGGAACCGCCGGACACCAGGGCTGTTTCGAATCTCTGGCTGTTCAGGGTTCCGCCGCCCACGTTGAGCCCCGCAGTGCCTTTGGCAACCGGGTACATCGTGGTGAGCAGCAGGGGTTTCGGGCTCGCGCTCGGCGTACCGTCCGGGCCGCTGCTCGGCGAACCCGTCGGCAGCGACACCGGTGCCGACGTGGGCGACGCGGTGACGGTCACGGTGACCGCCGGCTCCGGAACGGAGACCGTCTTCGTCACGGTGGGTCGTGCCGCAGTCGGTGAGTTCGCGATGGCCGGAAGGCCCAGGTACCCGAAGAGCAGGCCGGCCACCCCGGTGGCCGCCGTGATCAGCGCGGCAATGTCACTCAGGCGCCTGGACCGTTCAACTGGAGGCTCACCCTGTGCTCCTGGCTCTCGACTGTCGGCATGCGGCGGCGGCGGTTGCACTCAGTCCCCCTTCTGAGCAATCCACTGACAACAATGATGATGACTTCCTGATCGAGCGTCAAAGCTCCTTGTCAGCCGGATCGCTCGGGCGGCGCGGCACAGCGGGGCGGTGTGTGCCGGTGGCTCGGGACCGCGAAGGACCCGCCCAGGGCGGGACGTCCACCGTGGGCGGGACCGCGACGGGCCGGCCGGGCCTCAGATCTGCCCGAACAGCGCGCCGAAGGCCGCCTCCAGACCGCTCACCGCCGCCGCGAGCACCGCGACCGTGCGCAGCGCGTCGACCACGGTGCCGACCCGGCGGCGCAGCGGTCCCTCGCGGGGCTCGTCCAGCTCGGTCTCGGCGAGGATGCCGGCCAGCGCGGCGTCCGCGTCCTCGGCGTCGGCGTCCGGCACGGCGTCCGGGTGCTCGGCGCGCAGCCGGGCGAGCGCGGTGCGCAGCGTCCCGGCCGCCGTCCGCAGCGCCTCCGGTCCGACCGGGCCGGGCCCGGCCGCGTCGCCGCCGATCCGTACGGTCGCGCCCTGGCCGCCGGCCACCGGGCCGTGCACGGTGGAGCCGACCACCTGCACCCCTCCGGTGTTCCAGTTGGCCCCGGCCGGCGGCCGGTCCGCGTCCTCCATCACTTCCCCTTCCCCTTACCGATGTCGACCTTGGCCCCCGCACCGCCCGCGACCGGACCGTGCACGGTGGAACCCACCACCTGGACCCCGCCGTTGTTGATGTTGGTGATGCTCTGCGACTGCTCCTCGAAGGCCGCGCTGTCGTAGCCGCGCGCCCTGAGCTCGCCGCCGACGGCGCTGAACACGCGCTCGGTGACGGTGCTCAGGAACCGCTGCACGTCGTGCTCCTGGAAGATGTTCTGGTAGGCCCCGCCGGCGCCGAGTTCGCGGACGCTCGACCGGGGCGCGTAGTCGACGGCGTAGCCGGCCCGGGTCAGATGGCGGTACCGGCGGGCGAGCCGGGCGGCCCGGCGGCGCGACTGCAGGGTCTGCCGCACCTGGCCGACCGCGATCGCGAGGTCGCCGCCGAGCCGGCGGGCGGACCAGGCGAGCGCGTTCGTCCCGTGCAGGAAGCCGGAGGGGTGGCCCAGCAGGTCGACCACGTGGTAGTCCTGCGCCACCGGGCCCAGCACGTACGGCAACCACTCCAGGTAGAGCATCCCGCCCCGGGTGCTGGCCCGGACCAGGACGGTGACCACGACCTCCTCCTGCCACGAGCCGACCCGGATCGCCAGGTAGTGGCGGAGCCGCTCGTGGCCGGAGCGGCTCAGCAGGTCCACCCAGGCCGGTTCGAGCAGGACCTGGTCGCCGGTCCGGCCGGACATCGCGCCCAGCCAGCTGCCCGGCGCGTCGTCGCGCAGACTGGGGCGGAACACCCGGTCGGTGACGGACAGACCGCGCAGCGAGTCCTCCGGGTAGCGCGGGTCCAGGGCGAGCGCCCGGACCCCGGCCGCGACGGACCGGTAGAGGGAGGTCGTGTCGATCGGGTCCGGTGCGGCGCCCCGGGCCGCGCGCTCGGCGGAGGGGCGCAGCTCGAAGGTCATCCGCCAGATGCGCCCGGCCGTGCCGAGCCCGACCAGCGGGGCCTGCCGGCGGTAGAGCAGTTCCGGGCCGGCCTGCTGTTCGCCCAGCCGTCGGTACACCCGGGCCGCCCGCGGGCCGCGCGGCTTCGGCGGCGGGACGGGGGTGGGGTCCATCCCGACCAGGGCGGACAGCCGCCTGCGCAGCCGGTAGCGCAGCCGGGCGGCGGCCAGCCAGAGCAGCAGCAGTTCGACGAGCACGCCGGCCCCGACCGGTCCGAACAGGTCCGGGACGAACACCCGGTCCAGCTCGGAGCCCTGGAGCGGGCCGTAGAGGTAGGTGACGGCGGCGGCCACCAGGGCGAGGCTGGCGAGCAGTCGGCCGACGCCGGCGACGGCGCCCCGCCAGCCGGTGGCACGCGGGGCGCGCGGGGTGATCATCAGCCGCTCGACCTCCAGGCCGAGCCGGTGGTCCATCCGGCCGGTGCCGAAGCCGCCGGCCAGCCCGAGCAGCAGGAGCAGCGCCATGGCCGCGAGCCCGGCGCCCCCGCCGAGCACCGGGAAGCCCAGGAGGAGGACGAGCACGCAGAACACGCCGGTCCGGGCCTCCCAGCGGCGGGCGGTCAGGGCCTCGTGCAGCACCCGGACGAGGTCGGTGCCGGGCGAGGGGGCGGGGATGCGGAAGGACTGCTCGATCAGTTCCTCGATCAGCGCCGCGCGGAAGCGCCGGTCCAGCCAGGCGGCGGCGCACAGGTAGCGGGTGGCGTCGCCGGGGACGGTGCCGGCCTGGTGGTGCAGGTTCTCCGGCGTCGCGGCGACCGCCGGGCCGTCCGGCGGTCCACCGCGGGCGGCGGCGGGAGGGGCGGTGTAGGCGGCGCGGGGCGGGTCGGTGTGCGCGGCGGCGGGCGGCGGGCCGGCGGACGTGGTGAAGGAGGGGCCCAGGTAGGTCGGCGTGTCGTACGCCTCGGACGCGTCCGGCTCCGACGCCGGCTGCGGCTGCGGCTCCGACCGCGGCGGAACGGTGTCGGCCGGTACCCGCGGGACCCGTTCGGGCGGTGCCGGACGGGGCGGCGGCTCCGGCGGGAGCACCGGTCCGGTACGGATCCGCGGCGGGGGCGGCGGGTACCCGTGCGGCGGGGCGGGCGGGCGCGGCGGAGGGTAGGGAGGTGGGTAGGGAGGTGGTGTCCGTGAGGGTTCCTGCGGCGGAGGTGGCGGTGGGGTGCCACTGTCCATGGTGTCCCCATTCCCCAGGTCGTCTTCCGGCGAACGAGCCTGGCCAGTAAAGCAGTTGACCTGTTCGACGGACAGCACGCGGCGGCCTTCGCCGGGTAACGGTTCGGCTCCGCCGGGTGGCGCGTGCAGGAAATTGGAGTCCTGGAGTCGCATTCGCTAGCCTGTCGAACGTGAGGCTGACCAAGAGCACCGACATCGCCCTCCGCATCGCCATGCGGCTGGCCGTCCTCGACGAGGAGGCCAACCCGACCACCCGCGAAGTGGCCGAGGCGGTCGGCGTGCCCTACACCCACGCCGCCAAGGTGGTCAGCCGACTGCAGCACCTCGGCGCGGTGGAGGCGCGGCGCGGTCGCGGCGGGGGCCTGACCCTCACCACGGCCGGTCGCACCGGATCGCTCGGACTGCTGCTGCGCGAGCTGGAAGGGGTGGGCGACGTGGTCGGCTGCGAGGACGAACCCGCGTGCCCCCTACGGGCGGCCTGCCGACTGCGCGGGGCACTGCGCACCGCGCAGGAGGCGTTCTTCGCCTCCCTCGACCCGCTCTCGATCGGCGATCTGGTGACCGCGCCGACCGGGCCCGTCCTGCTCGCCCTCACCGCCGGACCCCCCGGCTGACCGGTCCCGGGCCCCGACCCCGCCACACCGACCGCACGGCACCGCACGGACCCACCGCACCACCTCCCCGACCTCCCCACGCCGCCCGTGCCTCCGCACGGGCAAAAATACGACTATCAGCTACCAGTTTGGAGCGCCACCGATGCTGTCCGCCAAGTCCGCCGAGGTCGTCGAAGCCACCCTGCCCGCCGTGGGGGGCGCGATCGGCGAGATCACGCCGCTCTTCTACGACCGGATGTTCGCCGCCCACCCGGAGCTGCTGCGCGACCTCTTCAACCGGGGCAACCAGGCCAACGGCAGCCAGCGGCAGGCCCTCGCGGGCTCGATAGCCGCCTTCGCCACCGCCCTGATCGCCGACCCGGACAGCCGCCCGGACGCGATGCTGGCCCGGATCGCCCACAAGCACGTCTCGGTCGGCATCAGCGACGACCAGTACCGGATCGTCCACGAGCACCTCTTCGCCGCCATCGTCGAGGTGCTCGGCGAGGCCGTCACCCCCGAGGTCGCGGCCGCCTGGGACGAGGTCTACTGGCTGATGGCCAACGCCCTGATCGCCGTCGAGGGCCGGCTGCGCGCGGAGTCCGCCGCCGCCCAGCACCTCGACCCGGCCGACCTCTGGCGCCCGTACACCGTGGTGGCGCGCCACCAGGAGACCGAGGACGTCACCACCTACCTGGTCCGCCCGGCCGACGGCCGTCCGCTGCCGGCCGCCGGGCCCGGCCAGTACGTCTCGGTGCGCGCCGAACTCCCCGACGGCGCCCGGCAGATCCGCCAGTACAGCCTCTCCGGCACGGCGGACGGCGTGCTCCGGTTCACCGTCAAGCGGGCCACCGCCGAGACCGCCGACGGCCCGGCCGGCGAGGTCTCCAACCACCTGCACGCGCACCTGCGGGCCGGCGACGTCCTCGACATCGCCCCGCCGTTCGGCGACGTCGCGCTCGCCGAGGGCGACGGCCCGGTGCTGCTCGCCTCGGCCGGCATCGGCAACACGCCGATGACCGCCATGCTGGACCACCTCGCCGCGACCGGCTCGACCCGCCGGATCGTCTCCGTCCACGGCGACCGCGACCAGCTGACGCACGCCTTCCGCGCCGACCTCGACCAGCTGACCGCCAAGCTGCCGAACGCCACCGCCCACGTCTTCTACGAGCGGCCGCTCGGCGACTGGCCGGCCGACCGGACCGGCCTGGTCGACCTGTCGACGGTCGACGTCCCGGCGGGCACCACCGCCTACCTGTGCGGCCCGCTGCCCTTCCTCCGCGCGGTCCGGGCCCAGCTCCTCGCCGCGGGCGTGCCGGCCGCCGACATCCACTACGAGGTGTTCGGCCCGGACCTCTGGCTCGGCCGCGACGCCTGACGCCACGACCGACGCCGCCGGAGCCCTGCCGGAGCCCTCTCCCGCCAGCGCTCCGGCGGCGGCCGGGCCCGAGCCGGGCGGAAGCCCGTTTATGATGCTCCTGTCATGATCATATGGAAGGTGCTCGGCCCGTTCCGGGTCGAGATCGAGGGCCGCACGGTCGACCCGGGCGGCCGGCTCGCCCGCATGGTCCTGGTCCAACTGCTCCTCGCCCGCGGTGAGGTCGTGCCCACGGAGCGGATCATCGAGCAGTTGTGGCCGACCCGCGTCCCGTCGAGCGCACAGACGTCGCTGCACGCCTATGTCGCGCGGCTGCGGCGCGTCCTGGAACCGGAGCGGCCGCCGCGGGCACCGGCCCGGGTGCTCGTCAGCGCACCCTACGGCTACGCCCTCACCGTGGCGCGGGACGCGGTGGACGCCTGGGCGTTCGAGGACCGGGTCGCGGCCTGCTCGGGAGCCGGGGCACCGGCCCGGTCGGCCGCCGACGGCCTGGCCGAGGCCCTCACCGGCTGGGGCGGTACGCCGTACGCGGAATTCGCGGACGAGCCGTGGACGGCCGCCGAACGCACCCGGCTGGAGGAGGTGCACCGCACCGCCCGCGAACGGCTCGCCGCCGCCCGGCTGGCGTGCGGGCACAGCGCACAGGCCCTCGCCGACGCCGGGGAACTGACCGCGGAACAGCCGCTGCACGAGGAGGGCTGGCGACTGCTGGCCCTCGCGCTGTGGGCCCGGGACCGCCAGGGGGACGCCCTGGCGGCACTGCGCCGCGCCCGGCACGTCCTCGACGAGGAGCTGGGCGTCACGCCCGGTCCGGCGCTGCTGGAGCTGGAGCAGGCCCTGCTGCACCAACGGCTGGACGTGCTGCACCGGGCCACCGGGACACCCGCCGGTCGGCTCCGGACCGGACCGACCGGACCGACCGGACCGACCGGACCGGACGAACCGACCGGGCCTACCGGGCCTACCGGGCCGACCGCCGGCACGGCTCTCGCACGGCCCGGAGCGACCGTGCTGGCGGCCGGCGGGCTCCTGGGCCGGGACGAAGAGCTGGCCGCACTGGCCGGCGCGGCGGACCGGGCCCGGAACGGCCGGACGCAGGTGGTCCTGGTCTCCGGTGAACCCGGCATCGGCAAGTCGAGCCTGCTCGACGCCCTGGTCCGCCAACTGCCGTTCCAGGGCTGGCTGGTCGGACTCGGGCAGTGCCCGGAGACCGACGGCGCCCCGCCCGGCCGGGCCTGGTTCGACATGCTGCCGGAGCTGGCGGACGCCGCACCGCCGGGACCGTACGCCGATGAGCTCGCTCCGCTGCTGTCTCCCGGCGCCCCGGGCGACGGTGCCCGGCCGGCCGGCAGCCCGGCCCGCCGCTTCCGCCTGCACAAGGCCCTGCTCGGCTGGCTCCGTGCGGCGGCGCTGCGGCAGCCGCTGGCCGTCGTGCTGGACGACCTGCACCGTGGCGACCCGGAGAGCGTCGAGCTGTTCCTGCTCTGCGCCGAGCACCTGCGTGACGTCCCGCTGCTCCTGGTCGGCTCGTACCGCACCGGCGAGGGCGACCTGACCGCGGCCCTGGGCCGGCTGGCCGCCCGATCGCCCGTACGGCTGGCGCTGGGCGGGCTGCCGGACGCCCTGGCGAAGGAGCTGATGCGACGCGGCGCCGCCGGGATGAGTGACCACGCCGCGGCGGCCCTCGTGGAACGCGCCGGCGGCAATCCCTTCCACCTCAGGGAGAGTTCGCTCCTGCTGGCCGCCGAGGGCGAGCAGCAGGCGCTGGCCCGGGTCCCGCAAGGGGTCCACGAGGTGCTGCGCCGACGGCTGGCGCTCCTCCCCCCGACCGTGACGGCCGGCCTGCGCCTGGCCGCCGTCGCCGGCCGCGAGGTCTCGGTGCCGCTCCTCCTCCACGCCACGGACGGCGATGCCGACCAGCTCCTCGACGCCCTGGAGACGGGTGTCGCGATCGGGCTGCTCACCGAACCGCGGCCGGGCACGGTCCGGTTCACCCACGCCCTGGTGCGGGACGCGCTGGAGGGCGATCTCACCCGCCTGCGGCTGGCCCGGATGCACTCCCTCCTCGGCCGGGGCCTGGTCGCCCTGGGCTCGGACGACGTCGCCGCCGCGGCTCACCACCTCCTGCGGGCGGCCACGGTCGTGACCGCCGACGTCGGTCCCGCGGTCCACCACGCCCTGCTGGCCGGCGAGCAGGCCGTGCGGCGCTACGCCCCGCAGCAGGCCGAGGCCCTCCTGACCACCGCCCTCGGCCTGCTCACCGACCACCCGGCCGCCTTCGCCGGCCAGGACGCCGACCTGCTGCGCGTGACGCTGCTCGGCCGGCTGGTGGACTGCCGGATCCGGACGGGCGCCGTGGTTCCCGCCCGCGAGGCGCAGCAGCGGGCCGTCCTGGCGGCCCGCGCGGCCGGCCGGACCGACCTGCTGACCGCCGCCTACACCACGTGGACCGAGCCGACGCCCTGGCGGGTCCGCCCGTACGCGGCGTCCGACCCCGAGGCCGTCGCCGAGCTCGGCGGGCTGCTGGAGGAGCCGGGATTGTCCGACGGGCAGCGGTGCCTGCTCCTCGACCAGCTGGCCGACGCGCTCGACGACACCGACCCCCGCGCGGTGGCCGTCGCACGCCGGGCCGTGGACCTCGCCCGGACCGCGGGCGAGCCCCGGTTGCGCGGCCTCACCCTCACCTCGCTGCTGCGCCGGGTCGACTGCGAGCTCGAACCGGCCGTCTACCTGGACCTGCATCGCGAACTCACCGACCTGGCCGCGTCCCAGGACAGCCCCGAGTACACCTGGATGAGCGACTACACGGCCGCTCGGATCGCCGCCGGGCGCAACGACCCCAAGGAGATGGAGCGCTGCCTCGTCCGCGCGGACGAGACCGCCCGGACGTACGAACTCCGGGGCGCGCTGGCGGTGGCGCGGCTGCGCGGTCCGATGGTCGCGATGGCCCGGGGCCGGTTCGAGGAGGCGGAGCGGGCACTCGGGCCCGCCGTGGCGGAACTGCGGGAGCGAGGGGCGGTGGATCTCAGCGGGCTGGCCGCCCTGGCGATCGGGTGCATGCGGCTGCAGCAGGGCCGGGTGGCCGAGGTGCTGCCCGCGCTGTTGGCGGTGTGGGAGCAGTACCAGCCGCACAACGAATCCCTGACCGCGCTGGCGCTGCTGGCCGCGGGCCGGGACGAGGAGGCCCGGCAGGTCTTCGACCGGCGGGTGCCGATCCGGCGGGACTTCGCCCACTCCGTGCTGGCCGGGCTGCGCGCCCGGGCGGCCATGGCCCTGGACGACCGGGCGGCGGCGGCCGAGGTGTACCGGGAACTGCTGCCGCTGGAGGGTCTGGTGGGCGGAGCGAGCAGCCTCAGCATCGTCTTCCGGCCCGTCGCGCAGGCACTGGGCGAGCTCGCCCGCTACCTCGGCCGGCCCGAACGGGCCCGGCGCCACTTCCTGGTGGCCGCCGAAGTGGCGGCCGCGTGGGACTCCCCGCACTGGGCGGACGCCGCGCGGACGGCCCTGGACGGGCTGCCGCCGGCGCCGGCCTGACGACCGCCCGGACCGGCCGGCGCGAGCGGACCGCCGCGAACGGACCGGCCCGTGCCGGTGGACCGGCCGTTCAGCCGGTTCGGTCGGCCCACCGGGCGGTGCGGCCGGCGGCCCCGCCCTTCGCGAACCCGCCCGACCGTCTACTCCGGTGGGGCCAGTTCGGTCAGGAAGGCCGCCGCCAGGTCGAGGAACCGGTCGGGCGAGTCCGTGGTCAACTGGAGGTCGATCAGCACCTCGTCCCCGGCCGCCGTGCACATCGCCCGGAGGTGCTCGCAGATCTGGCGCACGGTCCCGCGGCGGTGGGCCTGCTCGGGATCGACCTCGGCCGCGGTCACGTCGGGGTTGACCCGGAACACCCGCCGCAGCACCCCCGGGTCCCGACCCGCGCGCTCGGCCGCCTCGACGGCGACGCTCCAGAGGCCGTCGAGGAAGGGCAGCGGCATCGCGGCCGCCAGCCAGCCGTCCGCCCGCCTGCCGATCCGCTCCAGGGCGGCCGGGGCGAATCCGCCCAGCAGGATCGGCGGGCGCGGGCCCTGGAGGGGCTTGGGGAGGACGGTCGACGGGGGGATCGTCCACAGCCCGCCCGTGTGCACCACCGGGTCCGAGCGCCAGACGGCGTCGAGGACGTCGAGGGTCTCCTCCAGCCTGGCGGCGCGGCCCTGCCACGGCACCCCGGCGGCCTCGTACTCCTCGCGCATCCAGCCCAGCCCGATCCCCACGTCCAGTCGGCCCCGGCTGATCAGGTCGAGGGTCGTCAGCGCCCGGGCAAGTACGAGGGGCGGCTGCCACAGGGCGTTCAGCGTGCTGCTGCCGAGCCGGACCCGCTCGGTGGCGGTGGCCGCCGCGCCCAGGGCGAGCAGCGGGTCGAGGTGGGTGCCGTACCTGACGGGCATCTCCCCGCCGGGGTAGCCCTCGGGGGCGACGAGCGGGGACAGCAGGCGGTCGGCCACCCAGAGGCTGTGGCAGCCGAGCGCCTCGAGCTCGGCGCACATCCGGGCACTGCGGTGGGGGTCGGCGAACGGGCCGAACTGGGGGACGGAGAAGCCTATGCGCATCGGTGGGAGTTCCTCGATCGGTGCGGTGCGGTGCGGTGACGTGCGGTGCGGTGACGTGCGGTGCGGTGCGGGTGCCGTGGGGAGTCGGACGTCGGGAGTCGTTCGTCGTTCGTCGTTCGTCGACGGTACGTCAGACGGCCGCGCGGCCGCGGATCCGCGCGGTCTCCCGCCGGTACTGACGCCGCCCCAGCAGCCGCCACAGCACCCGGGCGGCGACGGGCAGCCGGGCGAGGAACTCCTCGCGCTCGTGGGGAGAGGTGTCCTCCAGGATGGCACCCAGGGCGATCATCAACCGGTTGCGGGGCGTTTCCGCGAGGCCCCGCTCACCCACCTTGCGCCACTGCTCCTCGTTCACGTGCAGGGCGACCAGCGGCATGACCGACCGCTCCTCCTCGTCGAGGTGGTCGCAGAGCTGTCGCCGGTGGAGCCGCAGCGCATCGGCGACCTCGTCCCGGTCGTCCGTCCGGGCGTGCGCGACCCAGCGGTCCATGCTCCCCTGCACCCGGGTGATGCCGTCGGAGAGCTCGCGGTGCTGCACCTCCATCGCCAGGACCTGCTCGGCGTCGAGGTCCAGATGGGGCAGCAGCACCGGCCAGAGCATCTCGTCCTCACCGGTGTGGTGGGCGTGCAGGCCGACGGCGTACTGCCGCCAGTGCTCGGCGAGGACGCGGGCCCGTGCGGTGTCCCCGGGGCTCACCTCCTGCACGAGCTCCGCCAGCAGCCGCGACTCGCGGCGGAACACCTGATGGATCATCGCCATCTCGCGGACGTAGGGGTGAACGGTGGATTCGGAGGTGTTGCTCGAAGTCATGCCCCCAGTCTTCGGACCCGGGTTGCGAGGCACTTGCACCCGACTTGCAAGCGCCCGGCAACCGGCTCGGCCGCCGGGCGGTTGCCGCGCCGCCCGGTCCCCCGGCCCCCGGGCGGGCAGCCGCCCGGGGGCCGGGGGTGACCGGCGGTGCTCAGACCGGCCGGAGTTCGAGGGTGCAGCACTTGGGGCCGCCGCCGCCCTTGAAGAGCTCCGAGAGGTCCACCGGGATCGGTTCGAAGCCCGCGTCGGAGAGACGCCCGGCCAGCGACTTGGCGGCCTCCGGGAGCAGTACCCGTCGGCCGTCGGAGACGGCGTTCAGGCCGAACACCTCGGCGTCCTCCCGGTCCGCGAGGACGGCGTCCGGGTAGAGGCTGCGCAGCAGCGCCTGGCTGTCCGGGGTGAAGGCCTCCGGGTAGTACATGATCTGGTCGTCGTCGAGGACGGCCATCGCGGTGTCGAGGTGGTAGAAGCGCGGGTCGACCAGGGTCAGGCTGAGCACCTGCACCCCGAACAGCTCCCGGACCTCGGCGTGGGCGGCCGCTTCGGTGCGGAAGCCGGAGGCCGCCAGCAGTCGGCGGCCGACCACCAGGTGGTCGCCCTCGCCCTCGTTGACGTGCGCGGCGCGCCGCACCTCGCGGTAGCCGCCGGCCTGGAACCAGGCCTGGTGGGCGTCGGACTCGGCGGCCCGCTCGGGGTGGCGGAAGGTCGCCACCAGGGCGCGGCCGCCGATCACGGTCGCGCCATTGGCCGTGTAGACCATGTCCGGCAGGCCGGGCACCGGATCGATCAGCTCCACCGTGTGGCCGAGCTGCCCGTACAGCGCGCGCAGCCGCTCCCACTGCCGGACGGCGAGCCCGGTGTCGGTCGGTTGCTCGGGGTCCATCCACGGGTTGATCGCGTACTCGACGGTGAAGTACGTCGGCGGGCACATGAGGTAGCGCCGCGGCCTCGCGGAGCGCTCCGGGAATCGGTTCGGCATGCGGCGACCTCCGCCGTCGGGAACGGGACAACGGGACACGGGACCGGGAAGAACGTGGCCGGGCCGAGCACGGACGCTCGGACGCACGGGCCTCGGGTACGGGGCGCTGGCGACGCTCGCCGCCTACGTCCGTACGGTCCTCAGGGCGGCTGCCCCGACGGTGCCCTCCGCACACCCGGGTGGACGCACCGGGCGGCGCACTCCCCCCGCGCACCCGGCGCGCCCGCCCGCGCGTCCCCGGCGCACGGAGCCCCGTCCGCACGGGCCCGCCGACCGCACGTGGCCGATCTCACGTACCGCCACGGGTCACCTACGGTGGCGTAGGTCACTTGAGACAGTGAACTATCTCTTTCATGCCGCACCTCCAGGAGACCCTCGACCTCACTTCGTACGTCGCCCTCGGGGACAGCTTCACCGAGGGGCTGAACGACCCCGGCGCCGACGGCGCCTTCGCCGGCTGGGCCGACCGCCTGGCGGGACTGCTCGCCGACGGCCGGCCGCCGGGCGACTTCCGGTACGCGAACCTCGCGGTGCGCGGCCGACTGCTGGACCAGATCACGGCCGAGCAGGTGCCCGAGGTCCGCCGCATCCAGCCCGACCTGGTCACCTTCTGCGCCGGCGGGAACGACATCCTGCGGCCGGGCAGCGACCCGGACGAGGTGGCCGAACGGTTCGAGGCCGCCGTCCTCCAACTCACCAACGCGGCGGGCACGGTGCTCATCTGCACCGGCTTCGACACGCGTGGCGTGCCGCTGTTCAAGCACCTGCGCGGCAAGATCGCCACCTACAACGGCCACATGCGGGCCGTCGCCGACCGGCACGGCTGCAAGGTGGCCGACCTCTGGTCGCTGCGGGCCGTCCAGGACCGCCGCGCCTGGAGCGAGGACCGGCTGCACCTCTCCCCCGAGGGCCACCAGCGGGTCGCCCTGCTGGCCGCCCGCTCGCTGGGGCTGCGCACCGCGCAGGACCCGGAGGCGCCGTGGCCGTCCGCCCCGGAGCTCTCGCCCGCCGAGCAGCGCCGGGAGAACCTCCAGTGGGCCCGTGAGTTCCTGCTGCCGTGGGTCGGGCGCCGACTGCGCGGCGAGTCCTCCGGCGACCACGTCGAGGCCAAGCGGCCCGATCTGATGCCGCTCTGACGTTGCGTCAGGAAACCGTCCGTCGGACGACCCGTCGTCGGACGAAGGCCCGGCCGGCCGCCCCCGTGCCCGCGCGCACCCCCGCGTGCACGAGGGCGGCCAGGCCCGCACCGACCAGGTACCAGACCAGGTCCGGCGGGTTGAAGGTCGAGCCGAGCACCAGGCGGGCGAGCGCGCTCCGCCGGGCCAGGTCGTCGGGCACGCCGGTCAGCTGGAACAGCTCGACGGCCCAGCTCGAACCGGCCGCCCACGCGGCGGCGACCGGCGGCCGCAGGCGCGGCGCGACCAGCACCGCGAGCGCGTACAGCAGCACGGTGTAGAGGGCGTCGCCCGCGTGCTTGGCCGCCTCGCCGCCCGCGACCGTCCGCACCCCGAGCCCCGCCGCCACCGTCAGCACGGCCGCCGCCGCGGCCGCACCCCGGACCGCCCACCGCCCCCGAAGATCATCCATGGCGGCACCCTAGCCTCTCTTCCGGGTCACGCCGCCCGGGCGGGAACCGCCGTCGCGCGCCGCGCGTCCCTCCCTGCCGAAAGCCCGGGACGGCGGCCCGGTAGCCTGCTGGCCGGCCCGTTCCCGGGCCGGGTCCGCGCAGGTCGCGGACGGGAACGACAGAGACAGGGCGGGGCGCAGTGACGCAGCTGACCGAGACGGTGGACGGGTCCGGCATACCGGCGGACGTGGCGGGGGCCGGGCAGGGGCCCGGGCGGCGGTTCACCGTCGAGGGCTTCGCGCCGCGCCAGGACGGCCGTGCGCGCGAGCGCGGCAAGGAGCTGCGCGCCCGCACCCCGCGCGAGCGGCACGCCGAGTTCCCGCCCGCCACCGACCGTCCGACCGCCGTCCGGGCGATCGAGGCCTCCAACGCGGGCCGGCTCGCCGAGCTGGTGCCGATCCGCCTGGGCCGGATGGCCGCCACCCCGTTCGCGTTCCTGCGCGGTTCGGCCGGCCTGATGGCCGCCGACCTCGCCGTCACGCCGACCAGCGGCACCGTCGCCCAGCTGTGCGGCGACGCGCACGCCGCCAACTTCGGCCTGTACGGCGACGCCCGCGGCCGGCTCGTGATGGACATCAACGACTTCGACGAAACCGTGCCCGGCCCCTGGGAATGGGATCTCAAGCGCCTCGCCGCGAGCCTGGTGCTGGCCGGCCGGGAGATCGGCGCCGACGAGACGACCGCCCGCCGGGCCGCCTTCGACGCGACCGCCGCCTACCGCCGCACCATGCGCACGCTGGCCAAGCTGCCCGCGCTGGACGCCTGGAACGCCGTCGCCGACGAGCAGCTGGTCTCCTTCGCCCAGGCGGAGGACCTGGCCGAGGTGCTGGAGAAGGTCGGCGCCAAGGCGCTCGGCAACACCAGCGCCCGCTTCGCCGCCAAGTCCACCGTCCGCTCCGAGGAGGGCGGTTGGCGGTTCACCGCGTCACCGCCGGTGCTCAGCGAGGTCCCGGACGCCACCGCCGCCGCCGTGGCCGGCGCGCTCGGCCCGTACGTGCGCACGGTGCCCTCCGAGCTGCACCCGCTGCTGTCCCGCTACCGGGTGCAGGACGTGGCGTTCCGCGTCGTCGGCACCGGCAGCGTCGGCACCCGCTCCTACGTCGTCCTGCTGACCGACCACCGCGAGCAGCCGCTGGTGCTCCAGGTGAAGGAGGCGCGCCCGTCGGTGCTGCTCCCGCACCTGGCCCGGGCCGGCCACCCGGTGGCGCCGGACGACCACGAGGGCCGCCGGGTGGTGCTCGGCCAGAAGCGGATGCAGGTGGTCAGCGACACCCTGCTCGGCTGGACGACCGTCGACGGACTCCCCTACCAGGTCCGGCAGTTCCGCAACCGCAAGGGCAGCGTGGACCCGGCGGCGCTGCTGCCGGCCCAGTTGGACGACTACGCGCGGATCACCGGCGCCCTGCTCGCCCGCGCCCACGCTCACACCGCGGACCCGGGCGTGATCAGCGGCTACTGCGGCAAGAACGAGGCCCTCGACGAGGCCGTGGCCACCTTCGCGGTCGCCTACGCCGACCGCACCGAGGCGGACCACGCCGACCTGGTCGCCGCGATCCGCGCCGGCCGCCTCCCGGCCGAGCACGGCGTCTGACGGACGCCCCCGGCCGACGCGCCCGGCCGGCGCGCCCGGCCCGCGGCCCCGTTCCTCGCCTCCGAACGTCCGGTCAGGGGGCGAGGAACGGGGCGACGGTGGCGACGAACTCCGCCGGGCGGGTGCGGTGGACCAGGTGGCCGGCGTCGATGGTGACCAGGCGGCAGTCCGCGATCAGGCCGGCCAGTTCGGCGGCGCCGGCCTGGGGGACGTGGCTGGTCGGGCCGCCGGCCACCAGGAGGGTGGGGGCGGTGATCGCGCTCATCCGGTCCAGCCAGCGCGGATCGGGCCGGTCGATCCGGGCCTTGATCGGGCGGACCACCGCCCAGTCGAAGTCGACGGGCTCCTCGGGGGCGTCGGCCACCGGACTCGCCGGGCGGGGGCGCGGGGCGGGGATGTCCTCCAGGACCAGCCGGCCGACCCGCTCGGGCCGTTCCTGGGCGAGCAGGTAGGCGACCACGCCGCCCATCGAGTGCCCGACCAGGTCCACCCGGTCCAGACCGTGGGCGTCGAGCAGGGCGAGCACGTCGTCCCGCATCGCTTCCAGGCTGTACCGGCCGGGGCGGCCGCTGTCGCCGTGGCCGCGCAGGTCGAGGGCGTGGACGCGGTGCTGCGGCGCGAGGTCGGGGAGCACCACGTCCCAGTCACTGGCCCGCTCGCCGAGCGCGTGCAGCAGGACCAGCGGCGGGCCGTCGGCCGGGCCGCTCTCCCGGCAGGCGAGGGAGAGGCCCGGCAGGTCGACCATCAGGGGTGGGGTCATACCGGCCACCGTAGACCGGGCCCGGCCGGGCCGGGCCTCGCGTTCGCCCAGCGCTCAACGCTCAGAGCTCACGCTCAACCCTCAACGCGTCGGCGTGGACTCCCGGGCGGGGCCGCCCACCGCGCCCTCGCCCGCCGCCGCACCGCCGGACGCCGCACCGCCGGACGCCGCCTGGACCTCCGTCGCCCCGGCCTCCGCCGCCTCGCGCGCCGACACCCGGCCGGCCAGCATCGAGGCGACCACCGCCAACGCCGCCAGCGCCGCGCAGACGCCGCTCGCCCAGGCGTACGCCGCCCGGTGCCCGCCGCCCCCGCCGGTCGCCCGCAGGTAGACGCCGGAGAGCGCCGAGACGGAGACCGCCGCCGCGATCCGCTGCGCCATCTGCAGGATCGCCCCGCCCACCCCCGCCGCCTCGGCCGGGGCGTGCCGCAGCACGAACGCCTGGTTGGACGCCGCCATCAGCCCGACCGAGGCGCCGCCGAGCAGCTGCAACAGGGCGAGCAGCCAGGGCAGCGGGCCGACGGGTGTCCAGCGCGCGACCAGCCCGCCGGCCAGCATCACCACCGCCGAGCCGATCATGCCCGCCGTGACGGTCCGCCGGCCGAAGCGCTGGACCACCCGCCAGGCGAACGCCGAGGCGAATCCCATCGCGACCGCCGAGGGCAGCGCGACCAGGGCCGCGCCCATCGGCGAGAGCCCGAGCCCGTCCTGCAGGAACATGGTGAGCACCAGCCCGGCCGCCAGCGAGGAGCCGAACTGGGCCATCGCCACCGCCGTCCCCAGCGCGTACGGCGCCGACCGGGTCAGCGCCGGGTGGATCAGCGGGTGGCCGCCGGCCCGGGCGTAGCGGCGCTGCCACCCGGCGAGCGCGCCGAGCAGCAGGACGGCCACGGCGGCGAACCCCAGCCAGCCGGCCCAGCCGGGCGGTTGGACGAAGGGCAGCATCAGCGCGAGGGTCAGCGCGGCGACCAGCAGCAGCCCGACCAGGTCGAGGTCGGCGTGCCGGGCGCTGGGGCGCGGGCGCGGCAGGTGGCGGACGGCCAGCGCCAGGGTGGCCAGTCCGAAGGGGACGTTGAGCAGGAAGGTCAGCCGCCAGCCGTACTCCGGTCCGGCGGCCGCGAGCACGGCGCCACCGATCGGCGGGCCGAGCGCGAAGGCGAGGCCGCCGGTGACGGCGTACATCCCGAGGGCGCGGGCCCGCAACTGACCCCGGAACACGTCCTGGAGGGTGCCGATCATCTGGGAGTTCACCAGCCCGGCGCCCGCGCCCTGGAGCAGCCGGGCGGCGACCAGCAGCCACGGCTCGGTGGCGGTCGCGGAGAGCACGCTGACGGCGGTGAACAGGGCGAGCCCGCCGACGAAGAACCACTTGCGGCCCCGGACGTCGCCGAGCCGCCCGCCGGGTATCAGGGCCAGGCCGAAGGCGAGCGAGTAGCCGGCCACGATCCACTGCAGGTGGGCGGGCTGGGCGTGCAGCGACTCGCGCAGGGCGGGGATCGAGGTGTTGAGCACCGACTGGTCGATGAGGGTGGTGAAGCCGCCCGCGACGCAGACCAGCAGCACCCGCCGTCCGGCGGCGTCGAACTTCTCCTTGACGGGCGGTGCCGGTGTCGAGGCGTTCGCGGCGTCGGCGTTCACGGCGTCGGCGCTCACGGCTCGACCACCACCAGCGCGTACCGGGCCCCGGCCGGGCCGGGACAGCGGAACCGGCTGGTCTCGGCGACGAACCGCAGACAGTCACCGGCCTCCAGCAGGTGTTCCTCGCCGTCGACGGTCATCGACAGCCGGCCCTCCAGCAGCCAGAGGTGGTGCTCCCGCCCGGTGTCGCAGGGCTTGTCGTAGGCGATGTCGGCGCCGGCCGGCAGCCGTCCCTCGATCACCTCGGCGCGCAGCGAACCGTGCGGGGGCGAGACCGAGCGCCGGACGAACCCGGTCGCCTCGTCCCGCCAGACCCGCTGGTCCCCGGCCCGCACCAGTCGTGCGGGCGCCGCCTCCACCTCGGCGAGCAGGCGCGACATGCTCCGCCCGTACACCGCGCAGAGCCGCCCGAGCACCGCGGCGGTCGGGCTCACCTCGGCCCGTTCGACCCGCGACAGGGTCGACCGGCTGATCTCCGCCCGCCGCGCCAACTCCTCCAGGGTCCAGCCCCGTTCGACCCGCAACTCGGCGAGCCGCTCCGCCAGCCGCTCGTCGGCGGCCGTCTCGATTCCCATATCCGTGATGCTATCCCGAATATGGGACGGTCTTTCGAACGGTTTTCGGGATCAGTGCCTCAGAGCCCCCAGGGCGCTTCCTCGGTGCAGCGTCCTCGGTGCAACCTCCTTGGTGCAACGTCCTCGGTGCAGCGTCCTCGGTGCAGCGTCCTCAGAGCAGCTTCTTCAGCCGCGCGTCGAGGTCCGCCAGCTCCGGCCGCTGACCCTCACGGGCCCGCACCAGGTACGGGGTCACGCCGCCCAGCAGGTCGATCAGCCGGGCGACCAGCGGCCGCGGGACCGCCGTGCGCCCGTGCAGGGTGTGGAGCAGCTCGACGTCCTCCCGGAACGCCCCGACGAGGTCCGCCAGCACCTCTCTGTCCACGTCGTCGGGCATCGCCGCCACCCCGGGGATGCTCCTGGCGAGCCCCTCCCAGCGGGTCCGCACGTCCTCCAGCACCACTGCCTGCAACTCGACGGCCAGGGTGGCCCACTGGTCGGCGGTCGGCCGGACGGCGGGGACGGCCGCGAAGGCCGTCCGGAGCGAGTCCACGGCCTGCCGCTCCTCGTCCCGGTCCTGGTTCACCAGTTCCCGGACGAGCTCCCGCGCCCGCCCGCGGACGGGCGCCGCCACCGGCAGGGCGGCGGTCGCCGCGATCAGCGCGTCGAGCACGAGCTCGGCCAGCGCCGTCGGCGCCCGGTCGGCGACGCTGCGCGGGACCCGCAGGACCCCGGTGGTCCCGTCGAACTCGATCCGGTCCCCGCGCTCGACGAGCACGGGGTCGATCCGGTCCACCGCGTGCTTCAGCGCGTCGAGGTAGGGGAAGAGCCTGTCCATCGCGGCCCGGTCCTCGGGGCCGAGCCCGACGACACCGCCGCGCACGCTCCGCTCGCCGATGTACCCCCAGGACGCCAGCACGCTCTCCAGCGCGAGCAGGCGGGCCTGGTGCTTCCAGACGGACCACTCGGGGGTGTTCCACCTGGCCTCGGTGAAGGTTGCGCCGGCGAACCCCCGCAGTCGTTGCTGCGGACCCAGGCCCGGTTGACCGTGATGTCCAGCCAGGCCAGCGCGGCGCCGAGGGTGGTGAGGTTCGCCCGCTTCGCCAGTTGCCCGCGCTGCGCCGCCAGCCGGCCGAGCACCTGGTACCGGCCCCACGCCCGCTCGCCGCGCTCGACGAGCAGGGCGGCGGCCTCCGCGTAGGTGTCGGCGTTGTTCCGGGCGAGTTCGGCGGGCAGGTGGCCCCAGGCCCAGCCGGTGCGGTACGCGTAGTCCTTGACCGGGTGCGTCAGGCCCTCCGGCAGGCTGTGGGCCAGCTCGTGCACCAGGGTGAGCGCCCGGGCGGTGAGCGTGCGGGTGCCCGGGCCGACCAGGCTCGGACGGAGCTGGACCTCCCGCACCGCGGGGGGCGGACCGTCGGCGATGACGGTGTTCGCCCCCGTCGTGTCGGGCAGGTCCTCCCGAACCACGAACCGCACCTCGCGCATCCGCCGGCCGAGCAGGGCGAAGCGCCGCTGGAAGGCCCGGTAGTCCGGTGCCGGGCCGGGGCCGTCCAGCACCGTGGTCGCGGTCAGCTCCGGCACGGTGGCGAGCTCGACGATCGCGTCGATCCGGTCGGTGAGCGCGGCCAGCACCTTCTGCTCGGCCGGGGACAGGTCTCGGGTCACGGTGGTCCTCCGCGGCTCGGTTCGCCGACCGGCTCTCCCGGTCGGCCGGTTGGCTCGGCGATGTGCGGAGGGAATCCTGCCGGACGGGGATCGACGACGAATAAACACCGGCCCGCCGGTTTCCCGCCGCGGACCGCCGGACACCGACCAGGGGGAGGCGCCGGCCGTCGGCCTTCCAGGAGCTCCGCGGCAGGAGTACCAGGGTCCGCGGGTCAGGAGCTCCAGGGGCCCGGGTCGGGAACTCCAGGTCAGGAGTCCCGGGTCAGGAGTTCCGGGTCAGGAGTTCCAGGTCGGCGGGCTGGCGATCATATGATGTGCGCGATCACGGGCCCGGCAGTCCACGCGAAGGCGGCCCACGCGAAACACGGGGGAACGGGGAACCACAATGTTCGGCATCATCAGACCGTGCCGCCACCGGCTCTCGGAGCGGCTCCAGGCGAGCTGGATGGCCCACCTCTGCGGCCTCTGCCTGGCCCTGCGCGACGACCACGGGCAACTGGCGCGGACGGCCACCAACTACGACGGGCTGATCATCTCGGTGCTGGTCGAGGCCCAGGCCGACGCCGGACACGCCGCCGACGGGGCCGGGCGGCGGACCGCCGGGCCGTGTCCGCTGCGCGGCATGCGGACCGCCTCGGTCGCCCGCGGCGAGGGGGCCCGGCTGGCGGCCGCGGTCTCCCTGGCACTCGCCTCGGTGAAGATCCGCGACCACGTCGAGGACCGGGACGGCGTGTTCGCCCGGCGGTCCGTGGCCGCGGGCGCCAAGGCCGTCACTCGGCGCTGGGACCGCAAGAGCGCGGGCAGCGCCTCGGTGGTCGGCTTCGACACCGCCGTCCTGCTCGACGCGGCCGCCCGCCAGGGCGAGCTGGAGCGCGAACTGCCCGCCGGCGGGACGCTGCTGCTGGTCACCGAACCCACCGAGACCGCCACCGCCGCCGCCTTCGCGCACACCGCCGTGCTGGCCGGGCGCCCGGCGAACGAGGCACCGCTGGCCGAGGCCGGGCGGCTCTTCGGGCGGCTCGCGCACCTGCTGGACGCCGCCGAGGACCAGGAGGCCGACGCCGCGAGCGGCGCCTGGAACCCGCTCACCGCCACCGGCACCGACCGCGCCGAGGCCGAACGGCTCTGCCGGGATGCCGTGCACGGCATCCGGCTCGCCCTTCGGGACGTCGAACTGGCCGACCGGGCCCTGGTGCACATCCTGCTCGCCCACGAGACCGAGCGCGCCGTCGAGCGGGTCTTCGGCCGGGCCGGCCACGCCGCCTGCCGGGTCAAGGCCCAGGACGGCGCGCCGCAGGCCGCCAACCCGTACCAGTCGCCGCCGCAGCACGACCCCAGTCGGACGCCGCCGCAGCACAACCCCTACCACTCGCCCTCGCCGCACGACCCCGGCCAGGCACCGCCGCAGGGCCCGGGGGCGCCCGTCCCGCCCTGGGTCCCGCAGGGTCCCGGTTTCACCCCGCCCGGCGCGCCGCCGCCCAACCGCCGCAACCTGCTGGCCGGTTGCGCCGCCTGGGCGCTGCTGGGCTGCACCTGCCAGCTGCTCTGCTGCGAGCACGACCACCCGTTCTCCGGCGAGCGCCGCGAGGGCTTCTGCGCCCGGAACGACTGCTGCGACTGCGGGAACTGCTGCGACGGCTGCCAGTGCTGCGGCGAGAACGCCCAGTGCTGCAACGACTGCGGCTGCTGCGACGGGTGTGACGGCTGCGACTGCGGCTGCGACTGCTGACCCCCCACCGCCCGGGCGCGCCCGCAGGCGGAGCCGGACCCGGTCCGACGGCGTGTCCCGGACCCGGCCGGCTCCGCCCGCGGCACGCACGCACCGTACGTGTCACCGGAGTTGTCCACCGCCCTGGACGGCACAACCGAGCCGGCCGGGGTGCGGACCGGGGCGGCGGGCCACTCGCTCGGCGGCGCGGCCGCCCTGGTGGCGATGGGCGAGGGCCGCCGGATCCGCGCCGCCGCGAACCTGGACGGCGGCGTCTCCGTCCCGCCCACCGACCTCCGGTCCCGCCCGGTCCTGCTGTTCGGCGCCCAGCTCGGCGGCTTCCCGGGCGCCACCGGGAACGGGGAGGACAGCTGGAAGCGGCTCACCGGCCCCCGGTACTGGCCGGCCCTGCCGACCGCCGGACACCTCTCGTTCTCCGACGAGCACTGGGTGGTGGACGCCCTCGGCGGCCGCGACCAGCTACCCGCCGACCCGGGGCCCGACCTCTTCGGCACCGTCCACGGCGACCGCGCGCTCGCCGCCACCCGCGCCTGCCTCGGCGCGTTCCTCGACCGGCACCTGTGGGGCCGACCGGCCCCGCTGCTGGACCGGCCCGCGCGCGCCTTCCCCGAGGTCCGCTTCGCCAAGTAGCCCGCCGGGCAGAGCGGTTCGGCCGGTCTCGGCCGGCCGCGCGGCGCGCTGCCAGAGCGGCAGCACCTCGACGCGGGCGGCCGGGCGGTGGGCAGACGGGCGGTGGGCCGCCGGACGGTGGTCGGGCGGACGGCGCTCACCCATCGCGACCCACCGCCGGTCTCGCCGCCGGTACGGCCGTGGTGCGGCGGTCCGCCGCCAGCGAGTCCTCCAGCCGGGCCAGCAGCACCCGGAACCGGTCCGTGTCCTCGGCCGTCATCCGGCCGCCCTCGGCCGGGGTCCGCAGGCCCCGGTCCCCCCTCGTTCCCTCGATCATGCCCCGACGCTAGGCGATCACGATCAACGTCGGATAAACGGAGCGGGCCCGGCCGAACGGAACCCCGCCCGCCGGGTGCGCCGGCCGCGCCTCGGGGCCGGGCCAAGAGTTCCGCGACGGGCTTCAGGCCCGTCCGAGCACCCGGTCCACGGTGATCTCGATGACCACGCGGTCCGGGTTCACCCGGGGCTCGCGGTAGCGCTCGGCGTACCGGCGCTCCGCCTCGGCCACCGCCGCCGGCTCGTCGCGGACCACGGCCACGCCCTCCAGCGTCGACCAGCGCGCCCGGTCCACCTGGCAGACCGCCACCCGCTGGCCGGCCGCCCCGGCGTCCAGGACGTTGCGCACCTTGCGGCTGGTCCGGCTGCTGATCACCCGCGCGATCCCGGTCTCCGGCTCGAACGTCACCCCGACCGGCACCACGTGCGGCGAACCGTCCGGGCGCCGGGTGGTCAGGGTGGAGATGTGCCGCTCCCGCCAGAAGGCGAGGAAGGCGTCGTCGAGCGCGCGGGGATCATGGGCCATGCCCGCGATGGTACGTCCTCGGGCCCGGCGGACGGCCGCCGGGCCCGAGGGCGCGTCCACGGGCTCAGTGACCGAGGACTCAGTGACCACGGACTCGGTGACCGCGGACTCAGTGACCGCGGGCGATCCACTCCGGCAGGGCCGGGGCCTCGGCACCGATGCTGGTCGGGTCGCCGTGGCCGGTGCGGACCACCGTCTCGGGCGGCAGCGACAGCAGTCGCTCGCGGATCGAGTCGATGATCGTCGGGAAGTGCGAGAACGACCGGCCGGTGGCGCCGGGGCCACCGTGGAAGAGCGTGTCCCCGGTGAACACGGTGCCCAGCTCCGGGGCGTACAGGCAGACCGCGCCCGGGGCGTGGCCCGGGGTGTGCAGCACGGTCAGCGCGGTGCCCGCGACCTCGATCCGCTGCCCGTCGGCGAGTGCGCCGTCCGGGAGCCGGTCGGGGTGGGTGAGCTTCCACAGCGGCAGGTCGTCCGGGTGGAGCAGGATCGGCGCACCGGTGCGCTCCGCGAGCGCGGGGGCGGCGTCGATGTGGTCGTTGTGCGCGTGGGTGGAGACGATGGCGAGCAGTCGGCGCCCGCCGAGCGCCGTCTCGATCGCCGCGGCGTCGTGGGCCGCGTCGATCACCACGGCCTCGTGGTCGTCGCCGACGATCCAGACGTTGTTCTCCACCTCCCAGCTGCCGCCGTCGAGTTCGAAGGTGCCGGCGGTGACGAGCCGGTCGATCCGCGGGGTGCCGCTGCTCACAGGACCACCACCGAACGGAGCACGTCGCCGTGGTGCATGCGCTCGAACGCCTGCTCCACCGCGTCGAGTTCGATGGTCTCGCTGACGAACGCGCCGAGGTCCAGGCGGCCCTGGAGGTGCAGGTCGATCAGCATCGGGAAGTCCCGCGAGGGCAGGCAGTCGCCGTACCAGGAGGACTTCAGCGCGCCGCCGCGCCCGAACACGTCGAGCAGCGGGAGCTCCAGCTGCATCTCCGGCGTCGGCACACCGACCAGGACGACGGTGCCGGCGAGGTCGCGGGCGTAGAAGGCCTGCCGGTAGGTCTCCGGACGGCCGACCGCCTCGACCACGACGTCCGCGCCGTGACCGCCGGTCAGCGCGCGGATCGCCTCGACCGGGTCGGTGGTGGTCGAGTTGACGGTGTGGGTGGCGCCGAGCTTCTCGGCGGTGGCGAGCTTGCGGTCGTCGATGTCCACCGCGATGATCTTCGCCGCACCGGCCAGCCGGGAGCCCAGGACGGCCGCGCCGCCGACGCCGCCGCAGCCGATCACCGCGACCGTGTCGCCCCGGCCGACGTTGCCCGTGTTGATCGCGGCACCGATGCCCGCCATCACACCGCAGCCGAGCAGCCCGGCGACGGCCGGCGAGGCGGCCGGGTCCACCTTGGTGCACTGGCCGGCGGCGACCAGGGTCTTCTCGGCGAAGGCGCCGATGCCCAGGGCCGGGGACAGCTCCGTGCCGTCCAGCAGCGTCATCCTCTGCTTGGCGTTGTGGGTGTCGAAGCAGTACTGCGGGCGGCCCCGCCGACAGGCGCGGCACTGGCCGCAGACGGCCCGCCAGTTGAGGACGACGAAGTCGCCGGGCGCGACCTCGGTGACGCCCTCGCCGACCGTCTCCACGATGCCCGCGGCCTCGTGACCGAGCAGGAAGGGGAACTCGTCGTTGATCCCGCCCTCCCGGTAGTGCAGATCGGTGTGGCACACGCCGCAGGCCTGGATCCGCACCACCGCCTCGCCCGGCCCGGGGTCGGGCACGACGATCGTCGTCACCTCCACGGGCGCGCCCTTGGCGCGTGCGACGACTGCCTTGACCTGCTGGGCCATCCGATCCACCTCCGTCGGCCGGTACCGCTCCGTACCGGCGTGACCTGCGTCGATGCGAGTCCGGTGACTCGCCCACGAAGCCTAGCGTCCGGCGCGGCGGCGGGCCGGGGAACACCCCTGGTGATCCGGCTCACCGGCCGCCCCACCGCCACCGCCACCGCCACCGCGACCTCCACCGCGACCGGAGAACCCTGGCCCGCCGCGGACATCCGTCCACCGGCGACCCCAGACCCCGTCCACCGGCCCCGTCCACCGGCGCGCCGACGGACGGGGGCGCGGAGCCCGGCGCGCGGGCGGCATTGAGCGCCCGTCAGCCCCGCCGCACCCTCAGCACCCGCCGGGCGCCCCGGCGTTGGCTGGAATCGTCGCTGACTGTGCCCCGTCGCCCACGTACGGTCGAAGCGAACCGGCCCACCCGGCACACACCGTCGACCGCCCGCCCGTCCCCGCGCACCGCCCGGATCCACCCCCCGCCGGCCGCCACCCCGGGCGGCCACCGCCCTGGAGTCTGGAGTACGGATGTCCGCCGAGAACAGTGCCACCCGTGCCGGTGGCGGTACCGGTACCGCCACCGACCCCGGTCCCGCCCAGGCCGTGCTGCCGCCGCTGCACTGCCTGCGCCTGCTCGAACCCGGCCCGCCCAGGCTGGCCGCCCTGCCCACCGGCACCCCCGTCTGGCTGGTCAGCCGGCACGCGGACGTCCGGCAGGTGCTCACCGACCCGCGGCTCGGCCGCGCCCCGCTCTACGCCCCCGGCGCCCCGCCGGTCTCGCTGACGCCGAACCTGCTCGACGACCCGGCCTCGATGCTCAACATCGACGGTGTCGAGCACCAGCGGCTGCGCCGCACCGTGCAGCGCGCGTTCACCCCGCGCGCGATCGCCCGGTGGCGCCCCTGGGTGGCCTCGGTGGTCGAGGGTCTGATCGACGAACTGATCGACCGCGGCTCGCCCGCCGACATCGTCGCCGGCTACACCCGTCCGCTGCCGGTCGCCGTGATCAGTCGGCTGATCGGCCTGGACGGCCTGGACGGCAAGCGCCTCGAGCACTGGAGCGACCACGCCCTGTCCGCCTCCGCGTACTCGGCCGAGGCGATCCGCACCGCGATGACCGAGTTCGCCGGCTTCGGCGCCGAGGTCATCGCCGAACGCCGCGCCGCCCCCGGCGACGACCTGGTCAGCAGCCTGCTCGCGGCCGCCGCCGACACCCCGGGGATCACCGAGGCGCAGCTCGTCACGCTGGTCATCGGCCTCGTCGTCGCCGGGCACGAGACCACCATGACCTCGCTCGGCAACGCCCTCGTCTATCTGCTCAGCGACGGCCACGACGCCTGGCGGCAGCTCGCCTCGGACGAGCAGAGCGCCGCCGCGGCGACCGAGCAGCTGCTGCGCGCCGTCCCGCTGGGCGACTCCGACGTCCTGCCCGGGCTGCTGCGCCGGGCGGTCGAGGACCTGGAGATCGGCGGGGTGCGGATCCCGGCCGGGAGCGTGGTCGCCGCCGACACCGACGCCGCCAACCACGACCCCGCGGTGTTCACCGCCGACCTGCTGACCGAGCTGTTCTCCCCGCTCGCCGCGCCGATGTACACCTTCGGCGCCGGGCCGCACCACTGCCTGGGCGCCTGGCTGGCCCGGATGGAGCTGGAGCTGGCGCTGCACCGGCTGGCCCGCCGGCTGCCCTCGCTGCGGCTCGCCGAACCGGCGGCCGCCGTCGACTGGCGGCGCGGCCTGCTGACCCGCAGTCCGCAGAGCCTGCGGGTCTCCTGGTGACGGGCCCGGAGACGGCCGGAACGGCTCCGGCGGTCATCGTCCAGGTGGACCGTGACCGCTGCATCGGCTCGGGGATGTGCGCGACCACCGCGCCCGGCTCGCTGGCGCTCGGCACCGACGGGCTGGCGCGCGCGGTGCGTGAGCAGCCGACCGGCACCGCCGGGGAGCCGCTGACGGCGGAGCTGGCCGACGCGGTCGACTTCTGTCCGGTCGAGGCGCTCTCCCTGTACGGCGTCCACGACGGCCGCCGGATCAGCCCGACCGACTGACCCGCCGTCGGTGCCGCGCCCCGTCCGGCGCGGCACCGACGGCCCCCGGGCGGCCCGGCCGCCCGCCGGCCCGCCGACCGTCAGCCCGCGGCCGCCAGCGCCTGCCGGACCTGGTCCGCCGGGTCGCCCTCGTGGTACGGGCGCTCGCTGTCCTCGATGTGGTCGAGGAACTGCTGGTACCGCAGCGCCTGCCCGAAGTGCACCAGCGGCCCGGCCAGCTCCAGCGCCCGCTCGGGGTCGCAGCCCGGCACCCGCTCGCGCCAGGCCCGCGACCACACCTCGGCCACCTGCGCCCAGCGCTCCTCGTCGACGTAGCCGCGCGGCCGCAGCCCGTCCGTCACCGGGTGGCCGAGACAGCTGTCGGCGAAGTCGATGACCACCGGGCCGGTGCCGTCGCTGCGCCAGTTGCCGGGGTGGAAGTCACCGTGCACGGCGGTCTCCGGCAGCCCGCAGGCGGCCAGCTCCTCGACCAGTGCCGGCAGTCCGGCGGCCAGCGCCCGGGCGGCGGTGAGCTCCTTCTCCGTCAGCTCCGCCGCGGCGGCCAGCCGGTCGAGCAGCCCGGGGACGGCGGCGGCCACCGCCTGCGGGGTGCGGTCGGGCAGACCGGCCGCGACCGCCCGCCCGTCGGCGGCGAGCGCGGCCTGGGCGGCGACCAGCCCCGGCACGACGGCGGCCACCTCCTCCGCCGACGGGCCCCAGCAGTCCTCGCCGGGCACCTCGTCGAGCAGCACCCGGCCGTGGGCCGGGTCGGCGGCGAGCACCGTCGGCACCAGCACCGGAGCGACCGCGCCGAACAGCGCGATCGCCTCGGCCTCGACCGCGTTGAAGGTCGGGTTGATCACCTTCAGCCAGACGGTTCCGGTGGCCGTCGGCAGCCGGAACACCCCGGAGAGGTTCCACGTCCGCACCTGCTCGGCCGGCCCGGTCAACGGCCGACCGGCCGCCGCCAGGGCCCGCTCGGCCCAGTCCAGCGCGGCCCGCAGCCCGGCGGGCGTGGCCCACCCGGCGCGCCGCTCGGCCGGGCCCAGCAGCGCGTCGACGTCCGGCCCGGCCGGACGCGGCTCCGCGCCGGCCGGTCGCTCCAGCGCCTCGACGTGGTACACGGTGTGCCCGTCCCGGCAACCCGCGCCGCCCGTCACCCCGACCAGCCGGACCACCGCCACCGGCACCCCGGTCTCCGCCGCGACCCGCTCGGTGACCGCCCCGACGGACGACCACCACGGGTCCGTCACCTCGAAGGGGCCGACCGGTCCCAGGTAGTCGCCGTCGTGCGTGAGGTGGACGCCGACCGTCCGACCGTTTGCTTGATCCATTCGCGCACGCTCTCGCATCCGTCCCGGGCCGCGCCACCCATTTTCCGCGGCGGCGCCCCCTCGTCGTCCGCCACCGCCCCGAGCGGCTCCCGCCCTTGCGGCAGGGGCGTCCCTCCCTCCCCGGAGGCCCCGATGAACAGCACTGTTAGCCTGAGCGGCATGATCTTGAGGGGGTTCAGACAAAAGGTGCCGGCCGAGCCGGACTCCGGTCCGCAGCGCGCGCTGATCATCGCCAGTTTCGTCAACAGGGTCGGCAACGGCCTGTTCAACGCCGCCGCCGTCCTCTACTTCACGCTCGTGGTGCACCTGCCCGCCACCCAGGTGGGCGCCGGTCTGACCATCGCCGGCCTCTGCGGCCTGGCGGCCGGCCTACCGGCGGGGAACCTCGCCGACCGGTACGGGCCGCGCGCGATCTGGCTGACGTCACTCGTCGTCCAGGCCGCCACCATGGCCGCCTTCGTCCTCATCGACAGCTGGCTCGCGTTCACGCTCCTCGCCACGCTCGACCGGCTGGCCGCCACCGCGGGCAACGCCGCGGGCGGTGCGCTGATCGCCCGGGCCGGCGGTGAACGCCCGGCCGCCTTCCGGGCCAGGCTCCGCACCTTCGTCAACCTCGGCGTCGTCGCGGGCACCCTGGGCGCGGCCGTCGCCGTCCAGATCAACACCCGCCCCGCCTACACCGCGCTGATCCTCGCCAACGCCGCCAGCTTCGCCTGCGCCGGACTGGTCGCGCTCCTCGGCGTCCCGAACTACCGGCCGCTGCCCCGGCCCGGGGAACACCGGCAGTGGTCCGTCCTGACCGACCGGCCGTTCGTGACCTTCGTCGCGCTCTACAGCGCCATGGGCCTGCAGTACCAGGTCGTCTCGCTCCTGCTGCCGATCTGGCTCAGCTCCCACACCGACGCACCGCGCTGGACGGTGGCGGCGGTCTACGCGATCAACAGCGGCGTCTGCGTGCTGCTGCAGAGCCGGCTCGGCGCCAAGGTCGAGACCCCGCGGCAGGGCGGCCGCGCGTTCCGGCTCGCCGGGCTGCTGTTCCTCGTCAGCTGCCCGCTGATGGCGCTGACCGCCGACGTCCCCGTCTGGGTCGCACCGGTGCTCGCCGTCCTCGCCGTCTGCGTCCACAGCGTCGGCGAGGTCTGGGAGTCCTCGGGCGGCTTCGCGATCGGCTTCGGCCTCGCCCCCGACCACGCCCAGGGGCAGTACCAGGGCTTCTTCGGCATCGGCTTCGACGCCGGTCAGGCCCTCGCCCCGGTGATCCTCACCGGAGCCGTCCTCGCGCTCGGACAGCCGGGCTGGCTGCTCCTCGGCGTGTTCTTCGCCGGCCTCGGCCTGGCCGGGCCGCCGGTGGCCGCCTGGGCCGAGCGGAGCCGCCCCGGGAAGCCGGAGGCCGGGACGCCGGCCGCCGAGGCCCCGGCCGACGCCGCCCCGGCGGCCGGGAGCGAGGCACCCGCCCACTGAGCCGCGCCCCGGCGCGACGCGCGTGACCCCCGGTCGCCGGAGAGGCGGCCGGGGGTCACGTCCGTGCGGGGTGTCGTGCGACGGGTCAGCTCTCGTCGGCCCGACGGCGACGGGAGGCCACCACGAGGGCCGCACCGGCGGCGACGGCCGCGGCGGCGCCACCGGCCTCCAGGCCGAGGCCCTCGGTGCCGGTGGCCGCGAGCTGGCCGCCGGAACGGGCGACGGTCCCGCTGCTGCCGGTCGTCCCGGCGGCCGAGGTGGCGCCGGTGCCCGAGGTGGCGCCGGTGCCCGTAGCGGTGCGGACGGCCGCCTGGACGGCCTGGCCGCCGGGGGCGGCGGTCTGCGCGACCGGAGCGGTGACCGGCTGCTCGGTCGGCCGGGCCGTGGGCTCGGTGCCGGGCTTGCCCTCGGGCTTGACCGCCGCCTCGTCCTCGGCACGCGCCTTGGCCCAACCCTCGGTGAGGAAGGCCAGCACGGCCTGGTCGGTGCCGTCCAGCGCGGCGAGAGCGGCCTTCCTGACGGCCGGTCCGCCGGTCTCGGCGATCTGCGAGACCTTCACCCGGTTGTCGCTCGCGCGCACGGCGGCCAGCCCGGACTCCACGAAACGGCGCAGCTCGGCGGGAGTGCCGTCAAGGGCCTTCTGGATGGCCTGACGGGTGTGCGGGCCGGTCTGCGGGTCGGCCAGGACCTTCAGGACCTCGACCCGGTCGTCCTCGTAGCGGGCCGTGTACTGGCCCTCCTTGAGGAACTTGACGACGTCCGCGTAGCTGCCGTTCATGGCCGCGTTCGCGGCCTCCCGCACCGCGCGACCGCCCTTGGCCATGATCTGGCTGAGCGCGACCCGGGCGTCGTGCTCGCGCTGGACGGGGAGCTCGGCCTCGAGGAAGTGCCGCAGCGCGGCGGGCGTGCCGGTGGCCAGCGCCTTCTGGGCCGCCTCCCGCACACCCGGACCGGTCTCCGGGTCGGCGAGCAGCCGCTCGACCTCCGCCCGGTCGTCCACGGCGCGGGCCGTGTACTGGCCCTCCTTGAGGAACTTGACGACGTCCGCGTAGCTGCCGTTCATGGCGGCGTCCGCGGCATCCCGCACCGCGCGACCGCCCGCGGACATGATCTGCACGAGCTTGAGCCGGTCGTCGCTCTCGCGCCGGTGGGGCAGCTCGGCCTCGAGGAAGTGCCGCAGCGCGGCGGGAGTACCGGTGGCCAGCGCCTTCTGGGCCGCCTCCCGCACCCGCGGACCGGTCTCCGGGTCGGCGAGCAGCCGCTCGACCTCCGCCCGGTCGTCCGCGGCGCGGGCCGTGTACTGGCCCTGCTCCAGGAACTTGACGACGTCCTCGTAGGAGCCCCGCAGCGCCTCCTTGGCGGCCTTCTGCACGGCCGGACCGCCCACGGCGACGATCTGGAGGGTCCTGACCCGGTAGTCGATGTAGCGGGCGTCCTTGAGGCCGACCGTCAGGAACTGCCGCAGGTCGGCGGCGGTCCCGGCGGCCAGCGCCTTCTCCGCGGCCTCCCGGACGGACACGCCGGTCGACGCGTCGGCGAGGATCCGCCGGATCTCGGCGCGGTCCTGCTCCTCCTGGCTCGCGCCGTCCGGCGCGGCGTCCGGGGTCCCGGCGGAGGCGTTGTCGGGCCCGGAGGCCCCGGTGGGGCGGGGAGCGTCGGCCGCGGAGGCCGACGAGGGGAAGAGGACGGCGGGGGCCAGGACGGCGGCCGCGACGACGGCGGACACCTTGGGAAGCTTCATCCAGCAGACCTTGCTCCGTGCGAAGACATCGTGAACGCACGAAGCATAGAGCCTCCAAACGTCTCGTCACACCACCATATTTTCGCCTCACGAGCCCCGGGAATCGCGGCCCCGCGGCCCGCCCGCACGCCCGCCTGCTGACCCCACGTCAATCCTCAGTGCACGGGCACCTCGTCCCCGATCGCCACCCCCGCACCGGAGACCCGCACCCGGGGGGCGGCGCTGCGCAGATCGACCCGGAGGAGACCGGGCCGGCCGAGGTCCTCGCCCTGGTGCAGGGTGAGGACGTCCGGGGCGGCGGGGTCGAGGTCGCGCAGGTAGGCGCCGAAGGCGGCGGCCGCGGCGCCGGTGGCCGGGTCCTCGACGACACCGCCGACCGGGAACGGGTCGCGGACGTGGAAGACGTCGAGGGCCTCGCGCCACACCAGCTGGACGGTGGTCAGCTCCCGGGCCGTCATGAAGGCGGCGAGGCCGTCGAAGTCGTAGGCGAGGCGGGCCAGCCGGTCGCGGGTGGCGGCGGCCAGCACGAGGTGGCGGGCGCCCGCGAAGGCGTACCGGGGCGGCAGCGCGGGGTCGAGGTCCCCGGCCGCCCAGCCGAGCAGGGCGAGCGCCTCGGTGACGTCCGCCGGGTCCACCGCGGTGACGTCCGGTTCGACGCTGGTCAGGGTGGCACGCAGGCCGCCGTCCGCGTCCTCGGTCACCTCGCCCGCCGGGGTGCGGTAGAGGAACTCCCCGGGCCCGACCCGCTCGGCGAGCGCCACCGCCGAGGCGACCGTGGCGTGACCGCAGAACGGCACCTCGGCCAGCGGGCTGAAGTAGCGCACCGTGTAGGCACCGGCCGGGCCGGGGACCAGGAAGGCCGTCTCCGAGTAGCCGACCTCGGCGGCGATTGCCAGCATCCGCTCGGCGGTCAGGCCGGTGGCGTCGAGCACCACGCCCGCCGGGTTGCCGCCCCGGGGGTCGGTGGCGAAGGCGGCGTAGCGGAGGATCTCGGGCTCGGTGGCCTTCGGGGATCCGGTGGCGGCTGCTGCGGCGGCGTCAGTGGTCATGCCCGTCGAACGCGGCCGGTCGCGCGCGTGTTCCCGCCGCCCCCGGGGGCGCGGCGGCCCTGCCGTGTCCCCGCCGCCCTCGGGCGCGGCCGGACCCGCGCGTGTTCCCGTCAGCGCAGCACCGCCTCCAGCAGGTCGGTGCCCAGCCGGGCGCTGCCGGCCAGGTCGAGCTGGTACAGCATGTAGCGCCCGCGCCGATGGGTGGTCAGCAGCCCGGCCTTGCGGAGCACCGCCAGGTGCCGGGACACCTCCGGCGCGCTGAGCTGCCAGGCGGCCGCCAGCTCCCCGGTGGTGTGCGGGCCGCGCGCCATGGTGCGGGCCAGCCGCAGCCGGACGGGGTGGGCGAGGGCCTCCAGCCGCTGCTGGACCAGCGCGAGTGACACCGGCTCGGGCACGCCCGGCTCGGCGACGGGGTACTGCACCACCGGGCGCCAGCCGGCCGCCGACACCACCAGCAGGTGCGGCCGGCCGAACGCGGTCGGGATGAGGGTGACGCCGCCCGCGCCGGTCGCGCTGGTGGCGTTGTCCTGGAGCTTGTCGACCACGATCCGGCGCCGCCCCTCGCCCGCGTCCTCCAGCACGACCGAGGAGGAGACGGCGGCCAGTGCCTCGACCGCGCCGTGCCGCACCAGCAGGTCGGTCTTGCGGCGGGCGTCGGCGGCCAGTTCGGGCAGGACGCGGCGCCAGGCGTCGGCGAAGAAGGCCTCCGCGCAGTCCTCCAGCATCCGCCGGACCATGGCCCGGACGGCGGGCGGGTCCGTGAGCAGCCGGTCCGCGAAGTCCGCCTGCCGGGGGCCCCGGGCGAGCGCCAGCTCCCGGGCCCGTTCCTGTTCCGCCGGGTCGGTGAGCGGCGAGGCCGTCCGGCGGGTGATCCGGGAGACGCCGCAGGTCGTCACGAGCGCGGCCCGGACGTACTGCTCGTCGTCGATCCGGTCGACGGCGTCGAGTTCCTCGGCGAGGGTGGCACCGGGGACACCGGGGACGAGGAAGTCGGCACGCGAGGAGCGCCAGAGGAACTCCGCCTCGGTCAGTCGCTCGGCCAGCGCGGGCGACACGGTGGCGGTGGTGCTCGCCGCCCAGCCGTGCAGGGCGGGGTGGTGCGCCGGTTCGGCGAGGACGTGCAGCATGGCGCTGAGTTCCGCCAGCGGCGAGGGCGTGAAGAGCAGCCGCTCGTCGGGCAGGCCGGTGATGTCGATGGTCAGGCTCACGCCCCGATCCTGTCACCTGCGGCGGACCGGGCCGGCGTCGATTGACGGGACTCGTCAATCGACGTGCGTACCGGCCGGGTGCGGGCGGACGGTACCGGCCATGAGCCTGATCCAGAGCCCGAAGCGGCAGCCCGACGCCTCGTCCCCCGTCCCCGAACCCGCCTCCCCCGCAGTCGAACGGCCACGGAGCGGACCGGCCGCGCTGCTCGGTCTGCTGACCGCCGCCGGCGGCCCCCGCTACGCCGCCGCCCTGCTGGTGGACGCCCTCGGCACCGGCCTGCTGCGGCCGTTCCTGCTCCTCTACGGCATCGGCGTGCTCGCCCTGGACGCCGGGGCCGCGGGCCTCGCGATGTCCGCCGGCATGGTCGCGGGGCTCCTGGTGCTCCCGCTGACCGGCCGGTGGATCGACCTCGGCGCGCGCAGCCTGCCCGCCGCGGCGACGCTGCTGGTCCGGGCGGCCGGGTCGGTGACACTGCTGCTGGCGGACGGGCTGCCCGGGTTCACCGCGGCGGCGGTGCTGCTCGGTGTGGGCAGCCAGTCCTGGCCCGCCACCCACGCGGCCGTGGTGTCGACGCTCACCGAGGGCCGCACCAGGGACGCCGCCCTGGCCGCCGGCCGGACGCTGCGCAACGCCGGGCTGGGCGCGGGCGCGCTGCTGGCGACGCTCGCGGTGGCCGGCGGCACGGGGGCGCTCCAGCTGCTCGCCGGGGTCACCTCGGCGGCCTGCCTGCTGGCGGCGGTGCTGGTGCACTCGCTCCGGGTGTCCGCACGGCCGGCGGAGGCGCCCGGGCTGTCCCCGGCGACCGGCGTTTCCGCTCCCTCCACCGATCCCGCGCCCGTTCCGTCCTCCGATCCCGCGCTGCGCCGGATCACCCTGCTCAGCGTCGCCAACCTCCCCTTCGCCTTCACCTTCGACGTCCTGGAGGTGGCCCTGCCGGCCCTGCTGGTGCTGCACCTGCACGCCTCCGCCGCCTGGTCCTCCGGCATCTTCGTCGGCAACACCGTGCTGGTGATCGCCCTCCAGCTGGCCGTGGTGCTCCGGCTCGGCGAACGGTCGCGGCACACCGTGCTGGCCGCAGGCGGGATCGCGCTCACCCTCTCCTACCTGGGCTTCTGGGCGGCCGGCGGGCTCGGCGGCACGGCCGCGGCCGGCGCGGTGGCGGCGGTGTCGGTGCTGTACACGTTCGGCGAGATCCTCTACTCCGGCTCGGGGACGGCGCTGGTGGCCGCGACCGCCCCGCCGCACCTGCTGGGCCGGGCGCTGGCGCGCTGGGAGCTGTCGATGGGCATCGGCCGGGCCCTGGCCCCGGCGGCGCTGACCGCCCTGCTGGCCGTCGGTCCCGGCGCGCTCTGGCCCGTGCTGGCCGGCACCACCCTGCTCTCCTCGCTCGCCGTGGTCCGGCTGCGCCCGCGCGGGTGAGCCGCAGGCCGCCGTCCCCCGGATGCGGGCGGGTGTCGTCGCCCGATGCGGCGCGCGCAGCCCCGGGGTGCGGTCACCCGCCGGTTCGCCGATGCTGGGCGGCGAGGCGTGCGCACCCACCGCACGCGGGACGACGCGCCCGGCCGCGAGGAAGGACCGTTCATGAGCGCCCTCGACTTCGAGGTCATCGACAGCCCGGACAGCTCGCTCAACAAGACCTCCGTACTGGTCACCGGCCCCCATGACGCGCTGCTGGTGGACGCCGGGTTCACCCGGACCGACGGGCGGCGACTCGCCGAACGGGTGCGGGCCAGTGGCAAGCGGCTGACCACCGTCTTCGTGAGCCACGGCGACCCGGACTTCTACTTCGGCGCCCAGGAGGTGCAGGACGTCTTCCCGCAGGCCCGGTTCGTGGCCACCGCTTCGACCGTCGAGCACATCCGCGAGACCTTCGAGGCCAAGCTCCGCGCCTGGGCGCACCTCGGCCCCGAGCTGCCGACCCGGCTGGTCGTCCCGGAAGTGCTGCACGGCGACGAGCTGGTCTTCGAGGGCCACCGCTTCGAGCTGCGCGGCGCCGACTTCCACCTGCCGGACCGGCACTACCTCTGGCAGCACCACCACCGCGCGCTCTTCGGCGGGGTGCTGCTCTTCCAGGGCCTGCACGTGTGGACGGCCGACACGCCGACCCCGGAGCAGCGCGCGGCCTGGATCGACCTGCTGGACGGCATGGCGGCCCTGGACCCGGCGTTCGTGGTGGCCGGACACCGGACGGCGGGCGCGCCCACCGACCCGTCCCCGATCGACCACACCCGCGACTACCTGCGGGCCTTCGAGACGGAGGTCGGTCGGGCGCCGGACGCGGCGGGAGCCCGGGAGGCCCTGGAGCGGCGCTTCCCGGAGCTGGGCATGAGACTGGCGGTCGACCTCGGGACGAAGGTCGCCAAGGGCGAGCTGGAGTGGGGCTGAGCACGATGATCGAGATTCCGAGGGCCGCCGCCGCGTTCGCCGAGTCGGACGCCCCCGCCGACGTGGTCCGCCGCCAGTACCTGGCCTCGGCGCGCGGGGACCTCGCCGCGCTGCGGGCGACGCTCGCCGACGACGTGGAGTGGACGGAGATGGCGGGCTTCCCGCTGGCGGGCACCTACCGGACGCCCAAGGGCGTCACCGGCGGCGTGATGGACCGGCTGGCCGCCGAGTGGGAGGACTGGACGGCGCACGACGACCGGTACGTGGTGGACGGCGAGGACGTGGTGGTGCTGGCCCGCTACACGGCGGTGCACAAGGCCACCCGGCGGCCGCTGAACGTCCGGGTGGCGCACCACTTCACGGTGCGCGGCGGGCGGATCGTCCGGTTCGAGCAGTTCACCGACACCGCCCTGGTCCGGGACGCGATGACGCCCTGACGCCGGAGGTGCCGTGCCGCGTCACCCGTTCGGGGGAGCCGGGGCGGCGCGCCGGACGTCGTCTCGACAGGCCCGCCGACCGGCGGCAGGCTGTCCGTGATTTCCGCCGGAGAGCGAGGAGTTCACCATGGGCACGGACAGCACCGGCAGCGACGGCGAGGGGCGGCAGCGCCCCTTCGTGATCGTCGGCGCCTCCCTCGGCGGCGCCAAGGCCGCACAGGCGCTGCGCGAGGCCGGGTACACCGGCGGCATCGTGCTGATCGGCGAGGAGCACGAGCGCCCGTACGAGCGCCCGCCGCTCTCCAAGGGCTACCTCCAGGGCAAGAGCGCACGGGAGAAGATCTACGTCCACCCGCCGCAGTGGTACGCCGAGCACGACATCACCCTGCGGCTCGGCACCCGGGTGGTGTCGATCGATCCGGCCGCGCACACCGTGACCCTGGCCGACGACGGTCGGGTGGAGTACGCCAAGCTGCTGCTCACCACCGGCTCGGTGCCGCGCCGGCTCCCGGTCGCCGAGGGGGACGTCGGCGGCGTGCACTACCTGCGCCGGGTGGAGGACAGCGACCGGATCCGCAAGGAGTTCCGGTCCGGCGCCCGGATCGTGGTGATCGGCGCCGGCTGGATCGGGTTGGAGACGGCCGCCGCGGCCCGGGCCGCGGGCGCCGAGGTGACCGTCCTGGAGGCGGCCGAACTGCCGCTGCTGCGGGTGCTGGGCCGCGAGGTGGCGCAGGTCTTCGCCGATCTGCACCGCGACCACGGCGTGGACCTGCGCTTCGGCGTGCAGGTCGCCGGCCTGACCGACGAGGACGGCCGGGTCACCGGCGTCCGCCTGGCGGACGGCACGACGGTACCGGCGGACGCGGTGGTGGTCGGCATCGGCATCGCCCCGGACACCGAACTCGCGGAAGCCGCCGGGCTGGTGGTGGAAGACGGCATCAAGACCGACGACCACCTGCGCACCTCGGACCCGGACATCCACGCCGCCGGCGACGTCGCCAACGCCTTCCACCCCCTGCTCGGCCGCCACATCAGGGTCGAACACTGGGCCAACGCCGTGAACCAGCCCCAGACCGCAGCCCGCGCGATGCTCGGCGAGGACGCCGTCTACGACCGCATTCCCTACTTCTTCTCCGACCAGTACGACCTCGGTCTGGAGTACCTCGGCTGGGTCGAACCGGGCGGCTACGACCGCGTGGTCCTCCGCGGCGACCCGGCCACCCGCGAGTTCATCGCCTTCTGGCTCTCCGAAGGCCGCGTCCTCGCCGGCATGAACGTCAACGTCTGGGACGTCACCGACCCGATCCGCACCCTCATCCGCTCCGGCCACCCGGTCGACCCGACGTCCCTCGCCGACCCGGACATCCCCCTCGGCGACCTCTGACCTCCGACGGGAGCCCCGGTCGGCGCAGCGCCGACCGGGGCCCGGGCCACTACCCGATCACGTTGCCCGGGTCGTCGAGCCAAGCCCGGTGCTCGCCCGACACAGTGACGGTGAGACCGAACCGGTCCAACCCCGGCCGCCCTTGACGCTCCCACCAGCCGTACTCGGCCGTCACCTCGTCCCACAGGTTCCGCGGTCCGGACTGCGAGACGGCGTGCTTCCCCTCCCAGTCCGCCAGGCGGCCGTGTGCGTACGACACGCCGTCCCAGACCTCGAACCGGCCTGTGCCGAACCGGTCGTAGGGTGCCGAGACACTCTGCCGGTACAGGTCCGGCATGCGGAGGCCGATCGCGAAGGCCGCGTCGGTGGAGTCCGCGATGTCCGCGGGGTCGATCTCCGACGAGCTGTAACGGACGTCCTCGACGTCGAACTCGCCACTGTCGGGCCGCTGGTCGCGCACCCACATGAAGGCGACGTCCTCCACGAAGTGCCCGGTCGCCGACTTACCGTCGTCGGCGACCGTGAGCCGCGCCAGCGCTCCGTTGCAGAACGCCGTCCCGTAGGGCGCGAGAATCACGCCGCCCCGCGCGGTCTGCTCGATCAGTGTCCCGGGCAGCCGCTGCACGGCGGCGGTGAGGTGGATGCGATCGTACGGGGCGGCGGCGGGGTGACCGAGCATCCCGTCCGCCGCCAGCACCGTGGGCACGCGCCCCATGGTGGCCAGCCGCACTCGGGCGTCGATCGCGAGCCCGGCGTCCGCCTCGATCGTGACCACGTTCTCCGCACCGAGCCGTCCGGTCAGGAGTCCCGCCGTCCATCCGGTCCCCGTGCCGACCTCCAGGACCCGCATGCCGTCGGCCACGTCCAGGTGGCCGAGCATCTTCGCGACCACGGTGGGCATGGAGCTGGAGGACGACGGCATCTCGGTGCCGTCGTAGACCTGCGTCACGAGCGGCAGATCGGAGGCGACGACCTCCGCCCACCGGTCGGGGTTCTCCACCCGGTTGATCCAGTCCTCTTCGGCCTGGATCCGGTCCGGGGTGAAGCGGTCGCGCGGGGTGGAGCGAAAGATCTGTTCCCAGTCGGCCGGCAGGGCACCGGACTTCCGGAGTGCATCGGTCAGGGTGTCCCACGTCATGTGTCTCGCCCCCTACTTCTGATCCGGCTTGGGCAGGTTCTTCGGCGGCGCGTCCCGGTGGCCGTCGCGCGACGCCGTGTCCGGCGCCCCCGAGCGCCCGCCGCCCTGCCCGCCGCCGGCCTTACCCGGGCCGTCGGTGCCCGATCCTCCGCCATGCTTCGCCATAGTGGTACTCCCTCTTGTGAAGTGGGTGATCGCGACTGGAGGGCCCGGCCCCGCTCCTTCCACGGAGCCGGCCCCGTGTGGCCTAGCTGACGTCCGGGGCCGCCCCCTCCGGCGCGGTCGGCCCGGGCGGACGCGTCGGATCGGCGGTCTTCTCGGTCATACTGGTTCTCCTCGCACTGGTGGTTCCGGGCATCGGACGACACCCGGAGTCGTTCGGTGTTGCGGACCCCGCCCCGGCTGCTCTCTGCCAAGATCGCCAGCCGGGGCGGGAGTTCAGTGGCGCGCCTGTCGTTGTCGCACGCTCTCCGGCGGACGGCTTTCACGGACAGCTTCGTATCGGCTCTCGGACGTCGGCGGTCCCGCGCACAGGAGAGCCCACCTGACGATCCGTCCGGTTGCGTCGACGCCACGGAACGCGACGATGGTGAACGCGACCCGCCCCGTGAGCGGATCCCCGTGCCGGCGCCGCCCGAGGAAGGTGCCGGCACGCCCGTCCGCGTGCCGGTAGAAGCCCAGCAACGGAAGCAGCGACAGGTCGTCAACGCACCCGCCGTCGGCTTTGCGGGCGCATTCGCATCCGATGCTGTCCGCCAGCGTCAGCCTGGGTGGCTCATCTACGGCCGCACAGAATCCGGCCTCCCGGTCTGACCGTGGAACCGTGCGCACGCTAGCGCCCCTCCCGACGAAGTCGCGACGCGGTCCGGTTCGCATTGTTGGCGTAGGTGATCTGCACGTGCGCGCTCTGCCCACGCTCGTGCTTCGTGTGAGCGTCGTCGGTGTGCGCCGTCGCCGCCCGTCGGTGCCCCTCGCTCACCGACGGAGGGACGGAGGGGTCCCGGCCGGGGTCGCGGTTTCGTGCCATCAGGTTCCTTTGGTCACCGGACCCGGGCCAGCAGCAGTGATTGCCTTCCCTATCACCGGGCCGGGGGCATGTGGTCCGCCGTCAGCGGATCGTGGGGTGATTGGCCCGACGGACGCGGGCGAGCATGTCGGCCCGTCGCTCCCGCTCGTGGGGCGCCAGCGGGCCAGGAGCGTGTTCTTCCGGGCTCAGCACCGGACGGGGTCGAGGCTGTGCGGGCGGCACCGATCCGGTCCGGGCCGCCCGCCTCGCGATGAGGTCCGCCACGTCATCCACGGTGGTCCTCCTCCTTGTGCCGGGAAGCCCTCAACCGGGCGTCCAGGGCACGGGAGTGGTCGCCGGCTTCCGAGGAGACGCGCTCCAGCGCGTACCACGCCGCGCACATCAGGCAGACGGCGGATTCCGGCTCCGAGTCGGCAGGCTCCGCCGGTGACATGAGAGCAGGGTCCACGGTCACGGTTCCTCCGCAGGCACCATGAGCCAGGGCGTGCGCACGACGTGCTCGTAGGAGCGGTGGTTCTGTTCCTTCCGCAGGTGCTCTGCGGGCCACTTCTGGGCCGTGACGAAGTCACTGCTCTCCGGCCCTTCTGCACGGCAGGGGGTACCGTCCTCCGACTCACCGAGCACCGGTAGCGGTGCATCCTGGGCGGCCGGTCCGGCTCCAGGTCGGTCCGGAGCGTCCACGCCATGAAGCGGAAGATCTGCCGCGGGCGGAGACTCGTGCCGACCGACCGTTCTCCGAAGCCGGCACGGATCCCCTGCGTACGGATTCGGCGAGGATCGAGACGCTGCCACGGGTCCACGGGCTCCAGCCCGCCGCCCGTCATGCGGCCCGCCGAGCTGCGCACTGCGGGCAGGAGCAGTGCGCGCGAATGGCATCCCGCTGAAGGACTTCGGCGATGCCCTGCGCCGTTCGCGGAGTCGACCGATAGTCCTCCAGCGGGCTCCAGCCCACCGGCACCCGCGCGGTGACCGTGCGCTCGGGGAACGGCTTCTTCGCGCTTTCGTCTTGCTGCCCTACTGCCGCCATCCGTCGTCTCCCTCACGCAGCGAGCCCGTCTCGTCACACGACGCTACGGGCTCATTACGGAGGGAAGGGACAGAGTCTCTGCCCCCTATTTCACGCGGCCATTCCGATGGCGTCCGCAAGTCGTCGACCAGCAGCCCGGTCTGACGGGCCACCATCGACGAGAACCCGAACCATGGCCCGGGTCTCCTCACTCCACCGTGCGGTATCCGGAGCCACCTCCACGGCAGTGGTCAGCCGCTCAGCCACCTTCTCCGGCTCGCCCCGGAGCGCGTGTGCGCGGGCCACCTCAATGAGGTGACGACCACGCCGTGGAACCGCGATCACGTCTGCCTCCGGCAACCGGCGCGCCCAACGCAGCGCTGTACCCGCCTGCCGCAGCTCCACAGCCACCGTGACGGAGTGCAGAGCAACTGCCTGCCGGGACCCTGACGTCGGAGCACTCCAGTGATCGGCCGGGAGGGCGTCGGAAACCGCCTTTGCGCGGTCGATCCACCGCCATGCATCGCCGGCCTCCCCCGCCACGGCGTGGGTGATTGCGGCGTGATAGGCCATATCGGCCCACGCGCAAGCAAGTTCTGGGTTCTCGGTTCGCACAGGGTTCAGAAGCCGAAGCGCATCCTCGGTGAGCGCCTGGGCACTCTCCCACTGACCGGACTTCCGGAACGCCTCCACAAGGAACCAGCAGGATGTGGCAATAGCCTGCGGGTCGCCCGAGGCACGAGCCGTCGCGAGCGCGCGCTCCGAGACTCGCCAAACAAGGTTGCCGTCTCCCTGGAAGGCCGCATACATCTGCGTGAGATTGAGAGCGGAGGCGTACATCACCTCGGCCCGACGCCTGTCCGCACACTCCGGGTGCGACGCCGCCACGGACGCCGCAGAAACGAGCGCTGGAAGCAGTTCCGCCAGCGCGGTCCGATGATCCCCTCGCGTCATCCTCGTTCGCCATGCGTCCGCGAGTTGCACCGCAATGTGATCAAGCCGGGGAGCGGGCCCTCCGGCCGCGCCGAGTGGGGCCCCGTCGACCGCACGACGCACGGAGGCCAGTGCCGCATGCTCTATCCCGGAGTAGAGGGTGGGCGACATGCTGATGTCTCCAGTGAGCAGCGAGAGATCATCCACGCCCACGTGCTGAGCGATCCGCATCAACATCGGCAGGCGGGGCGGCAGGAGCACACCGGTCTCCACTTGCTTCAGCCACGAGGGCGACCGGCCGACCAGTCCGGCCAAGACATCGCGGGATTTACCGGCGCGCTCCCGGTAGTACTGGATACGCCGGCCTACGGGCAGGGCGGGATCAAGTGCCATGCCGTCAGCGTAGAGCCGAACCCCCCGCCCAGTCTCGGCTTGTCGCGCACAAGCCTCCAGATGCTGGCACGGGCATCCCGCACAGCCCGTCATCACCTGGACGCTCCTGGAGATGCGCGAGAACGACGTCCTGTTGGAAGCTCTCTCATCACGCAGTGTCCGAGTAATGTCAACAAGGCGTCATTTCGGTGTCACACAGGCTCTCCACGGCCTACCGTTGGACGCATGACGACCTCGAACACGACATCTGGGGCCGTTCGCATCAGCCTCGGTCTCAGCCAGGACTGGATGGCACGGAGACTTCGCGATGCAGGCGACACTTTGGGTGAGCCCAATGACGCGGGCAAGCGACTGGTCCAGCGCTGGAGGCCGTGACCGAGCCGCCCGCCGATCGTCTGGGGTTCCTATTCATTCATCTGCCGCCGCGTGTCGTGGACGACGGAACCGGAGGGCACGACGTGACACCTGATCACCTGGCGGAGCTCCGCGCGCCCGGTCCGTTCGGCGACGACCACAGCGGGGTGTGGCTGAGCCACTACGAGTTCTACAGCAGCAGCCGGGGGAACACCTTCTCCGGACTGCACCACGTGCAGCTCGAACACCGCGGCAACCGCATCACGGCCACCTCGCTGCCCGGCGCCTCGTCCAACCCGGATTCACCGCTCACACTCGATCTCACCGTGGACCGGAACGTCGTCACCGGCACCTGGACCGAGCAGACCGCCGACGCCGGCTACTACCGGGGCGCCCGGTACCACGGGGCGATTCAGCTGCTGATCGACCCCACGGGTCGCCACATGGCCGGCAAGTGGGTGGGCTTCGGGAAGGAGTTCGACGTCAACACGGGGCCGTGGGAGCTGCGGCTGTTGGACCGGTCCACGGCGGACGAGGTGCTTCGGCGGTACAGCGTGGCGCCGGAGGCTCTGCCGTCCGACTGAGTTGCCGCGCCCCGCGCGGCCGAACGGCCCGCTTCCGGAAGGCTGTTTCCGGGGCGGGCCGTTCGGTGTTTCTCGGGGGTGGTGTCAGGCGACGGGCGGGAAGGCCTCGGCGTCGGGCTTCAGCAGCTGGCCGGGGGCGGGGGCCTTCTGGTTCACCAGGTAGTCGGTGACCAGCTTGCCCAGCTCCTTGCTGCGGCCGACGGCGCAGTGCTCGACGACGTCGACGGAGACCAGCACCGCGTTGCCCAGCTGGCGCTGCATGCGCTGGGAGAAGGTGTAGTTGGTCGCCGGGTCGTAGAGGTTGCCGATGACCATGACCGGGTTGGCGGTCTTGCGGTTCCACGGGCCGGTGAAGCGCTCGGCGTCGCGGGCCGGGGCCGGCCAGGAGGCGCAGGTCGGGCCGTCGAAGGCCTGGTAGCGACCGAAGGTCGGCGACTCCTTCTCCCACGGCTTGGCCAGGTTGGCCAGGGTCCACGGGTTGGACGGGTACGGCTTGTCCTGGCAGTTGACGCCGTAGTAGGAGTCGTCGGAGGAGTACGGGGTCTCCGGCAGCGCCTCGCGCAGGGCGTTCGGCACGGTCTTGGCGAGGGCCTTGGCGTCCTCGACGGCGGCCGGGTCGACCGCGGCCGGGGCGGCGGCCAGGCTCTGCGCGGCAGCGGCGGCCGGCGCGTTGATCACCTGGTGCAGCGCCTGGAGGGACTTGGCGAGCGGCGCCTGGCGGGACTGCGCGTAGAGGGCGTTGGCCACCTGGCTGGTGAAGCTGGAGAGGGTGACCTGGGTGCCGTCCGGCAGGGTGACCGGGTTGGTGCGCAGGTGGTCGCGGACGGCGTCGAACTTGGTGCGGGTGTCACCGTCGCCGAAGGCGCAGCGCGGGGCGCCGGCGGTCTGGCAGCGCTTGAGGAACTCGGCGAGCGCGACCTCGAAGCCGGTGGCGCGCTGGCGGTCGTACTCGACGCCGTTGTGCAGCCGCAGGTTGGGGTCGACGTTGCCGTCGACGATCACCGCGCGGACCTTGTCCGGGTACATGCCCGCGTAGGTGGCGCCGATCAGGGTGCCGTAGGAGAAGCCGGCGAAGTTCAGCTTGCTGTCGCCGACGGCGCGGCGCATCCGGTCGAGGTCGCGGACCACGTTGATGGTCGACATGTGCTCGATGAGCGGGCCGGCGTTGCGCGAGCAGGCGTCGCTGTAGTCCTCGGTGGCGTCGATGGTCTGCGCTATCTCGGCCCTGGTCACCGGGACGCCGACCATCCGGTCGTTGACGGCCGCGGCCTCCTCGTCGGTGGTGAAGCACTTGAGCGGGTTGCTGCGGGCCACGCCGCGCGGGTCGAAGCCGACCAGGTCGAAGCGGTCCTGGACGTCCTTGCCGAAGCGGGCGGTGGTGGCCCACAGGTAGCCGCTGCCGCCCGGGCCGCCGGGGTTGAGGAACAGCGAGCCGATCCGCTTGGCCGGGTCGCTCGCCCGGCGGCGCATCATCGCGATGCCGGTGGTGTCGCCGTTGGGGTGGTCGTAGTCGATCGGCACCTGGTAGACGGCGCAGTCGTAGATCTTCGGATCCGGCTGGGTCGGATCGGGGTTGCACGGCTTCCAGTCGACCGGTGCCACCTTGGCCTCGGCGGACGGGCCGGCGGCCGGCGCTGCGACGGCCGCGGCGGCGGTGCCGGCGACGAGGGCGAGGGCACTGGTGACCGCCAGTGCCGCGCTGGTGAAACGGGACACGAAACCTCCTCCGGTTCTGCAAACCCGGCCAGCCTGTCAGCCCTCCGTCAACAGGGGAAGGGATCAGCCGCGGAAGATTTTTGCGAGAAGTGCCCGAATCGCCGTCAATCCCTGTTTTCGGGCCCGGATTGACGGGAAACAGTGCGGTCGCTGGCCGAAGATCATCATTAACCGTATGACCTGGTCCGCCCTTGACGCTCCGTCGGGCGGGCCTCGGACGGGCCACGGACGGTCCACGGGCGGCCTCGGGCGACCCGCGGGAGGGGGCGCGCCGGGCGCGCCGGGCCCCGGGTGGTGCGCCCGCGCTCCGTTGACCGTGCACAGTCCGAACCCAATACTCGGCGTTGCGCAAGCCTGACCGCTCCATGCCTTCGGACGCGCCGGCCACCCCCGGCGGAGAGGTGGACACCCATGGGCTTCCTGACAGCGGACGACGAGAACCCCCGACCGGAGCCGGACGGGCAGCCGTACCACCGGCCCGCCCGGCGGGCCGTGCTGGCCCGGGCGCTGGGCCTCACGGCGGTGGCCGGCCTGGGGGCCGTGGCCTCGCTCGGGGCGGCGGCCGGCCCGGCGGCGGCTTCGGGGACCGGCACCTCCGCGACGCAGGCGAGCCAGGCCGACTGGCGGTTCTGCGTCAAGTGCTACGGCCTGTTCTTCCGCGGCTACCCCACCGACGGCGCCTGCCCGGCGGGCGGCGGCCACGACTCGGCCGGCTACAACTTCACCATCCCGCACGACATCCCCGAGACGCCGACCGCCCAGCACAACTGGCGCTTCTGCACCAAGTGCTTCGGCATGTTCTTCTGGGGCTACCCGGACAACGGCCGCTGCCCCGCCGGCGCCGCCCACGCGGCGGCCGGGTACGACTTCGTCATCCCGCACGACATCCCGGAGAACGGGAGCTCGCAGCGGAACTGGCGCTTCTGTCCGAAGTGCTACGGGCTCTACTTCTACGGCTATCCCACCAACGGCGCCTGCCCGGCGGGCGCCGCCCACTCCGTGGCCGGGTACGACTTCGTCCTCCCGCACCTGTGACCGCCCGCGCGGGGTGCGGGCGGACCCGCCCGCACCCCGCGCGGTGGGCCGTCGGAGTTCACGGGGACGTCGGGGCGCCTCCACCCGGGGCGGCCGCCGCGGCGTTCGCCAGTGCCGTGTCCACGGCCTTCCTGGCCTGCTGGAGGTGCGGCAGGTTCGCCCGGACGTCCCGGCTCTGGTAGGCGGTCTCCACCGCGAACCAGATGCCGACCACGTTGGTCCGCCGCTTGCACTCGACGTCGGCGGTCGCGGCGGCGATCTCCGGCTCGGTGGCCGTCGGGGAGGAGAGCCAGCGCTTGTCGCTCACCGCGTCCACGGGCGTGCCGTAGGAGTGTCCCTTCTCCTTCATGCACCGCGACCAGTCGGCGAAGGCCGCCTTCACCCGGCCGTCGGCCATCGAGGCCTCGAAGGAACGGCCGTTGATCTCCGAGGCCGCGGGGTCGTCCTGGATCGTTCCGCCTCCGGCGGCCAGCGCGTCGTCCGCCTCGCCGAGGCATCCGCCCTCGGGAACGGCGATGCCGCGGTAGGTGCCACCGGCCGGAGCCGTCGAGCCGTCCGGCGCCGGAGCCGCCCGTCCGCGCCCCAGGACGGTCTGCATCTCCGGCGACACGGCCTGCGGGGGCGGGGCCTGCTCGCCCCCGTCCGGCCGGTCGTCCCGGTGGTAGCCGCGGACGGCCGCGCTCGCCGCGTCCGTCAGGTAGTACCGGCGGGTCATCAGGTCCGGTTTCTCGCCCAGGGCGGGAGGCGCGTAGTCGAAGCCGAACCGCTTCATGCAGGACCCGATCAGGGCCGTCCTGGCAGCCTCGATCCGCCGGTCCTCGTCGGGGCTGATCAGGTACGGCGCGATCGGCAGGGCCTGGCCGTCCGCGGTGGCGAGGGTCGCGATCGCGCCGACCGACGGAACCGACGCCGAGGGCGCCGCCGGCCGGGAGGGCGCACAGCCGGTGGCGGCACCGCCCAGCACCACCGCGGCCGCGACCACCGCGGCCCCGATCGATCGCGCGGTCACGGGCGCGGCACTTCGCATCGTCAACTCTTCTTCCACCTCGCCACCATGAGCAGGAGCGGTGCCGCACGCCGGGGGCGCGCGGCACCGCTACCGGGAGCTCCTCGTCCGGCCCTCGGTCAGCGGCAGGAGTTGAAGGTGTCGAAGCACTGCGAGGCGTTGTTGTTCCGCAGTGCCGGGATCAGGTTCGCGCCGGTGCCGCGCTTGATGTACTGGCTGACGCCGTAGCCGCCCGGGCTGTAGTAGATCGTCACGCTGTTGTTCCGGTTCTGGTTGAACACCGACGCCGCGTTGTTCCGCACGTACTGGCCGTTCCCGGCACCGCCGCCACCGAAGGTGTAGGTGGAGTTGTACTGGTAGGTCTCGTAGTTGTTGCTGTTGCCGTCGCCGTCGCCGAACTTCGCGCCCTGGAAGTCGGGGCTGTAGTACAGGCAGGCGTCGTAGTCGGCGCACGACCCGCTGGACGCGGCGGCGGGCGACGCGGAGACGACACCGAGGCCGAGCGCGGCTATGGAGAGCACACCGGCGGCGACCTTGCTGCGGACCTTCATGGACAACCCCGTTTCGGTTGAGCGGCTGGAATTCTCGCGATCGGGCGGGACCACCGGTCCGACACGTCGGCGAGCCTTCGCCTCGACGGCCGCAGCCCTTGATCGCCAAGATCACACGGAGTATCGGTGTTCGAATGATGCAGCGTCAAGCTGCGGCTTTACCGAATTCTTGATGCGATCACGCCGAATTCTCGACCCGGCGGACCGACCCCGTGGGGGAACGGACCGAAGCGGGCGATCCCCCCCTGCTCCCGGGGCTTTCAGCTCACCCCGGTGAGCGCCTCCGTGGTGAGCGGCGCGCGCCACGGGCGGTCGCGTTCGGCGCTCCGGACGGCCGGGCCCATCGCGCAGCCGGCCGCGAGGAAGAGGCCGCCGAGGAGCAGCCAGCCCGGGCCGCCGCCGTCGAGCAGCAGGGTGGTCAGCAGCAGCGGCCCGGCGGTGCGGGCCACCGCCACCCCGGTGCCGAAGAAGCCCTGGTACTGGCCGAGCCGGTCGGCCGGGGCCAGGTCGAAGGCGATCTGCCAGGACCCGGCCGACTGCTTCATCTCGCCGAGCACCCGGAGCACCGCGCCGGCCACCAGCAGGGCCGCCGTCACCCAGACCGGGGCGGCCACGGCCGAGAGCGCGAACACGGCGCAGGAGGCGAGCAGCACGGCCCCGGCCCGGCGGACGGCCCGGGCCGCCGAGGTCAGACCGGTGACGGCGCGGGCGGTGCGGACCTGGAAGAGGGTCACCCCGACGGTGTTGAGGACGAACAGCGCCGAGCCGAGCCAGCCGAGCTGCGGGGCGCGGTCGGCGATCCAGAGCGGGATCACCAGGCTGAGCAGCGGCATCCGGAGCAGCAGCACGGTGTTGACCAGGGTGACGAGCAGGTAGCGGCGGTCCGCCAGCACCGCGAAGCCGCCGTCCCGGGCCGGACGGGCCGGACGGGCCGGACGGGCCGGACGGGCCGCGGCGCCGGTCGATGCTGCCGACACCGACACCGACACCGACACCGCCTTCGCCGACACCGCCTTCGCCGACGGCGCCACCGTCGGCAGCCGGAGCAGGATCAGCCCCGTCGCCAGGAAGCCCAGCGCGGTCAGCGCGAACGCGCCGAGGAAGGCCGTCCTGGTCCCGACCGTGAGCGCCGCGCCGCCGAGCGCGGCGCCCACCGCCAGCCCGGCGTTGAGGGTGGCCTGCAGCCGGGCGAGCGTCGCCGTCCGCTCGCCCTCGGGGACGAGCCCGCCGACCAGCGCCTGCCGGGCCGCCCCCAGCCCGGACTGCGCGGTGGCGTAGCAGCAGGCGGCGACCAGGAACGGCAGGAAGTCGCGGACCACGAGGAACGAGGCGACCACCGCCGCCGTGCCGAGGGCCAGCGCCGCCGCCGTGCCGCGGGGGCCGCGCCGGTCGGCGAGGTGGCCGAGCGGCACCCCGGCGACCGAACCGATCGCCCAGGCCACCGCGAGGCCGAGGCCGAGCCGGGTGGGCGAGAGGCCGACGATCCGGGTGAAGTACAGCGCCGAGCTGGTGCAATAGGCGCCGTCGCCGATCGCGCTCACCAACTGAGCGACAGCGAGGGTGCGTTGGGGGCCGGACAGGGGGCTGCGGCGGGACGGCACGTTGCTCCTGGGGTGGTGGGTCATCCGCGGTTCTCGGGGTGCGGGAACCAGTCTGTGGCACGGGCGGACCAGGCAGAAGGTCCACCGCACCGTCGTGATCCTGGGCCACTTCGGCACGTCGTTCTCCGTCGCACCCGCTCCGGACCCGCCCGGCGCCGCTCCGGACCCACCCGGCGCCGGTCACGCCCCCGCCCGCCCCCGGATCCGGCCGCGCGCCCCCCGGGCGCGCATCACCCGGACGGCGGTACCGCGCGCCCTGCCCGGCGTGTCCCGCGCCCTCCGTGTCCGCCCCATCCGACATCCGCTCAGATGTCCGATCATGCCCCAAGTGCCCGTGTTGACCGGCCAGTAGGCCGCTCCTATGCTCAACCGCGTTCTCGCTCACGATCGTGGACACGACCAAAACCGTGCCCGCCTTCCCGAGCACCGTCCGGCACCTCCGGCACCGGGGCGGGACCCTCATGGCCCGCCCGGCCGGAGCCGTCACCCGGCGAGAAGGGCTCCTCCCATCAGCACCTCCATCGCGCCCTCGGACGGCCCGGGCCCCGTCGCGGAGCAGCGGCCCGCCGCCGCCGACCGCCGCCGCTTCCTCACCTACCTGCTCGCCGCGCCGACCCTGACCGTCGCCGCCCGCGCCGGACTCGACGCCGCCGCCCCCGCCACCGCCCGGGCCGCCGAAGCCACCGCGACCGCCGGAACCGCCCCCGCAGCCGCGCCGGCCGCGGGCGGCGCCGCCCCCTCGCAACTGCTCGGCCTGCCCGGCATCCCGGACATCGTCGACCTCGGCCAGGCCCTCCAGGTCGCCGGCCTGCCGACCGCCCACCTGCTCGTCCTGGAGATCACCACCGCCGGCCGCGCCGTCCTGCACCTGCCCCGCCTGGAGGTCGGCCAGGGTCTGACCACCACGGTCGCCATGATGGTCGCCGAGGAGCTCGACGCCCGACTGACCGACGTCGACGTCCCGCTCTCCGACAGCCGCCCCGACCTGCTGTTCAGCCAGCTCACCGGCGCCTCCAACTCGGTCCGCACGCTCTACGACCCGGTCCGCGGAGCGGCCGCCGCCGCGCGCGCCCGGCTGGTCACCGCCGCCGCCCGCCGCTGGTCCCTGCCGGCCGCCACCCTGCGCACCGCCGACTCCACCGTCCTCGCCCCCGACGGCCGCCGGGCCGGCTACGGCGAACTCGCCGCCGAGGCCGCCGCCGTCACGGTGCCCGCCGTACCCGCCACCCCCAAGCCGCCGGAGCAGCGCCGCCTGGTCGGCCGCCCCACCGGCCGGATCGACGCCCGCGACATCGTCACCGGCCGCGCCCAGTACGCCGGCGACCTCGCCGTGCCCGGCGCGGTGCCCACCGTCGTCGCCCGCCCCACCACCCTGCACGGGACGCTGGCCTCGCTCGACGCCTCCGCCGCCCGCGGCATGCCCGGTGTGCTCGCCGTGGTCACCGTCCCCAGCGGGGTGGCCGTCCTCGCCGAGACCTTCGACCAGGCGCTGAAGGCCCGCGACGCGCTGCACACCTCCTGGAACCCGGGCCCGGTCGCCGCGCTCTCCGACGCCGACATCCGGTCGAAACTGCGCGCCGCGCACGCGCCGTTCCTCGTCCCGCCGCTGCTCACCCAGTACGTGGACGGCGAGTTCGACTTCGCCTTCGTCAACCACGCCCCGATGGAGGTGCTGACGGCGATCGCGGACGTCCGGCCCCACCGCGCCGAGATCTGGTTCGCCGCCCAGACCCCGATCGTCGCCCAGCAGACCATCGCCGCCGAACTCGGCCTTCCGCAGGACGCGGTGACCGTCCACGTGGTGCGCGGCGGCGGGTCCTTCGGCCGGCGGCTGTTCTACGACGCCGCCGTGGAGGCCGCGCAGATCTCCCGGGCGGCCGGTCGGCCGGTCAAACTCATGTGGACCCGCAACGACGACATGCGGCACGGCCGGATGCGGCCCGCCACCCACCACCGGGTCCGCGCCACCTACGGGCTCGGCCAGGTGCTCAGCTACGAGCACCGCGCCGCCACCGTGATGACCGACTTCGGCCACGGCCTCGGCGAGGCGCTCACCGCCGCCGGCTTCCAGCTCTCGGTCGCCGGGCTCTCGCTCGCCCAGGCCTTCTTCCTGCTCAGCCAGAGCAATCCGTACAACGTGGGCCTGCCCACCCAGCTGCTCGCCGAGGTGCCGCTGAAGATCCCCACCGGCAGCTGGCGCTCCGTCTACTCCGGGACCGTCCGGGTCGCCGACGAGATCATGATGGACGAACTGGCCCGCCGCCTCGGCCAGGACCCGGTGGCGTTCCGCCGCGGCCGGCTGCGCGAGCCGGCCGGCCGGGCCGTCCTCGACGAGGTCGCCCGGGCCGGACGCTGGGGCCGCACCATGCCGGCCGGCCAGGCCCAGGGGATCGGCTACCACGCCGAGAACGGCGGCCGGACCGCCTATCTGGTCGAACTCGACGCGACCGACCCGAAGCAGCCCCGGGTCACCAAGGCCGTGATCGCCGCCGACCTCGGCACCGTGATCAACCCCACCGGCCTGGAGGCCCAGCTGACCGGCGCACTGATCGACGGCATCTCGGTGATCCTCCAGGCCGGCAACCACATCGACCGCGGCGCCGTCCGCGAGGGCAGCTTCGCCGACTTCCACTACGCGCGGCAGCGGCACAGCCCGCCGGTGGTCGAGATCCACCTGCTGCCGCCGAGCGGACCGCCCGGCGGCGCGGGCGAACTGGGCGTCCCGGCGGCCTCCGCCGCGGTGGCCAACGCCTACGCCCGGGCCACCGGGACGAGCCCGCGCGCCTTCCCGATCAACTTCTGACCCGGCCCCACCACCTCACCACCCCGTCCCGCCCCGCCCCGCCCGTCCCGAGCCCACGGCCCCCGAACCCCCGAGGAACGCGCCCCCGATGCCCAGCCACACCTT